>SVER01000007.1 GCA_015057315.1 Pseudobutyrivibrio ruminis | reverse complement strand
CTATACACTTCCCACTATCCGGGCGTGTTCGGGACTTTCACCCGTTAGAGCGCGCCCATGGCGCGCAAACAAAGAAATGCTCTGATTCATAAATGAATCAGAGCATTAGCTCATTAGTTGATTTTAAAGCTTTTCAACCTTAATATCCTTATATTTCTCGTAGCCTTCGTGAAGCATATCCACATCCAGCTTGCCGTCTTCGTAGGTGAAGCTGTACAGGTTGTACTGGCCATCCAGGTATTCAAAATCTTCACCGTTGTCCTGGTAATGTGAACCCCAGGCACTGTCGCCAGCTACCAGAAGTGTCAATGTATCATATGGCTTCTCGCCCACATACTGCACATCCTCGTACATAGGGATAATGCTGCCTTCCTTAATGAAAATAGGTAGTACATCAAGTGGTGCATCCACAATAATGTGCTGATTGCCCTGATAGCACTTACCATCCCAGTAGCTTATCCATGTTCCAACAGGAAGATATACCATGCGCTTTGTAGCCCCCTGCTCTACCACTGGTGCCACCAGCATGTTTTCGCCCACAAGGAACTGGTTATTCAGGTTGAAGGTATTCTCATCATCCTCGTAATGAAGCACTAATGGCCTCATCACTGGAAGACCTGTTATCTGACTTTCAAATAATAGGTCATAGATGTATGGCAAGAATCTGTAATGAAGCTTCACATACTTTCTGTAGATATCTACAACCTTATCCCCAAACTGCCATGGCTCCTGAAGCTTCTGTCCCTTAGCACAGTGATTTCTGAAGAAGGTGCTAAATGCAGCTGCCTCAATCCATCTAACAAGAAGCTCAGGATTAGAATCACCGCCAAATCCGCCTATATCAGTACCTGCAATGGTAAAGCCGCTCATTCCAAGATTGCAAAGCTGAGGGATTAACATTTGTAGATGTGACCAAACGCTCTGGTTGTCACCTGTCCATACCGCTGTGTATTTCTGAGAACCTGAATAGCAGGCTCTTGTAATAACAAGGGGACGCTTTCCTGTCAGTTCCTTCATTCCCTCATATGTGGCCATGCTCATGTAGTGACCATACACATTGTGAGCCTCAGCATGATTGGTAAGCCTATCATTTACAGAAAACTGCACATCAAGTGGCAATGGGCCTCTAAAGCTTGCAGGCTCATTCATATCATTCCAAATGCCCTGCATGCCAATATCTGTTAGGAACTTGTGATTATTAGCCCACCATTTACGTACATCCTCTCTACCAAAATCAGGATATACAGCATCGCCTGGCCAAACCTCGTTTACATACACATCTCCATCCTTATCATGGGCAAAGTAATCCTTTTTAATTCCCTCATCATAAACGCTGTAGCCCTTGTCCACCTTAACGCCTGGATCGATAATGCATACTGCCTTAAAGCCATCCTGCTCAAGCTCCTTTATAAGCTGGCCTGCTGGCTCGTACTCCTTATCATCCCATGTAAACACCCGATATCCTTCCATGTAGTCAATATCATACTGAACTGATTCACAAGGAATTCCATATTCTCTCATAGCCTTTGCAACAGTTCTGATATCCTTAGCGCTCTCGTATCCCCATCTACACTGATGATAGCCAAGTGTCCACAGCTGAGGTAGTGGTGCGCGACCTGTCAGATAGGTGTAGTGCTCTACAATATCAGTCATGCGCTCGCCTGCCAGGAAATAGAAATCAAGATTACCACCGTCTGCTCCATACCAGAAGTATTCAGTGCTTTCTTTTCCAAGGTCTACATAGCTGTGGAATGTGTTATCAAAAAACAAACCATAGGTGTAGCCATTACCCTTGCCAATAACAAACGGAATAGATTTGTAGAGTGCTGGCATGTTCTCATGGTGAAGCTGTGGAATATCGGAATTCCAGTTTTCGTAGCAGTAACCACGCTTGTTTAAAAAGCCTGTCTTGTCGCCCATTCCATAGAACTTTTCGCTGACATTTAGCTTGAAAAGCTGCTCAACCTTGTGGTTTTTAAATTGGTCTGCATTAAAAAGATGCCCCTCAGCAATCAAAAGATTAAGCGCTTCCTCTGATATGCCGCCAAAAAACTTTCGCTCACCATTAAAGCTGGAAAGAATTTCATCGCCATATCTGTCTGAGAATTCAAACTTGAAATCATCACCGATTTCCAGAGTAACTTCCTTTGTCTTGATTCTGACTCCCGCATTACCTTCAAGCTCTTCAACAGCAAAATCTGTTGGAACAGCCACATTACCTTCTATTGCTACAGATTTATAATCCTTCATACAAACGGGAACGTTAACCCTTATTATTTCATCTGTGATAATCTCCACATTTACAATCTGCTTTTCAAACTGTAATGCCACACAATTATCAACAACATTTACGCCCGCGAACTTACCATATTCCATAAAAAATTTTCCCTTCTTCCGCTATATTTTTTCTTATTTTACACTATAAATTCATTTTTGGAAACGTTTCCAGAAAATTTTTCTGTATATTTAAATGTAGCTTGCAGACACGCTCTGTCTACGATAATAGCAGGGACGGCATTAATTTGATTAATTGCATTCATATTACATTCGCTAACAAAAATTGAAAAAGCAGGTTTTGAATATATAACCACCGTGGCACATTCGACATCGTGTCTCAGGTGTCCACTTGGGCCGCCGTCCTAGCGGCCCATGGCTATATATACAAAACCTGCTTTTTATTTTTCTAAGCTCATTCCAAAATCATGCAATTAATCAAATTAATGCCGTCCCTGCTATTCTTGCACCATTTTAAGTGTCTGCAAGCTACATCCTGGCTCAATTAAAGCTTTGTTGTTACAAATATATCGTAGATGGCCTTAACAGCTACTTCGAAATCCTGGTTCTCAACACCGATGATGATGTTAAGCTCTGAAGAGCCCTGGTCGATCATGCGAACATTTACATGAGCATGGCTGAGGGCTGCAAAGATACGTCCAGCAGTACCACGTGTGCTCTTCATACCACGTCCTACAACAGCGATAAGTGCAAGGTCAGATTCGATTTCGATAGAATCTGGTGAACAGTTTCTGTGGATGGCAGAAACAACAGCCTGCTCCTTGTTGATAAATTCATCCTCATGAACAACAACTGTCATGGTGTCGATACCTGATGGCATGTGCTCGATGTTGATTCCGTTATCCTCAAAAGCAGAAAGTGCCTTACGGCAGAAGCCTACCTCAGAGTTCATAAGTGACTTAGTAATAAGCACTGTGCAAAAGCCCTTCTTGCCGGCAATACCAGTGATAACATATTCATTGCGCTGGCCTGTGCTTTCTACAATCCATGTGCCATCATCATCTGGCTTGTTAGTGTTTTTGATATTGATTGGAATACCAGCTGAGCGTACTGGGAAGATAGCGTCCTCATGAAGCACTGATGCGCCCATGTAAGAAAGCTCTCTAAGCTCACGGTATGTAATAGTCTGCATTCCAACAGGATTCTTAACGATTCTAGGGTCGCAGATTAAGAAGCCTGATACATCTGTCCAGTTTTCGTACACATCTACCTTTGCAGCGCCTGCTACGATAGAGCCTGTAACATCTGAACCGCCACGTGAGAAGGTCTTAACTCTTCCATCCTTGCCACAGCCATAGAAGCCTGGGATTACTGCATGAGGATGTTCCTCAAGAGCCTTAGCCATTGCCTTTTCTGTCTTATATGAATTAAGGTGACCTTCCTCGTTGAAGAAGATTACATCCTTAGCATCGATAAAATCGTAACCTAAGTACTCTGCCATAATCTTACCGTTAAGATATTCACCACGGCTGGCAAGATAATCTAATGATAGGTCTTCTTTAATGTCAGCAGCAATCTGCTTGAAATCTTCCTCAAGGCTAAATCCTTTAAGCTCAAGTCCATCAATGATTTCATCATATCTAGCCTTAATGGCTGCAAGATTAGAAGTAACATCCTTGCCCTTAGATGCGTCCTCGTATGTGCCGATGAGCATGTCTGTAACCTTTGTGTCCTTACTGTTTCTCTTACCAGGAGCTGATGGAACTACGAAAACTCTGTTTTCATCTGCTCTGATAATGTCGCCCACCTTCTTGAACTGCTTAGCATCTGCAAGTGAACTTCCGCCAAATTTTACAACCTTTTTCATTACAAAATCCTCCTGATTAACTTAAAAGTACTCTATCATTATCTAAATCTTCGCCAGCTTTAATCTTAAATCTGTCTAATAAATCTGCCACTGTAAGGTGCGCTCTTTCCTCTCCTGATGTATCAAACACGATGTTTCCTGCATTCATCATAAGAGTCCTGTTTCCCACCTCTAGTGCCTGATGCATATTGTGGGTTACCATAAGGCATGTGATGCCTCGCTCCTTAACGATTGACTTGGTAAGCTCTAGCACCTTTTCTGCTGTGGCAGGGTCAAGGGCTGCTGTGTGCTCATCCAAAAGAAGAAGCTTTGGTGTGACAAATGTGGCCATAAGAAGTGTCAATGCCTGACGCTGTCCACCTGAAAGCAGGCCTACCGGTTGCTTCATTCTATCCTCTAATCCCATGCCAAGCAAGGAAAGCTGCTCCTTAAATTTGGCTTTATCCTTGGCGCTGATTCTAGAGAAAAGCTTTCCTGTAGAATGGGATGCTCTAAGATAAGCTAGGGCCATATTCTCCTCAATTGTCATGTGGGGAGCTGTTCCCTTCAGTGGGTCCTGGAATAGATGTCCTATATCCTGGCTTCGCACATATTCCTTTTTAAATGTAATGTCTTCGCCATCTAAGTAAATGTTTCCCTCGTCCACAATAAATGTGCCTGCAATGGCATTGAACATGGTGGATTTGCCGGCGCCGTTTGAACCGACGATTGTGGCAAAATCCCCATCCTGCAAATCAAGGCTAAGGTTCTTGAGCGCCACCTTTTCATTGACTGTGCCAGGGTTGAAGGTCTTAGATATGTTATCAAGCTTAAGCATTACACACCTTCCTTTCTGGCACTGCCTCTATAGTTTGCAAACTCCCTCTTCTTAAGAGAAAGCT
Organism: Pseudobutyrivibrio ruminis; assembly: GCA_015057315.1. Classification (GTDB taxonomy): domain Bacteria; phylum Bacillota; class Clostridia; order Lachnospirales; family Lachnospiraceae; genus Pseudobutyrivibrio; species Pseudobutyrivibrio ruminis_D. The sequence goes on along the minus strand of SVER01000007.1, from coordinate 106,912 downwards.
TTCTTTTTACATAAGGTGTAGCAATTGCAACAGCTACTATTATAGCAGAAACCAGCTTCAATGCCTCAGCTGGAACTGAAAGTCTTAGGGCAATTGCAACAATAAAACGATAAAGCACAGAACCTAGGATTGTGCCTAAGATTCTTCTTAAGATGCTGCCCTTATTGCCGATTAGTGTCTGACCTATGATAAGTGATGCAAGGGCGATTGTCACCATGCCTGTTCCTATATTAATGTCTGCAGACTTCTGGTACTGAGCTATAAGCGCGCCTGAAAGTCCCGTCAGGGAATTGGCAATGCAAAGCCCAACAGTGATTGTAAGCGTTGGATTAATTGATGATGATTTTACCATGTCTGCATTATCGCCTGTAGCTCTGATGGACATTCCAAGAGTTGTCCCAAGGAACCACCACAGAAGCAGGGCGATAACTAAAAGGATTGCAATTACAATGACAACCTTGTACCAGTCTCCTATAAATGTATTTCCCAGTGTATCTTTTCCAAGGGAAAAAACAGTATCGCAGCCAAAAAGATTGGCAATGGAAGAAAATCCCATAACTGCAATATTAATTGTGTATAAACCTGTGTTTACGATGATACCTGCAAGAATGGATTCTACACCAAGCCTGGTCTGGAGAAATGCTGTAACAAAGCCAGCGCACACACCAGCAACCATAGCTGCAATAAGAGCTAAGAAAGGATGACCTGCAAGAGATACCATCGCCCCCACTGCGCATCCTAAGGTGAAGCATCCATCTGTAGTAAGATCTGCGATATTAAGAATTGTAAAAGAAATAAAAAGTGCCAAAGCAACTAGGGCGTAAATACACCCTAGTTCCAATGCACTCATAAAAATCGAAACTGTAAAAATACTAGACATTACTCAAACTCCTCCGCTGTCTGTACTTCAACAAAGCCGTCGCACATATCGCGAAGCTTGTCGTAATCCAGCTTAAGAGCTGCTGCTGTCTCAGTGTTAACTGTGGCTGTACCATTATCAAGAAGCTTTACTGGAAGCTCTGCTGGATTCTTGCCATCCACAAGCACCTGAGCCACCATGTTAGCTGTCTCTTTTCCAAGTGTAGCGTAGTTTACACCGTATCCTAAGTAAGCACCGTTAAGTGCAAATGAATCGGCGCCACAGTAGTGTGGGATACCTGCATCAATGAACTTCTCATAGATGGCAAGCTCGCACTTCATGATTGTGTTATCTGTAGGAGTAAACACTGCATCAACACCTGCTGCTACAAGTGCATCTGCTGCAAGCATAACTTCATCGTTAGATGTTCCAGTCTTTTCAACGTACTCAACACCTGCTGCATCAAGAATAGCCTTTGCCTCCTTGATAGGGCCTGTTGAAGCATCCTGACTCTTATCATAAAGTAGTCCAACCTTTGAGATATCTCTATCCTGCTCAAAGATTAAATCAAAAACTGCCTGAGTGTTAAGGGCATCAGATGTACCAGTAACATTTGCTCCAGGAGCATCGTTAGATGCAACAAGTCCTGCACTCTCTGGGTCAGAAACTGCTGCAAATACAACAGGAATCTGATTGTCCTCAGTAGCTGACTGGCAAATCATTGCTGTAGGTGTAGCAATAGGAACAAGCACATCTACCTCATCGTTAATAAGCTCTGTAACAATCTGATTGATTGTAGTAGCATCTGCCTGACCATTATAATAGTAGTCCTCGTACTCAAATGTGCAGCCATTTTCCTTACCAAGCGCATCCAACTGACTTTCAAGATTAGCAACAATCTGATTAAGTGAAGCATCATCCACATACTGAACAATACCTACCTTATATACCTTGCCATCTGTTGTTGCTTCTGTATTTGCAGCATCATCTGTAGCATCTGTGGAAGCTGCTTTATTACCACATCCAACCATTGCAGCTGAAAGAGTTAAAATCATCATTAAAGAAATCAATCTTTTCTTCATAATATCCCTCCTAATACAATCTTTTAATAAAAAGTATTTTATCACAACACTTTAACAAGTTAAAGTGTAAAATTGGATAATTATTTACATTGTTTTTCCTTATATCACTACTTAATTATAAAATCAGCAATTAACATATCCTAAACCTTAGTAATTATGTTAAGAAAGGAGCCTCTTATGGAAAAGAAAATCAATGCAATGTTATCGGACCTTGTTGTCTTTTATCACAAATTACAGTGCTATCACTGGTATGTTAAGGGAAACGATTTCTTCGTTATCCATACTACATTACAAAAATGCTATGAGGAAGTTAAGGAGCAGCTAGATGAGCTGGCAGAATCAGCCCTTATGATTGGATATTCGCCAGTGGCTACTATGAAAGATTTCACAAAGATGGCCTCTATCAAGGAGGGGAAAGCTGGATTTGTTAATTCAAAGGATATAATAAAAGATATCTTAGCAGATTATCAGCATTTGTTAGAAGCTACTGAGGAGCTTAAGAAAGAGGCTGAAGAAAATGAAGTTTATCTGATTTCAGTTTTAACTGATGAGCTAATCAGCTGCTATAGTAAAAAGATTTGGATGCTTTCGCAGAGTCAGATGTAAGCGCCCCTCATCAGCTATCTACAACAAAAGCTACTAGTTACGGTAACAAGCAAAATATTTCTTCACTCAGCATAGAAAGCTTTGCTTAAGAAATATTTGAGCTTGTCACCTACTAGTAGCTTTTATTCCATCACGGAATCCTTGATGGTGATATAGGTGCCGCCATCCTCCTCGTAGGTGGAAAATGTGCCTTTGATTACGATTGGATCACCGTCCGCTGGATAATCCTCAAAGGCGTATTGTTCTGAATCCAGTAGGAACTCTAATCCTTGGGAGCAGCACTGGGTAGCATCCTGCACCACGCAGGTATAATAGGTATTGCCTGTCTCCTCATCTGTGTAGATGGCGCAGTTGCCATCCATCTTAATTGTCTGGCCTTCGTATGCCATTGGCTCCATCATCATGTTAAAAACTTCTGAATATATCATTGTAGATGAAAGGGTAGTTAAATCTAAATCCACTGATGGATCAGATGCAAGAGTTTCCTCTTCAGCCTCAGCTTCAGTGTTTTCAGCTTCCTGCACCTGCTGACTAGTAGCTGCGGTGTCATTAGAAACATCTGAAGAATCAGCCTTGCTGCCACACCCCGTTAATGCTACAAGGCTAAATGAACACATAATTATTAACAGTTTTCGTTTCATCCATTACCCCCTGATTCTTCCTATCAAATAACAAACCGCAAACAATACCACATCTGCTGCAACTATTGTTGAGCCTACTGGTGTGCCTGCCAAAATAGAAATGATGATTCCTATTAGGGCACAAATCATAGATGACACTGCTGAAAAAATAGTTACACTTTTAAAATTCTTAAGTATGCTCATTGCAGAAAGGGCTGGAAAAATAACAAGTGCCGATATCAGCAGTGAACCTACCAGATTCATTGCAAGAACAATTATTACGGCAATAACTGTAGCTATCAAAAGATTATAAAGGTTCACCTTTGTGCCAACTGCATTTGCAAAATCCTCATCAAATGTCACTGCAAAAATGCGATTATAAAGGAATATAAACAATATGGTTACAACTATTGCAAGTATTCCACAAACCCACACATCAGTCTTAGTAAGCATCAGTATGGACATGGAACCAAAAAGCGTAGTACACACATCTCCCGATACATTTGCTGAGCTTGGGAAAAGATTCATCATCATATAACCAAAAGCAAGGGCACCAACAGACAGCATTGCAATTGCCGCGTCACCCTTTATCTTTGTGTTCTGCCCCTTCCTAAGAAGAAGTATCGCAAATACGATAGTAATAGGCAGCACTATAATCATTCTATTTGTAAAATTAAGTATAGTGGCAATTGCAAGTGCTCCAAAGGCCACATGGGATAATCCATCTCCTATAAAGGAATATCTTTTTAAAACAAGTGTAACTCCAAGCAGCGACGAGCAAAGAGCTATAAGCACTCCAACGATCAGAGCATATCTTACAAAAGGAAAGCTCATATATTCTATTAATGTATCTAGCATGTTACTCTCCCTTCATTTACATCATAAATTTTAGTAGCGTATTTACTTACGTTAGCAATATCATGACTAATCATAATGATTGTCATGCCATCATCATTTAACTGCTTAATAAGCTCATACATCTCCTCAGTTACTGTTGGGTCAAGGCCTGCCACAGGCTCATCCAAAAGGATTGCCTTTTTGGTGGCACACAACGCCCTGGCTAGCAGCACACGCTGCTGCTGACCACCGGAAAGCTCTCTATAACATCTATTCTTAAGCTTTTCTATTCCCATCTTTTTAATGTTTGAAAGAGCCAGCTTTTTCTGCTCCTTTGAATAGAAAAACTTTTTGCCCAAGCTATTCTGACATCCAGACAAGACAATCTCAAACACTGATGCTGGGAAGTCCTTCTGGGCCACTGACTGCTGAGGCAAGTAACCTATCTCATTTTTCATAAGACCATCACCAAATTCGATGCTACCTGACACTGCCTGCTGCAATCCTAAAATTGTCTTCATAAGTGTGGTCTTTCCTGAACCATTCTCCCCGACGATGCAGAAATAGTCTCCTGCGTTAATCTCAAAATTGATGTTTTCAAGAACTGCCTGGTTTTCATAACCCACAGCAAGCTCCTTTGCTGATAAAACTGCCATAATATCTCCTAAATACTTTAGTCCGCCAGATTACTGAGACTGCTCCAAGGTTTTCATGCTCCCGGAGGCCACCTCCCATTGTCTTGCAACAGAAACTCGAAAATGTAAGCTTCGCTTACTAGGCATACATTTTCCTTCGCTTCACTCGGAAAATGCACGCCATATCCCGCCGGCGTGGGCCCCCACCCATGGTCAGGCATGGCGCCCCCCTGCTCGCGCTTGCCAAGACTATGTATAGTCTCAGTATCAGGCTCATATAAATTTGTTAGATTTGTAAATAATCTATTATTACTAGTTTAGTGCTTCTGTGAGCACGGATAAGTTCTGCTCCATGACGCCTAGATAAGTGGTGCCGGAAGCGGCGTCGGATGAAGTGGTAGACTGCAGGGAATCCATGGCAAGGATGTTAGCATCCTTGGAATTCGTATTTGCGATAATGGTTTCTGCAATCTTGTTATCTGAGTTTTCGATGGTAAGTACTGTCTTAAGACCAAGCTCATCTACCTTTTCAGATAGGAATTTGATTGTTTCGAAGCTGGCTTCGGTTTCTGCGGAGCAGCCTACAAAAGCAGCATAATAATCAAGTCCGTAATCATCTACCATGTATCTAAATGGGAAGCGGTCTCCAAAGAGAAGAGTCTTTCCTGTTGCAGCATTTACAGCATCTAAGTATTTTGCATCTAAAGCGTTTATGTCATTTATATAAGAATCAGCATTAGCTTTATACATATCAGCGTTAGTGCCATCTATTGTCTCAAGGGAATCAGCGATTGCCTTTACGCAGGTAGCGGCATTCTTTAGAGATAACCATACATGCTCATCATACTCTACCTCTTCTTCGCCTGTTTCTTCCTCTTCCTCGGCCTCCATGCCCTCAACAACTTCCTCTTCCTTAATGTTGTCCTTCAACACATCCATCAGATTGATAACCTGCTGATTTGGGTTCACAGCTGTCTTTATTGCATCTTCTGCCCACTCATCAGATTCTCCACCTACATAAATAAACAAATCACAGGTAGCAATCTTTTTAATATCCTCAGCTGTAGGCTGATAATTATGAAGGTCTACTCCATTATCAAGAAGCAATGTAAGTTCTACATTAGAATTGTCTCCTACTATCTGCTTTACCCAGTCATACTCAGGGAAAATTGTGGTAACAACAGAAATGCTATCTGCAGCTGCCCGTGTAGATTCTGTAGCATCTACAACACCACTTACAGTGCTATCTTCTTTAGTACCACATCCAACAATTGCTCCCATAGTAATTACAGTAGCAGCCATTAATCCTATTAAGTTTTTAATTTTCATGTCTCATTAATCCTTTCGCGTCCTAAAAAATTTTATCAAAATAAAGCCATATCTAATAGGGACGTTAATCAAGAATCAATTCTTACCTTCTGGGAAACTAAGCTAGTCTGAATAGACTGGCCTGACACATAGGAGCTAGTTTCTTTCATTGCAAAAGCAACCATATAAACAGTGGCTGCAACAACAAGACCTGCGCCTATACTTTTGATATTGCTTTGGCACTGCTCCAATACAAGACATATTGGACAGTGTGCCTCATCATCACAATGGTGCGACACATGCTCTGCAATAAAGATTGTAGAAAAAAGCATAACAAAAACAGTAGCAACTAATGCTACCATTGCAAGGATTCTATTGTAATTCCTGATCTTTGACATACTCTCTCCTTATATGAATCTTTAATACCCTGTCATGATAATGGCTTTAGTTCGATTTGTCAAACCCATAGCCGGCATTTACTCAATATTTCTCAGCAATATAACATTACTAATCTTCTATCTTTCAACTCGCTAATTAAGACATCTTCTATTTAGTATATCATGTGTGAATTTATGGATTTTTATACTAAATAATATCTGAAATTGATGTCGAACTCATAAATTAGTATATACTGTGTGAAGTTCTTCACTTATATACTTATTTTCAGCTTTCAATTACCTATCTTAAGGATTATTAGTATATATTTGCCAATCTTCACATTACATATACTATTTTTTCTGAAAAGGCTCATCTGCGGATTAAACTGGGTATATTTTTAATCATCTTCACACTAGGTAAACCACTTACGAGATTTTGCTGCAAATTATTATAGCATCCGTTATTACTACATCTGCACTTATGAACAAAAAATGAAAAAACAGTGAATTACTGCATGAATATTCTGAAATCTACTATAATATTCTTATATTGTGGTGTAATATAATTTTTATAATGAAACCATATTGAGAGGAGGCTCTTTTATGTACGAATATATTACTATTGAACGTAAATACGGTAGTGGTGGTCACAATATCGCTGAAGCGCTGGCAAAGAAATTAGGCTATCGCCTGTACGACCGTGGTGTTGTGGTTGAAACCTGCAAGCGCATGGGATTGTCTTACGACCAGGTATCGGGCATGGACGAGCAGACTCCTATCAAGCCGATATTCAAGGCTCCTGGTAGTGACCATCTTTCTATGGAAGAGCAAATCTACAATACAGAGGTAGAAATTATCCGGGAAGCTGCCGAAACCCCTGGCTGTATTTTCGTAGGCCGCTGCGCCAGCGAAATCCTAAAGGACAAGAAATGCCTAAAGGTATTCATCACAGCAGATGATGATTTCCGTCTAAACCGCTCTATTAACGTAGAGAAAAATGATAAAGACAAGGCTGAAGATGTAATGAAGAAATTCGACAAGAAACGTGAGAAATTCTTCACCACCCATTCTAATGAAAAGTGGGGTTCTCCTGAATACTTTGACTTGATAATTAATTCGGGGCACCTGGGAGAGGATGCTTGCGTAGCACTCCTTGAGGCCTTAGCAAAACAATAACAATCAATTAATCCCTGTAGTAAACAAGCAATATCGTTTGTTAACTACAGGGATTTTTTTATCCTAATATATCAATATATTCTCCAGCAAGTGCCTTGTTCATGCTGCGGACAGCACAGAACTTGCCGCACATAGAGCAGGTGTCATCAAATTCTGGGGAGCGGTCAGCCCTAATAGCCTTGGCTGTTTCAGGGTCAAGTGAACAATCCCACTGCTTATCCCAGTCGAAGCACTGTCTTGCTTCTGCCATGGCGTTGTCCTGATCCATTGCGTGTGGAACATGCTTTGCAATATCTGCTGCATGGGCTGCAATTTTAGATGCAATGATTCCCTGCTTTACATCCTCCACATTAGGAAGGGCTAAGTGCTCTGCTGGTGTTACATAGCAAAGGAAAGCTGCACCATTTTGAGCTGCAATAGCACCACCGATTGCAGATGTGATATGGTCGTAGCCAGGTGCAATGTCTGTAACGATTGGGCCAAGTACATAGAATGGTGCACCCATGCAAATCTTCTGCTGAATCTTCATGTTGGCTGCGATTTCATCCATTGGCATGTGACCAGGGCCTTCAACCATAACCTGTACATCCTTCTCCCAGGCACGCTTTGTAAGCTCACCCAAACGAACCAATTCCTCTATCTGACATACGTCAGATGCATCAGCAAGACAGCCAGGGCGACATGCATCACCAAGAGAAATTGTCACATCATACTCACGGCAAATATCAAGAATCTCATCATAATATTCGTAGAAAGGATTTTCCTCACCTGTCATGCACATCCAGGCAAACACCAGTGAACCACCGCGGGATACGATGTTCATCTTTCTTTTGTGCTTTTTAATCTGGTCAATTGTCTTACGTGTGATTCCACAGTGAAGTGTAACAAAATCTACACCATCCTCAGCGTGAAGGCGAACTACATCAATAAAATCTTTGGCTGTAAGTGTAGCCAAATCCCTCTGGTAATGTATTACGCTATCATAGATTGGCACTGTTCCAAGCATTGCAGGACATTCTGCTACAAGCTTTTGTCTAAAAGGCTGAGTGTTGCCATGGCTTGATAAATCCATGATTGCCTCTGCACCCATATCAACAGCTGCCATAACCTTTTCCATTTCGATGTTGTAATCCTTGCAATCACGGCTTACACCAAGATTTACATTTATCTTGGTGCGAAGCATGCTTCCAACTCCCTCAGGGCTAATGCATTTGTGATTTACATTTGCAGGAATTGCTACCTGTCCCTTTGCCACAAGCTCTCTGATTTCCTCAGATGTGCGATACTCCTTAAGAGCAACCTGCATCATCTCAGGTGTAATTATGCCTTTTCTTGCAGCATCCATCTGTGTTGTATATTCTCTCATTAAATTATTCTCCTCTACTAATACATTATCTATGACACAAAAATATAATCGTTAAATACTGGCTGTAAGCCCTCCTCAGATATGTCGCTGTACATTTTTTTCAGGCTTCTGCCATCTGATATTTCAAACTGCTCATCACCACAATCATCCTCTGACTCAATGCCTGTATATTTTTCCTCATGGTCTCCGATTCCTGTGGAAACTCCTGCTGAAACCTTTGTTGCAGCGATTTTTACTATGCCATTTCTAAATTCTGCTGTCTCCCTGGATGACACTGTTATTCCTACAAATGGCAGGAAAATTCTGTATGCACATAGGATTTGGCAAAGCTGTTTTTCTCCTACATCCAGTGGATTAATGGTATCGTTGTTGATGATTGGTCTTAGCCTTGGACAGGAAAGTGACATCTCTGCATAAGGATATTTCCTTTGTAGATAGTACACATGAAGTGCCGATGCAAGGGCGTCCTTTCTAAAATCAGATAGTCCAAGAAGTGCTGAGAATGCTACACCTCTCATGCCACCCATCAAGGCACGCTCCTGAGCATCAAATCTGTATGGCCAAACTCTCTTGTTACCCATCAAATGAAGTGTTTCGTACTTGTCAGTGTCGTAGGTCTCCTGAAATACTGTTACATAATCCACTCCACATTCATGCAGATATTTGTAGTCCTTAACATTCACAGGATAGATTTCTATTCCGACCATTCTGAAATATTTACGGGCAATCTTGCAGGCTTCACCGATGTATTTTACATCTGACTTAGTAGGACTTTCTCCTGTAAGGATAAGAATTTCCTCCATGCCGCTGTCTGCAATAACCTTCATTTCATGCTCAATCTGCTCCATTGTAAGCTTAAGACGTTTTATCTTGTTATAGCAGTTGAAGCCGCAGTACACGCAATAATTCTCACAGTAATTTGCTATATAAAGTGGTGTGAAAAGATATACCGTATTTCCGAAGTGCCTGCTGGTTTCAAGCTTGGCCTTGGCTGCCATTTGTTCCAGATATGGCTCTGCTGCAGGCGATAGCAATGCTTTAAAATCCTCGATATCACATTTGTCCTTGGCAAGGGCACGTCTTACATCTGCCGCTGTGTATTTAGTGTAGTCGTAGGATTTCATTTCTGACATGACCTTTTGGCACACATCCGACTCTATCACATCCATTCCTGGAAGATATTTCATGTGGTCTGTCCTTGAGCTGGGGTCAGTCTCCAATCTATGCTTTTTAGCAAGTGCTGATTCTGGCAATTCCTCTGAATCGATTAAAAAATTATTTTCCATGACAGCCTCCTAATGTAAGAATCCTGTAAGTGGATCAGATGCCGATGCCCCACGGGTTAACACTCTTCCAAGGCCTGCCAGATAAGCCTTTCTACCAGCATTTATTGCATCCTTAAATGCTGATGCCATCAGTGTTAAATCCCCAGCTGTTGCAAGTGCTGTGTTTGCCATGATTGCAGCTGCTCCCATTTCCATAGCCTCACAAGCCTGAGATGGGGCGCCTATGCCTGCATCTACGATTATTGGAAGGTCGATTTCATCTATAAGAATCTGGATAAATTCCTTAGTTGCAAGTCCCTTGTTAGAGCCGATTGGTGATGCAAGTGGCATTACAGCTGCTGCACCTACATTGACAAGCTCTCTTGCCACATTTAAATCCGGGTACATGTATGGCAAAACCACAAAGCCTTCCTTGGCAAGAATCTCTGTAGCCTTGATAGTTTCATAGTTATCTGGAAGCAGATATTTGCTATCACGCATAATTTCGATTTTTACAAAATCGCCACAGCCAAGCTCTCTAGCAAGTCTTGCAATTCTAACGGCTTCCTTTGCATCCCTTGCACCACTTGTGTTAGGAAGAAGTGTTACATTTTTTGGGATGTAATCCAGTATGTTTTCCTCATCCTTAGTGTTGGTACGGCGTACAGCAAGTGTAATAATCTCTGCCCCTGCATCCTTTACAGCCGCATCTATCAGCTTCATAGAATATTTTCCTGAACCTAATATAAATCTTGAATCAAATTCTTTCCCACCGATTACCAGTTTGTCATTTTCCATAGCATTATTCCTTTCACATTTTAAGGTGTCTGCTCACCCATAAGAAGCCTGAGTACCATATGGGCCTCATGGGCTGCGCACACCATTACTCTACTTGCTATCAGGCCAATTCCATCATTCACATCACTCACCCCATCGCCACACAGGTAAAATCTTTTTGATAACTTTTTAGTGTTAATGTCATTGGCACTAGAAAAGCCTGCCATGCCAGAGCCCGACACAATGATTTTATCCTTGAAGTGGGTTAGCACCCCATTTACAACCATAGCCTTGCACTCTGCCTTATCAAAGGCTTCGCAGACTATGTCTGCTTCACTTACAAGCTTTACAGTATTATCTTCAGTCATCCTAACAGTGCGGCTTTCTATTGTTATATATGGATTAATCTCCAAGAGATTTTCCTTCAGTGCCTCAGTTTTATACATGCCCACCTGGTTTGCCTTGTACTGTTGCCGATGCAGATTGCTTACATCCACCACATCAAAATCAATCAATATCAGCTTACCAATTCCAGCCCTTGCAAGGCAGATGGCAATGTTAGAACCAAGTCCTCCCAGGCCACAAATAGCTACAGTAGCCTCAGCAAACTTGCGCTGATTTTCCCTACCATGGCGAAACTCTAAGGCACTAAAGAACTCCTCCTTTGTAGGCACCATATCAGCCTCCTCCAACAAAGCTAACTACCTCTAGCACATCCCCATCTTTAAGAGTGGTACTGTCATAATCAGCCTTTGAAACTATTTCTTCATTTAGCTCCACTGCAATTGTTCTTATGTCTATGTTCATTTCATTTATGATATCCACTACGGTTTTGCCATTTGCAGCCTGCTCACATCCATTTATATATACCAACGTCATTCTCCTTTCTACTATGACTTCTTGATTCCCTGATGAAAATCGAAGCCTAAACTATGCTGCATAATCTGGCCATGTGATTTAGCGGCCCCTGACCATGTCCCAAATCCAAATCTGCTGCGATTGCATTTTCCAAATAGCGCTTTGATCTTTCAATGGAATCCTTCAGGTTATATCCCATGGCAAGATGTGATGCAATGGCGCTTGACAATGTGCAGCCTGTTCCGTGGGTGTTTGGATTATTAATTCTTTTACCTTCGAACCATTTAATGTTTCCATTATCAAACAGCACATCACTGGCATCCTCTATACTATGTCCACCCTTTACAAGAACTGCACATCCGTATTTTGTGCCTATTTCTATTCCCACATTTTCCATATCATCCCTATTACAGATTCGCATACCTGAAAGAGCCTCAGCCTCAGGGATATTTGGAGTAATCACAGTTGCAATCGGAAACAGGTACTTTGCCATAATGTCCTTTGTAGCATCCTTCATTAGAGCACTTCCGCTGGTTGCAACCATTACAGGGTCAACCACAATATTTTTCATTTTGTACTCCCTTAGCTTTCTAGCCACCACAAGCACCTGCTCTGCAGATGGAAGCATACCGATTTTCACTGCATCTGCTGTGATATCCGAAAGACAGGAATCTATCTGAGCCTCCAGCATATTAAGGCTTGTTTCTACCACATCATCTACACCCATTGTATTTTGAGCTGTCAGCGCAGTGATTGCAGACATTCCATATACCCCAAGGCAAGTCATGGTCTTTAAATCTGCCTGAATGCCTGCCCCGCCGCTGCTATCACTACCAGCTATTGTTAAAACCACATTCATCCTTTAATCTCCCTAAATTTCCTAAGCATATTTTCTGCAGCAAGCTTTGGTGAATCAGCCTTCATGATGGCAGAGACCGCACAAACACCCGCTATATTTACTCCCTTTAGCACATCCATGTTAGAAGGATTTAATCCACCAATTGCATTCACAGGAATTGGTACCGTATTTACGATATCATTCAATGTTTCCACTGATGTGATAATCGTCTTCACCTTAGTGGTTGTTGGAAAGATTGCTCCAACCCCCAGATAATCGGCGCCAGCCTCATAAGCAGCCTTTGCCACAGGCACTGTCTTTGCAGTGGCTCCAAGTATCTTATCCTTTCCAATGATTCTTCTTGCCGTAGCAAGATCCATATCCTCAGCTCCCAAGTGTACTCCCTCGGCATCCGATGCCAACATAACATCCACCCTGTCATCAATAATCAGTGGCACATTATACCGCCTACTGATTTCATGAACAGCCTTAGCAAGCTCTATATACTCCCTAGTAGTTCTATTCTTCTCTCTAAGCTGCATTAGGGTGGCGCCCCCCTTTAGCGCTTCTTCTACACGGAATAAAAATTCTGCCTGCTCATAAGGTGTACTGTCCGTAATAAAATAAAGTTCGCTGTTAAAATCCATTATTCCTCCTAAACACGTTTCATAGTTTCTATTCAGCATACATTCACAAAATCGCTGTTTCACAGCTTTCCTTTTGTTCATGTATGTATCTCGCAAAATAAGATTTAATATAAAAAAGCTTGCAAGCAATCTTTTTATATAAAATCTTACTTTGCTCTGAATAGAAACAAAATAAAAGCGGAAGCTACCTGATTTCTCAAATAGCTTCCGCGTATAATACAAATAATCGGCGTCCCTACGTTGGCATTATCCAAATCAGGTTCTCGGTCGAAGGTCACACCTTCCTCTCAGCCTGTTTACAAGCTCCCGTTTCAATATAAAATTTCCTTCACTATAATGCTACAATCGTGGCAAAAATGCAAGAGTTAATTTCTATTATCCTTTTTTCTGATATAGCCAATTTACAAAAATATATATAAGATATATAGTTACATTTTTGCTTATGATGTGCACTAATTCGCTATTTTATTTTCTACCAATCAATCTGTCCTAAAAATTATAAATCTTCACTTCGCCAGTTATACCACTTCCGTATTTTGGCTCTGGCTTTGGGCGTCCAAACCTATCTGGTACCTTTAGCATTTCACGCTCAAGTGTTGTAGCAACCTCTATGCGGATATTGTTTTCACCATCCTTGACATACTTGGAAATGTCAAACACAAATGGTGCAAAAATTTTAGTCTGTAGCTTGGTGCTATTTATATAAAGGTCAACCACCTCAAAGGCATCTGTAATTTCAACAACATATTTGCCTTTCTCTGTAGCTGTAAAGGAGTTCTCATATCTAAACCAGCCTGAAAAATCTGCATCAACCTTTGCGTAATCATCAGGGAGACTTACCTCAACTTGCTCTGAGAAGTTTGGATAATTGATGCTTTTGACTATACTTCTAGTCCAATTTCCATTTGGCTGAATAAGCTTTTTATCAGCTGGAATCTGAATTTCAGCCACAGCCTTAGAATCTAACAAGCGAGCATCTGCTTCATCTTTAGGGATTACAAATATTCTGCTCTCACTAGGCTTAAGATTGATATTGCCTATGCCATCTACTATATCTGTTTTGTATATGCTGTTATTCCATGCCTCAAAAGCAAATACTTCCTTACCCTTTATCTCAGAATAATCCCCTGAAATAGTAATTTTGCCAGTGTATTCCTTGTCCCCTTCATTTACAACCATGTAAAGATTTGTATCATCCTTTAGATAATGGTAGTATCGTATATACGAATTTTCTGGAGTAATTGTTACGTCTACTATATCTGAAAGAGTTGTGGCAACAGCATCTACCTTAATAGTCTCTGCAGCCAAATCATCTGTAGTAATCTGACTGTCAATTACAGCTTCTGGCTTGCCATCTACAAAATAAACTCTGACTCCTGCAGCAATAAGTTCCTTTATTCCATTTGCGAAGCTGTCACTAATAAACTGAGCATAAGGGATTACAACTGCCTTGTATACTTGACTTCCAACCGTTAAAGTGCCATTTGAAATACTTGTTTTATAATCTTCTCTTTCTACAAATACATCCTGAGGTACAATATCAAATTCAATTTGATGCTCTGCCAGATTTCTTGTAACAAGCTCGTCTGCCAAACATTTTCCAGCCCATTCAGCTTCTCCATGATACATAACAGCAACTGGAGCTATATGTCGGCCCCCTGAAATAAGCTCACATGTACGATTCATGTACTTCATAAGCTCCCCAAATGCCTTGTATTCCGGATTATGTCCATGGGCATAGAAATGTGGTGGACAGTCTGGGTCAGGGAATGGCTTCGCACTAAATGCATGTGGAACGTAATGGTTTACACCTCTTACCATGAAATGATCTGCCAAATACTTTTCTAATCTAAGACCTTCATCCCAACCATATGCTCCAAAAATTTCACACATGGCATTGCCTTGCTTCTTTGAATCAAGAGCAGCCAAAGAGCTTGCCAGCTTACCTAAAAGGAAGTGATAGAAATTTCCGTTTCTGACCTGGAAAACGCCTCTATCAAAATTGTCATTTTCTCCCATAGGATAAACTTGTCCACCAATATCATCGATACCAGCCCAATCCTGTCCTTTCAATGCTCTAAAATAATGTCCAAGGGTAGAGCCTGTCCTACAGTGCTGACCATTATCCTCAATAATGTGTCCTATATATTTCACACCATGATCTCTACACCAATTTCCCACTTGGTATGAGAAATTTTTCTCAATAAGTCTTGTAAGCTTATCCATATAAACAAGTCTTGCGGCAGCCCTCTTTGCCTCATCACCTGTAGTCTCCCAAATCAAAGGAAGCTTTGTAGCAAAATCTTCTCCAAGCTCAGCTCGTAAATCATGCTCTAATTCTGCAGACCATGGATAGTCCATATCAAAGCCTATACCCATTTCATGGTGAAGTTCATACAAGTGACCATTTCCAAGCTCAGGCTCATCTGAGAAAAAGCCTTCGATTACATTTCCAAAATAATCCTTGTAGTGCTCTAAATGCTTCTCATATACTGTGTCTATTAATACCCTAACAGAAGCCTCATCCACCATGTTTATATAATCTGGATGGGAGCCACGGTTTCTAGTGGTGTTCATTTTGTATATAAAGCAATCCTCCTCAGCGGTATATTTCAAATTTCCCTGAGCATCAATTAGTGCCTGCAAATCCTTTGTGACACCAGCTGAATTTGTCACGCTGATTCCTACAAGAGCATCATCCTCAAATTTCTCCTGTGGCTTTACCTCTGGCATACGTCCTGTCATCTGTCCGATTGTTTTTTCCATTTCAGTAAGCTCACGCTGTAGAGGATGAATCAACTCTGCCTGATTAAGCTCTAGAGTTTCACCTGCTTTAAGCTCAATTTTTTCACAGCAGATGCTTCTTCTAGCCTTTGAAATTGGCTCTTTTGCCATTGCACCATTGGCAAACCCTGTTGGAAAATGGCTATCATCTAAAATCCAAACCTTCATGTTTCTGTTTTTGGCTTCCTCAAGGATAACATCCATATCCTGCCACCATTTTTCACCACAGAAATCTGGATGGGGACGACTCTCTACGCATACAGCCCCAATGTTGGCCTCATTAATCGCCTTCATATATTCTCGAAGAGTAGCCTCGTCTTCTCCATGCTGCCAGAAAAATGGCAAAATATAATTGTCGTGCTTATCATTAATAATGTTCTCAATTATCTTTGACATAGTATCCTCCTAATTATCAAATACTGTTACTATCTATATTTTAGCCAGTAACATAACAAATAATAATCTCGAAACTTAACATATATATTGACCAAACTTCAAATATAACTGCCTAAATGCTTAAGACTTGGCTTTGGTATTCTGGTTTGTGTAGTCCTATCAACTGCACATAGTCCAAAGGTCAAGGCATAGCCCTTTTGCCACTCAAAATTATCCATTAAAGACCAGTGACAGTAGCCCTTTACAGGGATGCCATCATTTATGCATTTTTGAACACCAGCTAAGGCTGTGTCTATAAATTCTACACGCTGCTTATCATCTGCTGTGGCAATACCGTTTTCTGTAACAATAATATCCACACCTGGCATTTCCTTGTTTACTCTTCTAATGACATGCTCTAATGCTTCTGGATAAACCTCATAATCCATAAGTGTCATAGGTGTTCCCTCAGGCACTGGCACAATTCCATTAGGCCCATAAATTGTCCTTGTGTAATTCTGAAGACCAAAGAAATCATCATCCTTTATATACTCTATATAATGAGCAAACTCTTCATTCCACTCCTTACGTGCGTTAGCCTCTCCACCGGTGGTCCATTGGCAATCGTGAAGTGATAATGTGATTCCCACCTTGATATCAGGATTGACTGCTTTGATTGCTGCCTTTGCAGCCTGATGGGCCTTGATAACAATCATATCTCCATTTTCATCTGTTGCAGAAACAAAAGTATGTGGTTCTGGTGTGCCAAATGCTTTTACATTTTCCTCTGCAATCTTTTTCATCTTTTCCATCGGATTTTCAAGATTAAGACCTACCTGAACCTGACCTTCCATGGAAGCATTATCGGCTGATTCATTATTCCCAGCCATTTTTGCCATCATTTGCTTCTTAAAGCGCTCCATCAGCGCACCAATCTGCAGGCGCATATTTGCCTCATTGATTGTGCAAATATAATTTATTTCTGAACCCAACTGCTCTGCTACATACTTAGCATAATTTGCAAAAAGCTCTATCACCTTTTCATTATCCCAGCCGCCAAGCTTTATAAGCCACGCTGGAGATGTAAAATGCATAAGAGTAATTATAGGCTCCACCCCATTATCTCTGCAGCACTTAATCACCTTTCGATAATGCTCAATTTCCTGCTCATCAAAACATCCCTGTTCAGGCTCAATTCTTGCCCACTCCACAGAAAACCTATATGTATTCAGCCCTGCATCAGCAAGCATCTTTATATCTTCTTCGTATTTACGATAATGATCCACCGCATCCTTTGATGGTTCCACAAACTGAGAATTCTCCATATTCTCCATAATCCAATAATCGGAATTTACATTGTTGCCCTCTACCTGATGGGCTGCTGTGGATGCTCCCAGCATAAAATTATCATCAAATTTCATTCTAACCTCCTAGTTCGTAGCCTCGTAGCTACATTTTTATTTGGTTTAACGCTGCGTTGAA
This sequence comes from Pseudobutyrivibrio ruminis, assembly GCA_015057315.1. GTDB lineage: Bacteria > Bacillota > Clostridia > Lachnospirales > Lachnospiraceae > Pseudobutyrivibrio > Pseudobutyrivibrio ruminis_D. The sequence continues at coordinate 89,020 of SVER01000007.1, read as the reverse complement.
ACCACGGACCTGGTCGCTGTTAAGGTCCATGCCACCTTGAGTAAGAAGCTTCTTTAATGGCTGGCGCGCAATCATTGCCTGCATTGATGGTGAGAGCTCAACTCCGTCCCCCATTCCGCCAGCAGTCTTTGAAGCCATAGCAGCCATCATTTTGTCTAGAATAGCCTTACCAGCAGGGTTTGAGCCTATCTCACCCATGGTATTGTTGATTGAGAAATACCCCTCTGGAGCCTCAAACTCATCCTTTGGTGCATCAAACCAATTGCGTACCTCATCTACGGATGCAAAGTAACTAGGATTTGGCTCAGAAACCTTTGCAATTTCCATTTCATCACTCTGATTTCCAGAGACAGCCTTTATCCTGTGAACCCCAGTTAGCTTTACGTTAAACTTAAATACATGCTCGCCAGTGAGGGTTCCTATTTCTACATCATCAACAAAAAGGGTTACCGTTTTTTGATTGCTATATACCTTGATTTCAGTTTCTTCCTCCACTCTGTCGTGATATCTTCTTCCGCAAAGGTGTACAAATGGCTCATCGGTCCACCAGGCCTTGTAGATATAGTAAGCATCCTTTTTCTGCTTTCTATCAAAGGTGATTACACCCTTATGGTTCTTGCCTGGGTCACCTGCCTCATCACGTCCAGCTGCTGCAAATTCAAACATATTCCAAAGATAGGTACCCCAAATATAAGGGCGCTTTGAAAACATTTCCAGCATATGCTCATGATAAATAGCCTGATAACTTTCTGTATAATCGCCCTTTTCAGGCTTTGGTGATTGTAACGTAATTACGGAGTCAGCACCATACTCTGTAAGTCCAATGGCAACCTCAGGATGCTCACTGTGGAAATCATCAAACCATTTGTCATTATCCTCTACATCCCCTACATACCAGCCATAGTATAGGTTATAGCCCCTAATATCTGGCAATGTAACAAGCGGAGAATCTGGCTCCAACAAAAACAGATTAGCCATTGCTGAATATCTGTTAGGATCCATTTCGTGAACCAGATCATTTAGTATTCTGTGGTTTTCCATCAAATCATCTGTAACACCCTGCAAAGTAATTTCATTAGAGAGGGCCCAGCAGATAATTGATGCATGATTATAGTTTTGTGTTATAAGCTCCTTCATCTGAGAGATTGTGTTTTCTCTACCTGTATCCATATGGACAGTTATGTAAGGAATCTCAGCCCATGCGATAATACCCTTTTCATCACACAAATCGTAGAAATACTGATCGTGCTGATAGTGTGCAAGCCTAATAGAATTAGCTCCCATAGAAAGGATTAAATCCATATCCTCAGCATGCATTTCCTTTGTAAGAGCATTTCCAACACCAGCTCTATCCTGATGACGTGATACGCCGTGAAGTGGATAGCTTCTGCCATTTAAGAAGAAGCCCTTTTCTGGGTCAACATGGAATTCTCTAACTCCAAATTTATCGTATATACGGTCTACCTCAGCGCCGTCAGCAACAAGTGTTGCCACTACCTTATATAGATATGGGTCCTTCAAGCCATCCCAACGATGGGGATTTTCAATTGTTATGCAGCCTTTAGCTACCCTTTTTCCAGCCTCCTCGGTAATTGTTAGTTCTTGCTCTCCAACTCCATCTACAGATACTACAACTTTATCACCAGCGCCTGTTACATAAGCTTTGAACTCTACCTCAGCTTTACCATCCTTTAGCACTGGTGTTATATAAAGTCCATTTCCTCCGAAATAATCCAAATCAAAATGGCTCTCATCAACTATCACCAAATACACATCTCTGTATATTCCACCGTAGAATGTGAAATCTGCCCTTTGAGGATATACCTTATCATTAGGTTCATTAGATACATAAACCTTTAATTCATTTTTGTTAGCAAGATAATCTGTTAAATCTGCCCTGAAAGTAGAATATCCACCATCATGTGAAACCACTTCCTGTCCGTTCAAATATACCTTGCAGGAAGAATTAACACCTCGAAATTCTATATAGCATCTCTGATTAGACTCCACCAGTGGTCTATCGAATTCTTTGATGTAGGTACAAATTCCTCTATAATACTGTTCTGGTCCAGTCTGTCCGTCCACAGAATTCCAAGTATGAGGAAGATTTATCTTTTCTTCCTTTCCTTCTTTTATGAATGACCAATTATCATTTAATAAGTATTCGTTTCTCATTTACATTCCCCTTTAGCTTTTTAAATTAGCTGTAGTTCCTTCTGTAATTCCATTTTCATTAAATGCATCTACTCGAACACAGTAATTTCTGCCTTTTACTAAGGCTCCAATTCTTTTACTATCCAAAACTGCCTCATTACCATAGACTATACAGCTATGATAAAGCTTATCCTGTGACGAACCCCAAAGTATCAAATGACCTGTTGCACCATCTTCTGCTATTTGCACTTCCATATCCAAATCTGATGTTCTCTTTGCCTTAAATGTAGGCTTGTCTGGAAGACTTCCAGCACCTAAACCAAACACTCTTAACCCGGATACTACAGGCACTTGTCCATAAGGCACCTCCATATTAGATAGTCTTATGTACCTAAGTTGTTTTCCAGAATCTATTAATACAAAATCATGTGATAAATCCGTATTTACGTTAGTTTTATCTGAAAGCACTTCCCACTGAATGCCGTCTTGTGAACCTTCTAGCTTCCATCTGGTAACCAAATCTCTTTCTTCGATATACCTAGCCTGTGTAGTGCCTCTGATTTCACCAGGACATTCTATATTAATGTCATAGTCACCAAAATTTATTTGAATACCATGAACATCATAAACATCCATTAGGTCTACTGTGAGCCACTCCTCCTTGCTAGAGGTTGATGGTCTCCAAAAGGTTTGAACATTCTCCTCGATTGCTTTTTGTGGTTCAAATCCAGCTGCAAAGCTACTAGCTGAGGCAGCTTTTCCACTGCTTAAAAGCATCCATTCTGGAGCTTTCCAGATATCCTGTTTGCCCTCACAGATTTCGTAAGGCCAATCTCCATATCGTTGATTGCAAACCAGTTCTCCATACTCATCAAAACCAGCTGGCCATATTCCCACTCTTCTTTCAAAATCATGGTTAACACTGATACGCATAGTTGCAGTATGCCAAACATTACCGCTTTTATCAGTCATTGTTGAACCATGGCCTGCTCCTGGCAAAAATCCCCCTGGATTGTAGGAATAAGGAGCGTTATCAGCAAGAGAGAATGGTCCCAGAGGATTGTCAGACACATAGACACCGTCACCATAGGTGTTGTATTGAGTGCCGGCAAATGCATATTGCAAATAGTATTTTCCATTATGCTTATCCATCCAAGCACCTTCTATGTATGGTTTTCTTGAAAACATACCTCTAATGAATGGCCTTAGTTGCTCAGGTACACTATCCTCACTTTGGCCTTTGGATTTAAAGAAATTTTGATATGCATTTTCTATCTCTTCTTCACTTGCTGGAAGAAGAGAGTTATCTTCGCCAATTCTTTCAAACCCGTACTCGGCAGGGTGTCCTAAAATCAGCTCTACCTTTTCCCCCTTTGGATTCATAGTGACTGGATCCAGTTCACAACCATAGATAGGAGTCATATTAGAGCATCCCCAATAGAAATAAATCCTATTATCATCATCGATAAACAAATTAGGATCCCAATAAGGGAAATTGCCTTCGATTTTCTCGTATGGTCCATTTAAGATGTCTTTTGTTCTATACCTATCGCAATTTTCATCACGTTTAGATGCGCAAAAATATACATAATCCCCTAGCACCCTTACGTCAGGAGCATAGTCATAAAGTGGTAGCTCCTGTGGTAATTTGTGATTTTCCCAATGAGCCAAATCATCTGATACCCAAACTCCAAGTGTCATAGATGCAAATATATAATATCTACCCTTGAATAGAATCATAGAAGGGTCAGCTGCTTCCCTACATATCTGTAGCTTTCCGCCGTTCCTTTGATCCATATTAAATTGATAACGGTAATTAATATTTACTGGATTACATACGTATTTTTTCATTTTGCCTCCTAAACTGCTTCTTGTTTTAATGCTTCCTTCTTTTCAGCGATACGGCACTGAACATTTACCATTTCACTTCTTGTTAGCTTACAAAAACTCATAGCTATAAGTGTAATTATCCATCCGCAAATTGCCAATCCATATCGAAGACATAATGTCATCCAAAATACTCCTGGTGTCATTGGATCCCCTGGCTGTGGCATTGTAGTTGTGTAACCAACCAGCGCTACTGCAGCTGTAGCAATTGCAGCTGAAAATGATGAAACAATCTTGTCTACAAAGCTGTATGTACCTGCCACAACAGCTGGGACATATTTGCCACTTCTATCAAGCTCATAGTCAATTACATCTGCCATAAAGCCTGTGTTTGCTGTAGTTACACACATTGAAAAACCATTGCATATAAATGTAAATAATACATATAAAATAAGTGTTATTCCCATACTTGCAATAGAATGTGTTCCAACAGTAAATCTAGTGATAACAAAGAATAGGCATATGCCCAGGTTTGCAAATATACAATTTCTAGACCATGTAACAATTGACTCCATGTGACCATGCTTACCTGCATATTTTGCACCATAAGCTGCAAAAAGTATGGATGGGAGCATACCTATCATACTGAGAATTGTAGCAAGTCCCATATTTCCGATTATGATACCGTTTAACATAGTGCCAACAATGGAAGCTGAGCTTGCCTGTTGAGCAATTTTATCTGATGCATTCGATGCAATATAGCACTGCAAAGGCTTATTGTTCTTTAAAACATTGAGCATATCCTTAAATTTCAAACGCTCTTTTTTTGCCAAGCCTTCAAAATTTTCCATTTTATCATATTCAGATACGCCTATACATACTATGCATACTCCGACAAAGGAAATTATTACACATACCCAGGTAACCACATTTAAAAATTCCTGGCTAAAGTTGCCTCCCATGGCTGGCATTATCACACTATAAACAACAATATTTAAGATCATTGGTGTTAAATAATTGAATATAGTCTGCCAAACACCTACAGTAGGTCTTTGTCTTGGGTCATTAGTTAAAAGTGCAGGAAGGGTCTGAGCCGTCATGTTAACCAAAGTATAGCCAATAACATATATCATGTAGAAAATCAAAAATACAGCTACACCATGTCCTTTGCTTGAGAAAAAGTTGAACATGCAAAGTAAGCCCAAGGACTGAATCAACCAACCACCTAAAATAAGTGGACGTACCTTTCCAAATGGAGTATTAACTCTATCATACAAAAATGCTAAAAGTGGATCTGTTATAGCATCAAAAATTCTTGTAAATGTAAGAAGGCCGCCCACTATCAGAGTTGCAATCCCATAACCAATGCTTGCAGAATAGCTGGCTAAGCCTATTAAGAAATATACTGCCATGCCATTAAAACCATTAAAAGCAATACATATGATTTGCCATAGCTTGGCCTTACGATATTGAACATTACCACTTGCCATGCCTAAATTTGAATTGTCCATTATAAACCCCTTTCGAAATAAATAACTAAATGGTAGAAAGCTTTCTTTGTGACAATATAGTAGCATGTAGGAATATTCTGTGATAGAATTATATTACCTTTATTAGCAATATTTTATCTTATTATGAGGTTATATGGACACACAATTATTTTTGAAACTAATTTCAAATCTTCTTGATATACCTGTATTTGATGGTACCGATATGGATGAGACCCTAAAACACATAGAGGAAAACTATTGTATCAATAAGACTCTGCAGCCAATGTACACAGCAGATGCTCTACACTATCTTATCCGCTCAGCCAAGCCCAATGTCCTTTACGAAATTATTGATTACTTAAATATAAGTATTTCCTTTTTTATATTTGATAGTAAGATATTTCTACTCGGTCCCTACGCGAAAGGTGAGTTTTCAGAATCTGCCGTGGATGAGCTATTAATCAAAAACAAATTACCAAGCTCTATGGTTATGCAGCTTAGACTTTACTGTACTAAATTTAACATAATCACAACCAATCAAATCCAAAACACAATCACTCAGGTATTATCTGCCCTAGAAGATACCACTATATCTTTTGATTACCGCCGTCTATCTGGTTTTATTGCAGACACAAGTGATATTAATTTTGACGAAAAGATTCTATCAGAAAATAATTACAGTGAAATTTATCGGCGCTATGACTCAGAAAATAGATTTTTAAATGCAATACGTCTAGGGGATATCGATAATGTTTTCAATGCTTTTAGCGACATGACTCAAAACTCCTTTACTGCCCTTGCCACAAAAGAAGTGCGCAGCTATTATCTTTCCCCAGCCTCTTTTTCAATTTTAATTGCCATTACCAGAAAAGCTGCAGAGCAATCTGGTTTATCCGTAATTACGATAAATAATATTACTCAAAAATATGTACAACGATTTTCTGTAAACAATAACAAATCTCATCAGAACATTATAGCCGATTACATAGTTGAGCTGGTAAATGCTGTAAAAGAGCACCGCCTAGCATATGCTTCTTACTCCAAACATGTGGTCAAAGCAATCCAATACATGGATTTGCACCTAAGTGAACCAATAAACATAGAAGACATTGCAGCCGCTGCAAATTTGTCGGTGTCTCACTTTTCGAGAATTTTCAAATCAGAGGTAGGCGAAACCGCCATGAGCACCTTGGCAAAAATGCGATGCAAAAAAGCTGCCACTCTCCTAAAGGAAACAAATCTTCCTGTAGGAGAAATCAGCAGCTTTGTAGGATATTCTGATAATAATTACTTTGTAAAGGTCTTTAAAAAGACTTACGGGGATACTCCAAGCGAATATAGGAAAAGGAAGCCTAAGAATCCTTAAAAACTTATGCTACACCCATTGCCATATAACTTATATATATTACTGTAGCTGAGACTAATGGTACTGTCACTGTATCATAGCCTCCTTTAGTTACAAGCTCAGTTATAGCGGCTAGAGGTGCGGCAATAATTACTGCCACCAGACAATTAGAAAATGGTATATCGCCAACTAATATCAAGCTTGCCAATCCGAATGCAAAAGCAACAAAGGACATAGCCGCTGTGCCTTCCCAGCTCTTTTTATGATCCACATTCTTAAATCTGAGGACCTTGTGTTTTCCAAACCTTTTTCCAATCAAGGCTGCAGCTGCATCACCAAACCCCCACATTAGTATTGATGCAATAGCAAGTTCCTTCTTTCCGAATAACCCCCAGCATATTGCTATAATCCCTGCCATAGTTCCATACAATTGAACCAAGCTGGATTTTAATTCTCCAGGCCTTCTTTCGGACAAAAGAGATGTAAATTTTTTGTTTTTACTAGATATGATTAATCCTGGATAATTAATTATAATTACTCCAACAGGAATTATAGCTGCTGCAATCCACTCATTTGCTGCATAAATCATTATAATGACAGATGAAAAAGAAACAAAATGAATCAGTTTTCTGAATAGCTCTTTTGGCAAATTACAAAGCTTATTTATAGCAAAAATCACAAATGCCACTGAAAACATATAAATAAAGAAATACTTTAATCCATCTAAAACATCAAATACTATAGTCATTTTTCTCTCCTTTATTGCCCTTTTAAATTGCCTTTTTTAGTTTTACTTGTTTAATATTAAGCTTTTCTGTTTTAACTTCATATTCCCCATTAACATTAATTTTTCTCCACTCAACCAGCATAAAAATACATGAAATAACAATGGCACCAAAATCTGCTACAACGTAGGCCAGTCTGATTCCCATGAAGCCAAATACATACTCTAATAAGAATAGGGATGGTATCAACAATACACCCTTCTGCAAGGCTGAAATCAACGTAGCCTGCATAGCTTTTCCTGTAGCTTGCAAGAAATTGGTTCCTAGATAAAAGAATCCTAAAAATGGAGAACTAATCATCAGTATCATTAGAATAGACTCAGCAGTGGAGGCAACTGCTGCATCCTTTAAAAACAATGCAATCACAGCACTTCTCATGCCTATAACAAGCACTGCTGTTACTGCTCCAGTACTTACAGTCAGCGCTATTAATCTTTTTATAACGCCAGCCAGCTTTTTTTTGTGACCTGCCCCATAGTTATAGGACATCAATGGCTGGGCCCCCATACATATTCCCATCAATATCATTACTATAATCAAATTCACTCGCCCTGCTGCAGCATTTGCAGCTATTGCATCTGAGCCATACTTGGATAATAGCTGGTTTGCAAATGAATTTGCAAAACCGGAAAGCAATGTGCCTACAGCATTTGGTAATCCTAACGCCATAATTGAAAAGATAAATAATGGCTTTTTCATGGCATTACTTGGCCTGGCATTTAGTACTATAGCCTTCTCTTTCATATAGTATGCATAGTAAATTGTAGCAACCATATTTCCTATTACTGTAGCTATAGCGGCACCAACCACCCCCATATTTAGCTTTAGAATAAAGATTGGGTCTAATACTATGTTTACCATTGTACCAATCAAATTTCCTACAAGTCCTTCCTTAACAGCTCCTTCTGCCCTAAGAACCTGCCCAAGCATATTTGTGACAAGAAGAAATGGTGCTCCTGCTGCCAAAATCAACATATACTGTTTTGCATACACTTCCATATCAGGTGTCGCTCCTAAAAATTTGAGCAAGGGATTATTAATGGCAATTATCAAGGCTCCCGCCATAATACCTAAAATAATTCCGCTCCAGATGCATAGACTTGAGACCATTCTGGCATGCTCAGTGTCCTTTGCTCCTAAATCTCTAGAAATAATAACTGTTCCGCCACCTGATATGAGCATTGCCACAGCCATTATCATATTAAATACAGGTCCAACCACTGACACAGCTGCCACCTGAGCAGTTTCCCCGGTCTGCCCCACAAATATCATATCCGCCATGTTGTAAATTAACATGACAAGTATTGCAATCAGTGCAGGAACCACCATTTTGAAAATTGATGCCCACAAATTCTCACTTTCAAAAACTTCCATTTTTTTGTCTTGCATATTCTCATCTCCTTTCATGCTATTAAGCACTTGAAAGTTATTCAACAGTTGTTTATTATCATAATAGGATTATAGGTTGCCAACTTTGTATCTACAACCATCAATATTCCAACAATTGAAATTTATTAAACAGATATAGAGGTAAGTGTTGATTATGTCAGAAAAAAATATTAAAAAAGAAGACGGACGAGTTAGATATACAAAAATGCGAATTCGTTCTGCCTTTTATGAGCTATTACATGAAAAGAGCTATGATAAAATTACGGTAACTGCTATTTGTGAAAAAGCTGAAATTAATCGAGCCACATTTTACAAGCATTACCTGGATGTGGCAGATTTGGTGGATAAATTGCAGGAAGAAACCATTAATGATTTGGCAGAAAAGCTCAATTCTGCCACCGACACTACCGCCAAAGATTTCATCGTTGACGTCCTCAAATATTTAAAACTCCACATGGAAGATAATAATAATGCAGGACTATTTGCAAGCTCTACAGCATCAACCTTTACGGCCAAAATTTCCAGACTGATATATCTTAGATTCTCTACGCTGCTAATGCCTCGTATTCCAGATAATGCTGATATGGACAAAAGCATGGTTTTTGCGTACATTGCAGGAGGCTGCGCAGGAATTATTGATTACTGGGCGAAGTCTGGCTACAAAGAAAATGAGGAAGCTATTGCGGCACAGCTTACCACATTGGCTTCCTCAACTATAAACTCATTAAAATAATTAATACTAATATTGCTGTCACTGCTATTATTTAAATATAACAAGTGTCTGCGAGATATCTACGGCTAATCTGCCGCAAGCTTTATGCCTTCCTTCAGGCGGTGTAGCCCGTCCATTAGTGTCGCGCGGGTGCAGGCTACATTCATACGTAGGAAGTAGCGGCCGGCTTCGCCGTATTCAATGCCTTCAGTTATGTAGAGACCTGTGTTTGCTCGTATGGATGTGGCCACCTCAGTACTTTCTTTGCCAAGGGCGCTAATATCTATCCATAGCAGATATGTGGCCTCACCGTGGACAATGCTAATGCCAGGGATTTCCTTTTCAATGAAATCCTCAGCAATTTTGCGATTGGTAAATACATATTCACGCATTTCATCCAGCCACTTTCCGCCCTTGTTGAAGGCTGCCTCAGTAACTACCTGTGCAAAGGAATTTGGCTCCGCCACCTCGTCTGTGTTAAGACCACGCCATACCTTGTGACGAAGGAATGGGTTAGCCACAACCACAGCTGAGGTCTGCATGCCTGCAATGTTAAAGCACTTAGTAGGTGCAATGCAGGTGATGCTCACATCCTTGCAGGTGTCAGATACTGATGCAAATGGCACATAAGATTTGCCTGGGATGGTGATATCACAGTGGATTTCATCGGAGATTACTGTAACACCATATTTCTTAGCAAGCTCGCCCACCTTTGCAAGCTCATCCCTGTTCCAAATGCGTCCAACAGGATTGTGAGGATTGCAAAGGATCATAAGGCTAGCCTGTGGGTCAGCCATCTTCTTTTCCAGGTCTTCAAGGTCCATTTCGTAATTGCCATCCTTGTAGATAAGAGGGCTTTCCAGTGGACGACAGCCGTTATTCACAATACTGTTGAAAAAGATATTGTAAACCGGTGTCTGAATGATTACCTTTTCGTTAGGTGTGGTAAGCTTGCGTACAATAGATGAAATAGATGGAATGACACCTGTTGAAAAGATGAGCCATTCCCTTTCTATCTTAAGCCCATGTCTATTATTCCACCAATTCTGATATGCCTGATACCATTCATCTGTTAAATCAGAATATCCAAAGACACCGTGTGTCAATCTATCTGCAATAGCTTCCCTAATCTCTGGTGCAGTCTGAAAATCCATATCTGCCACCCACATAGGAAGCTCATTTTCCTTAACGTCCCACTTTAATGAATCGGTGCCACGCCTGTTTATCGGTGTGTCAAAATCATATTTTCCCATTAACGATTTCTTCTCCATTCTACGATTTCTTCTGTCTTGCCAATGGCATTACATACAATCTTGGTCTTAGCAGGGTCAACCATGTCCTTTTCTACAATAAGCTCTTCGATTTCTTCTGCTGTAATAGTTCCGCTTTCAGGATTGAATACGCTGTCCACTTTATTTGTGATTTCAGCATCGATATTCTTAGCGTACTCAAATGCAAGTGTAGTGTTGATAAGCTTGCAGTTTTTCATTGTAAGATTATCGATGTAGCAAAGACCCTGAAGACTTTCGATAGTACAATTTACAAATGTAAGATTCTTCGCATTCCAGCCAAGGTATTCACCACAAATGTATGAATCATATACAGTAACATTTTCTGTGTTCCAGAAGGCATCCTTTGAAAGAAGCACTGAATTACGAATAGTGATATTGCTGGCTCCGTCAAATGAATAATTGCCATCCAGACGAAGATTATCAATCTCAATACCATCTGTATTCATGGCAAAATAATGTCCCTTAGCGGTGACATTTTTAAGCTTGATGTTCTTACACATCCAGAAGGTTTCCTCAGCATTGGTTAAATCAACATTATCAAGTGTTACCCCATCGCATCTGCGGAAATTCTTAGGTGCAGTAATTAATGAATCGTAAACCTTGATATTATTTGTGTACCACACACCTGAACGAGCCATCTCGAACCAGTTGCAGTTTCTAACAGTAACATTGTTGGAGTACCACATTGGATATTTCCATTTAAACTGAGAATCGTAAACCTCTATATTCTTGCTTTCTTTTAAAGGAGATTCTCCTTCATCAAAGATTGAATCATAGATTTTAGCGCCATCCTCTGCATAAAGCGCTCTCTCCCCTTTAAAAAACTGCTGTCTATATTCTTTCATATATACCTCCGAACTATTTATCTTTATTAAACAATAAGATTGTATCACCTAAAGCTGACTTTAGGTCAAATCAACAATCAATTTATATTTATACTATAACATTAAAATTCAATTTTGTAAAATTAAATAGTACGCTTCGAAGTGTAGCATCGATGAAATATCATTCCAAGGTTCACAATACTATCAATTAGCAGTACCACACCAAGGAAAACCATGTACCAGGCCAATGTGTCCTTTGGGGCAATCAGTATGAAGCCAGCTAGAATGATAAGAAAAACTATCTCAAACACAAGCTTCACCTTCTCAGGACGGCGTTCCTTTTTATCTGTCTCGTTGCACAGATTCCTAAATGTAATGGCATTGCGATAGGCCCATGCCAAAAAGGAAACGCCTATAACCACGCTACCGATTAAAAACAGGGCATCCTCTTTTACCAAAAGCATGGCATATATGCCAAGCATCACAAGGCAAATATACACTCTGGCAGATTCCTCCTGCAGATTCCATTTTGCCTTAATCAAGTGCCTTACCGTAACAATCACTTCAAACACGATGATTGCAAGTAGCGCAAGGCTTATGCCCGCCTGCAGGATATATTCAGGGATTATGAATAAAAGAATACTGGTAAGTAGCATTCCTACATAAGGTAGCCATTCCTTAGCCTGAATTGACTTTTTAATCTTGGTAGCCTTTTCACTGTCAGGCGCTTTGTCCAAAGCTGCTGTGATAGGAAGCTTCATAAAGGTTCGCACCGTCTTCTTATCAAGAGACAACAGCTCTATCAATATCTTTTCAACTGCAAATGGTCCCTTTTGAACCACCTGAGTAGTGGTCTTGATGCCTGCCTTATCTATTGAATTAAAAAGATTGTTTACAAAGTTGATTCTTTTTTCATCATTGCAGCTTTCTATCCACTGATCCAACACCTGATTTATAAACACACTGCCAGGGTGATTGCTGTCTGAAAGAAGCGGCAAGCCATGGTCTACACCCCAGGTAAATAAATCATGCTGCATTACCCCTTCTTCTGTACTCTTTACAATCTTAAGAGGGATTTCAGTCTCCTCAAAAAGCTTACCAAATATTGAATACTCTGGAATAAAGCGAAGTGCCTTGTCCTTTATCTTAGATACGCAGGTCTTATCGCACACCTCAGGGCAAAGGCCCGGGCCATCATTCATATATACAAAGCTTACATTGTCCTGCAGCTCATCCTCTAAATGAGTGGCTGCATATAGCGCCAGGTTTGCTCCCTTGCTGTGGCCTGCCACTATAAGCTTATGGTTGCCATCTATAGCATCCTTTAGATAAGCCAGCGCCTTCTTTTGGGCTTCAGTTTCAGTGAAGCTTATCATGAAGTCCTCTTTCCAACCTGCCATAGTATCATCAGTGCCACGATATGAAATAAACCTAAGCTCATCTGTTAAATCAAAGGTCATGGCGGCAAACTGAGCAGATAAGGCTTCATCCAATACATCCACGTGGCGACTTAAATAGATATCTCCAAAACGCTTGGATTCTGCGGCAAGGTCCACTATAAATTCCTTGCCGTAAAATGTTCCTTGAATGCCAGATTTGGATTTCACCTCAGCTACTACATCCCTGAATTTTCGAGGGCTTGTAATCTTAATATCAGTCAAAATCAGATAAGTAAGCTTACAAAGTATGAAATTGTCCACCTCCGTCAGTGGTTTTTCATCGAATGAAAACTCCCCGTACCATCTAAGGTAATCTGAAATACTATCCATTTTTCACCCCACAAAAAAAGTAATAGTCACTACTTAAAATAGTAACTATTACTTTAACCGAATACAATAAACTAAATATTAAAATTCTGAAAAAAATATTTAATTCTTGAAAGAATGAATTGGTGCAGGAATACGTCCCTCTCTGTTAATAAAGTCTGCGCAAGAGAACTTATTAACAGGCATAATTGGTGCATAGCCAAATAATCCACCAAATTCAACAGTATCACCAACACCCTTGCCAATAACAGGGATAAGACGTGCTGCTGTTGTCTTCTGATTAACCATACCAAGCGCCATTTCATCAGCAATCATACCTGAGATTGTAGTGGCCGGTGTGTCACCTGGGATTGCAATCATATCAAGACCTACTGAACATACACATGTCATAGCCTCTAGCTTTTCAAGAGTGATTGCGCCAGCCTCTACAGAATTAATCATACCCTGATCCTCTGAAACAGGAATGAATGCACCTGAAAGACCGCCAACATAAGAGCTTGCCATTACACCGCCCTTCTTAACCTGGTCGTTAAGCATTGCAAGTGCTGCTGTTGTTCCTGGTGCACCAGCATATTCAAGGCCGATTTCACAAAGAATATCAGCTACTGAATCTCCGATTGCTGGTGTTGGAGCAAGAGATAAATCGATAATACCAAATGGAATGCCTAAGCGCTTTGATGCCTCCTGAGCTACCAGCTGGCCTACACGAGTTACCTTGAATGCTGTCTTTTTGATGGTCTCACAAAGAACCTCGAAGCTCTCCCCGCGAACCTGCTCTAATGCCTTCTTAACAACGCCAGGACCAGATACACCTACGTTGATGATTGCATCTGCCTCTGTAACACCGTGGAAGGCACCAGCCATAAATGGGTTATCGTCTGGAGCATTACAGAATACAACAAGCTTCATGCAATCTACAGAATCTCTATCCTTAGAGCGGTCTGCCACCTGAAGAAGAATATCTCCCATAAGGCGAACTGCGTCCATATTAATACCTGTTTTTGTGGAAGCTAAATTAACGGAACTACAAACTCTTGATGTTTCGCAAAGAGCCTGTGGAATAGAACGGATAAGCATCTCGTCTGCTGTTGTCATGCCCTTTGAGACAAGTGCTGAATATCCACCAATAAGATTTGCACCGACTGCCTCTGCAGCCTTATCTAATGTGTGAGCAATACCAACAAAATCCTCTGGAGTCTTGCAGGCTGCGCCACCAATTAACGCAATAGGAGTAACAGAGATTCGTCTGTTAACAATTGGGATACCGTAGTCTCTTTCGATTTCTCGGGCTACCTTATCCAAATCCTTTGCAACTGTTGTAATACGATGATATATCTTTTCATTTAAAAGCTTTAAATCTGCATCTATGCATTCTAGTAAGCTGATGCCGATGGTGATGGTGCGGACGTCAAGTGTCTGCTCCTCTACCATTTTGTTTGTTTCGATGACTTCACGTAAATTTACCATATATCCTCCTTTATACGGGAAAGCAGCACCCATGCAAATTGCCTTCGGCAATGGGTGCGCTGTGATAAACAGGTTCTCCCCCTTCGGGATCCCCCCTATTTATATTCGGTGCATCTTCTCGAAAATCTCTTCCTTCTGAGCCTTTACCTGAACGCCAATTTCGTCCCCGAGCTTTTCCAATTCGCTTTGAAGATCGCCGAAGCTTGTTGTGGCTGCGTTAATGTCCACAATCATCATCATATTAAAGAAGCCCTTTACAATAGTTTGAGTAATGTCTAATACATTAACCCCATTGTCTGCCAAATATGTACAGATACGGGCGATAATTCCCACTGTGTCCTTACCTACAACTGTAATAATAACCTTATTCTCCATTGTTTCTCCTTCCATTACATAACCACTCGTTCGGATACGTCGCTGCGTGAAGCTACGGTGATGTTGAAGTCGGCGCCGGTGTATGGAGTGCTATTATCCATAGTTACCTCCAGGCGAACGGTTTCGTAGGCCAAATCGGGGTAATTGTTCTCATGGCTAAGATGTCCCAAAAAGACATGCTTTACATTGTCATGAAGCACCTGGCTAAGTAGCTTACCGCTGGCTTCGTTTGATAAATGACCGTAATCTCCAAGGATTCTCTGCTTAAGAGGATATGGGTATGCCCCTACCTCCAGCATGTGAATATCATGATTTGCTTCAAGAAGCATAGCATCAAGACCAGTTAGGTTTTCAATTATATTGTTGTCATAATACCCTAAGTCAGTGCAGACTGCAACCTTTGATTTATTATTTTCTATACGATATGCAACTGGATCAGCAGCATCATGACTAATATGAAACGGATGAATTGTAAGAGTACCCAGATTAAAGTCCTCATCAGGCTTTATAACATGAAAGAGGCTATCATCGATAGCCCCTAAGCTTTTCATTGAACGAATAGCACGAATTGTGCCAGCAGTAGCATAAATGGGAATATGATATTTGCGGGAAATAACTCCTAAGCCTGACACGTGATCTGAATGCTCATGTGTCACAAGAAGTCCATTCATATCGGCTGTTGTGTAATCATATTTGTTCATACCAGCCTCTATGCGCTTTCCTGAAATACCTGCATCAATCATTACATGGGTGTGATCATCCCCCACACAGATGCAATTTCCACTACTACCACTTGCAATACTAAAAAAATCCATTATATCTTATATCTTTCTATTTTAAATCTTTTATCTTTTTACGGGAAGGCAAGGTCCATGCAAATTGCCTACGGCAATGGACCTGCCGTGAAAAACAGGTTCTTCCCAGCAAGCTGGGCCCCTCCTATTTTTACTGCCAATAACATTCAACCTCATCATTAGCGTGAAGCTCGTCGGCATAGCCACATTTTTCGCCATTGATTCTGATAACGAGAGGTCTTCCATTGCCTGCATTTGGATCAAAATCAATGAGATTGTAGATATCTACAAAGATGTAATCCTTCTTGCCAGAAAGCACCATGTTCTTGCCGTTAATCTTAACTGGCAAATCAACGGTTTCGATTTTAATCTTTGTTCTGGCATCCTTGACAGGCGCATCTTCCATAGGTGGTGCTTGATAATCCTCTGGCATGCCTTCCTCATCATCTACTATATAATCTCCAGCATAATCCACTGGTGATGTTGTAGTCCAATCAATAACGAAGTTCTCATATACTAAAGAATCATAACCTGATGGACGATTATTTACAAGAATTTCATATCTGTCATCTATAGTAACATCCATGAATTCTGCCAACTGGCCAACTGTATAGAATGGGCGTGTTTCGATAACATCCCCTTCCTTAATCATGTATGTAGGTGGCTCCATTGAACCATTAACCTCTACAAACTTAGGGCATTTAACCCTATGTCCACATACTGTAAAGTACAGATAATCTGTGGTGAACTCTGCCAAATCAGCAATAGTTCCTGCGCCGCTTTCACCAACTGTAGATGGCACCAAGGTAACATCTGCGTTAAACTCTAACGGCGTGTTAATGCCAACAGAGCGTCCATTCATTGTAACTACTGCAGATTCTCCCTCTGTACCGCGAATCATTCTGGATACACCATTGACTGTGAAGTTTACCTCACGGCCACGTCTTGGGAATAGCTGATCAGCAGAAAAGCCTGCCTGCATTGCAGCGTCCACAATAGTAAGCTGTCCATTATCATATAATTTCATCATCTCACCGTTAAAGTGAATCATGATGAAGTTGTTCTTTGTCTCGTAGTAATTGAGGCAGATTCCAATAGGTGTAACAAGAAGTGAATCCTTCTTAACATCCTCTTCCTCGAAAATGATGTTCTTCATAACTTCCTCGCCACGAAGAGCAACACGCTCAGGCACAATCTTTAAATCCTTGGCAAGAGCCTCAGTAAAGCCATGCACCTTACCACCACCGCCTACTACAAAGGCAGCCGATACTGATTTGCCTCCATTAAGCTCCTGAATCTTTGAAGCCACCTCATGGGCAATCTTTTCCATGACTGGATCTGTAAGCTTCCATACCTCCTCAGATTTGATGGTATGGCTGATGCCCATAATATCCTCGTAGGTGATTTCGCCCCCCTCTGTGGAAGCACGCTTGATTGTCTCTGCTGTGGCGAAATCCACAAGGAATTCGTGTACCAAAACCTCTGTAAGCTCATCCCCTGCCATAGGAATCATGCCGTATGCAATGATACTGCCATCCCTGGTGACACAGATATCGGATGTGCCGGCGCCTACATCAATAAGCGCAATATTAAGCATTCTAAAATTCTGTGGAATAGCTACATTGATAGCTGCAATAGGCTCCAATGTAAGATTAGCAACCGATAAGCCTGCCTTATCAACTGCAGAATAAAGACCATCTACAACATCCTCAGGAAGAAATGTTACGATAATATCCTCCCCGATAGTATCAGCCTTATGGTCCTCTAGTGATGTGAATACATCACCATTTAAGTAATATTTAACGGTAGAATAGCCTACGCAGAAGAATTTGTATTTCTTATCTTCGTCACCCTTAAGCTCCTTGCCTGCCTGCTCGATGCCCATCATATCAAGAGTATGCAAATCCTCACCGGAAACAACTGTCTCCTCTGGATATTCCATCTCTACATGGGTGGTAACTGTACGAAGCACACGACCAGCGGCAGCGATACATACTTCTGAAAGAGTAAGACCAGTCTTGGCCTCAAGCTCCTTTTTAACCTCATCACAGGTAGCGCCTACCCTGCCTATATCGTGAATCTGTCCATCAAGCATGGCACGGGTGTCATGTTCCTTAAGATCCTGGGCGATGACATGAAAATCATCTCCCTCTAAATAACCCACGGTACCAATAACATTTCTGGTACCAATATCAAGCCCAAATACAATATCCTTCGTCTCCATAAACTACACTCCTCGGAATTTATTCTTCTGATAATATAGCCTTAAGCTGTGATAAGGTGCTATCCTTATCCCCACTATTATCAATAATCCTATCAGTGTGCTCCCTAAAGGAAGCATCGCTGCGCTGAGACATGATGGTGTTTTTGATTCTTTCCATACTATATCCACGGGATTCCATCAGGCGCTTAGCCCTTACTTCCTCAGTGGCATATATGTACCACATCTCATCAACAAGTTTACCATATCCACATTCTATGAGCAATGCAGCTTCAAAGAAAAAATACTCTATATTGTGCTTTTTTCGTTCAATCTCTACTTGATTTAGTACTTCCTTCTCTACTGCGGGATGCACTATGGCATTAACCGACTTCCGCAGATTATCATCAGCAAACATAAGCTTTGCCATAAGAGGGCGATTAATCTGCCCGTCAAGACCTACAATGCTCTCAGGCCATGGAAGGCTAACCACTGCCTCAAAGCACTGATTTCCTGCCTGCATAAGGGTGGCTGCCACCTCATCTGCAAGTAAAACTTTGCAATTAAAATTTTCCTTTAGTAAAGAGAGCACCGTGCTTTTGCCAGCGCCGATGCCCCCTGTAATTCCTATAAACTTCATGTATTACTCTAAAATTCTCCTTCAACAGTCTGCTCTGTTGCAGCAGTACCATCTTCCATTCTAGTTCTCTTTAAGTAATCGTATGCACCACCCATAGCAAGTGTAAGGTAAGGTGTTACGAAGAAGATATCAAGAATACCTAATGTAAATACAGCAAGGATTGCCCATCCAATGAAGCTTAACTCAAGTACGAATAAGCTCCACTTGAAGCCTGATGTCATCTTCTTTGACATTGCAAAGCATTCCTTGATAGAAAGGTCTGGTCTGTCAATAAGAAGGTATGGCATCATTGAATACTGATAAGCCTTGATAATACCAGGAATGATAAGTAATAAAGACCAAAGGAAAGTATAGATACCTACTAAGATCATACCACCTAATACTCTACCAAAATTACCATCCTTGAAGGCTACAAATAAATCGCCGAGTTCTGGTGCATCACCTCTGTATACTCTATATGCAAAACGTGCAATACCTACCTCAAATATAAGTGAAAGTAAAATACCTACAATATACAAACATGATGTAAATAATGATGTTTCAGGAATATAAACCTCACCTGCTAATGTAGCTGTAGTCTGAGCTATTGTGCCAGGTATTGAAGCACAACCTACAACCAATCCGCTAAGAATAGATCCTAAAAACAGGATACCGATTACTGGCCAATAGTTGGCCTTAAGTGCTGCTCTAGAGTTTGCTTTGATTTCTTTTCTTGGAAACATAACACTTTCTCCTTTTCTTAATTTGAATTTACGGGAAAACTCAGCCATTATAGATTGCCTTCGGCAATGGGGCTGAGTTGTGGCAGACAGGCTCTTCCCATAAATGGGCCCCTCCTATCTGCATTTAATGTGCCTCAGCCCAATTCTTTCCAGCGTTCATATCTATCTCCAGCTTTACTGAAAGGGCTGCAGCGTTTTCCATTTCTTCACGTATAAGCTCTTCTACCTGAGTGCGTTCTGACTCTAAGGTTTCAACCAAAAGCTCATCGTGAACCTGTAACAACAGCTTAGATTTAAGATGTTCACTAAGCAATCTATCATGCACCTTAACCATGGCAATCTTGATGATATCAGCAGCTGTTCCCTGAATAGGTGAATTCATAGCTACTCTCTCGCCAAACTGTCTGGTCATAAAATTAGAAGATGAAAGCTCTGGAATAGGACGACGTCTGCCATACATGGTAGTTACATAGCCCTTTTTCTTGCCTTCGGCCTTCAATCCTTCTAGGAATGCATGCATCTTAGGATAGGCCAGGAAGTAATTATCAATGTATTCCTGAGCTTCTCCCCTGCTTACATCTATATCTTTTGCAAGTCCGAAAGCACTAATACCATAGACAATGCCGAAATTAACCGCCTTTGCCCTGCGGCGCTGCAAATCTGTAACCTCATCAAAAGGTGTGTTAAACACAAGTGATGCTGTAGAACGGTGTATGTCCTGTCCTGCTTTAAATGCATTAATCAGATTGTCGTCTCCAGACATATGTGCCAACACCCTAAGCTCAATCTGAGAATAATCTGCATCTAAAAATACATATCCGTCCTTTGGATGGAATACCTTTCTAATCTCTCGACCAAGTTCCATTCTAATTGGAATGTTCTGAAGATTAGGCTCTGTAGAGCTAATTCGTCCTGTTGCAGTAACTGTCTGCATGAAGGTAGAACGAACTCTTCCATCTGCATCTACACAATTTGCAAGACCATCAGCATAAGTACTTTTCAGCTTTGCAAGCTGTCTATATTCTAATATATCACATATAATAGGATTTGTGGAAGAAAGTTCTTCTAAAACATCCGCAGCTGTGGAAAAACCAGTCTTTGTCTTCTTTCCGCCCTGAATTCCAAGCTTTTCGAAAAGAATAACCCCAAGCTGCTTAGGTGAATTAATGTTAAACTCTTCCCCAGCTTCCTTATAAATGCTTTGTTCAAGCTCAGCAATACGTACTGAAAGCTTATCACCATACTCCTTAAGAGAAGCTGCATCCATTGCAATCCCTGCAATTTCCATATCAAAAAGTGTATAAACTAAAGGAAGCTCTATATCCTCATAAATAGCAAGCATTCCCTCTTCCTTTATCTCAGAAATAACCTTTTCAAAGGCTGCGTAAGCCACATAAGCATTGTAGCAGGCATAAGTGGTTACAGCATCGATTAGGCTATCGTCCTCTAAGGCCGCCTCTAGCTTTTTCTTGCCAAACAAATCCGCTGCAGCTGGTATGATGATGGAAAGTATTTCGCTTGCCACATCATCTGCTGTATAGGCGTTCTTGGTAGGATTGAGCAGATATGCTGCAACAGCCACATCACAGGCTGATGGGAAGATTACCGCCTTACCACCGTTCTCATCTACTGACTGCTTTTCATCCTGGCTAAGAATATTGTAAACTACGTGCATGGCGTTCTTTAAATCCCAGAAGCAAAGCTTAACACCAGCTGCACTTACTTCCATAAGCTTATGTGCCACGTAATCAGGTGTAATAAAACCAGCGATTTCCGCATAGATTGTAGAATCACCTACAGATAAGGCTACACCCTTAATAGCCTTGTTGGCATCTGACATGATGCTTGCACCGATAAAATCTTTTCCACTCTTCTTTAAATCTGCAAAGAAGTTTTCCACATCTGAAAGGTCAGATATCCTCTTAAATGTGTCTGATGTGGTATCCTGCACCTTGGCAGTGGTGGTACTTTCAAATCTAGGTAACAGCTTTTTAAGCTCATATCTCTTACAAAGAAAATAAGCCTCTTCTGTAAAGATATTTCCAAGCTTTGTGCAGCCTTCTTCAAGCTCAATAGGTGCCTGCAAGCTAATAGTAGCCAGCTCCTTAGAAAGTACTGCCTGATCCCACTGCTCAATAAACTTTTCAACAACCTTGGATTTCTTCATCTCATCCACATGCTCATGACATGCTTCGATAGAACCATATTCGGCAATCCACTTAAAGGCTGTCTTTTCGCCTATCTTTTCAACACCAGGAATATTATCAGATGAATCACCCATTAGGGCTTTAACATCGATATACTGCTTTGGTGTTACTCCATAGGCTTCCTCAAAGTCCTTAGCGTAATAGTTGATAACTTCTTTAGTCTTTACAAGAGCAATCTTTACTTTATCAGTAGCAAGCTGTAGTAAATCTCTATCTCCTGATACGATAGTGACATCAAAGCCACGCTCTTCGCCCATACGAGAAAGTGTGCCAAGAATGTCATCTGCTTCCCAGCCTTCCATTGTAACAACAGGAATTCCCATAGCCTTAAGCATTTCCTGGATACGTGGAATCTGCTCCTTTAGCTCTGGAAGCATAGGCTTACGTGTGCCCTTGTATGCATCAAACATCTTGTGACGGAAGGTTGGTGCATGTACGTCGAATGCAACAGCAAAGTTATCTGGCTGTTCTTCATCGATGAATTTGAACATCATATTTAGGAAACCAAAAATGGCGCCGGTGTGTTCTCCGGCGCTATTTGTAAGGTCTGGGACTCCGTAGAATGCCCTGTTTGCAATACTATGTCCATCCATTAAAAGTAATTTCATTTATTCACCCTCATCAGTCAGCAAAGCTGACAGCTTCCCCCTCGATGGGGAAGCCTTTTAGATATTTCTTGTTTCCTTAGCGAGCCATGCGTTTTCCTCGTCGGTGAGGTATGGCTTGAGTGTTTCGCGAACCATTGCGTGGTAGTCGTTAAGAGTCTTCTTTTCGTATTCTGTAAGCATCTCTGGAATAACTGCATCCAATTCGTATGGGCAGTATGTGATTGCCTCGAAGTGACGGAACTCACCGTATTCTGTAGTCTCGCCTAGTACGCAAAGAAGTTCGTTTTCGATACGGATACCGAAGCCGTCTTCAATGTAAAGACCTGGCTCGTCTGTTGTAATCATGCCTGGCTGGATTTCTGCTGATGGTCCACCATTAACAGTTCTCCAACGGAAGTTGTTAGGTCCTTCGTGTACGTTAAGGATGTGACCTACACCGTGTCCTGTACCACATCTGTAATCAAGTCCCATATCCCAAACTGGTCCACGTGAAAGGATGTCAAGGTTTGCACCTGTAGCTCCCTTAGGGAAGTTTGCTGCCATAAGTCTTAAGTGGCAACGAAGAACTACTGTATAGTATTCCTTCATCTGCTGTGTAAGCTCACCAAGTGCGATAGTTCTAGTGATATCTGTAGTACCCTCAAGGTAGTGGGCTCCTGAATCAACAAGCAAGAATCCCTCTGGCTTAAGGGTTGCTTCAGAACCAGCCTTCGCACTGTAATGCATCATTGCAGCGTTTGGTCCGTAAGCAGAAATAGTGCCAAATGAAAGGTCCACATAGTTTTCCTGCTCCTTACGTCTAGCCTCGTAGTAGTCAGAAGCTGTGATTTCTGTCATTGGAATCTTGCCAACGTTTTCCTTGATGTATTTGATAGCCTTTGTACAAGCTACGCCATCCTTAATGTGGGCAATGCGTGTGTTCTTGATTTCTGTTTCGTTCTTGATAGCACGCATAAGCTCTGATGGGTTCTTTCCATCGATAATCTTAGCTGAGCCCTTAAGAGCCTTAACAAGGTTGTAGTTAACAATGCTCTCATCAAGAAGTACTCTTCTGTCTGCCATATCAGCGCTCTGCATGTAGTGATATACCATATCGTATGGATAAAGCTTAACGCCGTTTTCGTTGAGGTAGCTCATAGCTTCCTCTGGCCAGTTTGTTGTATCTGTAAATAAGATGATGCTGTCATCTGTAATAAGAAGGAATGAAAGGAAAACTGGTACGTTGTCGATGTCATTTCCTCTAAGGTTCATGATGTAAGCAATATCGTAAAGGCATGTAATAAGATGTGCATCTGCCTTCTTCTTTTTCATTTCTTCTCTGATGCGGCTAACCTTTGACTGCATAGTCTCGCCAGAGAATTCATCTGCAAGTACCCATGTAGTAGCCTTTGGAAGTGCAGGTCTGTCCTCCCAAATCATATCTACTAAATCTTCTGTGGTAGCAAGCTCGCCGCCCTTTTCCTGAGCGATGTCAAAATATCTTGCAGCATTCTTAGCTGAAACGCATCTTCCGTCAAAGCCAAGACATCCACCTGATGGGAAGTTGTTTTCGATAAATTCGTTAACCTCTGGAACGTTTGGCTCGCCCATGCGCTCTAAGATTACTTCTGAACCAGCAATCTGCTTTGCAGCCTGAACGAAATATCTGCCATCTGCCCAAAGATGTGCCTCTGTAAGTGTGATAACAGCTGTACCAGCTGAACCTGTAAATCCTGTAATAAAGCTACGTGCTTTAAAATGCTCTCCTACATATTCTGATGAATGAAAATCATCTGTTGGAATAAGGTAAAGATCAATTCCTCTTTCCTTCATTAAGTCTCTTAATTTTGCAATTTTCTCATTTGTTGTCATTATCTTCTTTTCTCCGTATTACTTTTAGTTTGTTTTGTATTATCTTTGAGCATATCAAAGAAATATTGTCCCTGCTCAGACAAATCATCATACTGTAAATCAGCTGTCTTATCGCAATCTGAAGCTATAAGAGCAGAGCCTTCTGCCTTGTTTGAAAGATTCCAGATGCAGCTAGAAAGCTGGTATTCATCAATTACTTCCTGCCACTTAGCGGCTTCCTTAGAATCTACTGCTCCATCTCCATCGGCTGATACAAATCCGTATTCAGAAATAAATACTGGTAAGCCTTCTTCCAAAGCATTAGTAAGTGCATTTCTAGCGCTAGACTTGTGTGAGCCAGCATAGAAATGATATGTGTACATGATGTTGTCAAACTCAAGTGGGTCATCTAAAACTGAATCAAGGTCACTAGACCACTTAGGTGTACCAACAAGGATAAGTGCATCTTTATTGACATTTCTAATTACAGGAATCACCTCATTAGCGTATGCCTTGATATCTTCCCAGGTAGTGTCACCGTTTGGCTCGTTGCAAATCTCATAGATAACATTTTCGTTATCTTCGTATTTACGAACCATTTCTCCAAAGAACTGGATAGCATCTGACTTGTACTCATTAGGGTTGCTGTCGTTAAGTATGTGCCAGTCTATAATGACGTACATATCGTTATCAGTGGCAGCCTTCACAGCCTCATCAATGTTTTCCTTAAGGGTATCCTTAATATCCTGACCGCCCACACAATAGCCATTGTAATCACTGGTGTACATGGCAAGACGGATTACATTGATTCCCCAGTTATCACGAAGGGATTTGATAGAATCTGCTGTGACATATTCAGGGAACCAGCTAAGGCCATGGGAGCTGACACCTGTAAGCTGAACTGCTTTACCAGTGTTATCAACAAGAGCGCCATCTTCCACGTGAAGCGCACCATAGTAATCTAAGGTAATACCTGTAGAATCACCATCTGTTAAAGCAGCAGGCTCCTTTACTGGCTCCTGTTCCTTTTCTTCCTTTGGCTCTTCCTTTGCTACTTCCTTATCCTGCTCAGTGCTCTTAGGCTCCTTAACTGTAACCTTAAGCTCCTTTTGCTCCTTGGCAGGCTCCTTTACCTCTTCCCTCTTAGCTTCAGTCTCAACTAACTGCCAAGGGAAGGTAACATCACCCTTCATATAGCTAATACCAAAAACACCACCAACAATAACTATAGCAAGAACAATTACAAGTATAACTGTTAAAAACTTCTGCTTCTTACTAACCATTATAATCCTCCCAATTAGTCAAATGATATAGTAGCCTCTCCATTGTGTGAGTACTGAATGTAGTCGTAAAGACGTGAGCTTGTAAGCAAATCAATGGCCTCTAAATCGAAGTCATAATCTGCAAAATCCACCTCGTCGATAAACTTATCTAATTCCTCGTTGCTGAGAGAATTAACATATTCTTTTATTTCTAATATTGTTTTTCCTGTTAAATCGTACATCTAAAACCTCTTTTCTAATCTGTAATTAATTATTCTCTATGGGACATATTTTACTACAATCTATGGCTTTAAAAAAGATGATTTTATTGTGAATACTATTGATATAAATAGTTATATTTGCTAACGTATTAGTGTAGGGATGAATCAACAAGCTTTTTAGAAGCTAGTTAGGATAATGTATTATGAGAAAGAAACCAAAACTATCTAAAAACGTTTGTAAAGATGTGGTATTATGCCGTACAACTAACAAACAGGTATCTAATCGCACATCTGATTTGCTTTTAGAGCAGTCAGTAGCGTTTTCTAAATCTTTCCAGCCCATTCCATTTTTCCTTCGCAGAAAATACAATGGTGCTCGTCAGTTTTATATTATTTCAATCAGCAGAATTCAATATTCTAAGGCTAGACACGCTCTCACTTTGCTGGAGGAGCGCGATTTAAGTAGACTGTGGTTAAATGTTATATAACATCAAAGATAATGTACAAAGAAGTTTTAAAATGGTACACTAAGCGTATCATTTAAAACTTCTTTTTTGATGGAGGTGATACCTTGAAAATCGGTTTTATTGGAACAGGTAACATGGGATCTGCTATGATGGGTGGAATTATTTCCGCTGGCATGGTGGACGCTTCAGATGTAATGGCTAGCGATATTTTCCAGGCTGCACTTGATAAGGTCAGCGAAGAATTTGGAGTAAAGACTAGCACTAACAACAGAGATGTTGTTGAATTTGCAGATATTGTTTTTTTGGCCGTTAAGCCACAGTATCTTCCTCATGCCATTGATGGTATTAAGGATATGGATTACAGTGGTAAGCTTGTTGTAAGCATTGCTGCCGGCCAGTCACTTGATAAGCTTTCAGAACTTTTTGGCAAAGAGCTTAAGCTGATTAGAGTTATGCCAAACACTCCTGCCCTTGTTGGTGAAGCCATGAGTGCTCTTAGCCCTAACAAGCTGGTTTCTGATGAGGAAGCCAAGGACGTCCTTAAGCTATTCGAATCATTCGGAAAGGCTGAGATTGTTCCTGAGAAATTACAGGATGCTGTAGTTGGAATCAGTGGCTCTTCACCAGCCTATGTATTTATGTTTATAGAAGCTCTTGCAGATGGGGCTGTTGCAGAAGGCATGCCACGTGCGCAAGCCTACAAATTTGCAGCACAGGCTGTGCTTGGCTCTGCAAAGATGGTACTTGAAACAGGAGAACACCCTGGCGTACTTAAAGACCAGGTTTGTTCCCCAGGAGGCACCACTATTGAGGCTGTAGCTACACTTGAAGCCCTAGGCTTTAGAAATGCGGTTATTGAAGCTGAGAGAGTATGTATTGATAAATCTAGAGAATTGTAAAAATAAGGTTGTGGGTGATGCCCACAACCTTATTTTTTAATTATCTTACATTTCATTATTTTACATACTTTGCCCACTCAAAACTAATGATTTCTTCATCTTCCGTATGTATATAAGCTTCTTCCTTATGCATATAATCTACAATAAATTTTGTCTTTTTCTCTTTGAACTTATCAACAACCTTATCAATTATTTTTTTATCAGCTTTAGTCAACATATCAAGCCTTAATTTATCATTAAAAATAATGTGAAAACGTGTATTATCGTAATCTTCGGTTTCCTCTTCTACACATATAACTTCATCCAGTGTAAGGATTGCATCATGCCCTAATGGTAAAGCCCCCATTTTCGCATGCGCATATACAAGTCCCGTCATAGACTTACCAGTAGCTTGAAAGCAATAAACATCTATGTACCATAAAAACTTCATCAACTTAACTTTGTACAGATTATCAACATTCATCGCAATATAGTTAATCACTTGCTCCAACTTATCAATATCTAATTCTTTGTATCCATTTTCTATAGATGGCGTTGAATAGTTCAAATAATAACTCTCCAGTTTGCTTCTAACTAATGAATCCCTTCCCTTGCTTTCTAATTCCTCTTCAAGCTTATGCTTTATGATTTCTTTTTTATTTTCATTAATAGCCATATTATTTTTAAAATAAAAATAATAAAGCATTACTGGATTATTTTTAATTAGCCTCAAAATATTATCGTATGCTGAATCTTGAATAGCCTTGCTCTCATATCTTGAAATAGTAGCTTCTCCCCAACCGAGTATTTGCGATAAATCAACTTGTGACAATCCATACTTTTCTCTAATTTCAACTATTTCATCAGAAGTTAATAATCCCATTTGGATTCTATATGCATTTCTTGCATTTAGAAGATTAGCATTTTCCATGCTGGCAGTTGCAAATTCATTATCATTCTTTTTGTTAGAACATAAATAATATTGTTCATCATACTCAACTTCTATCCCCTTAATAATAGTTTTGGCCTTCCTTGTATAAACACTTAATTCATGTTCTTTACCACAAATTGGACATATCTTTCCCATATTATCCCCTTTCCAGCTTCTATATCATTTTCTAAACATATACTTCATATTCCAGGCTGCAAAATGAAATGATACACATATAACTTGCGTCGCATCATCCAATTCTCTACATTTGATTTTAATATAAACTTCCTTGTCTTCAATTATTTTACCAAAAACATATAATAATGGTGGATTAGGGTCATCTTCATCGATTTTTATTTCTGAAAAATCTTCGACATCTAATGCTTTAATAACAGAAATGACATCATATACGTCATAATCCAAAGACAACAGTGTATAGGGAGTAGAATGCTCCGTGTCATTTTTTCTTGATTTAATTAGAAAAAAATCATTATCAATATCAAACTTCTCATCAGACAGCAAACGCTGTACTGTAGTGAGAAATTTTTCTACATCACGCCTAGTAACTCTAGGTATCATAACAGGGTCTCCTTTACTATCATTTGATAGTAATAGTATTATACTATCATTTGATAGTGCTTTCAAGTCCCCAAATAAAGCAGTACAAACAAGAGAGTTAGCTGGCATCCACCAACTAACTCTCTTTATTAATTTACCTGCAATATTACACCTTACATTTTCATGAAATCATCTAATTTCATTTCCTTTATCTCTACATTTTCCTGGGCTTTTTTAGGCTTAGAAGCTAAACGTGAAAGATCTTTTGCATCATCACTTCTGACCTCTATATCAATGTCAAGCTTACCACTTTTTTTATATTGACTTCTTTCATAGGCAATTTTACTACGTGTACCAGTTCCTAGCCTGGTAGACCCCACTTCTTCTTCAATTACCTTTTCATATTTTCTCTCAACATCCGCTAAATCTACAATTTCAGGATTATAGATTGATTCTTCAGTTTTCCCGGCAGCCAATTCCTTTTCCATTCGCCCTATGATTGACTTGCCTAAGGCTACTTTTCCACCGTTTCGATAAATATTAGTACATAGTAAATATGTAAGGTCATATCTGGTTTTTCCATGTCCCCAATGCTTATTCTCTGGTCCCTTTGCAATCATATATTTTTCTGCTGCCTTATAAACCCTGTCCAGTTTCGTACAAACTTTTGTTAATTTGATGTTATCATCATTGTTTAATTGGTGTGCATCTCTAACTTCCCAAAGGTTCTTCACTGCATCGTACCAGCCACCCTCTACTAATCCTTTTTTGAATTCATCTAATTCCTTAATTAGATTATTATACTCCTTGCTATTTCCTGTTAACCCAGTCTTTTTATTTTTCTTTAAAAGACTATAAATGCCCATTATTGCATCAAACTGTTCCTTCTTAGCATTCCAATCATACAATTTATCATGATAAAAAGTGCTTTCATAAGAGTCAACTTCCTCCTGACGCAAAGCTATCTGCAAAGCTAAACCGGTTTTAGGCTTTTCTCTAATGTCTCTTACATAGATATTATCTTCCACAACAGGTTCTACAAAAGGCTCCTCATTTATGGCTATATCATTTTGATCATGCTCTATTTCTGCTTCTTCCTCACGAGCTAAAACCTCGCCAACAATCTCTTCTTTATAAAATTTTTGAGCACTAGTGTTAAGCTTTTTATTACAGGCTTCAAGTCTCTTAGATAAATCCAGCAAAACAGCATTATTTATTTCGTCATCCATCTTAGATAATGCCGGTTGTACTTTTGCAGCATAATTATCCTGTATCCTTTTTAGCTCTGCCGCCACTGCCTTTATCTCTTCCTCGTCAACCTGTTTTAGCACCCTTGCAACCAGCTGATTCCTAGAACGTGTAAGCTCTGCCTCCTGATTATTGATTGTTTCTAAAGCCTCATTTCTAGCAGCTTCATCATTCTTATATTTCTTTTGAACTGCCAGCTTTTGTTCAGCTAATTCTTTTTCTCTATCGGTAATTATTTTATATTCCTCGTTGTTAAAAATAGCTTTAGCAGCAGCTTTATCTATATTTCTCCTTATGTTATTTACTGCATCATCTCGTTCTTTAGCAGCCTGTTCAACCAGTTTTTTGTATTTGTCAAAATACTTCTCGCAGTGTTCATCTACAGCATACTGAAAAAAATCCTTTGTAACTATATGTCGTATATCCTTTCCCACCACATCTTCATAAGCTTTTTTACTGATTGCAAAAGGATAAAATGGTCTATTTGATGTACGTTCAGGATAATTCCTATTATACTGTTCCCATCTTTCATTATTATAAATATTAAGATCTGCCTCTAAAGCTGATAGCATATTTTCAAGATTCAATATATCCCTATAAATCTCACCTCTTTCATTATCATCTAATGCCAAATTTACGGCTGTTTTCCATTCAACAGGATGTTCTTTTTTGAATTTATTACCAAGCACATAGTATACTGGATAATTTTCGAAAAGTTTCTTTAGAAAAGTTTTATTTTGCAATTTATGAATATTCCCAGCCTCTCTAGTAGCATCTTTAATCTGTTTTAAGGTAACAGATATTTTAATTAAGTCTGATTGTGAAAACAAATCTTCATTTATTATTTTCATTTGAATCTTTATATCTTCATCAAACTTTTTAGAAATGTCCTTTATCGCTTCCTTTTTTTGTTTTACAATCTCCTTAATTTGAGTCTCCAGTTCAAGCAAAACAGCATTATTTACCTGGGCAAACTTATCCTTCAACGCATTTTCTTTTTTTGCATTCTCATTTCCCTCAGCCAAATTAGTTAGCAGTTTTTCAGCATCAGCTCTAGTGTTTGCTAATATGTTATTTATTTCTAATTCTAAATTTTCTTTTTCGGTATTAAGCTGATTAAATTTGCCAAATAAAAATGTTGCATTCTTCTTAGAGTACTTTTCAAATTCTTTGTAGTACTTACTTTTCCTATATGCTTGTTCTTTTAATTTATCTTCTTCATAGGCTTTATACATATTTTGCCATTCATTTATTTCTTCAAGCCTACCTGAGGCATCTTTATATCGTTTATTTTCTTTGGCAATTTCCTTAGCCTTCTTTTCTATATCCTCCTGAGATATATTTATTACCTTGTTATCTGAATTTGCTTGCAGGTTTGTATAATCAATCAGCTCTTTTTCGTGTTTAGCACATAATTCATCTACAAGATTATGATACTCCCCCTCTAATATATATATCTTAGAATCTCTATCAACAAATGAAGAGTAAGGCTGTTCCTTTATGTTTAATGGCATCGTAGACTTGTACTGACCTTTATTTTTAAAATTATCCAGTGACACTGAGCTTCTTGCCTGTAATTCCTTCATCAATTGGACTTTTATCCCAGTCATAGCATTCAAAATGGTAAATTTATCTTCTTCACTTTGTCGGCTACCCATCCATTTTCCATAGTTATCGCCTTCCATATATTTATTTAGCTGATTAATATAAACCTGTAGATTCTTTAAATCAACTTCTTTATAGTTTTTTCCCACTCTCTTTTTGATTAGCTCTATTACAGCTCGTATTTCTAATAATTCCTGGTCATTAAATACTTCTGGCTTTTTTTCTTTTGCTATATTTTTTTTTGGCATATTATCACCTCTCTAAACCCTCTCCTATAGATTGAACCTATATACTAAATACCTTGCCAATATAAAAATAGTTGCAGCTAACAATAAAAATCTGCAATCAAAATAAGTGCAGATGTCAGAGTTAATTACTCTCTAACAACTACACTTTTATGGTACTAAAAAGAGCCAGCAAGTATAAAAACCTACTGACTCTGTTAATTAATTATTTTACATAGTTACATACACTGGAAGACCATTTTCATATTCAAGCTTTGGCTCACCAAGAACAAGTGGCTTTAAGTATTCTATCATTTCCTCTGTTACCCAATTATGTGATGAATTAATCCACTCCTTAGGCACTTCCTTGGCCTCGTTTGCAATATCATGAATCTTAGCATAATCGTATTCTACAGTATATGGCTCATTGCTTGTGCGCTTCAGTATTACCATAGCACCAGTTACACCCTCTTCAGCGAACTTAACACCATTCTTACCAAGCTCTACAGATTCTAAGATATCTGTAAGAGAACTGATGTGAGCTGCTGCACGCTGCAATACATTTACCTCGATAGAGCGGCACTTGCAGCCAAGGCGATCCTTAACAAGATATTCAAGAGTCTTGCCTGCCCCGGAAAGCTGAGCATGTCCAAAGTTATCAAGTGTGCCTGTAGATGCAGAAATGTACTCTCCTGCTGCATCTCTGATTCCTTCTGAAACAGCAACTACGATATTAGTCTTTTCCTTAAGAAGGCGAGACAAATCGTTAACAAAAATCTCAGTATTAAAAGGTACCTCAGGTAAATATATTAAATCCGGACCTGCACAATATTCATTTCTTGCAAGGGAAGTAGCTGCTGTAAGCCAACCTGCATCACGTCCCATTACCTCGATAATAGTTACGCTAGGAGAATTGTAAATCTTAGCGTCGTACACTACTTCCATTGTGGTAGTGGCAATGTATTTAGCAGCTGAACCAAAACCAGGTGTATGGTCAGTTACACAAAGGTCATTATCAATTGTTTTAGGGACTCCAATAAATCTGATATGTGAATCGATTTGCTTTGCATAAGCAGAAAGCTTATCAACGGTATCCATAGAATCGTTTCCGCCGATATAGAAAAATGCGTCGATATTGTATCTATCGAACTGCTCAAAGAGATGCTTGTAGATAGGGTCATTTGATTCTACACTAGGTAGCTTGAAACGACATGAACCTAAAAACATAGCAGGTGTTGTCTTAAGTTGTTTGATAAAATTTGGATCTGAATTAGCGATTTTGCCAAGGTCGATGACATTATCATCTTTGATACCGAGGATTCCATTTAAGGAACCGTAGATATTATCGTATTTTGAAGCAAGTGCTCCCTCGATGACTCCAGCAAGGCTGGCATTAATTGCAACAGTAGGACCACCTGACTGTGCGACAATTGCGTTACCCATGATATATCCTCCCATCATTTGCTACTAAGAGCTTACTAATGGTTATTTTACCACAAGTAGATGGGAGGATGAATAGGTAACCTAATCATTTTTACTATGTATATTAGATTTAAGAATTTTCTTCATAGATACCAAGCTCATTAAGCATATCCGGAATATCAAGTGAGCCCTCATTAACACGAAGTATTAAATCGCAATACTGATCTGTAACAGCAACCGAATTACCCATGCATATATTTACCTGCTGATACAAATCCTCCTTAGAAAGACCTATAGGCAGTGGTGTTGTCAGCTTATATGCCAATACCTGTTTATCCTTGTCTATACAATAAGCGCCACATTGCATATAGAAATTAAGAATTGACATAGCCTCATATAGCTTAGGAAGATTCTGCTTTTCGATAGTGTCCGCAATGATAATAGCAGAAGAAAAATACTGTACTTCATCCTCTGTGGTATGAATTGGCAAAAATGCATACTCACCCATAGCATCTAACCCAGTTTCATAGCCCATGTCATCAAAAATAACCCTTAATACCTCCACATCTTCCTCTTTTTCCTTCTCGCTAAGATTGGCTGCAAAAAATTCTTCTGTCAAATCATCCAAAATCTGCACTAATATCTCATGTCTCATCTTTTCCAATTCTTTGACGTTCATTTTTTATCCTCCTTATTATTTACCTGCGAGTTTTCTTGCTATAACATGTTCTTGTGGAATCTTCTTCTTACTATCATACGGCAAGCCCAATGCCTTTACCATTTGTATATAAGCCTTCTTTTCTTCAGCTTCAGCCCCTCCATCATCAACGGAAGCGAATAATTTATTATATACATAACTTCCAAATTTTTTGCAAATCTGGTCTGCCGCTGAATTCATGTCTGCATAGCCTGCAACAGCCGCCATTTTTCTTCTAAGATTTTCATCATATTTATCTTTCTTATAAATTGTACGCTTCTTCGTTTGCAAAAGAGTGTCTGCTTGCTGAGATACTTTGCCCATTTCCATGAAGTCATCGAACAATTCTTTTCGAATACCTCGCAGCCGCTTTGCTTCACTTATGGATACGCCAATACCACCAGCCAACAAAAATACTGCCATAAATGCTTGTCCTATTCCAGGTACAAAATTGCTGGCTAAGGCCAAACCACTAATCACAGTATTAGCAGTAGCTGTCATAACCTTAAGTTTACCAAGCTTTTCAACGAGTTTTGCCATACTCTGGTCGTATCTTTTTTCTCGCTTAAGCTTAGCAAGCTGTTTTTGTTCAGCCTCGGTTTTATCTTGCTTTCCTTCAAGTTGTGTAATAGTGTCTCTATGTTTTTTCTCTTTCTTGTCAAACGCCTTTTGAGCATTGGTACAATTATAAAAATAATCAATTCCTCCAGAAATTGCTTTATAACCATTAACTCCTAATGAAACAGCAGCAGTGGCAGTACCTATATTTTTAAGAACCCCAGTGGCCATGGTCTCTGTGGTCCCTTTGAATATTTGCACTCCTGTATCAGTTATTTTAGCAACACTAAGTCCTGTAGTTCCCACACTATTTGTTGAACTTACAATAGTAGAGAAAAAATCTCCCCAGTGCATATTAGCATGGTTCTTAGCTAGATCCGAAAAACCGCACACAGCAGAAAGCAGGGAACTAAATACTGTAAGCGCATCTCCAGTAATACTGGCACCATATTTATAATCTTTTAGTCCACTTTCACTAAGCCCCCAGCTTTGGCCAAATTCTTTAAGAACCTTAGAACTAATTTTATTCGCATCTTTAGACCATTTTAAGGTTTCCTTAGTATAACTCGTAAATTCTTTATAATTAGTTGTATGAGGGGCTGATGAATTAGATAATTTAAGTTCTGAATCATATTTTACTTCTTCATTAGCGTTGGCATTTGCATTAGCGTTAGCATTGGCATTAGCGTTGGCATTTGCGTTTGCGTTGGCATTGGCATTCTCATCTGCCACAACCTTAACATGCTTTAATTCATCATCAGCCGCGAAAAGCTCTTTTCTTACTGCTTCGCAGCGTTTTCCGGCTATTGTAAGTTCATTTTTAAGTTGGGGAGCTATACTTTTCTTCTTATTTTTAAGAGCTTTTTCTAAACATTTCTTATATTCTATGTTTGCCAGTATAAACTCAGAAAGAAGATTCTTTCTACCATCTATTAAATTTTTTACTCTTTCTTCTTCATTTCGGAATACTAAGGCACCACTATCCTCTTCCGCTTTCTGTTGTGCACGCTTTTGTTGTGCCTTTGCAACATCTTGTTTAATAGTTGCAGTAGTTTCTAACACTCCCTTATAATCACGGACAATTTGCATAGCTTCCGTTAGTTTATACATATTTACATAATTGCCTGTCATGTGAGAAATCACTTTAAAAGGAGTCTTCTTTATCTTACCCCGCAGCTCACTATAATTAGGAACATATTCAAACTGAGATGCATATACATCATATATCTGAGGTTTGTGTCTTGCACTAGTCTCTATTAAATAATATATAAACATCCTCTCACGCTTAGACATAGACATAAGCTTGCTAATAATCTCATCATGCTGATTTCTTATACCTACAACTGAGCCAAAAACACCCTTGTTTTGAAAATTCCTAAGGAAGAATTTATCACATTCCTCAATTCCCCTTAGCTGTTCATCTGTTAGATCTGCGTCCATCTGCTCATTAGACAGAGTTACTTCCCTATCTCTTTCATTTTCCCTAGCCTCTTCCTCTTTAAGATACTCCGCCACAGGATCACTAAGTTTATCTTTAATATCTTGAACCTTTTCTAAGCGATTAAGCATATCATCCTTCATACGATATTCATCATATACATTAAGGATTTTATCTATCAGTTTATTATCGCCTACTTTACGGACAGACCGATACATTAAAATATCGTTTTCATAGGGTTTAAATAGATTTCTTTTCTTTTCAATTCGTTGTCTTTCATTACACTCTTCTTCCCCTAATTTCTTTCCCCATTGTTTGTAAACATCTGCGAGCTTTTCCAGCCTTTTGTCCACTAGTTTTTTATTATGTAGATAATTATTTTTTAATGTATTAACAGGAGGCACAGCCGGACTGTTCTTAGGCTTCCCCATAACTAGATTGGTTTTCACAAAAAAGCTGTTAGATGTCTTAACAAAATCCTTTGCCAATTGTTTGCGCCTATTATTACTGAAGAATTTTTTGCCACGATGAGTATCATAATAAGCGTTTGAACACTCAGAAAGACGTACCATAGCTTCTACAATAGTTCCTATGGTAATTTTATCATAATCCACTTGCCTGTTCTCTTCTTGTTTATTGTCTTCTTTATTAGCTTCTTTTAAAACATCCGCCTCTTTATAACTATTAAAAATACTTTTAACATTATCAATTGCATCAAACAGCTGCATTCCTGCAGCTGTATCCTCTTTACCAGTTTTCAATAGGTTAAGTAGATCATCCCCTGTTTGGCCTACTTTAACTGCAACTTCTTTAAATTCATCCAAAATTTTCTTGTTAACCAGTTTCTTATCAAAATCAACAGCAGATTCTTTGTTTGCAGCAACATTCTCCTGCATATTCATATTCTGTTGCAGGTTTAATCCAATATTTTGTTCTTGTTGAACATTCTTTTCAGATTGTGTTTTTAGTTCTTTCCACTTTACATCTTTATAATTATAATGTTGTTGCATACTCTTACCCCCCATTATAAAATGTGGTTTCATAATAAATTATAAATGTTTTATCTTTATGATTTTTTTGTGAAATAAAATCGAGAAGCACCACATTACAAACCGTTATAGTCAACACAAAGCATGGTTGTATCATCAAATTGCTCTGTTCCATCCATAAAGCTTTCTACAGCACTATAGACTTTTTCTATTGAGCCCTTTGGAGAACAGGATTTATTAGCATTAAGAACTGCAAGCAGGCGCTTGCTACCAAACAATTCTTCTTGAAGATTCATAGCCTCTGTTACACCATCTGTAAATACAAATATCCTATCTCCCGGGTTAAGTTCAAATTCACGCTTATGAAACTTAGCATCAGGAACCATAGCAATAGCTAGGTCATGCTTATAAAATACGCTTTCATACTCACCATTTCCTCGCCTTATAATAGGATTTTCATGTCCAGCATTTATGGCTATACCATGACCTGTTTGCAAATCGATTACTGCAACCCACACAGTAATAAACAAATCAGCAATATTACCTTCGCACAGCTGATTGTTAATATCACACATAATATTAGCCAAATCACCACCTGCCTGCATTCTGTTTTTGATAAGCGTACGGCTGGTCATCATAAACAAAGCCGCAGGTATTCCCTTACCGGAAACATCAGCAATAACAAGTGCCAATTGATTATCATCTACCATGAAAAAGTCATAAAAGTCCCCGCCCACTTCCTTGGCAGGCTTCATAACAGCATACAGTTCAAATTCCTTTCTATCTGGCAAATATGGAAAAGCCTTTGGAAGAACATTTTCCTGAATCGACGCAGCAATGGACATTTCATGCTCGGCAACTGCATGTTCTCGCCCCTGGGTAACATTTAGAAAACAATACATAAAAAGGGTAGCAATCATTGTCACTATTGGTGTGGCAGAAATGTAATGTTGGGTTATAGTAATAATACCTATTGCAATAGGCCCAATAGCATAAATAAATACAGCTATTAGTTGAATAAACCTAAACTGTTTTCTCTTTGACATAATTACCACTAAAGTAAGTGTACTAATGGCCAAAAAGAATACCTTTGAAATTGCATAATATGGAGTTCTATGATACTCCCCCATTTCGTTGATGTAAAAATAGATAGGATACTTGATATTTAGAAGTCTGATTATTAAAGCAAGTAGAAAAAATGCTTCAATCACACAGTTTAGTTTGTGAAGCCTTTTCTTTTGCATCTTAAGATAATTTATCGTATAATGCCAGAACATAACGCCCTCGGCCGGAATAGTCATATAATATAATACGGTAACAAACATATTAAAGGAGCGATACTCTGTTATTCCATCCATTATATATTCAATAGAATCTGTTAGAAGCATGATATAAGTGATAATGATTATACCTGCTAAATACCTGGTAGTTGTTCCTGTCTTTCTTTTGTCGAGATATAGCCCTATCATTGTTATAACAGCAATTAACATTCCAACTATATCAAGGGTGATATTGATAACAGAAATAGGAGGCAGATTTTCAAACCCGATATGATAGGCAAACTGAGACACAAAAATAGTCAGTCCCAAAGAAATGACTGTCCCAACTACAGCAATCCATAATTTCTTTCTGATTAAGGCCTTTGGCATAATTTCCTCCAACTGCACATATTTTTGTGCTACTCCACACCAAAATAAGTCACACAAAGCATTGTTGTATCGTCAAATTGCTTTGCTCCATCTACAAAAACTGCAATGGCATTTAACACACTATCAATTGCTTCCTTAGGGTTACAATCAGGATGTCGATTAAGAGCCTGAATCAAACGTTCCTTTCCAAATAGATTGTCATTTTCGTCCATTGATTCAGTAACCCCGTCTGTATAGACAAATATGCTATCCCCTGGCTGCATTTGAAAATCTGTAACATCAAAGGTAACATCCTCAAACATAGCAACTGCTAAAGAATGCTTATCTTTAATGATTTGATAATCTCCGTTAGCCTTTCGAATGGCTGGATATTCGTGTCCGGCATTTACTGCCTTCACCCAACCTGTATTTAAATCTATTACCCCAATCCATACAGTAATAAAAAGGTCTGCCCCATTGCCCTCAATAAGCTGATTGTTTATTTCACCCATAGCCTTTGCAAGGTCATCCCCTGCCTGTACTCTGTTTTTTATCAGGGTACGGCTGGTCATCATAAACAATGCTGCGGGTATTCCCTTGCCGGAAACATCTGCAATAACAAGTGCTAAATGACTGTCGTCCACCATAAAGAAATCATAGAAATCCCCGCCAACCTCCTTGGCTGGTTTCATGATTGCATATATATCAAATTCCTTACGTTCCGGTAAATAAGGAAAAGCCTTTGGCAAAATATTTTCCTGCATCCTGGAGGCAATATTTACCTCATTATCCTGAATCGCTTTTTTATCTCCTTCTGTTACATTCAGTGCGCAGTACATAAGTAAAATAGACATCATAGAAGCAGATGGATTCAAGGATAAGCCAAACAAAAATATACTAACAACAGAAACCATAATAGGTCCTGATGCATACAAAAAGAATGCAACAATCTGAAGAGGCTGTAACTGCTTTCTTTCAATAATAACTATTGTTAATGAAAGAATTATTGCAAGAAAAGAATATACCATTGACAGCTCGCACAATGGACTTCGTATATAGGTTCCATTACTGTTAACAGTAAAATAAAATCCAAAATGTAAATTTAGAAAAATCAGTAATAAGCTAATAGCAAAGCCCACATTTAAGAGCTTATTCATTATATTTATTCTTCTATTTTTTACCTTTAGATAGGTCAAGGTATATTGCCAAAAGTATATTGCCTCAAAGATAACTGCAATGTAATAAACAGTGTTTGTTGCATAATTAATTGTTATATAGTCTGGTTCATCTTGAACAATCCAAGCTATAGCATCGCTAAATAAAGCTGCATAGGCAGATAGAACCAGTCCAGCTAAATATCTGGTAGTGGTTCCTATCTTTTGCCTATCCATATATAAGCCTATTATCAGCACATATCCCACAAGCATACATGTAACATCAGAGCTTATATTTATAATAAAAAATGGATTTACACCTTCAGTTCCTTTCTTAATTGCTATAATTTGAACAAGCAGAGCAAGACATAAAAACAGTACTGTTCTTATACTTACGTCAAATATTTCCTTTTTGCTTTCTGCTTCACCCATAACGCCTCCACCGAATTTTATACAGGTGCCACTCCATTATTCACTGGATTTTTAACCTCTAGTACAGTTTTCTCGTTTACTTTTGCAGCTACAGCTTGAGGCTCATCAACTTGCTTTTTCACACCTTGTAAAGCATTTTCCATACTAGTTCTAAGATTTCTTGGAATTTCATTTGTTTCCTTATATATTTCAAATAAAACATTCTTTAACTGATTGTCTTCAAAAAACGATTCTTTGAATTCTGACTTTACTTGCTCTACTAAGTTGTTATAAGCTTTCTTATTATCACGAAAATAATAGGTTATCAAGCTAAAATCTTTGCTACTTAAAGAAGATGAGGTTATATCGTTATTGTTAACATATTTCTCTAACCTGCCACATATAAGCTTATTAATTTTTGTTTCAATATACCTATCCTGAATGTACTTCATATCTTCCTCAGATATTTTTGCATTAGGGTCTTTGACAAAGGCTTCTGCTAATTCACCACATTTTTCATCAAGAAGCTTTGCAGGCTCATTTAGCTTTTTAAGAGCCTCTACAAACCCATGCTGCTCAGAATTTAGTGACAATTTTTCAACTAAGTTCAACAGCATTGTTCCCCGAGGATGATTCAAGCCACCATTTCTAAAGTAATATGTCAAAGATTGATTTATAATACTATTTATATTTTTGTCAGTAGTTATTTCAGGAAGCCCCTTTGAAATATCGGCCTGGGCAATCTGATTGAGCTGATTTTTGGTAACTAAGGATTTTTCTTTACCTTCCTCACAGGATTTTGACAAACGATCCAAAATAGAAAGAGCGCTTCCAACACCAAATTTATAAGCTGTCACCATAAATAATGTATTTGGCACAGTATTTATATCATTTTTCATTAATGCTTTAGCATTATTTACAATGTTTTCTCGATAATCTACCCCTTTTTCTTTATTCTTAGCTACCTTATCTTCTAACCAGATTTTAAAATCAGGTAGAGTAATATCTTTTACTTTATTCATTTTTTCAAGAACTTTTGGTTTAAAATTCAAGTATATATCGTTAGGTTTATCATTTGTTTTAGAAAGAATATGGCTTGTATTTTCTATTTTCTGGTGACGTTCTGTTATAGCATTTAGTGTATTATTACGTTTTAATTTATCCTGTTTTGTTTTACAGGTTTTAATAGCAAATGGACCCCAATCAAAAAATGTTCTTCTAAACCAGCCATGTTTTTCTACCCGTTCTCTTTGAGCTATCAATGTCAAATCCGGTTCAAATGTCATAAGCTGAGCCTTCATTTTTCCATCGTTATCCATATATCTTATTCTTGTTTCTACATAATGTTCTCCACTAAATAAATCTTTCAGGAATTTCGAATAATAAAATGCAATTTCCTGACGATGGTTCATGTTTTTAGGTGCATCCTTTTCATAAACAGCTTTAGCAAGCTTACCATCTATAAATAAGTTATCAAAAGTATCTTTTTCCAAATCCAAACCAGCATTCATGTGATTTGTAACGGCATTAAAAATATCAGTTACTGTACTATAATCTTTATCGGTATAATCTTTGCCAGTAGAAAAAGCCTTAATCACTCTATCAATAGCACCCAAGTCCCATTTATTATAAGGTTGGAATTTTATCACTGGCTCTGGAACATTTTCTTCGCCGTTTACCTTTGCCATCCTAAATGCATACAGTTGCTCCATTATTTCCTGAGTCTGGGAAGAATAAACAAAGTACCCCTTATCACGGCCATCTATATTTATACAATTATTAAATCTATCCACATTACCATTATCTTTTCCTCCCAGATCAAGCGCATAACCATTCTTCATGAATACATAGAACAACAAGCCATTCTTGTTCATTGCAAGATATTCTTCATTTAGCTCTGCTTTATAGGCTTCCTTTGGGGTAAGATTTTGGTATCTATTTATATAATAATCTGGATTTTCTTTTGCTTTCGTGCCGGTATTCTGATTTAACATCATA
The DNA here is from genome assembly GCA_015057315.1 of Pseudobutyrivibrio ruminis. GTDB lineage: Bacteria > Bacillota > Clostridia > Lachnospirales > Lachnospiraceae > Pseudobutyrivibrio > Pseudobutyrivibrio ruminis_D. Next base: position 46,904 of record SVER01000007.1, on the reverse strand, counting down.
TGCAAAGTATATGTCAAAAAATCATTTTCGCTGACTGTCAAGCCGTTCTCTAGCTTAGCTGTATTATCCTCTCCAGTTAGACATGAAAAATCCATTTTTCTGTAATCTACATTCTGAAGTGTTTCATAATACTTATCTAAGATATTTTCACGCTCAACCTGGCTCATAATTGGATATGCCAACCCCTCATTAAACCCCTTGTCATTTTTAGCGTCTTTTAATGTAATATCATCCGCATTAAACCAGGCAAGTCCTCCTGTCTCACGTAAATCTGTTTTATATGAGAGCCCCAAAGGGTGCTCTTTTGCCTTCTTATTAGATTCAGAGGAAATTGGTAGAACTTCATCAATCCACTTATCAAATATCTTTTTAACATTTTCTGGCAAAACCAAATTTGCATTCAAACACTCACTTAAATAAGGCATATAGTAACCTCCTTACGTAAACGACTTATAGCAGCCTTTTTGTTATGGTTAAATAGTTTTTATTATCCTTATACTCATAGAAACAATCATCCATACTTTCCTTAACCATAATAATCCCCAAACCACCCAGTTTTTCGCTTTTAGCCACCTCTACAACATCTAATTCTTCTATGTTAAGGGGATTAAATGGAATTCCAGAATCTATAAAACATATTTGTGCCATATCTTCAGTAATACTCAATTGGATACACACTTCACCTTTAGACTTATATGCATAATGACATATATTGCCAAAGATTTCCTCCACAGCAACATCAAGCTGCATTTGTGCTTTAAAAGGGCAGTCTTGTCTCTCTAGTTTTTCATCCAAGATTGAAATCAATCTATCCACATTTTCAATTGATGCCTCAATCCTAATTTCTTCCACTATCTACACTAATCCTTTCACAGCTGGTTCCTGTTTTTCAATAGCATTGTTATTGGAATTTTCTGCAGCTACCTTGTGCTCAGGCTGATGCTTATCTAACTCTTCCATGATAGCTTTTGGATTTTCCCTAAGCTTGTTCATCATATTTTTAATATCATTTTCCTCTTGAAATGAATCTATAAGGTTTTTAAAAGCAGTATTTTTTCGATATAGCTTACCTATCTCTTTATGGATATATTCTTCATCAATACATGATGGGGCAACAAGCTTACCATTAGGTGAAGCGAGCTCCTTCTCAATAATATTAATTACTACCAGCTCTCCTATACCTATTTTAAGGGAGTCTTTATTTTGGTCTGATTTATTATTGTAATTGAATCTAGTATCTATGCACTTTTGCTTTTCTTCCTGTAAAAAACTTTTAATCCTCTCATTAAAATTATCTCTTGCCTCATGCTTCACTGTCTCATAATTTTCTTTTTGCTTATTGATAGAAATGTCCTTAGGCATTTCTTCTGATAATGAGGTTAATAGGGAAATAGCATCATTAGCATAATCGTAGAGTTCCCCAGACAAAGCTCTTCTTTGCTTACCGTTTTCTGATCTTCCAGCAAAGTAATGTGAATCTATCTTATCTGAATAGGCTTTAGATGCATCTCTAAGTTCTCTGTATGCTTCAAGCATTTCCTTAGGTGTAGAGTTTGCATTCAATCGATTAACCTTATTTAGAGCATTACTCATATTCATAAAGGTTTGAGAATTTGCTTTTTTAGGATCCACTACAACCGAATTATCTGTGGCATCACGATAACTATAACTTTCTTTATCATATACGGCAGTCTTCTTATGACTTGCCAATGTATTAAACCTTTCTAAATAATCATTATTCCTATTATGAAAATTATCTAATGTCTTATTAAAGTGATCCAGTGCAACCCATTCTCTTCTAAAGTTTTCAATAAATTCTATATCATAGATTACATATTCCTTTTCTTTCCCATTGACACAATCTAAAATTGATTTAATTTCACTGTTATCATAGTAGCCATGCCTATCTATCTTACCCAAAAGCTGCATGTCAACTTCCTGCTCGCTAAGGCCTTCTTTACAATTCTTGATATAATCATCTCTAATTGAATTAAGAAATTCATAATCCAATCGATTAGCTGATAATTTTTTACAAAAAGCCTCTGTTGCTCTTAATCTCTTATGAAGGGGACTGTTTACTAGTCTATTTTTGGCACATTCTAAGCTATATTTATAATCCTTCTTTATGCCTTCATGATCTTTATCTACCTTCACTTTTCCAGCACGAATATCTTCTGCCAATTGCTGTTCTTCAGCATTACACGCTAATATCAGGTCAAAATAATAAGTGTAGGCATCCTTTCTAAGGTCTTGATTAGGCTTTTTATCAAGATCTATAATAGTATCTGTAAATAATATAATGCCATTCATTTTATCAATATTTTTGTTTTCTACAGATCTTACAGTGGTCTCAATATAATCTCTTACAAAAAAATTATAGCTTGATTTTTTCTGTGCTTTTTCAAATTGGTCATTTAAATATGCTTCTGTATCATCTAATCTCACATCAGCAGCTACATTGTCCATCTCAGCACCAGAGGAAACCGCCTCATAAGCCATATCAAATTTCTTCTTAACTAATTCTATGGAAGCAAAGCAAGCAGTGGCTACTGCAGAATTCTGTGTTTCTAAGAAATTTTTAACCTTATCTGCTACCGCTTTCTTTTCCTGAATGGATGTTACTGTAGAAAAAAAGCACTCATTTTTAAGCTGCAAAAAATCAGCCTTAAACTGGGGCAAAGCCTCCTGAATTTGTTTATTATGTAGGGTAGCCTGATATTTCATTTCCTCTTCAATGCCACCTATTATTCCTAGAATAAACAAATCATCCTTACCCCATCCATTTTCTATAGCCTTTTTCTCACCTCTTATAATCCCAATTGTAGTGTTGACTTTGCGAACATTACCTCTACCAAAAACAGGCGCAAGGGTATCCTGTGTATAGTGTGCAGTATTATTCTGTGGATCATCATAAAATTTAGAAAGTCTGTTATATTCTTTTAATACTTCTGAATGAGCCTCATGAAGCTCCTTCAAATAATCCCCTTCAGAATCGGCTGTCCATCCCTTGTCCTCGTATTGTTGTCTCTTGTACTCCACTTGCGTTTCTATGGTTGTACTATGAATGAAGCCATAAATAGCATCATACAAAGGTTCTCCAAGACCAGCCTTTTGTTCCGAAGAACTAATTCCTGCAGGCATAATAAGGGACATTCGCTGAGCAAATAATCCAGGCATATACACAGATGTAAACATCATTCTTGTATAGCTTCCATTTTTTTTGTCCCCAATATAAGCTAAATCATTATAAAATTCCTTTGTACGTGTGTCGCTACGTCTATTAGCCTCATTTTTACAATACTCTACATAGTTATCTATATAAGTATTTGCTGACTTTATACCATTTTCTCCAGTAACACCATGTGAGCTTACATTTTCATCAACACCAAATACAAAATAACTAGACTCAGGACGTACTCCCTCTATATTTTCTGATTGGGCATTTTGCTCAGAGTTAGAAAGTTCTTCAGTTAAATCCAGATCAATATCTTCCTGATGCATATTGTCTGGTAGAGCCCCGCGCAAGAGTTGACCTAATTTATTTACTTCATATACTGCTTTGAATCCCTCATTTTCCCATGGTTTTACTTTTGGCATAAATTACCTCCTTGCTGCGGATGTTAGCATCATTCAAATCAAATTTAAGTTTGGTCCACTTGCTTGTTGAACAGGATTTTTAGGTTCTTCTACCTTAGGTTTAACTTTGAATTTACTCATTTCATCAATAAGGCTTTTTGGATTTGTCTTTGCCATATTAACAAGTCTGTTATAATCATCAGTTCCCTTTACATTTTCAATCATAGAGAAAAATTCATATCGATTATTTAATTTATTAATTTCTTTAGTAAGATTATTATCGCTAAAATCTTTACAACTAAATAAAGCTGTTGGATTACTATTAACTGTATTTTCCATGTAAGAAATAGCTATTGCCGCAGCCAATCCCTTTTGAAGATTATCTTTATTCGCTCTAAGAATTATATTCTTATCTTCTGAATTGTTTACTTCGGTAACATAATCCCCCAAATATTTATTGACATATTCTTTCTTTTGCTCTGCAAAATGTTCTGTAAGCCTTGGCTTAATGCGATTTATCATGGTGTTTTTTAATGTAGTCATCGATTCAATCTGTTTTTCCATAGACTGATTACATGCCATATTTTCAGGTATCTTTCCTAATTCTTTAATAGCCCCTTTCGCAAACTCTTGTAAAGAAACGGAAAGAGCCAATCTGCCTTTACCATTACTAGTGAATGCTGCAAGCTTCTGTCCTCTTATTTTAGCTTCATAAGCAGCAGACATAATATCTAGATTATGATAAGCTTCACAGATTTTAGCTGGACTGTCATTTACAGTTAATTCGTTTACAGCCTTCATGGCATTAAACATATTCATAAAAGCTCTAGAATTACATTTGTCAAAATCAACCTTAATTGTTTGATTTTCTGCATCATAAAAGCCTCCATTTTTTCTTACAGCAGTACGCTTTCCAGCTGCCAGTTCACTTAGCTGATTAGAATAATCTGAAGCAAGATTCTTTAAAACATTAAATCCTTTAGCATAAGAATCCAACGATGTTTTATCTTTACGAATTTGATCTACAATATCATCATCATTAGTCTTCAAATCAATACCAAGTCCATTTTCATCCACACCATAACCAGCCAGACTCTTATCTGCTTCTAGCCCACTTTCCAAGAACATTTTTCTTTCAGCTAATGTGAGAATGTCAGTAGAGCTATTAATAACACTAGAACGAACATCCTCTAAAAAGGCTTCATTATGGAAAGCTTCCTTATATCTGTCAAAATATTCTTTTATTCCACCAATAGTCCGATTTAATGCAGTTTCTTCCATCATCCTGGTGGCATATCTTCGGCTGAAGCCATAATCCGCTTTCAGAAATTTTAAAGTTGGATCTATTTCTTCCCGACCCTCTCTTATATCAGAAGCTATGCTTTCTATAAACTGAGCCTTCTCCATTGACAGGCTGTAATATGCCTCTGCAACACCTTGCTGGATGAAGCTAGCATCCTTAAATGAAGGATCAAAATACTCCTCAATTGCACTATACATCTTTGCATATTCATGTGTTCCTTCTTCATATTCAGTCTCTACTGATTTTTTAAATTCCATGCATTGCAGAACAAATAATTTATAATCCCCAGTACTTAATGCATCGGTATATAACATATCCAGATAATCTTTTGGATCTTGAATCCTTTTTTTAATTATTGATGTATTCCTACTATTGTCTAGGGCCACTTCTTCCTTAATGGCAGTAATTGCTTCTTTCATTTTATCTTTTGAAAGAACCACATCTGCCATACAATCCCGTACTTGCTTATTAACTGCGTCCTGACTATATTTTTCTATAAATGCATTAACCTGATTTGCTATTTCCAGTTTCTTATCAGATGTATCCACAATTGTATAGTAGCAATCTTTCTTAAGGCGCATTAACTCGCTTTTTAGGCCTTTAATAGCATTTTTTTCTGTATCATCGCCGTATAGTTCCAGCCTTCTTATCCCAGCCTCAACACTACCTATAACACCAAGTACATATAAATCGTTTGCTCCCCAGCCATTTTCTATAGCTTTGGATTCACCTCGAATCATTCCCAAATATCCATCATAGTTACGAGTAGACTTAGTATTGACTCCATAAAAAGACTCTATATTACTACCCAAATACTTACTGTTGATATTTTGTGGGTCGTTTTTCAACTGAGAAAGCTTAGTATAGCTACGAAGCAATTTATCATGCGCTTCCTTTAGCCTTTCTAAGTACGTCTGCTCCCCTAAGGTTCCACTTTTGAACGGACCGTCCTGTTGGCGATAATACTCCACTTTAATCTCATCACAAATATCGTTTTGAAAATCCATTATAGTCTCGTACACAGGAACACCAAGACCTGCCTTTAATTCACTTGAGCTTACAGACACATTATTTAGCAGTGTAGAAAATGAATTAAACAAATTATAAACATAAGGGGATTCCATCATGGCTCTTACCATACTGCCATTACTTTCAGTATTTATGTATGCCAGATTAGAATAAAATGTTTTTATTCTAGCATCATTACGCTTTTGTGCCTGGGCATTAAGGGCATCATTAATAGTACTTTTGAGCTTGTATCCATCTACAATTCCATCTGGGCCCGCCATACCACTGAGTTTAACTAACTTACTATTTGATTTAATTTCTCCATTTTCATCAGCTTGTATGATATTTTCAATATCCACATTTTCAATACCCTTAGCTGAATTAATTAATCTACCATATTCTGTAGCAGGAATTACACTTTTAGGAAGGGTTGCCCACAGAATGTTCATGACATACATAGCTTCCTGTCTAGTGACAAATCCTTCATGTTCCCAAGCATTTACTTTATTTGGCATAGATATACCCCCATATATTTATACAGTCAAAAAATTACATATTAGGTAACCCCGCGACTTTAGGCTGGTTCTGTGGATTCTGTAACTGTTTTTCTTGTGCTTTCTTTAATTGTTCATTTATCTTTGCTGCCTCTTTATCATGTTTAGCCAATTCGTTATATAGAGATGCTCCGCTATCTTTAGCTGTTAAATCTCTAAAGTTTTTCATATCTTCTCCGCTCTTTATACCCTCGGTCATCTTCTTAAAGCCTTCAGATTCTTTAACGTGCTTGACTAAATTTTTAAATTCTCCCTTATAGTCCCTATTTGATACTACACCATCCTTATTTTCTAATATGTTGTATTGAGCTAATACAACCGCTTCGGCTAAATTATTAATAAAGTGCTCCTTATCTTTATTAAAGTCCTTATTTTTTAGCTTTAGATTCTGATCCATGTGCGATATTGTGCTTTCTTGCTGTTCTTTAGTCCATTTATAGAATTTTTCCTGTTCCTCAGTGTACTCCTTAGCAGCCTTCTTCTCATTGCTATTTTGTTTATTCTTATTAGCCTCTTGCTTTACAGCTTTGTTTTCCTTTAGCTTAGACTGCTCCTTTACCTTTTCCTTAGCCAGCTCCTTTTCGGATTTCTTGGAATCCTCTATTTCCTTTTCTTCTGCTTTCTTGGCTCCCTTGGTTTTTTCGTCAAACAAGGCTCTCTTAGCATATTGGGCTTTCTTATAGCTATAATGCACAAATTTTGCCGCACCTGAAAAAATAGATGCTATAACAAATGGCATTACCATTACGGTATAGCCTAATACTGCACCTACTGCAGCACCTACTGCAAAGCCTAGAGCTGGTCCTATTCCCATATCAAAAAGCTTTGGCTTTCCTTTATTCTTTTCTGCCTCAGCCTTTCTTTTTGCTTCCCTCTCTTCGTTCTTTAGTCTTTTTTGTTCCTTTTTTCTTGCTGCTTCAAGCTTTTTTTCAGTCTGCTTTCTCTCCTTTTGGGCCTTCTCCCTCTGCTTTATTTCCTCCAATTCCTTTTGCATTTCCTCTGTAGTTTTCTCTTTTGATTTTTCCTCGGCATCAAGCTGGGACAAATCATTAGACCCATTTAAATGCTCTTCCTGCATAGCATTAATATCTACTATATTTCCGCCTTGTTCTACCTTAACATCAGCCTGTTGTTGTACTTCATTTTCCTTTGGAGCCTCAACCTTTACTTCCTCAGGCTTTGGATTTTCTTCTTTCTTTTCCTCAGGCTTTGGATTTTCTTCCTGCTGTTCCTCCTTTTGTTTTTCATTATTAGGTGGAGGTACAACCTTTTTCTCTTTCTCTTCTACATTATTTTGATTGTTATTATCTTTTGGTGGCGGATTATTACCACTTTGTCCATTATTGTCATCATTCTCAATCTTATTGATATCAGTATTATAATAATCTGACATAAGTACCCTCCTTATAAACCCTTGTTATTTATAAAACTCCTACTCCATTTCTTTGGTTGCAATATAACGCTTGATTTTACCGCCAAATATTTTTTCCACCTGATTTATGGCGTGCCTCATAGAAACTCCTGAAAGTATGGCTCTTCCACAATAAGCACTTAATATTAATTCTTTATTTTCCCCATTATTATCTATATTTTCCTCTGGTGTATCCTCTAGCGCATTCTCCTCAAGGACAAGTACGACCGGCCTGAAAAAAATATGTCTCACCAAAACACAGGCTCCACTATCAACAGTTTCAAGGGAAAGCATTCTTCCCACATCTTTCATTTGCTCAGCTGCCCTATATATTGCCTGTGTATTATTAGAATAATCTGATATCATTTCATACACCTTTTTCTTTACACCGAAAAAGAAAGTTTCACCAGCTCCATCGCCTATTCCCCACAGGGTTACCCTGATATCAGGTCCTGGTGCTAATTTCTTATCCTCTGTTAAAACCAGATTATTTAGTAAAACCTTTTTTATCTCATGTCTTCTCTCTTTGGTATCTTTCATTTTTCATTCGCCTTCTCTATAATGACCTTTCCATCTTCACCTAATCTTGCCACAAGCTTTATTTGCCTATTTAGGCTTTCGCTTTCAAGAATAAGATTCTTAGGTTTATCCTCACTTAAATAATCTATTTTGTAATAATAGCTTCCTTTATCATCAACACCTACAGATATATCTTCATCAAATGCTTCTGCATTATCCGACTCAGACTCAGAAGCTGAATCGGTATCTGTAGAACTGGCCTTAACCAAATCGGCATTATACAAATCCCAATCACCATTAGCAGGCAGGTAGATACAATTATCCTTGATATAATAAGGAGTGTCTGTATCTATTGCCCCTACCTGGCCATCTGATGCTGTTTCGTTTACAGCTGCAATTTTTGCCACAAGATCTTTACCTTTTTCAGCCACCACAACATCTATATATACTGTTGCTATATTAAAGCTGATATCATTTATTACCCTGTCCTTCTTAACACAGATTGTATGATACCCTGTCTTTTGTGGCGTTACCTTAATGCTGATTTTTCCTCCACTACCACTCTTGGCTTTGCAATATACTACAGGTGCATTTTCTTCTTCGTCCTGATATACCCATGGAACATCCTTTGTATCACCACCTTCAATGGTAATATTTAAGCTTCCATTATCACTATCAGATACCCTTACCCCGTAACCATCCTGGTAATAACTCTTTGGCTTGTCTATATCTGCAACCAAAAGAATTATTAAAACAACAAGGGCTACTACCGCAACAGATATCAATATAATATTTCTTTTCCCAAGCTTATCGAAAATGTTCATGTAATATCAGCGCCTCCCATTATGGATTTGTAGTGCCTGTACCACCTGTATTTGTTCCAGTACTATCTCCTGTTCCCGTGTTACCAGAATCAGGAGTGGTCTGCTGTTGCTGCTGTTGTTGTTTTTTTGCCTCTTCTGCCTGTTTCTTAGCCTGCTCCTCATTCCATTTTTGATTGTTCTGTAATTCTTTAATAACATCGTTCAATGTACCATTATTCTTAGGATTTACATTCATGTTAATCACATCTTTTACTGATGGATTAGCCTTTGATGCTATTTCAATAATATATGTCTGAGGCGTGGTAGCATTAGTCTCTGGAGCAAACAGATAGAAGCCTGTCGCCGTTAAATCCTTAAGTAGTGAGCCTGTAATTTCAGTTAGCTCATCATTAACCTTCCAGTAAATCTTTACAGTAAATCCGCTTCCATCTGCCACAACAACAGATACATTTAATCTTTCTCCACTATTTACTCCAAGACCTGCCTGGTGATTTGTTACCAGCTGCGAAGCATTACCATTTAGTGAGTAATAAGTGGTAAGTGCTATTTCCTTGATATATATGCTACCTGAAGCCACCTGGGTAAATTGCTGATTAACCATACGATTAAACAGCTTTTCACCAAGTGCCAATGAACCACTGATAGAACTAATAGTCCAATTAGCTGTTCCTGAATCATCATAAGGCTGGATGTCTATAGATAAAAGTTCCATACATTCTGGCAAAAATAGTCTGATTCTAGCATCTGTTCCTGTCATAAATGACCTTTCAGCCCTTTGCATATATTGTCTGATATCTGCCACCACTCTGCTTCGTGCTGCCCCTGCCTGATCAATATAGTTAAATACCGTTCTTACAGGTGCATTGGTTCCGCTTTCACCAGTGGCTAGTGCTTCTGCTGTAGTAAATGTAATATCCAACGGATTGATTGCACCTGCAGTCGTCATGGATGGAGCAGTTACACGTTTTTCAATAATAGTATTTCCAACTGTTACAGGTACTAATATATTTCCCTCTGTAATTTCTGCTGAACTATAAACTCCCAGTCTGGTTAAATCATTTGTAATTGTCTCTTTGGTTACTTCATCTGTTGTCTTAGATGAATAACTTGAATTAGTGAACAGTACGCCTTCAACTGTGGCCTGTACTCCACCAAAGCTAACTATTCTATATCCTGTAATATCTGTTACGTAAGGTATGTTAAATGGAACCTCTAGCATTAATCCAGGATATATTTTGCCTATACCTACATCTGTCAAATATACATAAGGTGAATAGTATTCTGTTGCTCCTAAATCAAGTGATGTTCTATATTTAAAGGATACAGCTATATCATTTTGCTCAGCAAACAATGTAGTCACCGCCGTATCTGTTCCAAGGGAAATGTACATTATCTGCTCTCTTGGTTCGCTGGCACTTGCAATATTGCTTGGCTTTGCAGTTACCCCTAAAATACCCGATGAATTATTAAAATTAATATAGTAAGTGCTTACAATTACCCCTTCTCGTACCTGTTGAACAATAGCTCTGTCAAATGCCATTGAAGGGTTCATGCACCGCAAGGTCAGGCTGTTTAAAGTAGCCATTCCCGACGCCCTTACACCTGTTGCTACCAAGCATGCTGTATCCTTACCACTTTCTATTGGTCTAAGGGCTCCCTTAGACTGCTGAGGATTAGTAAATGGCATAGCATACTGGACTGCAAAATCTACATTATTTCCTTCTATCTGTCTTGAATGCTCTGAAGGATATACATATATATTAAGTGTATCCTCTGTGCTTTCCGGTAAACGTGTAACAGGAGATACCCATGATTCTTCCTCAGACCAGACAAGCTGATTTTCTGTGAATTCAACTGTCATTGTCTGCATTTCACCTGCTGGAAGCAGCATACTTACTTTTTCTTTGTCTGATGCCATTCTACATAGTGGCTGTGTTGTCAAATCGCGATAATATTCATTATCAGAAGTAAGCATTACTGGCCCATCCTCAATAATCTGTGAAATGGCTATATCACCAATTACCCACTGAGCTGGCTTATTATTCCTGCTTGTAGCATAGAAAGTCATGCTCTTAAAAGTCTGTAGATTAGGGATTGCAGGAAGTATAAATCTATCAGTATGATTTGGTCTTAACATCCACTCAGGATCAGAAACCGTTGTCATATTCTTGTAATAGCTAAGTGTTGTAGCATCAGCATTTCCTGGTGGGTCGTATGAAATAGGTGTCTTATTCATGTACTGAGCCATTCTGCTGATTACATCAAAGCTAATAGTCTGAGGCTGTCCATCTGTATCAATATAGGTTATATCACTACTGATAGAGCCTTCTACCTGTAGATAATCTTCTATCTCCCATGGCAGAGTCATAACTTCGCATAACAAATTAACAACACGTCTTTGATAAGATACGTTATATTTGTTAATAGACATGTCAGACATCATTCGTCCTTCACGACCCTTAATAGAATTGTCCTCTGCAGAATCGTGATAATCTATTCCAATCCAGCCTACCGAATCTACAATGTACTGCATGGCAGCACCGCCATTAGACTGCTCGGTTACAACTATCTGGTCAATATTTAACTTATCAAAGATCTCGCTTTCTTCCGTAACATCCTCAGGTATAACCCTGACAGCTGTAAGTGCACCATAATCTCTATTCACAGAGATAGAAAAGTTTTCCTTACAGCCTGCCCTGAAGCCATCAGATGATAGCTGCTGATTTGCAAGAACAACAGCGGAATTTCCATTTTTAAATTGCAACTGGAAATAGAACTGGTTGCTAGAACCAGAATCCCCGTTTGTGTTTGATGTATCAGAATCGTCTGCTACATCTACAGTTATGTCATAGGTCTTCTTAGAATTAACAAAGCCTAAATTCTGCTGAGTCTGTTCGTAGGTCATGGAATATCGCATTGATGAATAATCCAGCTCCTCAATGCCTGTACTCTGACCTGTATCTACATCCCAGCTATCTCCCTCACCTGGATCAAAGTGACGTTTGAGTCCCAGTGGGAAAGGCGGAATATCTGCTTTTTCAGAAGTTCTAACCATTCTAAAAGCAGAGGACTCCTTCTGGGCTGATGTTGGTTGCAAATATACCCTTCTAGGACCTATCTCAGGTACATAAGCTACTGACAGACCTAGCATCTGCCAATCGTCTTCTCCATTTCCCAAGGAAACCTCTATATTAGTGATAGCGGTTACATCTGTCAGCTCTATCGGAAATTCGATAGTGCCATCAGGACGTACTCCGTAATAATATGCAAAATCACTCTTAGGGGTAGATGTGCTAGGCCAGTAGCCCATATAGCTTTGAACCTGGCTTTTTACATTAAATTGTCCTGTGGAACGCTCGGAACCACTGGAAGTTTTATATTTAATTTTTACAAAAATCTCACCCGTGGTAGCGGCATGATCCATTGTGTCTGTATGCAGGCGCACCAAGAAATTCTTCTTATTTGTAATTCCAATAAGAGGATTCTCTGATGAGTATGACTTCATAGAAAGCTTCTCTGATGAACCAGAGCTTATTCTAAGGCCATTGTCATTTGTAGTTGTATAATAAACTGAAGGTTGAGGAGCATAGAAGCTATAAGCAGTGCTGACTGCCTTGTAGCTGTTGCCTGTTTTACTGTCTACTCCATCACCTATATTTGATAATCTGCAGGTGCCGTCATAAATAGACACTCCAGCTATTGCTACCGAATCATTTGCCAATGAATCTGCCATAGCCTGCTTTGCCTGGGCTGCCTCAGGTGAAGCATAATCTATTCCACAGCTGGATTTGATTATTGAAGTGGCACCTGTACCAACATAAAGCTGTGTATTTACAATTGTAGAAATCTCTGGAAGACATGCGGTAAAGGCAATAGTCTCTCCTCTTTGGCAAAGGCCATAAGTCCTTACCTCATCCCCTGATTCAACATATTGCCCAATAGCTGAAAGCACTACTGGCATAACCACATTTCTGGTCCAGCCGTTTTTGTCCTTATACTCAAGCTGAATTGCCAAATCCTCTACTATATTTCCAGAGGCAGGGTCCAAGTCATTTGCAGAGGTTCTAAGATAACTTTCTATTCCTGCATCCTGATTATCTGCAAAATCAATACGTATAGAATACAAATCATCAAATGGATTATTTCCTGTAGGTTCCTCCTCCTTCAATGGGTCAATATCAAAATATGAAGAATTATCTCCGCACAGTTCGATTAAGGAATCACTTTTTGCTGATATGGTAATTGTATTGGCTTTTTTCTTGGTAAATTCAGCCAGCTTCTGCTTGCCAAGGCCAAAGAAATACTTACCTGAATAGAAACCATACTCGCCATAGCCTGCTACAGTTTCTACTTTGCTTACAGTAACACCCTGTACATTCCAAGAGCCAGATGTTACAAACACTTCTACACAGTTTATGGTAGCCAAACCATGTGGAGCCTTGAATAAGTATTCATCCACAGACCATGGGGCCAAGGCTGTTGGTTCTGTAGGCTCACCAATGCTATAGCCTAGTGAATTAAGAATCTCATGGCGCTTCCTTCCAGCAGCATTTTCTCCACCCTTTTCATTCATGTATTTATAGCTTGTTTGAAAAGCATCCTGGTGTGGGAAGATATACTTAGTACGATTTGCGCCATTATTATCTGTATAGCGCACAGCAAAATAATGTACACAATCACCTGCTTTGATTCCTGTTGCCACTGTAAGCACATACAGATTCTCTTCAGCAGGTACAGATTTTGTACCAGCAATCATATCCTTAATATCCGGTGCAGGAAGTGTAGGATCACTGCTTCCTGTTACTGTATCTGTTTCCCATGGAGCATTTTTAACTATATTGTCTACCTGATTAGAAGACTCAACTTCTGTTTCTCCTTCTGCTGCTTCTTCTGTTGCATTTTCTGTTGTATTTTCTCCTGCTTCTTCTGCTGTCTCTTCTGTTGTTTCTTCTATTTCTGTAGATTGTTGCTCAGTAGCGTATACTTTACTAGAAGGGATGGCACACACAAATAAGACTATTGCCATTATCATAGCCAATAATCTTATAATAAAATCTTTATTTTTACTTTCCCTCAAAAAGCTATTTCCCATAGTAAAAACCCTAACTCATCCCCTGCATACAATTACTACTTAAAATTCAATATGGTGGCAAAGCCTATCATCTCAAACACTTCCATTACATAATCCGAAACATTACATACTGTAAGCTCGCCTCCATTTTTCCTTACCTCTAGATACAGCCTCTTTATAACTCGAAGTCCTGCTGAAGACACATATTGTAAATTCTTCAGATTAAGTGTAATGTTAGTAAATCTTGCTGCTGTCTTCATAAACACTTCTTCTGTAGGTGGTGCACTTGTAGCATCAAGCTTTCCTGATAGGATTAATTCTCCTTCTTCTCCACGATCCACTAGCTTAATATCCATCTTTTACGCTCCTCTTCTTTTTCTCATATCTTTAACATAGGCTGCCAAATCCTCTACTGTGATTTCCAAAGTCATAACGTCTATTTCTTCCATTCGCTCTACAATATTCATCTGGTTGTATGACTTAAGCTGCTCGTCCAGTAGTGTCATTAAATCAAAGCTAAATTCTTCATCATAATCTAAGCCATCATCATCTTGATCCTCATCTTCGTCTTCATCTTCCTCATCATCAGATTCATCTTCTTCATTGTCCTCGTCAGATTCATCTAAATCAAATTCACTTGATTCATCAGATTCACTATCATCCTCTTCTTCACCAAGTATTTTACCAATGTCAAAGATTTCATTTTCTTCCATATCATCCTCCATTGATTCATCTTCTTGGATTTCTTCTGGAATTTCTTCTGGAATCTCTTCTTCAAGCTCTTCATCTTCATCAAAGCCTTCAAACAGCTCCTCATCAAGTTCTTCAGGCTCTTTAAAGAATGTATCATCCTGCTTTTGAACAATATCATCCTGCTTAACCGACTGCTCTGATAAACGCTCAAGTTCAAGCTCTCTTCTAACCTCTGAGCGAATCAGCTGCAGCATTTCGTTTAAGTTAATAGGAATACCCGCAGCCTGAGTCACAGGTTGCACTTCTTTTTCAGGCTCCTCAGATGAAGCTGCAACCTTAGGCTCAATATCATCTGGCACTTTCTCTATTTCAGGCTCCAGCTCCTCAAATGTAAATTCTTTTGCTTCCTCAAGCATCTCAATACGGTCTGCTTCGTCTGCTGATATTTCTTCAAAGTGGAATGATGGCTTTCTACTAGATTCAATAATTTCTTCCACATTCTTTGCAATAGCATGAACTCTGGCATTTTCTTCATGGAGTGCTCTGCTATCTCCAACAAAATCTTCCCAGTTTTTGTCTCCACCAATTCCTGTAAAATATCTACTTACATAGCCTGGCTTTTCAAACATTTCCACCATAGTATCTGGCACAGATACCATGAATGTTGAACGGCTGCTTGGCCCCATAATAGTAAATGCCTGACCTCTTGGTGCATTAAGAATTTGTTCCTGCTCTATTTCGTTTATTCCACCGGCCTTTTCATAGAGCTTGCACAAATCATCCATATCGTTTGGAGCTAAGCCAAATATAAAGCTATACTGGCATGCATTGATGATTGCTGTAGATTTTCTGGCTATCTCCTCACTACCTACAAAATCTTTTACGTTTTGGGTAATTACTATTTGCATACCGTTATATTTACGGATACGCTTAGCCAGCTGGAACATAAAATCAAGGGCAATTGGGAACTTTGTATCTATAAATACATGTGCCTCATCAATAACTACTACAATCTTTCTGTTTAATCCGTATTTACGATTATAGTCACGGTTTTTAATAATCTCGTTATCAATATATTTCAAAACCAAAAGCATCTGTGCATTAGCTATTGTCTGGTTTCTATTTGATAATAAAGATTGAAAATTAAATACTGTAAAGTTTTCTTCTGTGGTAATGCTGGATGGACCATTCCATATATTGGCGTTTCTGCCTCCAGTAGAAAACTTGGATACATAGTTAATAAGAGTCTGTAGCATGCTGCGCAGATACTGGTTGTCAGTGCGCTGAAACTCTGCAAGTATTACATCATACAAATCATCAAATATTGGATAATCCTTTGGAGTAAGACCTGATAATGGAGTCTCTGCCATTATGCCCTTGTTGGCATAGGTTCTCTCCAACAATGAATTCAGGTATTCCAAGGCTTCCTTGTCTATATCAGGCAATATCTGCTTGAAAAACTCTTCCAAAAATTGTAAATGAGTTGCAAAGCTGGTGCTTGAGTTTTCTTCATCTGTCTCGTCATCCTCTAAGGCCGTAATAATCTGGAATGGATTAAGCCTTCCCTGGGATGCATTGCCCACATTTATTACCTTGCCGTGAAGATTCTCTGCAAGCTCCATATATTCATTCTCAGGGTCAAGGATGAAAATCTTAGCATCCTCAGAAGCCATATTCACAAGAATGGATTTGGTTCCATAGGATTTACCAGCACCGGATTTACCTATGATAACCATGTTAGAATTAACACGTTCTGAATCTCTTCTAAAGAAATCGATAAATACAGGAACCCCTGCCTGCTCACCAAGGCGCATACCGCCTTCATCAGAAATATTTGCATAAATCCAAGGATACATGGCAGCAATAGTATTAGCTGGTATACCTCTACCCTCTTTAATAAATGGGTCATAGGCAGAAACCTGGGAACCTATAAATGCCTGAAGCTGCACAAAATCCATTGGATTAAGGCGCATACCTGCCTCCTGCCAGCTTCTGGTAACAATTTTTTTCATATCAGAAATAACAGGAAGAAGGGAATCCTTTACAGAATTGTCCGCGGTACCTATGGCCGTCTTAACAGAATCGTACATAGAAATATAAATATTCACAGTAAGTAAAGCTTCGTTATCCTGCTGCAGGGTTACTAAAAGCTCACTTAATGTTTGGATATGCTCTTCTAATTCAAGTAACTTAGAATCCACACTTGTGGTTGAATACTGACCGCGAAGTTCAGCTAAAGAACGGTCTATTGCCTTAACTGCTGAAATTCTATCCATAGGTGTACATTTAACAACCACCTTGGTTCCTGGTATGGACATAACACCAGCAAGCCATGCATCTCCCACAGAGGTTGGGTAATTAGATACACGAAGCTGGTGTGTAACTATCTTGTTGATTACAGCATTTTTAGTGGTAAATTGAACATTTTCAGGCATAGCCCAAGCCATGTAATCCTCTTCATCCAGCTTGTCTATATCCCTTTCTTCAAAATCTATACTGTTTGTATATTTAAGAAAAACACATATTTCCTTGGTGTCTGTAAGGCGACGTGGGGTCAGTTCACCCTCTTGTAACTCAACTAGCGCCGTATCAGTCTCCACTGATAACTGGCGCTTATCACTGTTAAATAACACTATGTAATAAAATGGCTGTACCACCTTGTGGTCGTAGCATATATCCCTTAGGGCATATATTCTATCGTATTGTATTTCTACTCTTGCCTGTAATTCTTCTTCTGTAAGGAGTCCGTTTTCATAAGATGCCTTCAGTGCATCCAGCTTGTCGTATTCCTTATCTAAGTATTCCTCATATATGACAGGCCGCTCAATTTTTACTATGTTAAAAGCATAATCATCTCTAAGAGACCTAAGAATTTTACCAAAATGATCCTCTATAGCTGCATCTCGTCTTAGCTTGCTATAGAATCTAAATTCTACAGGGCTTATTTCGATAATGGTGCCGTAGTACTTCCCATCATATTCCACAAATCCATCTGACACTCCTGTAAAAGGAATGATATCCTCTATAAAGTTTTCCTCTTTTTCGTCCTTTGCTTCCTGCTTTCTCTTTTTATTTAACTCGCTTCTTTTGGCTCTCGCCAGCCATACAGCATTTTTTTGTTCGTCCGTGGATTCCTTGTTCTTTAGGATTTTGTTTTCTTCCTTGAAAAGCTTCTTCTCAGCTTTTTTTCTCTCCTTTTCAGACATTTCAAGGAGAGGGTCTTCCTTCATCTTCTCCTGAAGTTCCTTTAAATACAACTCCTTTTCAGTTCCTAATGCCTTTGCCATTAGATGTTCGTCGTTATATACACGAAAATATCTTCTTGAAAATGACAAATATTTTAAAGCATTAATAACCAGAACATAAGTAGGCTCTTCGTCCAGTCTAAATACTAATATTCCACCTAGTGCAAGAAGTACCACCGCAATATACAGCTTTCCCGGTATAGATGACAGGCAAACTAAGGCAATCAAAGCTAAGGCGATAGCAACAACTACAACATCGCCTAGAGTTATACCCTTGAATAATTCAATTTTTACTTTAGTCTTTCCTGGTATAAGTCTCATGTTTTATCCTACCGTTTATCACTAAGTAAATATCAAACTAATGTATCAACCACCCATATTTCTTTGCTGTGGCGGAATTGCTGCTTCCCTGCCTTCTGACGAAGAACCACCAGAAGGTCCTCTACCAGCGTCTCCAGCAGCACCGCCACCAGAAGATCCTTTACCAGCGCCTCCAGCAGCACCGCCTCCAGATGCTTGACCACCATTAGAGCCACCTTTCATATAGTTAATCATCTTGCCATCATCCTTTATACCCTTTTTAGCTCCACTGACTGTGTGACCGGTAAATGCTCCTGGTAACCGCATCGCAAATCCAAGGACGCCTCCAGTATACTTACTATTATCTCCCGAGCCTGTAATCTTATGTGATAGCTTGGCACCACCTAAGATCTTTAGAGGTGTTCTATTAACAGTAGCTGTGGTACGTGCAAGCATAGAACCTGCCAGGCTTCCCTTGAAGTAATTAGACATATCACCAGCTGAAATAGACTGCCATCCTGCATTATCAGCCAAAATACCTGTAAGAATACCATTGGCCTTAGATATAGCTTCCAAACCTGCAAAAATAAGAATAACTCGTCCCACCATATCCACAATCACGTTTTGGGATAATGTAAGCCCTGGATCAAGGATAACAGGTAAGAATATAAGATATATTCTCATGGAAATCACTGTGGCAAATACGGAAAAAGCCTGTACCAAAAAGGCTGTGGTCCACTGCTTTAATTTGCCTCCATCATCCAGCGGCAATACTGCAAATACAGGTGGAGCTATTACATACAAAAACAGCAGGTTAAAAATACGCGCAACACAATTGACTATAACTATACCCATGTTAAATAACATCATTGCACCTGCTATATATACTATGAGATAGTTTGTTTTGTGCAAAGCTATATCAAAAGACTTATTTACATCACCAAGCTTATATACATTCTTTACTTCCCTGTAGAAAGGAGCTCTAACAGGGTCATCAAGTTTAGGGTGTTCATTATATACATCATTCTTGGCAGCGGCATCTATTCCATTACCCATGGTTCCAATCAAGAACAGCACCTTGCCCAGCTTTACCTTACTGCTATTATGTGTTTCTATTCTCTCGTAAGACTGCAATACTGGAATGGATGAATTATTCTTCAATGCATCCATAACATCATAAAGGGCATTTGAAACACCTTCGTTATATACATCCACTGGAATCTCTTTGGTATAATCCTCTGCATTAGCAACTTCCTGAAGCAGAGATTGCCAGGTAACTATCACATTATTTTTATCATCAACTGTTTCATAATAGAAATCAAATACACCCTGATCTGCCAAATAATTCAAATCAGTTCTAATATCGTTATAGCAAGAATTAATATTGTATCTGTTCTTGTAAGAAGGGTTCAAAGAATAATTACCAATGGTGTTAAAAATTCTAGCCATAGCAGCATAATGCTCGTCTGTGAACTCTATCTTGTCTTTCCCGTTACTAAGCTCATCTGCATGGTCAAACACGTAAACCACCTGCTGCATCAATACGTTTGTACCCATGATGATTACAGACATTCCAATATTCAAACCCAGCATCAAAAGTATGCTTTTTAGCAGGTTTGTAAAAATCTGTCCAAAGGACATCTTAACCTTTTCATAGGAATCGAATGTTTTTCTAATAACAGAAATAATTGCAAAGAGAAATGCTAAAACTACACCTATTGCAGCCATTCCCCAATAAACACCTGTAATAGCCCCGTTTGAGAAAAAGATATTTATCAAATAATCACTACTAGAGCTAACCTGGGCTGTTCCCGAAAAAATATCCATCAGCTCCTGAATCCAGTCTATGAACATGCATATTCCTATTTCCAGGTAATAAAACAAAACATAGACGAAATTATAAAGGAAATAATTTAATCCTTCTTTAAACCAATCAATTGGGTTAAGACTCATACTAACGCACCCTCAATCTTTTCCTAGAAACATACATATAGGTTCCTGCTGAGGCAATCAGGATTATTGCAAGCCCAACAAATATTCCGCCTTGCATGTTCAAATACATTCTTATGGTAAATTCCTTGGTTACAGAATTTTGTGCATCATCATACACTGTAACCATATAATCACCTACTGTACGAAGCTCTCCATTTGAAGGAGCTTTCACCTCTTCGTTATTAAAAATAACCGTTACGTAATAATCATCCTGCATTCCTGTTATCTTAACAGGCCCATTAGCCACACGCCCTTTAAGCCCTTCGAACTCCACCTCTGGAGGAGTGTGATCTATATAAACATTCAGGTTATAATTAACCGCCGTAGAGGTACATCTGTATGTGATGGCGTAATCCCCTTCTTTGGACAAATCCACTGTTCTGCTGTAGTTGGGAGCCTGAGTGGCACCATCAATCATCACGCTTTGAATAGTGAATCCCTCTGGCAGGGTGTAAGAAGAAATCTTACCTGTTTTACTTCCAACAATATCAAAGGACAGCACCTGCTTGTTGGACTCAAGGCCTGCAGCTACTAAAGAATAACTGCCAGTATCCTTAATCTCAGCCATATCCACACCTGTAAGCTTTTCACCGTCACGATATAGGACAGCCTCCATATCATTTGGAACTGTAACAGATACACTGTCTGTTACTATCATTCCATTTGCAACCGTCGAAATCACAGGTTCATCGTAGCCTGCTACAGAATAATTAAAGGTATGGCTGTTCCTGTCGTAGGTACTTCCATCAGGTATTTTTACGAACTGAACCTGAGTAATTTCCTCCTGTTCTACAGGTGAACCATCATAAGGACTTACCGAGCCTTCGTAGTCTATATTCACATTTGGAGATACAAGCACTGTTGCCATTATAGGCAATAGCACCAACCTGCTAAGCAAAAACATTTAAGATTCTCCTTTGCTAAGAATATCCACTAGCTTCCCAGTACTATTTCATTTCTTTCTTCCAAATCGTAATAAACATCATCTGCTCTAAACATGTGAGAGCGAATCTCTCCTAAATCCATTTGTCCCATATGATAATATGGGCACTGATAACTAGGAGTGTATTTGGTTCTAAGAGGATAATTTCCAAAGGTAACAATTATTGCATTACCGGTAGATTCTTTATTGTTAAGCATCTGTAGTTCAGATGGATAAATAAGAGGTCTAACCTGTGTCTGGGCTGACAAGCTCATATCACCTTCCTTGGCACCAATGCTTGATGAGGTAGATGTGGTCTTTACTGTCATATTACCGCAAAGCTTAGAAAACTCCTCGCAGGTACCAATATCATTAGAACCGATAAACATCTTCATACCACAGTTGGATTTAACAATGTCAGCTACTTCATTTCCATATACGTTAGAAAGCTGTGAGTAAGATTGAACTACCATGTTAAACCAGATTTTACGGCTTCGACCTACGGTAATCATCTTGTCAAACTTCTCTATCTTAGGCATGTTACCAAACTCATCAAGTATGAAATATACATTTCTTGGAAGAGATAAATCCTCTCTTGCTGAAGCCACCTTGATAAGAGCCTTGTACATACATAGAATGAATACTGCTGCAAGGCCATGTCTTGTATCCTTTTCATCAGGAATTTTCATAAACAGTGCTGTAGGCTTATCAGCAAAGGATGCAGCATCTACATCTGTTGCACTGGTAAGGCCACAAAGTCCTCTATCATTAAACATATTAAGCTTGTCAAAGGTGATAGACATATAGCTGGACATGGTCTGCTCAGCTGCAGATAGCACTTGTCTTGAAAGGGTATACGCCTGAGAAAGAGTGCTTCTACCATCAAAGTAAGCCTTCAATGTAGCAAAATTATTCTCAGAATTTGTCAGTGCCTTGTTGATATTGAAGAAATTGAATTTATCCTTTGTCATTCCAAGGCGTTCGTCCTCAGAATCTTCTAACATAGCAA
Source organism: Pseudobutyrivibrio ruminis (assembly GCA_015057315.1). Lineage (GTDB taxonomy): Bacteria > Bacillota > Clostridia > Lachnospirales > Lachnospiraceae > Pseudobutyrivibrio > Pseudobutyrivibrio ruminis_D. The sequence continues at coordinate 24,477 of SVER01000007.1, read as the reverse complement.
GACAGGTAGCCATTATAATTGAGCGCGCACCCTTCTCCCAAAGGGGATCCTTTTGATTTTCTACAGGGCAGATAACAGATACAAGGTCATTAAGGTCTTCATACATTTCATCGTATATCTGCTGTCTCTTTACCATAACATCATCCAGACAGTGGGATGGGTCTGCATAGGCTGTTCCCTTCCACTCAACCCAGAAGGCATCTTCTTCAGCCGGACCATCAATCTGTTTTAAGTCAGGATAATCATCCATGCTATCCCTATGTCCAATCACACCTTCGCCAGCATGTACATAATCCTGATACATATCGTAAATATCCCCTAAAGGATTCCATCGGCTAGATGAATAAGTATCACGTAAATCCAGTAGCAATACCTCATATCCTCTATCCTGCAAAAATTTGGAATGAAGTGAAAAAAGCTCACCCTTAGGGTCAGTCATAATCATGGAGCTGCCACAATTGGTAGCTGCAAGTAACTGAATCATCGGATTGATAAATGTAGTTGTTTTACCACTACCAGTTGCACCAATAATTAATGAATGGGCACCAGATAAAAAATTTACCTGTAAATGATTTTTCTTATCAAGCACTGCCCTAACTGGTATTCCATCCTTTTTAACGCTTTGCAGATCGTTATAATCTGCCCCAGGGAAGTAGGTATCCCTTTCTTTTTCCGTTAAGAAACGGCTGTTTTCAAGGGAGCCACGTACTATCTCAGCCTTTCCATCCTTACCAAGCAAATCTTTGTTGCTTTTGAAAAGCCTGTTCATATTATTGCTGGATAACAGGTACAAAATGGCTATTATTACATCTGCCAAAGCGCCCATTATCCATGTCTTTGATTCCACTATGTATAGCAAATCAATAGTAAAGGGCTTTCCTGTTGTAAGAGTGCTTAGATAATCTCCGAAAATGCGAAGGCCAAAGCCTACAGCCCCTGCCAATACAAGTAAAATAATCAATGTAGTGGCAATCCTTATTAAATTGAACCGTGATAAAATTCTCTTAAAAAAATCTTTCAAAGTTCTAATTCTCCAAAATCAATAAGTCCTTGATTAACCATATCCTGCCAATTAGCATCAGGATTTTTTATATGCTCCTTTGCATCAGGGGCATAATATATTGTTGGAACATTAGTAAGCTTTACAGGACCATTTAATATCTTTATACCGCCTGTATACTTATCACCATCCATTACGTAACCAAGGCATCTAAGGTTATCTGTTGAACCACTGCTAAGTTTTCCATTATTGTCACTAAGCTGATCTACAAATGTATCCCAATTTTTATCATATAGGCAAGAATACATATAAGACCCACTGCGGTTTTCTATGGTTGAAGCTTCGCCCATGTCAAGCTGCCCAAAGGCCAGTGTTCCGTAATTAATAAGCGTTGAGCTGTTATCAAGCCAAAATACCGCTGACTGCTTAACATTATCTTCACCTAAGGCACAGTTCATACCTGTGTAAATAGTGCCGCCTTTTTCAACGATTATATCTCCACTATTACATTTGATAGAGCCGCAACCAAGTGTGTTGTAATCGTCCCCTTGAAGAAACGGATATATAGTTCCACCATTTTGGACTATAATGGTTCCTCCATTGTTGATAATAGTTCCATTATTAATAAAATCACCGCTAATAGAAAGGATTCCTCCTTTCTCAACGGTAATAGTATTACCTCCTGGAAGAATAACACCGCTTTGGCTTTCTTCTTCTCCATCTGAGCTTATATAGTTGCTGGCACTAATAGAAAGAAGCTGTCCGGCAGTTACGGAAACATCCTGTGTTATTGCAGAAAACCTAAGCTTAGTGCCTATAAACCATTTGTAGTAACCATGGTCATCATCATCAGAACGGGCAGTTAAAAATCTTCGTCCTGGTCCTACTGCAAGGTTGGCATCGGAATCATCATCTACGTTGTGAAATATATGCCAAATCAAGCCTGCGTTTTTTATTCTTTTGGATTTAAATGTCCAACCATAGCCATATTCGTCATCTCTAAATTTAATCCAGCTTTCATCTGAATCGCTATCAGGACCTGGCTGAATAATATAATCTCTTTTTACATCAGCCCTTTTGGACATTTTAATCATGTACACTGGAGCACTGTTATCATCTACGCCGTCATTGTCATCATCACGGGCTCCATACTTTACATACAGACAATCCCTGTCATCGTTAGTGTAGAAAGTGTCTCTAAATACCTGTACCTGTGGATCGCTTCCCACATCAAGTCCCTCAGCCCTATCTGTAAGGCGTATGTAATATGTTCCACCCTCACTAATAGAGCCATTCCCTTTAAAATATTTCTTGTAAATAGGGTCATCTCTGGTAAAACTATGGGTAACACCATCAACAGGCTTTGCCTCAGGCCCCATCCATATATCATCTGGAGCCAGGGCACCTAGATAACCATCATCTATTTTTCCATCATCCCTAGGCCACACAAGCATAGAAATATGCCACCTGTTATCCTTGGGATAATCATTTTCGTATACTCTGTCCCAGCGATAGTACACTACTTCGCCAAAGACATCATCTAACATAGTAGGGTCTACATATACTTCAGGAGACTTCTCATCGTCATCATCGTCACCCTGAAGCATATTTATAGGATTAAAACTAGCGGCACTGGCACTAATTGGTATCTGTACACAAATACCTAAGGCCAGTGCCGCTATAGTTGCTATTATTCTTTTTAGCTTTCTCCTTGGTGACATAGCTTCACTCCTTGCTTACTGAATAGCCTTTGAGTTTGCATTCATCCACTCTGTAAGGATAGGTGTTGCAATTCTAAGGGCAACAATAAGTACGAAAATAAGCACAAAGCCAATGATGGCGCTCTTTAAGTGCTGCTTTGCCTTTTCTCTATCCTGAGGCTCCTCAGCTCTGGCATATTTAACTCCTAACAGTACACAGTACAAGCTACCAGCTGCTGCAACAAGAGGAATAGCTGCTGTAAGAATCGTGTTGATAAGTGAAATGATTGGAGCTGTAACATCTGTTAAGCTGATATTTTGCACATTTGAGCCAACTGCTACTGTATTAATTACAGGAACTGCTGCATTTGCCACGGTATTAACAGCATCATTTACTGCTGTTGCTGTATTTTCCACTACCTCTACTGCTACTTGAGATGCTTCTGTTACTGTTTCTACTGCTGCTGCAGCCACCATATTTAAACCACACATAATACTCATATCTTTGGTCCTCCTATTCCTTGATTGCTGATGCCTTTGTCACCTAATTCCTTATTGTTTGGTTGTTCCAATTGTTTTTCATTAGAATCCTGCGTACCCCGACGCAGTTTTTCCAATTCTTTAACCGTTCTAATCATCTTTTCTACTGTTCGCTCCGGTGCCCGGGGGATACATTTCCCTAATAATGTAAGCACCTGTTCAATTCTTTGCTCATCCATGGATTTTCCTCTTACTTTTGTAGATGCTCTTTCATTTCTTTTCTACCACGTAATAACTCTGATTTAATGGTATTTTCTGGACGCTGTAGCATATCTGCAATTTCCTTGGTGTTTAGTCCACTGAAATAATAGAGTTCTAAAACTTCTCTACGCTCTTCTTTAAGCCTTTTTAGAGAGTTTCTAACATCCATTATCTCTTCCTGAGATATATCAGTACCTGAAAATGTAACCGACATTAAAGACTCATCAAACATATCATCATCTTTGCTTGTTTCGTACTTTCGCTTAATGAGGAAGTCCTTTGATGAATTAATTGTTACCCTAAGTAACCAAGCCTTGCGATGTTCCTCGCTTTCAAAGCTTCTCTCTCTGCGAAAATATCGATAGAACACATCAGCATACACATCGTCTGCATCTGTCGGGTTCTTCACATACCGCATTGCTACGGAATAAACCATATTGCTGTATGTTCGTACTATCATCTCTTGGTTCATAAGTAAGACCTTTCTGACCATGAATTCGGTGCATTTTTTTGAATATTTTTTTATTTTTCAATAACATTCGCACGCAATAATACTGACAATACTCCCTTCTATCTCTTTATTCTATGAAAGATAAAAAAAAAAAACAATGATGTACACACATTTATAACAATTGTTTCAAAATATTCACTTTTAGTACACAAAAAAACCATCCCTTTTAAAAGGGATGGTCCTAAGCTTACATAATATTCTGTGGGCCTATTGAATTAGATGCAGATTTATCATTAAACAAAGGTTTATCTTGATTTTGAACTATTTTTAATCTAATTTCATTGTATACACCCACTATTCTTTTATCAGGATTATTCTCATTAACTCTTCCACCATGTATCACTTTATCGATCACAGGGTTATACCTATCTGCTACTGTTGCCTTTAACGATGGTGTTAAAATTTGATGTATATAGTCCTGGGTCTTAGTTTTGCCTGAAGCTATCTCAGCATCTACCTTTTTGATTTGAGCTTTTAGGTCTGCCACATGTCCACCACCAGGATATATTTCTTCGCACAACAAATACATCCAATCATATCTGCGCTGACCATGGGCGTAATACTTCCTTTCCGGTCCCTTTTTTTCCATATAATTTACTGCTTTATCAAATACATTATCTAGCTTGTCCTGTAAAATGCGTGCATTTTCTAAAGCTTTGCCATCTTTTATTTTAGATAAATCTTCTCCACGCTGTACTAGGCTCCAAGCCTCTGCAGCACCAGTATCTGTCAAGCATGTTTGATAATCAGAAAGTGCCCTAAGCACTTCTTTGTACTCTTTAGTATTTCCACTAAGTCCCCATTTTCTATCATTTTTCAGCATTTTATACAGAGCATTAATCCTATCAATATGATCACCTCTTAATACACCACAGTTAGCCCTATAATCATCAAATGCGTCTTTCACTGCATTTTGTTGTTCCGTTAAATACTGCTTATACTCACTAGGCCTGTTAGGAGCCTTTACCTTGCTGGATTGGCTAAGATTATAGTCAATGACTATGTTATTAGAATCTTCTACTTTTACTACAATCTTTGGCTCTTCTTTTGACTCTGTTTTTAGCTCTGGCTTTGGCTCTTCTTTTGACTCTGTTTTTAGTTCTGGCTTTGGTTCTTCTTTTACTTCTTCTTCAACCTTTGGCTTATCTGCTTCCTTTACTTCCTCTACTTCCTTTACTTTCTCTACTTCCTTTACTTCCTCTACTTCCTTTACTTTCTCTACATTCTCTGCTTTCTTTTCTCCCTCTACTTTCTCCACCTCTTCCTCATTATTTTGGAAATAAGGTGCCGGGTTCTTCTTCATAGCTTCTATTTCCTTTGCTAATTCCTTATCAAAGATTTCCTGCTCATACTTATTTGCTTCCTGGGAGTTCTTCTGGAAAACATTTTGTATTTTATTTGCAAACATGGCATTGGCTTGCTTATTATATTCTCTAAGTTTTTCTTCTGCTTCAGTTTGATACCTTGTATTTATTTCATCTATACTACTTTTCTTTTGTGCATAGAGATTTTTATATATCTCTTCTGACAACTTTGCTAGTAGACTAGCAGACTCCTCATCAGCTTTTGTTTCTGTTTCAGATGCAAGCTTCGTAAATACTTGTATATCTTTATTTTTCGCACCGCCTTGTCTTAAATTAGCTATCTGTACATCAAACTCTTTTTTGGCATTTTCACTTCTCTCACAAAGATCGATATACGCTTTATTCTTTTTAGCTTCCGATACAGCTTGTTCGTACATTTCATCAGTCAGCTTATTAATTTCAGTATCTCTTTTTTTAGTTGAATCCAAAAGATACGCTTTATATTGCTTATCGTACGTATAAACAACAGACATAACTACTGTTTGATATTCTACCTCCTGTACCATATTGTTCATCTTAGATGCGTTGGTATCTTGAATATCATATTTACCGCTTACCACACTTTTATTTTTAACTTCCTCTAATTCAGGCTTTTTTAAATCATTTAATTCATTTAATCTGTTCTGAACTAATTCAACATCTTGGCTTAAATTAAAAACTGGCTCTAAATTAATATCATGACTTTTTTGATAAGATGTAATCGCAGCGTCAAACTGATTCTTACGATTCTCTAAATAATTTTTTAAATGTTTTGAATAAGTCCTTAATCTTGCCAACTCCTGGTCATCTGTTTTTTCCCCAGTTTTCACTCCTGCTATAATTAATTTATGCAAAGCAGCCATCCTAATTATTTCTTCTTTATCAAATGGATATTTAGGCATATCTGTTACCTCCCAAACTTTTCTATTTTATTACTTGATTTACTGTAGCTTTTTGCTCGGTCTTTAAAGGTTCTTCTGTAGGCTCTTCCAAACTATTTGAAGCACTCTCCATAGAAGCCTTTTTATTCTCTATTACATTTGATATGCTTTCCTTCATCTTCTGAGGCACACTATTAATATTAGAATGTATTTCCTTTAAAAGGTCCGTGATATTAGATGGTTTATTTTCCCCACTGTTCACTTCAGTAGTCACCTGATTTAGCAGATTTTTGTATTTAGTTCCCTCATTCTCTGCCAACTCAATAATGTTATCTACAGCTTTATTATTCCATAGCATCTCACTGTTAAATGGCTTGCCTTCAGATATCTGGGAAGATATTGTGTCACACAAAACCTTATTTAGCTTTATCTGCACCTGACCCTTTTGAATAATTTCAATTTGATCATTTGTTGGAGCGACAAGATTATCATATTCATCATAGTTAGTCCTATATTCATAATCACATGCTTTTTGAAGTTCTATATCGTATTGCTCTCGACCTCTATTTATAGTTTTTAAGGCTTTCACGAACTCTTTTTGGATATCTGTTGTAGCCAGTTCGTTTGCAATTTCCAGAATCATTTGGCTATCTGGGTTTTCCACAGCCCCATGGGTAAAGTAGTAATCCATTACCTTGTCATAAGTATCTTGTGCATTAGCTTTTGAAAAATACTCTTCATCTATTTTCTGCATCTCATTGATTGTTTTTATAGTATTGGCATCTGCATATATATTTCCATGGTTAGCCTTCGAAAATAGGTTTATAGCATTTTCCAATCCAAACTTCTCTGTAGCTACCACCATACCTTTTCTCAAATTCCAATTTTTCTGTTTCATTAATATTAGCTTTAAAGAATGCTCATAACCTTCACTTCCAATCTCTGCTTTATATGTTTCACCTGTTTTTTTCAGCCAATCAGCGAGTTCCATTTTTTGAGGACCTTTTTTGGCAGTTTTTTGTTTATTTAGATTAACCTTATCTGTAACCTTTATCTTCTTTTCATAGTTAGCATTTGCCTTGTCACTAAGCTTATATTTATCATTTATAGATTCATGTCTACTAATCTTAGCATCGATACTATCAGCACTTCTTCGCTTTGCCTGCTTACTTTGGCATGTAGAAATCTTAAATGGCCCCCAATCAAACAATCTTCTAAACCAACTACGCCTTGCCCTCTCTGCTGTAGCTATAGCTGTTAAATCTGGCTCCACAGAAAATAGTTGCATATTTTTATGTCCATCCTTATCCATGCAGCGAATTCCTGTTTCTACCGTATGTTCACCAGATGTAATAGCATTCACGATAGTGGCCTTATATATCTTCTCTTTGCCAGCTTCATCTGCTGGTGCAAATTTCTTACAATAATCTGCAACAGAAACTCCATCTATAAATATATTGTCAAATTCTTCAATTGGTTTTCCAACATATCCAGTATCTCTCTTAAAATGACCAAAAATAGCATCATACATATTGCCACATGCCTCAAAAGCCTTATCATTTTCATGGTTATTTAAGGCTGTACCGTTTGTAATCCTTCGATTCAAATCTCTTATTGCAGTCACATTCCATCTATCAGGAACCTTGAAAGTCAAATCAGTCTTAGGAACATCCTTTTCCCCCTTTACCATTGCCATTTTGTAACTGTAAACCTGGTGGGCAATTTCCATACCTTCGGCAGCTGTGGCAATTTTAGAATTAAATGATTTCTTTTCAATGTTAAACGTATCCTTATTATTACTGTCAGACATCCAATTCTCGTTATAGCCATATTTCATTTGAACTAAGTATTTGGTGGACTCCGATGCTGCCTGCAAATACTCATTATTAATAATTTCTATGTACTGCTCCTGAGGCGACATGCCATCAAGCCTGCTTTGATTTTCTTCCGGGCTAAAGGTATCCTGGCTCTGTTCTAGCAGCACTATATCTTTGAATAGATTAATTGTATCCTTTTCACTAGTAGTATAATCATCATTATTCGTTGTTTCAGTGTCTTGTCCTGCAAGGGATGAAAAATCAAAGTTTCGATAATCTACATTCTTTCTGCCTTCCCAAAACTCAGAATATGTTTGATTTCCATACTGCACTGAAGAAAGAGCTTTTAATCGCCCTTCTAATTTGTTTGATATAGTGTAGTCGTTATCAACACTAATTGCTTCACCCAGATTCATTATTGGCATATCCTACCTCCTGAAATACATTACTACTTATCTACATATTTGGATTATTTCCATTTTCAGCATCTAGATTAATTTTATTAATAGACATACTAACCCCTCGTTTAAATCTCGCCCTTACAACTAATACCTTCCCAGAGATAAAAAGGGTGCAAAAAAAGACACAGGATTTTCCTGTGCCTTTGCCTTTAATGTTATTTTATTCCATCTTAGCCAAAATAAGCTTCTCAAGATATGCAATACGTGCGCATACTGTGAATATCTTAGCAGCCTGCTCAAGCTCTTCGATTGGTGGAAGAGATGGAGCAAAACGGATGATAGAATCTGCTGGATCCATGTGATAAGGGAATGGTGCACCAGCAGGTGTCAGCTTAACGCCAGCCTCAGCTGCCAAATCTACTATACGAGTAGCTGTACCCTTTGGAGCCTCAAATGTAATGAAGTAACCACCCTTTGGTGAAATCCATGAACCGCAGCCTGGGCCTGTTAAATCCTCTTCCATTGTCTTGATAACAAGCTCAAACTTAGGACGAAGAATCTTAGCATGCTTTTCCATGTGCTTAGATACTGATTCCACATCCTGGAAATATCTTGCATGACGAAGCATGTTAATCTTATCAAAGCCGATTGTCTGAACTGTAAGTGTTCTCTTAAGCTCCTCACGGTTGTTATGGTTGCAGGCGATTGCTGCAATACCGCCACCTGCAAATGTAATCTTTGATGTAGATGCAAATTCGAAAACAAGGTTAGGGTTATCAGCTTCCTCACACTCATGAAGGATGTTTAGAATCTTGCTCTTTTCCTTGTAAAGGTGATGAACTGCATAAGCGTTATCCCAAAATACTCTAAAATCCTTAGCTGCTGGCTTAAGGTTAGCCATACGTCTAACAACCTCGTCAGAATATACGATACCCTGTGGGTTAGAGTACTTAGGAACACACCAGATACCCTTGATGCTGTCATCTGCTGCAACTAAGCCTTCGATAACATCCATATCAGGGCCATCCTCGTTCATAGGAACATTTATCATATCAAATCCAAAATGCTGTGTAATAGCAAAATGTCTGTCGTAGCCTGGAACTGGGCATAACCATCTTACACGCTCCAGCTTACACCATGGTGTACATCCATCAAAACCAAACATGTAGCCACGTGCTACTGTATCAAACATAATATTAAGAGATGAGTTACCACAAACAATTACCTGTTCTGGCTGGCAATCCATAATCTCTGCCATAAGGTGCTGTGCCTCAACTATACCCTCAAGCTGACCGTAGTTTCTAGTTTCTACACCATTCATGCACTTCATAAGTGATTTACCATCCAGGATATCAAAAAGTGGCATAGAAAGATTGAGCTGCTCTAAAGAAGGCTTACCGCGGCTCATATCAAGCTTTAGGCCTTTGGCTTGCCATGCAACATATTCCTTTCTAAGAAGCTCCTTTTCGGCTGATAGTTCTTCTGGGGTCATTTCGTTGTACTTTTTCATAGTTGTCCTCTCTCTTTCTATATATGAAATGTCATACCCTCATCAGTCAGCTGCGCTGACAGCTTCCCCCTACTTAAGGGGGGAAGCCTTTTAGTGGGTTCTTATATATTCTAGATAGTCTTTTATTTGCTTTTCGTAGCCAAGGTTCCCTGGCTTGTAGAAATCTCCAATCTCAAGTCCTTCTGGCAGGTACCTTTGGTGGGAGAAATGATTTGGGAAATCGTGGGCGTATTCATAACCGATACCATGTCCAAGCTTGCCTGCTGATTTGTAGTGAGCGTCCTGCAAATGGGTAGGTATTGGTCTGGTGGTGTTGTTCTTTACCTCTTGCATGGCAAGGTCAATGGCTCCGTAGGCTGCATTGGACTTTGGTGCACAGGCCACATAAGTGGCTGCATGAGATAAAATAATCTGACACTCCGGCATTCCTATACGCTCTGTAGCAAGAAATGCGCTGGTGGCAACAACAAGCGCCTGTGGGTCTGCATTTCCCACATCCTCTGATGCACAGATGCATATACGCCTTGCAATGAATTTAGGATCCTCACCGGCATAAAGCATTCTTGCCAGATAATAAACTGCCGCATCAGGGTCGCTTCCTCTCATACTCTTAATAAAAGCTGAGATGGTGTCATAATGATTATCGCCATCCTTGTCGTATTTAATAACTCTTCTTTGTATACATTCGCTGGCAACATCTATTGTAATGTGAATCTTGCCATCCTCTGACCTATCGGTAGTAAGAACGCCAAGCTCTATTGCTGTAAGAGCGCTTCTGGCATCTCCATTTGCAATATCTGCAAGGAAATCAAGTGCGTCATCATCAATGATGGCATCATAACTGCCTAAGCCCTTTTCGTTATCTGTAAGAGCCCTCATAATAAGGGTCTTAATATCATCAGCCTCAAGCGGCTTAAGCTCGAATATAATAGAGCGGGAAAGTAAAGCCCCGTTTACCTCAAAGTAAGGGTTCTCTGTGGTGGCACCTATCAGTATGATAGTTCCATCCTCAACAAATGGAAGCAGATAATCCTGTTGTCCTTTATTAAATCTGTGAATCTCATCTATAAAAAGGATTGTCTTTTTGCCGTAGGCACCAAGTGTCTGCTTAGCCCCCTCTACCACGGCCTCCATGTCCTTCTTGCCTGATGTAGTTGCGTTAATTGATGTAAATTCTGCCGAAGTGGTATGTGCAATGACCTGCGCTAAGGTAGTCTTGCCTGTACCTGGCGGTCCGTAAAATATAATAGAAGAAAGCTTATCTGCCTTAATGGCACGATATAAAAGCTTATCCTTACCAATGATGTGTTGCTGTCCTACTACCTCATCTAAGGTGGTTGGACGAAGCCTAGCTGCAAGAGGTGATTCCTTTTTCTTGGCCTCCTGCCTCATATAATCAAATAAATCCATGTAATACCTCTATATAAAAAGATAGTATCAAAAGCATTCACTTTAATATACTAAAGTATTTGCTCTTGATACTATACTATAATTTCACTGTTATTACAATGATTTCTTATATTTTTCGATATCTTCTACTGTAGGCATTACCTTAAGTGCGCCTCTTTTAGTAGTGATTAAAGATGCTGCTGCATTTGCTGTAGTAAGCATTGCCTTTAAGCTATCCTCATCATAATTATCAATACCAACCTCAAGTACTGAATTAAGAACTGAACCCATAAATGTGTCACCAGCTCCTGTTGTCTCGATAGTGTTTGGATTAAGGAATGGGTCGCATTTAACCACCTTATCACCGTAAAGTGCATAGCTTCCTTCCTTGCCAAGTGTGGCACATACAAGCTTAATTCCATATTTTTCCTTGATAAGCTTAGCACCCTTTAAAACGTCAGCCTCGCCTGTAAAGAATGTAACCTCATCATCAGAAATCTTAAGGATATCGCATTTGCCAAAACCGTAATCCATCTTTTCCTTAGCAACGCTTAAATCGCTCCAAAGTGGTGGACGAAGGTTTGGGTCAAAGCTAACTAAGCAGCCACTATCCTTTGCCAGCTGAATAGCCTTAATTGTGGCATTCTCAACTGTAGAATGTGTCATTGAAAGTGTTCCAAAATGGAAGATTTTAGCCTTCTCAATGATTGAAGGATCTATCTCCTCTGCGCTAAGTCTTACGTCAGCACCTGGATTTCTGTAGAACGAGAAATCTCTGTCTCCATCTTCGTAGGTGTGTACAAAAGCAAGTGTTGTATGAATCTCATCATCGAATTTCAAGTTAGAAACATCGATGCCAAGCGACTTAACAGTGTCAGCCAGCATGTGTCCAAAATTATCATTACCAACCTTACCAATGAATGCTGTGGACTTGCCATATTTTTGAAGCATTGCAAGCACGTTACATGGGGCTCCTCCTGGGTTGGCCTCAAGTAATGGGTTACCCTGCTCACTTAACCCGTTTTCAGTGAAATCAATTAATAGCTCACCTAAAGCAACTACGTCTAATGTTTTTTCCATAATACCTCTCGCTCTAATTATTTTAGTTTAAATCGTATTTGGTGATACTTACAATAGCATCCTCATTAGTGTTAAAGTAGATGCCATCACATGAAACATCTGTAGGAAGTGAAGCTGTCATAACATACTTACCTTCCTCGAAAAATACTTCCATGCTGTATCTGTCCATGACTATTCTAACCTTTATTGACTCTCCTGTCCATGGAATATGTGCACGTCTTTGATGAACTATGGCACGTCTACTGCCTGAGAACTTTCTATCAATCTTTGCAATATTCTCCTTTGGACGAAGTACGATATCTGTGTGGAACTTTTCATCAGCAGCAATTGAAATAACAAATCTGTCAAACATTGTATCAATGTCCTTAGGCTTTACTTCAAGCTCCATATCAAGGCATCTGCCCTTGATTCCTTCAAATGAAACACCGCCTGTTATTGATTCGCTATCTCTATCCTTAAGGTCTTTTGTTGCCTCAACTACAGCGTCCTTGATTTCTACCTTGTTAACACGCATGTCATCAAGCTCTTTGATTGGCCACTGGCATAATCTGCCATCCTTTATTGTAACCTCTCTTGGAAGTGACATCTGGCCAAACCATGGGTCAGAACCATCATGGGCACCTGTAGTATCCCAGTTTTGCATCCAGCCAATCATCACACGTCTGCCATCCTTTGTAAGGATAGTCTGCATAGCGTAAAAATCGATTCCGTAATCAACAGCCTGTACCTTTTCCTCTGTAAAGGTATCTGTTGCATCATCGTATGAACCAATGATGCAAAGATTTCCGTTACCATTGTGGAATTCGAATCCCTCTGGAAGCATGTCCTGTGGACTTGTGAGAAGTACGCCCTTGCCATCTAATGTGAAGAAATCTGGACATTCCCACATAAGACCGTAACGTCTTTCGTTCTTGGCGAATACCTTCTCAAAATCCCAGTGGATGCAGTCATCACTCTTGAATAAGAGTAACTGACCACTTCCATCAGCAGGACGATTTGCAACAAGACATCTGTAAGTTCCGTCAGACTTCTCCCAAATCTTAGGATCTCTAAAGTCTGTCTTGCTGGCGCCATCAGGGATTTTATCTGAATTAATTACTGGGTTATTTTCATATTTTTCATAATCCAGGCCATCACCTATTGCAACACACTGTGTCTGAAATTCCTTCATCTGTCCATTTTCCACAGTGCGTTTCATAACTCCCGTGTATATGAGCAGGTGTCTTCCATCCTTTAATGTGATTGCACTTCCTGAGAATACACCATCCTTATCGTAGTATTCATCTGGTGCAAGTGCCACAGGAAGGAATTCCCAGTGGAGTAAATCCTCACTTACTGCATGTCCCCAATGCATTGGTCCCCAATGTGCATCATAAGGATGATACTGATAAAACAAATGGTACTTATCCCCATAGATACAAAATCCGTTAGGATCGTTCATCCAACCTACTCGTGGAGACAAATGAAATTTTGGTCTTTGCTCCGCTGGAATTAACTTTTCAAAGGCCTCCTCGTATTTTCTAGCCTCTCTCAAAGTTTGACTGTTCATATATTTTCTCTTCCTTACTATTTAATATTATTTTCCTGAATAGAAATCATCGAAATACTTCTGATAGATTTCAAGATACTGGTCTAAGCCGTAGCTATCAACCTGGTTAATGTATGCATTCCATGAATCATCTGTAATACCATCTCTGATGAACTCAGCCTTGCTTGAGTTTAAGTATGATACTAAATCTGTCTGGATTGCTGAAAGCTTTTCTGTGTCTTCTGATGACATAAATACGCGTGGGTAAACATACTTGCAATGCATATCATCTGTGTAGTAATCCTTGATCCAATCAAGACGATACTGTGCATCATCTGGGCATGTTACATACTTTCCGTAGTACTCATCAAGAACTGCAAGAGGACCACCAACGCACTCAGCCTCACGAACTTCTACTGGAGAAGCATCGCCAAGTGGTGCATGCTTAAGCATCTTCTCGCCATCTTCGTTCTCGCTAAGCTCGAAGATATCGAAATCATCATCTTCACCGTATGTTCCCCAGTTGTTCTGTGGAGACTGGAATGGATCATACATCTTATCAAGCCATGCGCAAACAAATGCTGGGTTCTTGCATACGCTTGTTACTACACAACGACCTCTATCAAAACCTGATGTAAATGAACCGTTCTGAGGTGTTACATTTACTGTATCAGCCTTAAGAGCCTTAAGTGGAACGTAATCCTGAATGTTATCGATGTTAGCTACATCCCATGTGAAGCAAACACCATATCTGTGTGACTTACCCTTTGCAACGTATGTTGACCAATCCTGTGTGAAGCACTCTGGATCGATAAGTCCTTCAGCGTAGAGCTTGTGTAACCATTCAACACCCTTTCTGAAGCCATCTGTTGTTGCTGTACAAATAACCTTCTTGTCATCTGTAACTGCAATGTGCTGTCCCATATCAACATCGCCGATACCATCGCCAAAACCATTTATAAGAAGGTTAGGATCCTGGTCGTTTACGATGCAAGACATTGGAATGATGTCACCATCAATACCAAATTCCTTCTGAAGCTCTGGAGCGTGCTCCTGGAAAGCAAGTAATACCTGCTCGAACTCATCTACTGTTGTAGGTGTCTCAAGTCCAAGGAAATCTAACCATTTCTGGTTGATGAATGTCATGTTGTTACCAACTGTCTGGATAGCAGTCTTCTCAGAACCAAGCTGCTCAATCCATGGAAGTGCCCAGATGTGTCCATCAGCGTCCTCACACATTGTGCGGTATTCTGGGTACTTATCAAATACTGCCTTAAGATTTGGCATGTAGTTGTCAATGTATTCTTCAACTGGAACGATAACGCCCTGGTCAGCATATCTGATTAAGTCGTTGTCGCCGAAGCCTGCTGTAAATACGAAGTCTGTAAGAGTGTTTGCATTAGCCATGTTAAGGGAGATCTTGTCACCCCACTGGTCTGATGAAATTGCAGTCCAGTCAACATGTACGTTTGTCTCTTCCTCTAATCTCTTGAAGATTGTACGCTTGTTTGGATCTTCTTCAGTTCCTACAGGGTAGCTTGTTGTACCTGTAATAGTAACTGTCTCTGCAAGTGGGAATGTAAGGTTTTCCATATCAACCTTATCAGCGTTACTTGCATTGTTTCCCTTTGAACCGCAACCGGCAAACATTGTAGATGCCATTGTTACGGCTAGAGCTGCTGCTACAACTCTCTTTGCGCTTTTCATTTTCATTCTTTTCTCTCCTCCTATATATAGAACTGCTTTGTGCAGTTGCTAACAAAAACGATTTAACCCTTAACTGAACCCACCATAATTCCAGCATCGAAATACTTCTGGAAGAATGGATACATTACAAGAAGTGGTAAACTTGAAATAATAATTGTTGAATACTTAAGTAGCTCTGCAAGTCTTGCTCTTTCAGCTGTAGACTGCATATCTGCAATCATACCTGCATCTGGCTGGTTCTGAATAAGAATAGCTCTAAGTACAAGCTGAAGTGGCTGCTTAGATGCTGTGTTTAAGTAAATCATTGCATCGAAGTAGCTGTTCCACATTCCTACGAACTGCCATAAGCAAAGAACTGCGATAACTGGTGTACATACTGGAAGAAGAATTCTGAAGAATAATGTAAGCTCGTTTGCTCCATCAACCTCGGCAGCTTCTCTAAGCTCGCCTGGAATTCCTCTATAATATGTACGGGCGATAATCATGTTCCATACTGAAAATGCTCCAGGAAGAACAACTGCCCACATGCTGTCAAGTAAGCCTAAGTTACTGATAAGCAAGTATGTAGGAATCAATCCACCACCAAAGAACATCGTTATCATAAAGATAACATTGAAAAACTTTCTTCCCTTAAAATCCTCTAAAGACATTGGGTAGGCACATAGCATGGTAATAGCTACTGATAGGAAGGTAAACACTAATGAATAAATCACTGCATTTTTAAAGCCTACCCAAATTTGTCCGTTTGAAATAACTCTTTCATAAGCTGTAAGAGTCCATTTATCTAAGTCAAAAGTAATACCTGTATTCTGTAATGTAATAGGATCCATGAATGATGCTATTACGATGTATACCATAGGAATGATGATTGCTAAAACAAAAAGAGCAAGTATCACATATCCTACAAGTAAAAATGCTTTGTCCCCAGCTGAGTATCGTGAGAACGCGCTTTTTTTCTTTTTCTTTGCTTCCATTTCTTCCTCCCGATTATAGTCCCTGACCATCGTTCATCTTCTCTACAATCTTGTTAACTGAAATAAGCAAGATGAGATTGATTACTGTGTTAAACAAACCAACGGCTGTTGAATAACTGTAGTTTCCGTCTAGCAAACCTTTCTTATATACATAGGTTGCAATGATTTCTGATGCACCAAGGTTCAAATCTGTCTGAAGTGCATAAGCCTTTTCGAAGCCGATGCTCATGATGTTACCAGCCTGTAAGATAAACTGGATAACAACCATATCCTTAATAGCTGGCCACTCTACAGCCTTAATCTGCTGGAAGATGTTAGCTCCATCGATCTGAGCTGCTTCCTTTAATTCCTGGCTGGCATTTGCAAGTGATGCTGTGTACATGATTGATGCCCAACCAGCTCCCTGCCAGATACCACTTATAATGTAGATTGGTCTAAATGCTTCTGGTAATGTGAGGAAGTTAATTGTTGTATTAAACATCATATTAACTGGTCCTGTAACTGAAAGAAGAATTCTTACCATACCACAAAGTACGATAACTGATATGAAGTTTGGCATATAAAGCACTAGCTGAATCTTCTGCTTTATCTTACTGCTTTCTATTCTATTAAGAAGAAGTGCTAAGATAATTGGCACTGGAAAGCCCCATAACAATCCAAATACACTAAGCTTTAATGTGTTTACCAGATAAGACATAAAATCTGGTGAAGATAAGAATTGTTTGAAGTATTCTAGTCCAACCCATTCACTTCCAAAGAATCCTTTAAAAGGACTGTACTTTTCAAATGCAATCAATATACCGCCCATTGGCAGGTATCTAAATATGATTGTAAGTAACAATGCTGGTCCTAAAAAGAACACATATAATCTCCAGTGATGCATAACATAGGTTAGGGTATTATGCATTTTTCCTTCCTTTTTCATTAATCCTCCTCAATGAAACCCATATTTTATTGTGCGTTTGCACAAATTGGTTATGCATAAATCATACCATGTTTTACATTTGTGTCAATGGAGTTTTGTTTATTTGTAAAAATATAACAACTATTTTGGGCCGTTTTTGTAACAATTTTCACATACATTTTTACATTTGACAAATATGTTGTTACATTTTATAATTTACAGGTGTCAAGTACATGTGATTTGAAATATTTTTAGTTTTTACATAATAATAGGAGAATATAATGGCAAACAAAGTTACTATTCAAGATATTGCCGATGCATTAGGGGTTTCTAGAAACACTGTATCAAAGGCTATTAACAACACCGGAATCCTTGCAGATTCCACCAGGGAGAAGGTATTAGCTAAGGCTGTTGAAATGGGTTACAAACAGTTTTCTTACGCTAATTCAGTTTCAGATATATTAGGTGCTAATAATGTAAACAAGCCAGTGATTTCTGGGGAGATTGCTCTTTTTACTGGTAACTTCCTTGGCAATTCGCACTTTGCATCTACCATGCTAGATAAATTTCAGAATGAAATCACTCACTTAGGCTACAGCATGACCATGCATCGTGTTACACCTGACAACATAGGAAATGGCACATTTCCTGCCAGCTTTGACAAAAGCCGCACTCAGGGAATCATCTGCGTGGAAATGTTTAATCAAGGCTACTGCGAGCTTCTATGTGATTTGGGCATTCCTGTTTTATTTGCAGATGCTCCAGTAGGCAGCTACACTAAGCAGCTTCCAGCTGACATTCTTCTTATGGATAATTCCACAGGGATTTTTACACTTATCTCTGAAATGGCTAAGCGTGGTGTTAAGAAAATTGGCTTTGTTGGACAGCCAGATCACTGCCGCTCTTTCTTTGAAAGATACATGGCATTTCGCAACGCCATGTTTTTAAATAACCTGCCTATTATGGAAAAGTTCTGTCTTACAAATGTTCATCCACACGGTGGCGAATACATATCCTATCTTTCTGATGCAATCGAGGCATTAGATGAGATACCAGAGCTTTTTATTTGCGCAAATGATTTTATCGCCTTAGATTTTATCACCTGCCTTAGAAAGTTTAGAATCAACTGCCCTGATGATGTTATGCTATGTGGCTTTGACGATTCAGCCGAATCAAAGGTAATGACTCCGTCACTTACCACCTGTCACATCCACTCACAGATTATGGGTGGCACAGCTGCTAATTTACTTATATCAAGAATTGAGCAGCCTGATCTTAACTACAGAACAGTTTACACTGAGACAAATCTTATTTATAGAGCGTCTACTAGAGATTAATGCATATAGGAGTTTTTTATGCGAAATTTATTAAACTATGATGGACCAGTACTTAGATTTTTGACAAAGGTTGTATACAGTGTCTGGCTTAATATACTTTGGTTCGTATGCTGCATACCAGTTGTTACAATTGGTGCATCCACCACTGCCCTTTGCTATTGCACTGGAAAGATTGCTCGTGATGAGGAGGGCTATATCACTAAGGCCTTCTTTTCAAGCTTCAAGGATGGATTTTTTAAAAGCACTATTATTGGATTAATCATGGCTGTCCTTGGTGTGGTAATTTCTGTTGATGCTTACGTAATGTATCACCTTTGCTTTACATCAGTATTTTGGACGCTAATTAGTGCCATACTTGTTGTCGCTTCCATTGCTTACATTATCGTACTTCTTTGGGTGTTCCAGCTTAATGCCCACTTCGAAAATACGATAATTAATATGTTCAAAAATTCCATCATGCTTGGTATGAGATTCATCTTTTGCACCGTATTGATGGCAGCAGTTTTTGTTATAATGGCATACCTTATCTACTACGTTTGCACACCTCTTATCATTTTCGGTGTTGGAACCTGCGTACTATTTAATTCCATGCTGATGAAAAACATTCTGATTCAATGTGAAGAGCAAAGTGATAATTAATTATGAAAGAACGATTTAGAACCTTCAAACAACTTAGCGCAAAACAAAAACTACAGTACATATGGGATTATTACAAAATCCACATAATAGTCACTGTAGTTTTGATTTGCGCTATTTTTTCTATTGTAAAAACTGTTAAGCACGCTGGCTCTGTTGATTTGTACTTAGCTTACGTAAATGTGGCTGTTGATGACGCCATTAACGATGACCTTGCAGACCGCAGTGGGTTGATTATAAGCAGCTACAAGGATTTGCTTATCACCGAAGATCCATCTAGCGAGAACTTAGAATACGCCTACGCATCTTCTATGAAGCTTACCTCAGCCCTAAGTGCTGACAGGCTGGATGTTATTATAGGTGATTCTTATGCTATGTCCTATGCAAATGGCGCTGAGTATCTTGCGAATATTGAAGACTTTGTAGAGGCTAATAATCCTCAGTTGTTGGATAAGCTTAAGCCACTGTTTCTATTGGACGATAATGGCAAGGCCTACGCTATCGATGTCTCAGCCCTTGGGCCATTTGCAGATGCTGGCTATAGTGAGCCTATCTACCTGGGCTTTATCGCCACCGACTCTCATATAAGCTCTAAGCTCACGCTACTGTCCACTCTTCTGTAGTTGTTTTTTCGTAGCCTGCGACAGGCGAACATATTCGCCCTTTATTTATCTTATTCCTGCGAATTCATATCCCGCACCTTCTACTGCAGACTTAAGGTCAGCTTCTGCTACATCAGCTGATGTCTTTAGGGTTACTGTGTTGGCCTCGTGGTTTGCTGTAGCCTCCTCAACTCCAGCGATTTTTTCAAGTGCCTCTTTTACGTGTGCTTCGCAGTGCTGACACATCATTCCTTTTACTGTGATTTCCATAGTGTTATTTTCCTCCTTGTTGTTTACTGTATTATTAACAAGCATGTCATGGCCTAAGGTGTTCTTCATGGGTTTGTCCTTAGAACTGTCATGCATTTTAAATAGATTTAGCCTTAGTGCATTGTTTACTACGCAAAAGCTTGATAAGCTCATGGCAGCTGCACCAAACATAGGGTTAAGCGTCCATCCAAAGGCATGTATGTAGGCTCCTGCTGCAAGTGGAATTCCTATTATATTGTAGAAGAATGCCCAGAATAGATTCTCATGAATGTTCTTAAGCGTAGCCTTGCTAAGTCTGATAGCTGCTGCAACATCACTTAATCTGCTTTTTACCACTACTACATCTGCTGCATCAATGGCCACATCAGTGCCTGCGCCAATAGCAATTCCAATATCTGCTCTTGTAAGGGCTGGTGCATCATTTATTCCATCACCTACCATGGCAACCTTGCCAAATTCCTGAAGCTTTCTAATTACTTCTTCCTTGCCATCAGGCTTAACGCCTGATATAACTTCATCTACCCCGGCTTCCTTGGCAATAGCCTGAGCTGTCTTTTCGTTATCACCTGTCAGCATCACCACATGGATGCCCATGTTTTTAAGATGTCTAATTGCCTCTGGACTGTCGTCCTTTATTACATCTGCTACAGATATAATTCCAAGGAACCTGTTTCCTTTGGCAAAGAACAAAGGTGTTTCTCCTTTGTTAGCAAGTGTGTCTGCAAGACCAAGGTTTTCTTCATCTATATCAACATATTTTTTGATAAAATCTCCGTTACCACCATATATATTTTCTCCATCAAGCATGGCACTTAGGCCACTGCCTGCATGAGCTTTAAAATCAGATATATCTGCCGGCTCCATGCCATCTTCAAGGCCGTGCTCTACTATAGCCTTTGCAAGAGGATGCTCTGATTTGCTTTCAAGGGCAAATGCAGTCCTTACCAAATCAACATCATCTATACCCTCTGCCTCATACACACCTATGACCTTTGGCTCACCCTTAGTGATGGTGCCTGTCTTATCTAGGGCAACTATCTGAGTCTTACCTGTCTCCTCTAGGGAAACTGCCGTTTTAAACATGATGCCGTTTTTGGCGCCCATGCCATTTCCTACCATGATAGCCACTGGTGTGGCAAGACCAAGCGCACATGGACAGCTGATAACAAGTACTGATATTGCTCTGGCAAGTGCATAACCTACAGGCTGTCCCACCAGGATCCATATTACAAATGTGATAAGAGCTATTAGAATAACTGCTGGAACAAATACGCCAGACACTCTATCTGCAATCTTTGCAATTGGAGCCTTGGTAGCTGCTGCATCACTTACCATCTGAATAATCTGAGAAAGGGTTGTATCCTTCCCTACTCGCGTAGCTTCGCAAACCATGTAGCCACTTTCGTTGCTGGTAGCTGCAGATACTGTATCACCCACTGCCTTATCTACAGGAATGCTCTCGCCAGTAAGGGCTGCCTCATTAACAGCACTGCTTCCCTCAATTACCACACCATCCACAGGAATGTTATCCCCTGGTCTGACTACAAATCTGTCTCCTATCTTCACCTGCTCAATAGGAACCTCTACTTCTTTGCCATCTACTATGACAACAGCTGTCTTTGCTGCAAGCTTCATCAAATCCTTCAGGGCATTAGTAGTTCTTCCCTTTGAAATGGCTTCTAATAGCTTGCCTACCGTAATAAGGGTGAGAATCATAGCCGCTGATTCGAAATAAAACTCGTCCATCAGTTCCATTACTTTTGTTGAATCTCCGTTCAACTGTGCACTTGTCATAGCAAACAGGGCATAAACACTATAAATAAATGAAGCCGCTGAACCCATGGCAACTAATGTATCCATATTAGGCGCCCGGTGCATCAGCCCCTTAAATCCACTGATAAAGAACCTCTGGTTGATTACCATAATCGTTGCCGCAAGAATCAACTCGTAGATTCCCATAGCAATATGGTTCCCATCTAAGAATCTTGGCAATGGCCAGCCCCACATCATATGCCCCATGGTCACATACATAAGAGGCAGTAATATAATCACCGATGCAATCAGCCTATTTCTAATCTTTGGTGTTTCAGTATCCTTTAAATCATTATCATAATTAGGAACTGAGCTACTATTTGCGTCCTCACTGGCCTTTACACTGGCACCATAGCCAGCATCCTCCACAGCCTTTATAATAGCTGCCGCATCTGCACTGCCCTCTACTCCCATGGAATTAGTAAGCAGGCTCACGGCACAGCTGTCAACACCAGGCACAGCCGAAACTGCCTTTTCCACCCTTGCCTGGCAAGCAGCACAACTCATTCCCGTAACATTGTATTGCTTCATAATCTATCCTTTCTAACCGGATTACTTCATCAGCTTCTGCAAAACTCCCACCAGCTCATCCACTACATCCTCATTTCCTTCACGGATGTTATCAGCTACGCAAGTCTTCACATGATTAGCCAGAAGCACCTTGTTAAAGCTATTAAGCGCCGATGTAATTGCCGACACCTGCATAAGAATATCAGTACAATAAGCATCCTTCTCAAGCATATTCTCTACACCCCTAACCTGTCCTTCAATACGCTTAAGACGATTCATCAAATCCTTAAACTCCTTATCATCCCGCTCCTTATGCTTACCAGAACAACAGCACTCACAAGCTTCTACAATAATCTCTTCCTTATTTCCCATAATTGTAACTCCTATACACGCATACCCCTATGGGGTATCTTCACAAGTTCATAATATACCCCTGCGGGGTATTTGTCAAATATTAAATATTGACATAATTCAAAGAGCACTGTATCATTTTCATTGCCGCAATGCGGTACTATTGACACCAAATATGACACCATGTTAAAATGTAAAGGAGAATAAATGTCAACGTGGAACAAACTACTTAAGCAAATACTAAATCTTTCAAATGATTTAAGATTCGTGGAATTACAGAAGGTACTCGAAAGCTATGGCTATATAATGTACCAGCCTAAATCAGGTAGTAGCCATTATACTTTCCGCAAAGAAGGAATGCCTATTATTACGATTCCAAAGCATGAGCCTATCAAAAAGGCGTATGTACTTAAGGTAAAACAAATTATAGAAAGCGAGGAAGCCAAAAATGAAAACAATTGATGACTATATGTTACTTCCATACAAAATAGAAATCATCCCTGATATAGATGAAGGTGGATTTGTAGCTTCATTTCCAGAGCTACCTGGCTGCATTAGCACTGGTGAAACAATTGAAGACGCATTAGCTAACGCAATGGATGCTAAAAAAGAATGGTTAGCAGCTTCAATTGAATCCAATAACACCATCCCATTGCCTGACTCCCTAGATAATTACTCTGGCCAATTTAAACTACGCATTCCGAAAAGCCTACACAAATCCCTGTCAGAGCATTCCAAACAAGAAGGCATTAGCATGAACCAGTATTGCCTTTATCTATTAAGTAAAAATGATGCATTATTTGAAAGCAAGTGAGATTAAATTATGGAATATGAACTTGAGGAATTCTTCAAACCCAATAATGATCTTAATTCAAAAGATGGTATCGCCCGTGCCTTTAGATTGTTAAGATATGCAACAGGCATGAATCGTAAGGAACTATCAGATTATCTACATATTCCCTATAACACAATGCGTGATTGGGAGCAGGGACAGCGTTCAATGCCTCCTTACGTTTTTGAATTAATCTTTTACAGATTATTATACGAAAAGAAGTTCATTAATAATCGAGTAGGAGGGAGATTTGGATAATCCCCCGACCTCTCACACCACCGTGCGTACGGTTCCGTACACGGCGGTTCAATCAACTTAACAAGTAACACACCTTTCGGTGTAGTAATCTAACATTGAGACTAATCCAAATGAGGTTAGTCTCTTTGTACTTATAGCCTTTTGTACCCATCCATTGTGGGCGAGTCTTGCATATCGGTCTCCACAGTATGCGATTTTATACGCTGCCCATCTTGGTACGTCCAGCTTCATCAAATTCTTAGCTCTATTCTGCGGAGTTTTCCAATGCTTCCAAATACACATACGAAGTCTATATCTGATATTACTATCAAGTTCTTTACAGAGTGTTTTCATACTTCCTATCTTGAAGTAGTTAATCCATCCTCTAATGAGCTGATTAAGTT
>SVER01000057.1 GCA_015057315.1 Pseudobutyrivibrio ruminis | reverse complement strand
AGCATCTTAAAATAGCATAGTCGAACCTGTAGAAAAGGTAAAGAAAGACTATGACTTTATATAATAGTAGGGGGATAATATAGATGGATAGGCAACATTGAGGCACTAACAGGATATTTCTTAACTTACTGAATATAAATATATGTTAAAATCGATTTAGGTAAGTGTGTTGGTAAATGAGGAAAAGAATATGCATATAGAAAAACTGAAATGCTACATAGATTTATATGAGTGTCGAAATTTCACGGAAACTGCAAAGAAGAATTTTATATCTCAGGCGGCCTTAAGTCAGTTTATAAGCTCTCTGGAGAAGCAGTTTGGGCTACAGTTTTTTGATAGAAATGTTACGCCCATTCAGCCAACATCGGCGGGGACCACATTCTATGAGGAAAGCAAAATCCTTTATCAGCAGTATCTTATAGCAGTAGAGAGGATGGCTCGTGAAAAAGAGGATTCCATGCCACCTCTAAGAATTGCATATTCTTCTCCTGTAGATATACAGACCTTAATTACAATCATTCCTTCCTTTAAGGAGAAATATCCTGATGTGGAGCTGCAGCTTAACAAGATTAATCTAGGTGAGGCGGCAGATTACATTAATAAGAGCTTATGTGATGTTGTAGTTTCTTTTTCTACAGAATTTATCGAAGCGGAAAACATCAAATACAAAATATTAAAAGAAGGCGAGTATTTAGCGATTGTTGGAAAAGGCCATGATTTATTTGATAAAGATTCAATTGCAATCAAGGAGCTTTACCAATATCCGCTTATAATGCTTAGCAAAGAAGTAATCGGCAGCATGTACGATAAAATGATAGAGAGAGCTAGAAGTGAAGGGTACGAGCCGATTATAGAAAAGACTGTAGATAACGTGGAAACAGAGATGTTTTCTATAATTACCGAAGGCTTCATTGGGTTCTGCCCTGAAAGCCAAAGCCTGGCGGAATATGGAGATGACATCAGGCTAATAGAGCTGGAAGATAGCCCTCATAGATATATCGTGGCTGCTGGATATTCAAAGACGAATACTAACAGGACACTGAAGGAATTCTTGAAGTTTATTTCTTAATAGCAACCAATGGCGGACACACTAGTTAGGATAAGTTTTTGTTATAACCTATTGTTTTTTTGAATTGGACGTTTGATAAAAATTTAACTATCATGGATATAGTTAAAAGATTAACAATTGGTTTGATCAAAAAGGAGGAAAACATGGGAAAATTATTATTAACAGGTGTTGACGGAAACTTAGGTTCAGAGGCAGCAAGAGTTCTCTTAACTCTTGCAAACAAGGAAGACCTTATTTTTGTAGGTTATAGCAAAGAGGCTCTTGATAAGTTTGCTGCTCAGGGTGTTGAGACACGTCAGGCTAACTTCAACGAATACGAAGGTTTGGAGGAAGCTTTCGCAGGAGCAGAAAGATTAGCACTTATCTCTATGCCATTCGTAGGAGCAAAGAGACAGAATGCTCAGAAGAATGTTGTTGATGCAGCAAAGGCTGCAGGCGTAAAGCAGATTATTTACACATCACTTGTAAATGCTGGTGATGAGACAAACCCTTCAGTAGAGAAGAAGGACCACATCTATACAGAGAACTATATCAAGGAAGTCGGACTTGACCACATCTTCCTTCGCAATTCACAGTATGCAGAAGCTATGATTACAAACTACTTCACATACGTTAAGGGCGATGGCGTTTTAAAGAATAGCCAGGGTGATGGTAAGATGGCTTACATCTCTAGAAAGGATTGCGCAAAGGCAGTTGCTTACGCTCTTTACAGAGGTGCTGAGTATGACCACGCAACACTTGATATTAACGGACCAGAGCTTATGACAATTACAGAGTTTATCGAGATTGGAAACAAGGCTACTGGAAACCATGTTACATATAAAGAGCTTACAGATGAGGAGAACTATCAGGTATTTGATGCTATGGGTGTTCCAAGAACAACTGATGGTGTATTCAAGAAGGGTTCTGAGGCACCATTCTCATCTGATGGCATGGTTACATTTGCTCAGGCTATCCGCGAGGGCAAGATGGATACATTCACAGATGATTTCAAGAAGCTTACAGGTTCTGACCCAATGACAGTTCAGTACATGTTTGAACATAGCGATGACTTCCAGATTGGTGAGCGTCATTCAAAGGATGCATAAATTTATATTTAAACTATTTACAAGCTCTTCGAGGATTACCTCGAAGGGCTTTTTTTTATGGTGAAGATTAGATATGATATAAGGAAATAAGCGTTTCTCATTTTGTGTCCTGTCCCTAAAAGCACAATAATGATAGACTCCAAAGAAAAAAGGGAGAAATAAAATGGACCAAATAAAGATTGGAAAGTTTCTTAGAGAACTTAGAAATGAAAAGGGAATAACTCAGGAAAAGCTTGGAGAGATTTTAGGAGTAGCAGGAAGAACTGTTTCTAGATGGGAGACTGGATTTAATCTTCCAGATATATCACTGCTTGTAATGCTTGCGGATTTTTATGATGTTGATGTCAGAGAGATAATAGATGGTGAGCGTAAGCAAGAGTTTTCAGAAGATGAAAAAACAGCTACAGAAGCTGTGGCTGATTATGCCACCATTGATAAAAGTAAAACCTTAGGCATGGTTCGTTGGCTAGGAATTATAGGTACGATTTTAATGTTGGCATTGTTTGCCATGCAGTGTAAAAGCTATGAAGTGACTGCATTTAAAACGGTCTCACTTGTAGTGACTTTTGTAGCCTTTTCGGCGATGTTTGTTATGACACTATATGTAAATGATAAGTTAGAGCAGATAGTTAAAAATAAAACTGTAATAAACGCTATAAAGATAAGCGCTATTGTAATTGGGGGAGTGTGCATTAGATACTTATTTATGATAATACTGATGCTTTTATATATTGTCATCAGCATGTTTGATGAGTCAGACAAACCAGTTAGTGGAATAGACAATTATGATAAAGCAGTGCTTGTCAGTGAAAATCATAGTGATTTGGATTCATATTTCAAGGTATTTCCAGATGATACAGCTAACATGGTAGAAGCAACTTATGTTTCAAAGCTTCCTTCCAATTTAGTTGGGACTACAGGCTACACTATTTTGGAGGCGACATATTCTAAAGATGATTATGAGAAGGAGCTTGAGCGTCTTTCAGATATATCTCTTACTATAGAAAATGGTCGTGTAGATAGCGATGAAAAGATAACTCAGGATATCATGTATGATGAAAGCATGTATGCATATCCGGCTTACATTGCAGCAGACGGTAATTGTGGTACCTATGAATATGCACTTTTGGATGAAAGTGAGTGTAAGATTATTTATGTACTTGTTAAATACATTTCTGAAACAGATATCGAAGAAATAAATGCAATGGGGAATTATCTTAAGGCGGATACTGCTGAGTATGAAGAAGCAGGTATTGAGACCTGGAAGAAGTTTTCAATTTATTCATATCAATTTCCAGGCACTAAGGAATTGAGTGGATATGAAGAATAGATTTTTTTGTATGTAGTTAAGTGGCATGAATAAAGGGGAAACTATGGGATTTAGAATTGAGCATGATTCGATGGGAGAAATCAAAGTTGCAGATGAGCATTTATGGGGAGCGCAGACACAGCGCTCCCTGGCGAACTTTGCTATAGGAACGGAAACTATTCCTATGGAAGTGATTAATGCTTTTGCGGTGTTAAAATCAGCAGCGGCCACAGCAAATGCCAAGCTTGGAAAAATGGATGATACCAAAGCCAAGGCCATTGAGAGTGCCTGTAGCGATATCTTAAATAATAAATATCCTGAGGAATTTCCGCTAAAGGTATGGCAGACAGGCTCAGGAACTCAATCTAATATGAACGTGAATGAGGTCATCGCCCATATCGTAAAAGCGAATCATTCTGACATTGACATTCATCCTAATGATCACGTTAATATGTCTCAGTCCTCTAACGACACATTCCCATCAGCCATGAATATTGCGGCTGTGGTTATGATTCATGAGACACTAATTCCAGAAATAGATAAACTTATAGAGACCTTTAAGAGACTAGAGGAAGAAAATAAAGACATAATAAAAATCGGCCGCACCCATCTGCAGGATGCAGTGCCACTACGTTTTAGCCAGGAAATATCAGGCTGGAGAGGCATGCTAGAAGAATCAAGAGTGCAGATTATCGAAGCATCAAATCATCTACGCAAAATCGCCATAGGCGGAACCGCTGTAGGAACAGGACTTAACTGTCCAAAAGGCTTTGATAAGATGTGCTGCGAAGTAATAACAAGACTGACAAAACAAACCTTTGAGCCAAGCGATAACAAATTCCATGCTCTCACATCCAAGGACGGATACGTGTACACAAGTGGCGCCCTGAAAGGTCTGGCAGCAAACCTTATGAAGATTGCAAATGATATTAGATGGCTTGCCAACGGACCACGTTGTGGCTTAGGGGAAATCACCATCCCAGAAAATGAGCCAGGCAGTTCAATCATGCCAGGCAAGGTAAATCCAACTCAGTGCGAGGCTATCACCATGATAGCCATTCAGGTTATGGGAAATGATACCACCATAGGCATCGGCGCCTCCCAGGGAAACTTTGAGCTGAATGTATTCATGCCGGTACTAGCCTACAACATGATTCAATCAATCAGACTGCTTGCAGATGGCATCAATTCCTTCAATAAGAATTGTGTATTAGGAATCAAGGCAAAGCGAGATAAGATGGAAAGCAACCTGAACAATTCCCTCATGCTGGTTACCTGCCTTAGCCCTGTTATAGGCTATGAGAATGCGGCAGCGTGCGCCCACAAGGCATACGCGGAGGACAAGACATTAAAAGAGGCAGTTCTTGAGCTGGGATTTTTGTCTGAGAAGGAGTATGATGAGACAGTAAGACCAGAGAAGATGATCTAACATATATAAAGGAGAATAATCATGGCAGATGTATCAAAGGAATCATTGAAACTTCATTATGATTTAAAGGGAAAGCTAGAGATTAAATCAAGAGCCAAGGTAGACAGTTCAGAAGCGTTAGCTCTTGCATACACACCAGGTGTTGCAGAGGCCTGCAAGGAGATTCAAAAGGACCCTGAAAAGGGCTGGGAGCTTACACGTCGCTGGAACACAGTAGCTGTTGTTACTGATGGAACAGCCATACTGGGACTTGGCGATATTGGCCCAGAGGCAGGAATGCCAGTAATGGAAGGCAAATGCGTCCTCTTCAAAGAGTTTGGAGATGTTGATGCCATTCCACTTTGCATCCGTTCTAAAGATGTGGATACTATCGTAAATACGATATCACTTTTGGCCGGTTCCTTCGGTGGAATTAACTTAGAGGATATTGCAGCGCCACGTTGCTTTGAAATAGAAAAGAAGCTTAAGGAAAAATGCGATATCCTTGTATTCCATGATGACCAGCATGGAACAGCTGTTGTAGTTGCGGCAGCCTTAATCAATGCACTTAAAGTAACTGGCAAGAAGATGGGCCAGGTTAAGATAGTCATCAACGGGGCAGGTGCAGCAGGCTGTGCCATCGGAAAGCTCCTTGTTACAATGGGCTTTGGAAATGTTGTACTTTGTGATATAAACGGAATTATTTGTGAGGGAGATGAAGGACTGAACTCAGGACAGGAAGAAATGTCTCACATCACAAATAACAATCATGAGCACGGAAATTTAGCAGATGCTATGAAGGGCGCAGATGTATTTATCGGCGTATCTCGCGCAGGATTAGTATCGAAGGAAATGGTTTCCAGCATGAACAACGGAATCGTTTTTGCTATGGCAAACCCAGTGCCTGAGATTATGCCAGAGGACAGCAAGGCTGCAGGTGCAGCAGTAGTAGGCTCGGGCCGTTCAGACTTCCCAAATCAGATTAACAATGTATTGGTTTTCCCAGGAATCTTCCGTGGAGCGCTAGATGTTAGGGCAACAGATATAAACGATGCTATGAAAGAGGCTGCAGCTTATGCAATTGCTGGGCTTGTTTCAGATGATGAGCTTAGCCCAGAATATGTAATTCCAAAGGCATTCGACCCAAGAGTAAAGGATGCCGTAGCAAACGCTACCGCTGAAGCAGCAAGACGCACAGGCGTGGCTAGAATATAAAAGACATTTATCTATACAGCTTTCGATAATCCCTAGGCGAGTACCCAGTTATTTTATGAAAGGCGTTATTGAAGGCTGTAGTGGATTGGAAGCCTGCAAGAAAGGCACAGTCCGTAATAGATATGGATTTATCCATCAAAAGCTTTGCAGCAGCCTGCACCCTGATATTTGAAAGATAAGCAGGAAAGGACATGTTCATGTATCTTTTAAAAAGCTTAGACAGATAAAAGGTGCTTAGGCCCACATGGTCCGCAACATCCTTTTGGCTGATATCATCGGCTGAATTTTCGATTATATATGTGCAAGCAGCCTTAATGTAATTCCAACTAGTGTCTGGAGTTTCATCATTGGAATTGTAATTGATGGTCGAAAGAACATGTTCGCTAATCTTAATCAAGATATTGTAAATACATAGCTTACATTTGGTCTCAGCAAGGGGATCAGAGGAGCTGTGTATTTTTTTTATCTCCATAATGGAGTCAGAAATATAGCTGGTAACTTCGGGATATTTTTGAGCAGAGATATATTTGCAGTTGTACAAAAAACGGGAAATAGATACCAAATCCAGGTTGTTTTCAATGATAACAGCAGAAAACTGGGTAAACATTGCCCCGTCTGCAGGAATAGAAATAGTCTCGTGGATTTGCTGAGGCCATGCTAAAAGCACATCACCTGCATTTAATTCAAATACTTCGTCATTTATTCTGTAGATACAGCTGTCCTTGAGGGCGACGGTAAATTCCGCAGCATTGTGCCAGTGGGCGTGGTAAGTGCCTGGGGCTGCAACATCTGTTACACTTACAGATGAAACGGTATCAAATTTGATAAATTCTTTTCCAAAATTCTCCATAAAAGTATGATAACAAAAATCGGGCAAAACTCAACAAATATGAAATTCTATTTGCAAATTGCAGGGCGTAAAATGTCAATTGCTTAGAAAAGTAATGTATAGAGGTGTTGAAATGAGTGTTAAAACTAGTGTAAAAGGTGGGCAAAGGGATTTTACAACGGGAAGTCCATTGAAATTGATATTGGCTTTTTATTGGCCATTGCTGTTAACCAGTATGCTGCAGCAGGTATACAATTTTGTGGATACCTTGATTGTAGGTAAGGGACTTGGTGATAATGCCCTTGCAGCAGTTGGAAACATGGGCTCCATCTTCTTTTTGATAGTAGGATTTTCTTTTGGCCTGGCAAATGGATTCGCCGTGCTTGTAGCCCAAAGCTACGGCGCAAAGGACATAGAGCAATTAAGACATCGTTTGGCAGCCACAATAGTATTAGGAGCTATCCTTGCTATCAGTTTATCTGTAATGAGCGTGGTATTTTTGCCAGCATTGTTGAATTTCATGCAGACAGACCCACTGATTATTGGCGATAGTTTAAAATATGGCTACATTTTGTTTGGCGGCTTGTCGATTGGTATATGCTACAATATCGCAGGCTCCATCCTTAGAGCATTTGGAGATAGCCAAACACCACTTAGGGCGATTATTGTGTCATCTATAGTAAACCTATCTTTAGACAGCTTGCTAATCCTTGTATTAAAAACAGGTGTAGAGGGGGCTGCCATTGCTACGTTAGTGGCCCAGGTAATATCTGTATTAATCTGCATCAATCGATTGAAGGAAATACCTGAAATTAAGATGCAAAGGGAACATTTTAGAAATTCAATAAAGGTGTATTTAGAGCTACTTAAGAACGGCCTGCCAATGGCATTTATGAATTCTATCACCGCAGTAGGATGCATGGTTGTTCAAGGCTTTGTTAATAGCTACGGTGTTGTTTACACAGCGGCTTATGCGGCATGCGGAAAATATAACAATCTGTTTATGAACCCAGCAGCCACAGCGGGAAGTGCAATGACATCCTACACCAGCCAAAACTACGGCGCAGGAGAATATGGAAGAATCAAGGAAGGCCTTAAGGTGTGCATGGGAATATCTGTTGTATCCTATATCCTTCTAGGCTCACTTATGGTGTTCTTTCCTGCACAGCTGGGCGGATTCTTGCTATCAGGAAAGGACCAGATAGATTTGGTGTGCCAGTACCTACCTAGATGCGGCGTGATGATTATAGCTGTTGATGTACTTTTTGTAGTAAGAGCTACTGTACAAGGTATGGGAAAGCCTATGCTTCCAATGATTTCAGGCATTTTGGAAATGGTTTTACGAACCTTTACTGTATCGTTCTTCATAGGAAGGATTGGCTTCCCTGCTACAGCCTACGCTGAAATAAGCGCCTGGGTTGGAGCACTAATTGTAAATGTGGTAGCACTTTATTTAGCGCTATATCCTTTACTTCGCACGAAGAGACAATACAAGCTAAAAAGAGCCTTGAATTGACTTGAAGATGCTCTCGTATTAGTATTTACTAAAGATTAAAACGAGAGAGCGTGAGGAATGAAAGCATACTATCACTTACCAGGATTGTTTGAGTTTTACGAATTTTATAAGATGCTGTTACCGCTATTTAGGAATCATCGTGAGTATTTTTACGATTGGTGCGAAGTAGGCTCTATCTATGGAGCGCCAGCAGATTGCCTATGGGGCGGAGGCCGTGTGGGCTTTGGAGATGAGCAGGCCTCAGACATAATAAGGCTGATGAAGGAATATGATATTTCGGCCAGACTGACCTTTAGCAATTCCCTGATTAGGGAAGAGCATTTGGCAGATAAGAGATGCAATAGGCTGTGCGAGCTTTTTGAAAAAACAGGAGAGGTCAAAAATGGAGTGATAATCCATTCTGATCTTCTCTTAGATTATATTAAGAAAAATTACCCAGGATTTTATTTCGTATCTTCCACCACAAAGGTGCTTACAGATTTTGATGATTTAAAGGCAGAGCTTGATAGGGATGATTTTGAATATGTTGTTCCCGATTTTCGACTGAACAAAAAGCTGGAGCAACTGAATGAACTGCCCCAGTCAAAAAAGGATAAGGTGGAATTCTTATGTAACGAGTGCTGCTCATTTGGTTGCACTGACAGAAAAGAATGCTATGAGAATGTCAGCAAAAAGAGCCTTGGAGAAAATTGCAAAGATCACATCTGCACATCCCCACAGGCATCTAGAGGCTATCGCTTTTCTGATGCCATGGAAAATCCAGGGTTTATCAGTGTGGATGACATACAAAACATCTATATGCCGGCAGGATTTTCTAATTTCAAAATAGAGGGGCGAAGCTTAGGAAGCGCAATAGTACTGGAATTTATCTTACATTATATGGTAAAGTTGGAGTATCAGCTTAGAGTTAGAGAAGAAATCTACTTAGATAGTTCATTAGATTTATTCTAAATTGCAAAATAAAAAAGGGGGTCTTTATGAACGAAAACATCGTAAAGCGTAACCAACTGCTGGCACAGAAGGTTATCAAAGGATTAGAATCGCGCAATATGTCAGGCTATTATGCTGCAGACAAGGATGAGGCGTTGAAGATTGCTTTAGAGCTTATTCCAGAACAGTCATCAGTTACAATGGGTGGTGCAATGTCTGCCCATGAGATAGGATTAGTGGAAGCTCTTAAAAATGGTAATTATAATTTCATTGATAGGGATGCCGAAGAGGATAAAAGAGCGGCAATGTTAAAAGCTTATGATGCCGATTATTTCCTCACCAGCGCAAACGCCATCACTGAAGATGGTGTTATGGTTAATATTGACGGTAATTCTAACCGTGTATCTGCTATTGCCCAGGGACCTAAGCATGTAATTGCAATCGTTGGAATGAACAAGGTTTGCGATGATGTTGATGGAGCTATGAAGCGTGCCAGAAATGTGGCAGCACCAATAAATGCTCAGCGCTTTGGGCTTTCCACACCTTGTGCTAAGACTGGCTCATGCATGAACTGCAAGTCGCCAGATACAATCTGTTGCCAATTCTTAATTACCAGATATTCTAGACATGAAGGAAGAATCCATGTGATTCTTGTAAATGATTCATTGGGATTCTAATTGAATACTGATTTTGGATTGTTGTTAAAGGCCTAGTGCGTTATTGCATTAGGTCTTTTTAGTACTTATTGTTCACTTTGACTTATTAGTTTGCTTACCTCATAGAGTTGAGATTTTGAGAAACGAAAATAAATTATCGATTTACGATAAATTATTGTTGTAAATCATAAATAAAAGTGTTATAACAATATCAGATATACAAAGAATGATTTTGGAGGCTGAAATGAACAATAAATTGAATCTATTTGTAAAGGGGATATTAGATATTTGTTTTTTCATAGGAGTTGCACTGGAATTGGCTACACCATTTGGTCTTAAATATGCAGTTAATATTGTGATTAAGTTCTTAGGTGAGACCACGGAATATGCCAGAATATTGGATCATTATGCATACGCAGTTGTTTCAATAATGCTTGTGGGTGGTTCAGCACTTCTTATTTTGTATGAGCTTAGAAAAATGATGAAGACAGTTATAAATGATGACTGCTTTGTTCAAGAAAATGTTACAAGTCTTGTACGCATGTCCATATATGCTTTTGTTATTACAGGGCTTAAGCTATTAAGATGCTTTGTATATTTTACCCCAGCATCATTGATAGTTGCAGGAGTATTCTTTTTTGCAGGACTATTTAGTAAGGTGCTTTCATTAGTATTTGATAGAGCCGTTCAGTATAAATTGGAAAACGATTTAACCATATAGAAAGCTCAGGTGAAAATATGATTGTAATAAATTTGGATGTAATGATGGCAAAAAGAAAGGTGGGCTTGGCGGAGCTTGCAGGCAAGGTAGGAATCACAAATGCTAATCTTTCAATTCTAAAAAACAATAAGGCAAAGGCTGTAAGGCTTGAAACCTTAGATGCAATCTGCAAGGCACTTCAGTGTCAGCCAGGAGATATATTAGAATATGTTGAAAATCCGGAGGAAGAATAGTTATGGACAACACAATTAATGAGAAGATGGCAAAGGGAGATGGGGAAGCCTTCGCAAAATATGGTTTATTATCGTTGATTTTTACTATCGTATATACGATATGCTTATACAGAAATAGGATGAGCATTACTTATCCAATATTTATGGCCATTACAATGGTGTTGATTGCACTAGTTAGAAAGAGTGACAATCTACCATTTCTAAGGGATAGAAATGGCAAGCTTGGTATGAATCTATTTTACGTGGTATCACTTATGCTACTTGCTGTTTCTAAGTGTATGTTCACAAGCCATAGCCTTCAGAACCTTAGTGGACTTGCAATTTTCTTATTGTTCATGTCATTCATAATGGAGTTATACGTGGATACAACTGGTTGGGATATTGCAGGATGGATTGGAGGAATCTTTTTTACAATAGTTCGTCCAATAGAATATCTTCCATGGCCTTTTAAGGATTTTGCCGCATGGGTTAAGGACAAAGGCAGCGAAACCAGTAAGGAAAAAAAGAGTGCATTTATGGCTGTGGGACTTGGTATAGTTATTGCTATTCCACTGCTTGCAGTAGTAATAAGCTTGCTTATTTCAGCAGATGCAGTGTTTAGCCGTGTCCTTGAAAGAGTATTCAGTGAAATTCATCTACCAGATAATATGTTGGATATTGTTGGTGTTGCTTTCACTCTATTCTATGGATTTGTATGTGCATATATAATTCCTAATTCCTTGAGCAAGAAGAAGCTTAGCATCAGTCCAGCAAAGCAAGGAAACAACAATCCACTTATTGCAATTACATTTACAATCCTACTTGGAATAGTTTATCTGTTCTTCTGCTTAATACAGGTACTTTTCCTGTTCACAGACAGCATGAAGCTTCCAACTGGCTACACTTACGCCGAGTACGCACACGAAGGTTTCTATCAGCTACTTGCAGTGTGTTTGATAAATGTGGCACTTGTGCTAATCTGCTCTAGAGCATTTACGAAAAATAAATTACTTAACATCATCTTATCCGTGATTGGTGCTTGTACATACATAATGATTGCATCATCAGCAATGAGAATGGTTCTCTACATCGGCGTGTACCAGCTCACATTCCTAAGATTGTTTGTGCTTTGGTTCCTGTGCGTACTTAGCCTTTGGCTTGCATTTTTGATTGTAGCTTTG
Organism: Pseudobutyrivibrio ruminis; assembly: GCA_015057315.1. Classification (GTDB taxonomy): domain Bacteria; phylum Bacillota; class Clostridia; order Lachnospirales; family Lachnospiraceae; genus Pseudobutyrivibrio; species Pseudobutyrivibrio ruminis_D. The sequence goes on along the minus strand of SVER01000057.1, from coordinate 861 downwards.
TACAAATCAAATTTCCCAGTATTCAAGGCTGCCATGGTTACAATTACAGTTGCCTACCTTGTTTTTGCATTTGCCAACCCGGATTACCAGATCGCTAAATATGATTTAGCCCACACGGATTCAAGTGTCAGCGAATATGAATCTGTTGCGCAGTACATAACAGAAACCTTATCACCAGATGCTGCTTCAGCCCTAACAGGCGACAAAAAGCTTCTTAAGGATTTAGAAAATGAAGTGCGCTACACCTATCCAAAGGAACACTATGAAGGTATAAGAAAGTTCAATATTTCCTATGCCCGTGCCAAGGCATTGTTTGAGGGAAACTAGGTATGGAAGAAACAGATTTACAGGGCATCAGACCTGTAGATATAGGTAATTAAGTTGTAAATAGAGACCTCTGTGACAATTGTGTGACAAAACGTGTGATATTCTTTTTTCATCGAAAATGAACAATTGATTGGATTTAGATGAGGAGGAATAATCGTGAAAGAAAACCGTTTCACTAATACTTTGACACCATTTAAAACAATATTTACAAATATGGCAAATAGAATCACTGAGGAAAAAGCACTTAGAATGGTGCTGGATAGCCTGGGTTATACGGAAGGGGAAATCCAATATTCTAGTGTTAGTAAAACATCGGTTGCTAAAGTGTATGATGTGAAGGTTATAGCCGACAGAGAAGTTTTTTACTATACAACTGATATGGCAAAAGGCCTGTGTTCCCTTAAGAACATCGCCTTTACATGGCCTTATTGATATAGATTTTGATTAAGAGTCTATCTATGAGGTGACCCCTCAAAGTTAGACTTTTTTACGAGACGACTTTGGTCGTCTCGTTTTCTTTATGCAGCTAAAAGA
>SVER01000056.1 GCA_015057315.1 Pseudobutyrivibrio ruminis | reverse complement strand
AGCCTTGTTGTGATGCAATTATATTTATTAGAAAGTTTTTCAAAACTTATACTTGATTTTTGTTAGCAGGTTTTTATGCCAAAATCAAAAGTTAGACAATATAACAATATTAAGTGTAAAATTCACACAATATACATATAAAAACACAAAATATTGTAGAACTTAAAGACCACTTAGTATAAAATTATATTATCAAAGTTAATAAAGGAGCGTGACCCTATGAAGAAAAACTACGTATTAGACACCAACATTTTGATTCACTGCCCTACAGCGCTTTTCGGTTTCGATGATAATAATGTTATTATCACAACCACTACTCTGCAGGAGCTTGATTCAAAGAAAACAGCCTATGCGGAGGTGGGCTACGGCGCACGTGAAAGCATTCGAAACATTGAATCTGTTGAAGGAGATTATGCTAATGGGGTTACGATGCCAAACGGCGGAACCTTTATTATTGAAAAAGAATCTGAATATGAAAAGCTGATTCCAGCAGAATTTACATTAGACAGACCAGACAATAGAATAATTAATTGTGTGCTTGGTATTGCAAAGAAATCTGATTTAGAGACAATACTGGTAACAAATGATATTTCCATGAGAATCAACGCTACCATGTGTGGCTGTGTGGTACAGGGCTATCACAACGAAATGATTCTCGACAATGAAAACTATACTGGTAGAAGAGATATAACTCCAGAAGATGTGGAGAGCCCATTCAATAAAGGATTCATTGAAAATGAATTTGGTATTTGTAAGGATGGCAGTAATTCAGCACTTTATACATTTAAGACAGATGGCTGGCACATCCTAAAGGATAGAGATTACTACACACCATATTGTCAGCCTAGAAATGTTGGACAAAGATTTGCCCTCTATGCACTTTTGGCAAATCCAGATGAATTACCACTGGTGATTCTAAAGGGTAGTGCTGGTACAGCCAAAACCTTCCTTTCACTGGCAGCAGGCTTGCAGGGATATTATCACAATGGCTTTGATAGAATTATGATTACTAGAAGTAATACTCTTTCAGATAATGACTTGGGATTTTTGCCAGGTGATTTGGAAGAGAAGATGACTCCTCTTATTGCTCCATTTATGGATAATCTACAGGTACTTTTAAAGGGGCAGAACGAGGAGAAGGAACAAATCAAAATGCAAATAGAGGACATGTTTGAGACAGGCATCATTGAGATTTGTTCATTGGCATACATGAGAGGTCGTTCACTGGTTAATTCATTTATCATAGTAGATGAAGCTCAAAACTGTACAATAGGACAGATATTAGAGATTATCACACGTGCAGGCAAGGGCTCAAAGGTTGTACTTTTAGGTGATCCAGATCAGATTGATTCACCAAAGCTTGATAGAAAAAACAATGGTCTTACTTTTGCGGCAGAGAGAATGAAGGGCTCCACACTTTGCGCTCAGATTACCTTTGAAGAAAGTGAGACAGTTAGAAGTCCATTAGCGGCCGAGGGAGCCAAGAGATTAGTTATTAAATAGCTTATTTCCTAGTTTTCTATAATAAATCCTCCTTTCATCAGGATTCCTCGTGGGGTCGGGGAATCCTGATCTTTTTTGGAGTGATGTAATAGCTAATAGTATTTCTTAAATAAATGTAAAGAATTCTAAAATATTAAGTGTACTACTTGAAATAATACGGACTTTATGTATACTGAATCTTAACTAGGGTTTGTTTAAACATTGGAGGTGTATAATGAAAAAAAGATTAGCGCTTGTACTTGCCTTGACACTTGCTGTTACAGCTTGCGTTGGATGTGGGAAAACAGGAAATACTAAAGATACAGCTGTTACAAATAATGAGGAGCAGAAGGATAATAGCAATAAGGAAGAAGAGGTGGCAGAGCCTTCAAAACCAGAATATGCAATCACATCTGTTTCAGCAGAAGGATATGATTACTTTGAAGGAAGTGTAGAATGCTTGCAGATAACAGATGACAAGCATGAAGCTTTGGCTACTGCTATAGATGAGTTTTTCGATGGCCGCGTATCAACCTTTAATGAAGGCGTAGAAGACCAGAATAAAGAAGCCGAACAGCAGAATGAAGAGCAAAAACAGTATGCTGAAGAAGAAGGCTTTGATTACGAACCAATTAAATATGAGGAATATGAAAATGTTAAGGTAGTTAGAGCTGATGAAAATATCCTTAGCTTTGTTATAGAATCTGCTTATTACTCAGGTGGTGCTCATGGTGGCGCTATGTATGGTGGATATACATTTGATGTTAACACTGGTGCACAGCTTTCAGTGAAGGATTATGGTGATGAAAGTAAGATTGCCGCCACATCAAAGGATTTCATACTTACTACTATAGAAGAATCTCCTGAGGCTGCTAAAGAATCTCTCTTTGATGATGATGTAACTTCTTATAAGCAGGTAATAGAGGATTATTTTACAGGTGATGCCTTACCAGAAAACTATCTTGATTATACTGGAATTACATTTATGTTCCAACAGTATGATTTGGCACCTTATGCAGCAGGAATTGTAAGCTTCACTGTTCCATATTCTGCCTTTGAAGATTTTGATGAAGCATATATTCCAGGAGATGAGCTCTATACTAAGGAGCTTTCACTTCAAGGCTTTAATGACAAATTTGACGTAAAAAATAATGGTGAGCTTGCAACAGTATGTTTAGTTAATGAGACTTCCGATGATGGGGCATCTTCATATCAGCTTATTGTAGGGGATGCCAATGTATCTCGTGACTTAGGTGAATATGACTATGCATCAGGTACATACGTCCATGGAAAGGATGGTAACTACGTAGTAATTACTGCTAGTGGAAAGGTTGTTTTGTTTGAGGTATCTAATGGTATCAGAGAACTTGGTACACTAGAAACGAATAAGAACGTTAAGGAAATTAAAACTGGCGAGATAGTCCTTGCTGAACTAAGCTATGATGAAAACGGTGAAAGCTGGGGCGAAAGCGAAGTTCATAAATTTTCAAAATCAGGAATTGAATAACTAATAGAATAACTAATGAAAAGGGTGTTTGCTAACACCCTTTTTTCATAATTATGTGGTATATTGACCATGATGCTTATTGATAATATAGGGAGATAATGTTTCTTAGTATTAATTACATTAAACAAGGCGCAGGATGTAACTATGCAAAGTGACAGAATTAAGAAAAGAAACAGTCTTATTATGCTTTTTAGCAGTATTTTAGGTGGAGTGGTGGTGAATGTATGTCTTGGCTTTTTTACCAATTACTTCAAACTGCCATTGTACTTAGATACTATTGGAACTATAGGTGTTGCCAGTGTAGCAGGAGGCCTGCCAGCACTATTTGTGGCATTATTTACCAATATTATTTGTGCTTTTTTTAATCCTAATGCTATCTATTATTCAATTATAAGCATACTTATAGCAATAATTGCAGGAGCTTATCTTCCTAAAAGAAAAAGTGAAAGAACAATCCCTGTGATTCTTGTTGTCATAATATTTGCAGCCATCAGTGGGTTAATAGGGGCTATTATTCAGCTTGTTCTTCTAGGAGAACCTCAATTTATCATACTGAACCAAGCATCTACATACTTAACTTCTAAATTTATAGGAAACTTTAGTTTCAATTTTATACTAGGACATTTTTTACTTAACATAGTAGATAAAGGAATATGTGTATATGTGGCAATTGGAGTAGTTTATATTTTGCCCGAGGAAAACTGTGATAGTATTGCAAAAATCGGCTGGAAACAATCTCCACTTACAAAGCAGCAAATAAAAGATTACTCAAAATCTGATGCCAGAAGTGGTCATCTACAAAAGCGAATTACCAGTCTTATAGTGTTTGCAGCACTTTTGATTACTGTACTGCTTGTTTGGATAAGCCTTACTATTTTCTGGGATTTTGCCAGCACAAGAACAGTGAAGGCAGAAAATATATATTTGATGAAGCAGTACCTTCTAAGAATAACTATGATTTTCTCTGGATATCTTGTGTTTATCTTGTATGCAGGTGTGTGGGTGGCCAAATATTATCTGGTGTATCCTATGAATGCCATTGCTTCAGCTACTGATAATCTTATGAATTACACAGATAATGAGACCATATCAAAGGAGTATGTTGATAATATAAAGGCCCTTGATATAAGCACTAAGGATGAGCTGGAATTTTTATACCATGCCATCTGCAAAATGGCTGAGGATTCCATGAATCAGATGAATGATATTAAGTATCAGGCCAAGGCAATTAATCAGATGCAGACAGGACTTATTATTACCATGGCTGATATGGTTGAAAATCGTGATAAGGACACAGGCTATCACATCCAAAAGACAGCTGATTATGTAAAAATAATAGTAGAGGGTCTTAAGAAAAAAGGTTATTACAAGGATAAAATAACGCCTAAATATATATCTGACGTGGTTTTGTCTGCACCATTGCATGATATTGGAAAGATTAACATCCCTGATGCTATTTTAAACAAGCCAGGCAAGCTAACCGACGAGGAGTTTGCCATAATGAAGACTCATGCTGAGGATGGAAGAAAGATTATAGAAAAGGCAATAAAGGCTGTTCAGGGTGAGAACTATTTAAAGGAAGCTAGAAATATGGCTGGCTATCATCACGAAAAGTGGGATGGCACAGGTTATCCAGAAGGATTGAAGGGGCAGGTAATCCCATTATCAGCAAGGATTATGGCAGTGGCAGATGTATTTGATGCACTGTCATCAAAGAGAGTATATAAGGAGGCAATGCCTTTTGAAGATGCTTTAGCAATTCTGCAAAAAGATTCAGGCACACATTTTGATCCAAAATGCGTGGAAGTTTTTATCGATGCTAAGGATGAGGTATTGCAGGTTATGGAAAAATATAAGGAATAGGTTAACGGAGCCATAAGGCTTGGGAGATTTTTTAAGATGATGGATTTTTTACGAGAATTCCAATTAAGTGTAATGCTCTTCTTGAGTGGAGCTTGTGGAGTACTTATTATACTCACCAAGAACACTAGAACTGTGTCTAGAAGACGAAGAGGTGCACTTTTATATATGCAAATCTCAGCTATGCTGTTGTTGATAGCAGATAGATTTGCTTATATATATAGAGGTGATGTTAGCACCACTGGCTACTGGATGGTTAGAATATGCAATTTTTTAGTGTATTTACTATCTTTAGCCTTGGCTCATGCTTTTAATCAATATCTAATGGAATTGTATCGTAATGAAGCACGTATGACAGTTTTGCCTAAACGCTTTGCAATATGCGAAGGCTTATTTACCGCGGGCTTACTGATGCTTATAGTATCTCAATTTACAGGTATGTATTACACATTTGATGCTAATAATAAATACCAGAGAGGTCAATTTATATACCTGTCCTATTTTTTCCCTTTAACAATGATTGCTTTACAGTTTTCGGTTAATTTTCAATATAAGAAAAAGCTAAGAAGACGTACCTATATACCTCTTTTGTTCTTTACGGTATTTCCATTTGTAGCATGTATTGTACAGTTTTTTGTTTATGGACTTTCATTGACCAACATCACTATGGTTGGAATGGTTGTACAGCTATACTTTTCTGAAATCCTAAATATGAATGATTTGCAGGATGCAAAAATAAAAGCAGAAAAGGCAAACACTGCTAAATCAAGGTTTCTTGCTAATATTTCCCATGAGATAAGAACTCCTATAAATACCATTATGGGAATGAATGAAATGATTCTCAGGGAAGACCATACAGATGTGCCTGCTGACTATTACAAGAAGATAAGTAAGTATGCCTCAGACATTGAGTATGCTTCCGATTCCTTGCTTTCTCTGATAAATGACGTGTTAGATATATCCCAGATTGAATCTGGAAAGATGCGACTGGTTGAGCAGGAATATGATACAACTGAACTTCTCCGAGGCCTTATCAACATGATAAGAGGGCGAAGTGATCAAAAGGAACTTCGTTTTGATATAAAGATAGACAAGGAATTACCAAAAAGATTATATGGTGATATGGGAAAGGTTAAGCAGATTGTGTTAAATCTACTTACCAATGCTCTTAAATATACTGAGAAAGGCGGCTTTGAGCTAAATGTAAAGGTTTTAGAAAAGTATGAAAAAAGCTGTAAAATAGAATTTTCAGTAACAGATACAGGACCAGGTATTAAGGAAGAGGATATGGAAAAACTTTTCCATGCCTTTGAACGTTTGGACGAGGTTAAGAACAGTAACATTCAAGGTACTGGCTTAGGTCTTGATATATCTAGACATTTTGCTGAATTAATGCATGGAACCCTTGAGTGTAAGAGCGAATATGGCAAGGGCTCTACTTTTACATTTACAATCACTCAGGTTGTAATTGACCCAACAGAAATAGGCTTTTTTGATGAGCATGTGGAAGAAGCACCAAAGGGGCCTTATATCCCTAGCTTTGTAGCTCCAGATATAAGCATTCTTGTGGTTGACGATAATCCTATGAATCTGGCAGTAATCAGAGGGCTCCTTTCATCTACCAAAATGTATGTAGTTACTGCAGATTCTGGAGAAGAGTGTTTAGTAAAGCTGGATGAGGGCGATTATAACTTAGTTTTACTTGACCACATGATGCCAGGAATGGATGGCCTTGAAACTGTTGCAAAAATACGTGAAAAATATCCAGAGCTTCCAGTTATTGCCCTGACAGCAAACTATATTGCAAACGGAAAAGAGTATTACATTTCAAAGGGCTTTAATGGATATCTTCCAAAGCCTGTTGATGGGCAGACTTTGGAAAATGTTATCAGACTCTTTTTGCCGGATGATGCGGTTATGGATTCTGATGCAGCAGCTGTGGCGGAATTTTCCAGACTCCCAGAGGGGTATGAATGGCTGTATGATGTTGATGGAATAGTGGTTGATGATGGCATAAAGTATAGTGGCGGAGCAGAAAGCTTTATATTTTCATTGAAGCTGTTTTTAGATACAATAGAAGAAAATAGTGAAGTAATAAATAAGGCTTTTGAGGACAAGGATATAAAGCTGTTTACTATAAAGGTACATGCTTTGAAAAGCTCAGCACGAATAATAGGCGCCCATGAACTATCGGAGAAGGCCAAGTGGTTGGAGGAAGCAGGAAAGAAAAATGATGTAAAATACATTGAGGAGAACTATCCTGCAATGCTAGAGGAATATCTTGAATACCAAAATAAGCTTGAAGGATTAAATCCTTCCGCAAGTACAGATTTAGATAAGGAACCAATACCTCTTGATGAGTTATCTGGCGCTATTGAGGCCATTAAGGAATTGGCACCTCAAATGGATTATGATTCAATAGATATGATTATCACAGAGGTAAATGAGTACAAGCTTGAGGAAGAAGATTACAAGCTTTTTAAAGATTTGGAAAAAGCTCTTAAAACCTTTAATTGGGATAAGATAGAAGCTTTACTAAAAAATAAATAAGGACGTCGGAGGGGATTATGGAACAGAACAAAATACTTATAATAGGCGCAAAGGAATCATTCATAATTAGAGTCCTTTTAAAGAAACTGGCTGATGCAGATATTGATGCCAAATTTGTTACCCCTAAGCTTGATTTAATTCATGATCTTTGGGATGAAACAGCTCTTGTTACCTTTTACATGGAGCCAGATGATAGACTAGAGGATGACATTCGTACATTCTTGGTAGATAAAATGGAGGATGATGATAAACAAATTGTCCTTATAGGGGACCCTGTAGATACTAATGAGGTTGCAGCGAGTATTCCTTCACAATTGATTTATAAGATTCTATCAAGACCACTTGATTATGATACCTATATCGATTGTGTTAATGCCTATACCAAGCAGGTTGCAGCAAATGAGCTTAAAAGGAGCATCCTTATAGTGGATGATGACCCAAACTATATGAGTCTTGTCAGGGAATGGCTTAAGGATTCTTACAAGGTATCTATGGCAACATCTGGACTTCGTGCCATCAAATGGCTGGGCAGTAACAACACTGTAGATTTGATTTTGCTGGATTATGAGATGCCTGTTACAGATGGGCCGCAGGTGCTTGAGATGCTTAGGGCTGATGACGACACTAAGAACATCCCTGTAATGTTTTTGACAGGAAGGGATGATAAGGAAAGCGTAATGGCAGTCCTTGCTCTTAATCCACAGGGATATTTTTTGAAAACTATAGGTAAGGATGAGCTTTTAAATAAGCTTAAGGTTTTCTTTATGGGGTAATGAAGCTTTATCAGTAGATTAATGTTAACGGGTTTTACAATTTTTTATAAATTGCTATGGGAAAAAACAGTTGTAGAGTATGTGCGCTCATTGCATTAATTTTTGCATTTTTAGTTTTACCTGCAAATAAAAGTTATGCAGATGAAGTTAACACAGGTAATGAAAAAGCTTATATTGGCGGAGGCTATGCAGCTTCGGAGCAAATAGAAAACATGGGGTATTATGCCCATATTTATGATGCCAAAAATGGGCTTCCTACATCTGAGGCTAATTTCATTATAGGAGCTTCAGATGGCTATATCTGGATTGGCGGATACAGTGGAATCATCAGATATGATGGCTCTTCCTTTGCCAGGTTCACTGACACAGAAGGGTTAACCAGTGGCAGAGGGCTTTTTGAGGACTCCCAAGGCAGAATATGGGTAGGAACAAATGATAATGGAGTAGTGTATTTTAATACTTTTAGAGAACCTGTTCATCTTACTACAGATATAGGGCTGCCTTCATCATCTATCCGTACATTTGCTGAGGACAAAGAAGGAAATGTCTTTATAGGCACCACTGAGGGAATAGCTTATGTTGATACAGAGGATAATCTGCTTAAGCTGGATGATGACAGAATTAATAGTGAACGAATCTTAAGGATGGATTCTGGCAGTGATGGCACTATTTATGGCTACACCAAAACCGGAGCTATCTTTTCTATTAATGCATGTCAATTATCTTCATATTATGCAGGAGATTCATTAGGAGATATTGAAATTTCAAACATCTATGCTGACAGCACTAATGATGGAAAAGTTTATATTGGCACTGAGTCTGATAAGCTATACTACGGAAATTATGGCGATAAGCTTGAGGATATGAAGGAAATATCCGTTGCACCTTTAAATACTATCAAGTGGATTATGTCTGCCTGTGACCGCATTTGGGTTGCATCGGAAAGTGCATTTGGTTATGTGGATGAGGATGAAAGCTTTCATGTAATAGATAATACACCTATAAATAGTGGCATAGAAATGATGACGGCTGATTATCAGGGGAACATTTGGATTGCATCATCACGCCAGGGTGTTATGAAGCTGGTTTCTAACAATTTCACCAATGTGACGGCCGAGGCGGGAATTGAAGATGTGGTGGTTAATTCCACATGTCTTTATAATGATTCCTTGTATATCGGCACCAATGAAGGTTTGATTTATCTCAAGGATAAGACCACTGTGGAAGAAACAGCGTTGACTGAATACGTGGGAAAAGCCAAGGTAAGAGATGTGGCAAAAGATTCTAATAATAATCTTTGGATTTCTACCTTTACAAATGGTCTAGGTGTAGTCTGTCAAAAGGCAGATGGCACTATCATTAATTTTACAAAAGCAGATGGTATGCCTAGCAATGAGGTTAGGTGTACAGATGAAGCTAAGGATGGCACAATAGTTGCTGCTACCAATGGCGGTATGGCCGTGATTAAGGATTTTAAGGTGGTAGGAAGCATTGACAAAAGCTCTGGTATAAAGAACACCGTATTTTTGGATTTACAGACTGGCCAGGAAGGTGAGGTTTACATAGCAACAGATGGAGATGGAATCTATGTGGTAAAAGGCGATTATATTACAAAGCTGGGTAAGAGTGATGGACTTACAAGTGATGTAATTAATAGAATAAAATGGGATGAAAAGCGAGAGCTTTATTGGATAGTTACATCTAATAGTATTGAGTATATGAAGGATGGGGTGATTACTCATGTAAGCACCTTCCCTTATAACAATAATGATAACATCTTCTTTGATAACAATGATGGACTTTGGGTATTAGCATCCAACGGTATTTACGTGGTAAAAGCAGAGGAGATGTTAAATAATGAGGTGCAGGATTATAGGCTGCTTACACTTGCCAATGGTCTTACAAGCATGCCAATCCTTTCTGAATACAGTGCAATAGATGATGATGGAAATCTTTACATTGCAGGAATGACTGGCGTATCTTTAGTAAACATTAATGATTACCAGTCAGGTAATGTCAGAATCAAAACGGGTGTTACTAGGATAAGCTGTGATGATGTAACCATTTTACCCGAATTAGATGGAACATACATAATTCCTGCTTCTAATGGACGTGTCCAGATTAATCCTGCAGTTTTGGACTATTCTATGACAAATCCGCTTGTTAGAGTATTTTTAGAAAATAGTGCCGACCCTGGATTTACTATTCACAGGGAGTCAATGTCAACCTTGGAATTTACTGGAATGAGATATGGTAACTACACCTTACATATTCAGATACTTGATGAATCTACATCTGAGGTGCTTATTGATGATACGTATAAGCTTGTTAAGCAGCCGATGTTTTTTGAACGCACCATTGTAAGAGTTGTACTATTGATTCTTCTTGCAGTATTTGCAGGTTTTGTTGTTTGGCGTGTTATGACCTGGACTATTATTCGTCGTCAGTATGATGAGATACAGGCAGCAAAGGATGAGGCGGAGCGAGCAAATAGCGCCAAGAGCCGCTTCCTTGCAAATATGTCTCATGAGATTCGTACCCCTATCAACACTATTATGGGTATGGATGAAATGATACTTCACGAGAATCCAGAGGGTGTTCCAAGGCCATATCTTATGAGTGTTATTAATAATGCCATGGATATTCGTACAGCAGCTGAGTCTCTTCTTAGTCTTATAAATGAGATACTTGATATTTCAAAGATTGAAACTGGCAAGATGCATCTTGTTGAGCAGGACTACGAGCCTGAGACCCAGCTTCGTGCAATCATTACCATGATTAGAGTCAGAAGCGAGCAGAAGAATTTAAGCTTTGATGTTAATATTGATGAGAATATCCCAAAGGTTCTATATGGCGATGGAGGTAAGGTTAAGCAGATAGTATTAAATCTTCTAACTAATGCTGTTAAATATACTGAAAAGGGTGGCTTTACACTAACAGTCTCTATAGAAAGCATTGTTGATGATATCTGCGATGTCAGGATATCAGTTAAAGACACAGGTATTGGTGTTAGAACCGAGGATTTGGAAAAGCTGTTTACTGCATATGAGCGCTTAGATGAAAAGAAGAACAGTGGAATTCAAGGTACAGGCTTAGGACTTGATATCTCCCGAAGATTTGCTGAGCTCATGGGCGGAAAGCTATGGTGCGAAAGTGTATACGGCGAAGGTTCAGAGTTTATATTTACCTTTAAGCAAAAGATTACTGACCCTACTCCTATTGGCAAGTTTAAGGAGAGAATCGAGGAGGCTCCACCGGGATTCTACGCACCACAGTTTATAGCACCAAATGCAAGAATCCTTGTAGTGGATGACAATCCAATGAATCTGAATGTAATCAAGGGATTACTAAAGCCTACCCAGATAAATATTACAACAGCAGCAAGTGGCGAAGAATGTCTATCAATCCTTGAAAAAGAGAGATTCCACATAGTGCTGTTAGATCACCTGATGCCTGGCATGGACGGTATTGAAACAATGGGCAAGATAAAGGCCTTGTATCCTAATCTTCCTGTATATGCCCTTACTGCCAATGCTATGCCAGATGCTGAGCAGTTCTACAAAACAAACGGCTTCTTAGGTTATATAGCAAAGCCTATTGATAGTAAATTCCTTGAGGCTACTATCATGAAGCATATTGGGGACGAAATTATCAAAAAGCCAGCAAGTGAGCAGGTTCAAAACGAACCTCAGGAATTGCCAGAGTACTTACAGTGGGTTAAGGAAGTAGATGCCATTGTGCTGGAGGATGGTATTAGAAACAGTGGTGGAATTGCTGTGTACGAGCATAGCTTAGTTGATTTCTACGATACTATCGATATGAATGCAGACACCATAGAAAAGGCTTTAAATGATAATGATATCAGGCTATACACTGTAAAAGTTCATGCCCTTAAATCTTCTGCAAGAATAGTAGGTGCCATGGAGCTGTCATCCCTGGCAGAGCAGCTAGAGGAAGCGGGCAAAAAGGAAGATTTAACCTTCATCAACAGCAATACACCTAAGCTTTTATCTGACTACAGAAGCTTTAAGGAAATCCTCTCAAGAGTTAAGGCTGGTGAGGAAGTTTCTGATTCTGATGCAGCAGCTAAGTCACCTATTGATGCTGACGAACTATCAAGCGCCTACGAAGCTTTGGCAGAGCTTGTATCACAGATGGATTACGACGGCGCCGAAATGGTAATTAATGAGGTAATGTCATACAAGCTCCCTGACGCCGATGCAGCTAAGTTCAAGGATTTGCAAAAGTACCTAAAGCTCTTCGACTGGGATAAAATGGAAGAGATACTAGACTAGTTTTATAATTAGCGCTAAGCAGCGCCCCACCTGTGCCGGTGGGGCGCTATTAAAATGCCCCTATTAAACTTGAGGATTTTTTGATATAATACAGTAGTTTAATAGGCAATAAATTTGTTTTATATAGATTAGGAGGCAGCATGAGAATAGGTACAGGTTATGATGTACATAAGCTTGTGGAAGGCCGAGATTTGATTATAGGTGGTGTGAAGATTGAGCATACACTTGGGTTACTTGGTCATTCTGATGCGGATGTACTTTTACATGCAATAGCGGATGCTGTGCTTGGTGCAGCAGGATTAAAGGATATAGGGGCACATTTCCCTGATACTGACCCTAAGTATAAGGGGGCAGATTCAATGAAGCTTTTAGAGCAGGTGAGAGAGCTTGTTATGGATGAAGGTTATGTGGTAGGCAATGTAGATGCTACAGTTATCGCCCAGGCACCGAAGCTTCGCCCTTACATAGACAAGATGGAAGAAAACGTAGCTAAGTGTCTTGGTATCAATGTTAGTCAGGTTAACATTAAGGCTACTACAGAGGAACACCTGGGCTTTACAGGCCGCGAAGAGGGCATTAGCTCACAGGCAGTCTGTTTGCTTTACGAGTTTTATGATGGCAGCAACGTAGTATTTGATAGCGCCCGCAGCTGCGAAGGCTGTCCCGGCTGCAAAAAGAAATAGAGCCTTCCCCTTGAGGGGAAGGTGGTCCGAAGGACCGGATGAGGTGTAAAGGAGAATTATTATGAATAAGTTTACTTTTTACAATACATTAGACAGAAAGGTGGAGGAGTTCCACTCTAGAGAAGAGGGCAAGGTAGGCATGTACACCTGCGGCCCTACAGTATACCACTTCGCTCATATCGGAAATATCCGTACATATATCATGCAGGATGTTCTTATTAAGGCACTTGAGTACGCAGGCTACGATGTAAAGCGAGTTATGAACATCACTGATGTTGGACATCTTTCAAGCGATGCAGATACAGGTGAGGACAAGATGGTAGCTGGCGCAAAGCGCGAGCATAAGACAGTTATGGAGATTGCAAAGTTCTATACAGATGCATTCTTCAAGGATTTTGATGCAGTTGGAAATAAACGTCCAGATGTGGTTGAGCCTGCAACTAACTGTATCCCAGAGTTTATTCACATGGTAGAGGTCCTTCTTGAGAAGGGCTACGCATACGTTGCTGGAGGTAATGTATATTTTGATACTAGCAAGCTTGATGATTATTATGTATTTTCATCATCAGTTGAAAAGGAAGCACTTGAAGTAGGCGTTCGTGATGATGTAGAAGAGGATGTTAATAAAAAGAATAAGACAGACTTTGTTCTTTGGTTTACAAAGTCTAAGTTTGAAGACCAGGCTCTTAAGTGGGAAAGCCCTTGGGGCGTAGGTTACCCAGGATGGCATATTGAGTGCTCATGCATTTCTATGAAGCACCTTGGAGAGTATATCGATATTCACTGCGGCGGTGTAGATAATATCTTCCCACATCACACAAACGAAATCGCACAGTCAGAGGCTTACCTTGGCCATGAGTGGTGCAAGTACTGGTTCCACAGCAATCACCTTAATGACCAGTCAGGTAAGATGTCAAAGTCGAAGGGGGCAATCCTTACTGTTTCTGTTCTTCAGGAAAAGGGCTATGACCCACTAGTTTATAGATTTTTCTGCTTGCAGTCACACTATCGTAAGCCACTTGTGTTCTCTTGGGAAAATCTTGATAACACAGTTACAGCATACAATAAGCTGGTTAAGAGAGT
>SVER01000055.1 GCA_015057315.1 Pseudobutyrivibrio ruminis | reverse complement strand
AACCGCCGTGTACGGAACCGTACGCACGGTGGTGTGAGAGGTCGGGGGATTATCCAAATCTCCCTCCTACTCGATTTAGCTTAAAATTTTAATTCCTCCAAGAATTGGAACTGGGCGTTCTTCGCCGGCGCATGCACCAATAAAAGCGATGAACCAAAGAACAACCATGATGAGTGCCCATATCCATCCAAGAACAGGAATCCATCCAAGGAAGAAGAAAAGATTAATAACAAGAGCCTGGTTAATATGGAACTTTGCACCATCTCTGTCGCCTACAAGAATAGCGATTATGAAGCCAATCCATGTAAGATAAGCTACAATGCCAGTGGTCTGAGCTGACATGCCAGGTGTGCTACTAGCAGATACAGGCTGAGCTTTTAATAGCTCAGATTTTTTCTGTTCAAATTCTTCTTCGGTAATAACACCTTGATCCAATAAATCTTTGTATTTCTTGATTTCATCTGCAACTGAATAATTACTCATGTTTTTTCCTCCCTATATAATATAAAAATATAATATCATTCCTGAATTCTCAAGTCATTAAAATTGTTGAATTTCACCCAGAAATTACTATGTTACAGGCAGGTGATATGATAATCTTTTAAAGAAAATAAAAAAGTTTGTAACGAAATTCTACATGATTGGACTAATGTAGTGAAAGCAAATAAAAAAGGAGGAAGAAAGCTTGAACATCAAGAATATGTGCGAAGAATACTATCAGCTTGTGCTGGGCTTTCTCCTGACACTTACTAATGGAGATAGGGACTTGGCCGAGGACCTAACTCAGGAGACTTTCCTTCGGGCAATCAGACGAAGTGATGATTTCAGGGGAGATGCCAAGGTCTCCACCTGGCTGTGCCAGATAGCAAAATACACCTTCTGGCAATACTTGGAAAAGAACAATAAATTCAAGCAGATTCCAATGGAAGAAGCCATGGAGATATCCACTGGAGAACTGGTTGAAGAGATGTACATCAAAAATGAAACAAACAAGGCTTTGTATGCAGCAATCGAAAAGCTGGATAGCGCTACGAAGGATGTGATGCTCTATAGACTACGCGGTGAGCTTTCCTTCAAAGAAATTGGAGAGCTAAAGGGTAAGACAGAAAACTGGGCAAGGGTAACCTTCTATCGCGGCAAGGCAAAAATAGGAAAGGAGATGTGCGATTATGAGTAATATTGAATGCGATTTAGTAGCAGATCTTCTTCCAATCTATATTGATGGAAAAGCAAGCGCAGCATCGAAAGAATTCATAGAAGAGCATATCAAAACCTGCCAGGATTGCAGGGACATCTATGAAGCCATGACGGCAGATATGGAGCTGCCAAAGCCAGAAAAGAGGAAGAGGAGATTTAAAATCCCTTCACTTCTTAAAATACTCTTAGGAGTGCTGGGGTACCTTGTTTTTGTGATAGTACTTATAGTGATAATAAATTACATCTTGATGAATGGAGTATTTTGATGGAAAAAATATCATGCGAAATAATAGAAGATTTGCTGCCATCATACAGGGATGAAGTGCTAACAGATTCGGTGAAGCTTATGGTAGAAAATCATCTTGAATCTTGTAACCACTGTAAAGGTAAGCTAAAACAACTAGAGCAGGAAATCGAAATAAATGAACTAGAACAGAAAAGCAAAGGGCACAAATTTATAGCATCATTGCAAAGAAGAAAATATTACCTCATTGGAATGATGATAGGTGCGATGATACCGATAGGAGCATTTGTTGCTTTGATAGTGTATTTTGTATATTTTTGTGAATAGAGGCAGGAGAAAGACATGTTAGAGAAAAAAGGTTTTAAGATAGCTATAGGAATATTGGCTGGGCTTGTAGTAGGGGCGATTACTGTAATTGCAGCCATTTATATATTAATATTAGTAATCTTCTTTGGAGGTCCTCCTAAGGTTACAAAGGGTATAGAAAAGTATGAGCAGACAATGAAGGAAAACACGACTCGTGAATATGGAAAAGCCAGAACTGAGTTTTTGACTTTCCCAAATAAGGTGCCGGAAAGCGCATTTGAGCAGGAGAGCAAGCCTGTATTTTATAATTCATTTCAGGATACCTGGGACGACCCAACATATGAAGTGTATCTTAAGTGTCAGTATAGTGATGAGGATTATCAAAGCGAAATCGAAAGACTTTCTCAATCGTCACAAACATATACAAAATATGATGATAGAGAGAAAAAACTGATTTACGATAATTCAGATAGATTTGCCCATCCAGTCTATATAGCAATTGACCATAATGATTATTCATATGAGTATGCTATGGATTTGGGAGATAATAGCATTGCATATATTTATGTTGCCTATAAGACATCTGAGAAAAGCTTAAAAAAGATTCCTAAGGAATATCTTCCTACAGATTATGAGGAAAGTCTGACATTAGAAAATGGTGGATATAGTAATTATCTTGATGAAAAATCTACCGCTTATAATATATATCAGCCACCAATGTATAAGGGGCATAGCGTAAGCTACGGACTAAAATCTTACAATAAGGTGGAATTGGAAAATGCCTTTGCAGGAATATCAGGATTACTTGTATTCCCAAAGGATATTAGCAGTGTGAAGGATGGATATTTCAAATATAGTAGAGATGATGATAGCGGATATGTAACTTTGGAAGCAGAGTATTCAGAAGATGATTATAAAGCAGAAGAGGCTCGACTTAAGGATAAAGAAATAAGTTACACGACCTTTGATGCTGACACTTATGAATATCCAGCGTATGTTTTATTTGACGGCGAAGAAGTTACAAATTTTGAAGACCCATCAGAAAGCACAAATAAAGTATTTGAATATGCCCTTATGGATTCGCAAAACAATAGGATTAGCTATGTATTGTTAATAAATCCTACTGCAAGAGATTTGAGAGAGAATGATAAATATCTCGCTGTAGATAGGTCTATATATCAATAAGGGAAGAAGATAATATACCCTAACGGTTATAAAATCCTCCTAGAAAGAACATAATATACCCGATAAGGTATAAATAGTACTATAACTATTGAAATTATACCTTATCGGGTATATATTTATATTATGAATATTATTGGAGAATACATAAAAACTGAAAGAAAAAAAGCAGGACTTACACAGGAGGAGTTTGCCATGAGGGCAGGGCTCGGCCTTCGCTTTGTGCGCGAATTAGAGCAGGGGAAGGAGACGGTGCGCCTTGACAAGGTGAACCAAGCGCTAAGCATGTTTGGCATGGAAGCTGTACCAGGAGAAATAGATAGGAGCAAATTAGATGAATAGAGCAGGAAGAGTTTTTGTTCAAAACACATATGCCGGACGAATCTATGAAACTGATGAAGGCTATGCATTCGAGTATGATTCTAGCTATATCTCGCAAGATAATGCTGTAGCTGTAAGTATGACATTACCTTTATCTTCAGATGTATATAATTCAAATATCCTATTTCCATTTTTCGATGGACTAATTCCAGAAGGATGGTTACTTGGGGTTGTAGAAAGAAACTGGAAAATAGATGGTAAAGATCGATTTGGCTTGCTATTAGCGGCATGTAGAGACTGCATAGGTGATGTGTACATAGAGGCAGAATAATTATGAGATGTTTATGTTGTAACAAGGAAATAAATAATCCAACTGAACAGGAAAAAATAAATAGCTGGCATTCTCATTGTATAAAGCAATTCTTTGGAGTTGCATCGATGCCAATTATAGATATTTCAGAAAAACAATTGGAAGAGCTGGCAAATTCTACAGTAACTAAAGGACTAACTGTACCCGGTGTTCAGAAAAAACTATCACTACATCTGGATGCGGAGGATAAGTCTGCTCGTTTTACAATTGTAGATTATCCAACAGGATATATTCTAAAACCTGAATCAGATGATTTTGATGCTTTGCCTGAAGCTGAATTTCTATCTATGAAGTTAGCAGAGCTTGTAGGAATAAAAACAGTACCGAATGCCCTAATTAAAATGAATAATACATACGCATACATTACGAAAAGAATTGATAGAAGAGGTAAAGAAATGTATGCAATGGAGGATTTCTGTCAACTTTCAAATAGGATTACCTCGGACAAATATAAAGGCTCTTATGAAGGTTGTGGCAGAGTAATTCAGAAATATTCCAAAAATGTAGGTTTGGATGAAACTGAACTTTTTTATAGACTTGTTTTCTGTTTTTTGACAGGAAATTCGGATATGCATTTAAAGAATTTTTCTCTCATAGAAGATTCACCTGGAAGTAGAGTGTTTGGTTTGTCCGCAGCTTATGATATGTTGCCAGTGAATATAATAATGCCGGAAGATAAAGAACAAATGGCTCTTACAGTAAATGGTAAAAAACGAAACATCAGAAAAAAGGATTTTCTAATACTTGCGGAGAACCTTGGTATTACAAAAAAAGTGGCAGAACGACTAATATCACAGCTTTTGAAAATGGAGCAAAAGATAATAAAAGAAGTAAATCAGTCATATATTCCTAGGCAAATGCAGGAGGAATTAATTAGTTTGATTTCAAATCGATGTGATGTATTCAAATAATTTTTCATCATATCAAAGTACGTTGGAAAACTCCGGGATTCTTAAGTCAGATGGGGCCTATGGAAGATTATGTTTTGCTCTTCCATTTTTTAAGGAGTTTGTTCAGCATCAGATTTAGACTAAAACGACAGCGAGGCCTGTGAAGTAAGCCTTTTCTTTGGGCTTGTGCCATAGGTCTTTTTGTATGCCCGAAGAAAGGTGGAATAGGTGCCAAAGCCAGAATGCTCTGCAGCATCTGCAATCGGCTTGCCTGCATCTATTAATGACTGGGCTAGGGCCAGGCGCTTGATGGTGATGTAGTTGCCGATGGTGTAGCCAGTCTCATCCTTGAAGGTGTGCATGAGATAATAGCGAGAGAGATAGAACTTTCCCGCAATAGCATCCACAGATAAATCTTCTTTTAAATGTTCATTAATATAATGAATGATTTCGCTTACCTTTGAATCGGCATAATTAGTAGATATGTATTTAATCTCGTCGCTGATGGCAGCACGATTAAGCTCTACCATAAATTCAAGAAAGAGCACCTGCATCAATAGTTCGTTAGCATAGGCATCTTTGCCTAAATTTGCAGTAAGCCTGGCCACCGTGGCGGCCACCCTGGAATTCTTAAAAGAATGAAGTCGCAAAACATGGGAACCATTTTCTATAGCATTTCTAAAGCAATAGGATAAATCATTGTCAGCTTGACTATACTCAGCCAGAAAATCCTTGGAAATATAAATGATGATACGCTCATAAGGGGAATCATCATGGAAAATAGGACGGTGCACTTCACCGGCATTTACAAATACAATATCATCCGCCTCCAAATCAAAGGTCTGACCTTCTATAGAATATGAAGTATTTCCTGACAGGTGAATAAGCACCTTGTGGAAATCATGATAATGAAAATCAATTTCCCCAAGATTAGTATCTATCAGGTGGAAAATCTTGAAATTGTCGTATAAATATCCTTTTTTTGAATAAGATTCCATTTAGACTCCTTTGTTCTGTCACAAACGAAATGGATTATCAGGGTTTTTGTAATATCCTGTGACAGAAATAATATCAATAAGTATGTACTCTGTCACAAGAAGAATGAAAACAAAGGGTTTGTAGGAATGTTTGTGACAGAAAATCAAATAAAATAATCAAATCCTGTCACAAGCAAACGAAAACATAAGGTTTCTAAGAAGTGTTTGTGACAGAAAATGTGGTAATGGAAGTAAATCCTGTCACAAGCTAATGAAAACATAAGGATTGTGAGTGCAGTTGTGACAGAGACCACTATCAATATATAAATGAATTATATCACCAGGAGCACTATTTGCAATATTTTGCGCACAAATGTGACTATGTAAAACAAAAAGTGCGGAGTATACTTAAATTAAAGTAGGACAGTTCTGTAAGGAATCTAATAAATTAATTGCACTTCAAATTAATAATTATTAGAATTCTTGATTAGAACAATTAACTGGTTTCGAAAGGACATCCTATGAAATTCACTAAAATGCATGGCTGCGGTAATGACTACGTATATGTAAACCTTTTTGAAGAGAAGGTTGAAAACCCAGCAGAAGTTTCTATTAAAGTAAGCGACAGACATTTTGGAATCGGCTCAGACGGACTTATTACAATTGGCCCATCTGACAAGGCAGATTTCAGAATGCACATATATAATGCAGATGGCTCAGAGGCAGAGATGTGCGGAAATGGTATCCGCTGTGTTGCCAAATATGTTTATGACCACAAGCTTACAGACAAGACTGAAATCACAGTGGAGACAGGAGCCGGAATCCTTACACTGATACTTTTCCCTAAGGATGGTAAGGTTGAGCAGGTTCGTGTAGATATGGGCGAGCCAATCCTTGAGCCTTCACAGATTCCAGTAGTTGCCAAGGGAGATAAGGTTATTGATGAGCCAATCGAAGTAGGCGGCAAGACTTGGAACATGACTTGTGTTTCTATGGGCAACCCACATGCAGTCGTGTTTATAGATGATACAGCAAGCTTCCCGCTTGAGACCTATGGTCCGCTTTTTGAGAACCATGAAAGATTTCCAAAGCGCACCAATACAGAATTTGTTCAGATTATTAGCAGGACAGAGGCTAACATGCGAGTTTGGGAGCGAGGCAGTGCCGAGACCTGGGCTTGTGGAACAGGCACCTGCGCCTGTGTTATGGCTTGCATATTAAATGGAAAGACTGAGGATAAGGTGCTGGTGCATCTTCGTGGCGGTGATCTTACTATTGAGTATGACCGTGAGAGTAATCATGTGTTTATGACGGGGCCGGCGACGGAGGTGTTTGGTGGAGAGATAGAGGTATAATCCTCATCAGTCAAAGACACCTCATCCGCCCTTCGGGCACCTTCCCCTCAAGGGGAAGGCTTAGATTGAAAGGATAATTATGAAGTTAAGAGATTTATTAGAAGAATTAGATTATGAATTATATGCAGGAGAGCTTGATAAAGAAATCTCCACATTGGTATACGACTCTAGAAAGGTAGAGAAGGATAGTGTGTTTGTGTGTATCTCGGGTACAGTTAGGGATGCACATGATTTCATCCCTGATGTAATCGAAAAGGGCGCTACTGCAATCATCATTGAAAAGGACGTAGAGCCAGTAGATGGCATCACATACATCAAGGTTAAAAACAGCCGTCAGGCACTTGCGATTCTTTCAGCTGCATACTTTGGTCATCCAGCAAAGGAGCTCAAGACTATCGGTATCACAGGTACAAAGGGAAAGACAACTACCACATACATGGTTAAGTCAATCCTTGAAAAGGCTGGTATCAAGACAGGTCTTATCGGCACTATCGAATCAATCGTAGGTGAGGAGCGCATTCCAGCTGTTAACACAACACCTGAATCTTATCGCGTGCAGGAGCTTTTTAGACAGATGGTAGATGCAGGGCTTGATGCAGTGGTTATGGAGGTTAGCTCACAGGCTCTTATGCTTCACAGAGTTTCAGGCTTTACTTTTGATATTGGCGTATTTACAAACCTTGAGCCAGACCACATCGGTGAGAACGAGCACAAGGATTTCGCAGATTATATGCACTGCAAGAGCCTTCTCTTCCAGCAGTGTAAGGTAGGTATCTTCAACGGAGACAGCGAGCACATCGATGGCATTCTTGAGGGACATACCTGCGATGTTATCAAATACGGTTACGGCAAGGACAACGACCTTGTTGCTGAAAACGTAGAGCTTCTTAAGGAGCACGGTGCACTTGGAGTTAAGTACCACATCGCTGGCAAGGAAAACATGGATGTTGAGGTAAATGTGCCAGGTACATTTTCTGTTTACAATTCACTTACAGCAGTTGCTATCTGCAAGCAGTTTGATGTTGCAGAGGACAAAATTAAGGCAGCCCTGAAGGATGTTCATGTAAAGGGACGTATCGAGCTTGTCCCAGTTTCAAAGAAATTCACAGTCATGATTGACTATGCACATAATGCCATGGCACTTGAGAGCCTTCTTACAACACTTAAGGCTTACGAGCCAGGCAGATTGGTTTGCCTCTTTGGCTGCGGTGGAAACCGTGCTAAGAGCCGTCGTTACGAGATGGGGCAGGTTAGTTCAAAGCTTGCAGACCTTACAGTTGTTACATCAGACAACCCACGTAACGAAGAGCCAATGGACATCATTAATGACATCTTAATCGGTGTAAAGAAAGCCGATGGTGAATATGTAACTATCCCTGACCGCAAGGAAGCAATCCGCTATTGCCTTGTAAATGCAAAGGAAGGGGACATTGTGGTGCTTGCAGGTAAGGGCCACGAGGATTACCAGGAAATTAAGGGTGTTAAGCACCACATGGACGAGCGCGAGCTTATCGCAGATATTGTAAAGGAGGACGGCAATGACATTATTTAAGGGCGCAGGAGTAGCATTAATCACTCCATTCAATGAAGACGAGACCGTAAATTATGACATGCTAGGAATTCTTATTGATAGACAGATTGAAGGACACACAGACGCAATCGTTGTGTGCGGCACTACAGGTGAGAATGCCACAATGAGCGAGGAAGAAAAGCTTTCTGTCATCGACTTTACAGTAAAAAGAGTTAACCATCGCATCCCAGTTATCGCAGGCAGCGGCGGAAACTCAACAAAGCTTGTAATCGATTTTTCAAAGAAGATTGAAAAGCTTGGTGTAGATGGACTTCTTATCGTTACACCTTTCTATAATAAGGCTACACAGGAGGGCTTGTACCAGCATTATTCTACAATTGCAAAGGCAATCGACCTTCCAATCATCATGTACAATGTGCCAAGCCGCACAGGCTGCAACATCCTTCCAGAAACAGCCTTAAAGCTTGCACTTGAGTTCAAAAATATCGTAGGTATCAAAGAAGCAAGTGGAAACATTTCACAGATAACAAAGCTTGCCAGCCTTTGCAGAGGCTGCCTGGATATATATTCAGGCAATGATGATCAGATTGTGCCAATCCTTTCACTTGGCGGTGTGGGAGTTATATCTGTGCTTTCCAATGTGGCGCCACAGGGCACACACGATATGGTTATGGAATACCTTAACGGCAACGAGAAAAAGGCAAGACAGCTTCAGCTTGATTACCTTGAATTAGTTGATGCACTTTTCTGCGAAGTAAATCCAATCCCTGTTAAATCTACCATGAATATGTTAGGATTTAATGTAGGAAGCTTAAGACTTCCACTAACAGAGATGGAGGAAGAGCATAAGGTGGCTATGAGCAATCTTTTGCACAGAATGCCACAGGAAATGCTTGCATAAGTTTGAAACAGGAAACTAACGAATATTTAAATCCAAAGAACGGACCAATCACATTTATTTTGGTGGCAATTAATATAATTGTCTTTCTTGTGTTGGAATTTTTAGGAGATACGGAGGATAGCGCCTTTATGCTAAATAATGGCGCCATGAATCCGTATCTTGTTTTATATGAGGGGCAGTGGTACAGGCTTTTTACAGCAACGTTCATGCATTTTGGAATTCAACATTTGGCTAACAATATGTTGCTTTTATTATTATTAGGGCAGATTTTTGAAAGGGCAGTAGGACCAGTGCGCTACCTTGGAATCTATTTAGGTTCAGGATTAGCTGGCTCATTTTTATCATTCTTTTATCTGTGTCTTATGAACAAAAATGATATTGTTGCCGGTGCATCTGGTGCAATCTTTGGTATTGTAGGCGGAATGATAATAGTGGTGCTTTGTAATAGAGGTTCCTATAGTGGGATTAGTGCTAAGAGAATGTTATTCATGGCGGCTTTGACTTTATATTTTGGTTTTGCCACAGCAGGCACAGATAATGTAGGCCATCTAGGAGGTTTGCTGGCAGGGCTCATCCTTACATTCCTATGTTATGGAATTGAGACCTTGATTCAAAACAGGAAAAAATCTATACTTTTAAGTAACAAACAGGATGAAGAGGGGCAATAAATGAAGGTAAACATTTACTATGGAGGGCGTGGTCTATTAGAGGACCCAACACTATACGTAATTAACAAAATGGAGCAGGTGCTGACAGAGCTTCAGGTGGAGGTTAAGCTTTACAACATCTATGAGCAGAAGAATGCTATTTCGATGCTTCCACAGACACTTAAGGATGCAGATGGAATCATCCTTGCCACCACAGTTGAGTGGCTTGGCATAGGCGGTTACATGAATCAATTCTTGGATGCATGTTGGTTGTATGCAGATAAGACGGCTCTTGCCACCACATATATGCAGCCGGTGGTTATGTCCACCACTTACGGTGAGCGTGAGGCTATGGTAACACTGGAAAATGCCTGGGAAATCCTGGGTGGATTGCCATGCTCAGGCTTTTGCGGCTATGTAGAGGATGTTAAGGAATTCCGTGAGAATACTGAGTATGCCCATATCATAGAAAAAAAGGTGGAGACCTTGTATCGCACCATTTCTCAGCATACTAAGGGATTGCCTACCAGCAATCAGGCTGTCACAAGAAGCATCTTGCGTACTACTCAGCTAGAGCTTTCTCCACAGGAATCAGAGCAGCTTTCTAAGTTCGTATCTGACGATGAATATGTTCAGACTCAGAAGGCCGATATTGCCGACCTTACCAGCATGTTTAGAACTATGATGGGTGAGAAAAAGGAAGATAGCGGCGGCGAATATATTAATGATTTCAAGGTTCACTTTAGGGGGAATCCAGAGTTTACTGCCAAATATCTATTCATGATTGACGGCAAGGAGCAGCCTCTTTTTGTAAATGCCACAGGTGAGCAGATGGACTGTCACTATGGCAAGGAAGATAATATCGATGTATACATGAAATTAAATGCTAACATCATGGACAATATCGTTGCAGGTCGCGAGACCTTCCAGCGAGCATTTTCAGTAGGTGATATGACTGCAAAGGGGAATTTTAGAACCCTTAGGATGTTAGATGAAATATTTACTTTTAGCTAATCAATAGGAGGATAATGAAATGAAGGACAATAATTGCATTTTTTGCAAGTTAGCAAATGGAGATATTCCTACAAACTCAATCTATGAGGATGGAGATTTTAACGTGATATTAGACGCATCACCAGCTACTAAGGGTCACGCTCTTATCTTACCAAAGAATCATTTTGCAAATCTATTAGAGGCAGATGATGATGTGCTTGCAAAGGCACTTCCTCTTGCTAAGAAGATTGCAAACAATATGAAGGCTAAGCTTGGCTGTGACGGAGTTAACATCATACAAAATAATGGTGAAGCTGCCGGACAGACAGTTCACCATCTTCATATCCATGTAATCCCTAGATGGGATGGAGATGATGCCTTCAAAGAATGGAATCATCAGAGCTTCAGCGACGCTGAAACTGCTGAGGTTGTAAAGAAGTTAAGCTTCTAAAATAAGATTAAGAATAGTATTATTGGCGTACAGTAACTTGCTGGATGCCATTTTTTCTTTAATCTCATCCCTGCGTGCATATACATCCTCTACAGAGTTAACAAGCAATTCTCCAGTAAGCTCTTCTTCCTGCAATACAGTTGAAAATCCCTGTTTTTCATAGCTTGCAGCATTGAGAATCTGGTCTCCTCTACTTGCAGCGGCAGAAAGTGGAATCAGGATGTTTGGAATCTTGAGAGCCAAAATCTCGCTAATTGAATTAGCTCCAGCTCGGCTAATCATAAGGTCAGTCATTGCAAAAATATCGTTAAGCTGTTCACTTATAAATTCGTATTGTTTATAACCGGCACGTCCCACCAAATCATTGTTGATATTTCCCTTGCCAACCAAATGAACAATCTGGAACTTCTCAAGCAAAGTATCAAGTGAGGCCCATACAGCATTGTTGATAAAGCGTGATCCGATGCTGCCACCCATAATAAGAATCACAGGTTTATCAGTGTTAAATCCAGTAAATTCCAAACCAGCTTCCTTATTTCCACTGAAAAGCTCCTTTCTAATAGGAGAGCCAGTGTGTACTGCCTTGCCATCAGGAAGGTACTGCATTGTCTCAGGGAAGTTGCAGCATACCTTTGATGCAAAAGGAATAGCCAGCTTGTTAGCAAGTCCTGGAGTCATATCAGACTCGTGGATGATTGCAGGAATGTGCTGTCTTGCAGCAGCCATAACAACAGGAACTGAAACGAATCCACCCTTGGAAAATACCACATCGGGCTTAATGTGCTTCATCAGCTGGTTAGCCTCAGAAAAGCCTTTGATTACTCTAAATGGATCAGTGAAATTTTTCCAATCGTGGTAGCGACGAAGCTTACCAGATGATATGCCATAGTAGGTTATACCAGCATCTTCAACAAGCTTCTTTTCTATGCCGGTGTATGAACCGATGTAAAAAATCTCATAGCCCTTTTCTTTAAGAAGTGGAACCAGCGCCAGGTTAGGTGTTACATGACCAGCAGTTCCGCCTCCTGTCATAATTATCTTTTTCATAAGAAGAAATACCTCTCTTAAACCGAAATATTAAACATTTAAATGATACCAATACAGCCAAAAAAGTCAAATTAATAGTGCGAAGTTTAGAATACCATGATAGAATCTAGATATAAGAAATACATACGGGGAAGAGGAACTGAAATGAAGATACTAATTGTTGACGACGAGATTTTTGCTCTCAAGACACTAGAGCGATTGCTATCAGAGGAGGACGATATGGAAATCCTTCAGGCTGGCGATTGCTATGATGCGTATATGATGTACGAGGAAATGCATCCTGATATCGTAATTACGGATATTCTTATGAAAGGCGGTATTGGTGGCGAATGGCTCATAGAGAAATTATTGTCCTATGACAGCCAGGCCAAAATCATTGTTTGCTCCGGCAGACCTAAGGCTGATTTGCTTAAATATAAGCTGATGGGAGCCAAGCACTGCATCCAAAAACCTATCAAATATCAAGAGCTTTGGGACTGCATTGACGACATAATTTGACAAATAATCAGATAAATGTTATATTAGCCTCTGTAACAAAGTTGTAATAAATAAAAAACTTTTGTAAAAAGTGACGGAGGCTTATGAGTAAATTCAACGAAACCTTAACTGCAATTTATGCTAAGAATTATAGATTCCTTAATAAGCGTAATATGCAGGGCGGAGCTCTTGCATTGGCAGCAATACTTTTATTTACAGGAACATATATGAATGCTCCACAGAATGAAGTATCTAAGACAGATGTAGTGATTAACCCAGCTAGAACAGCAGGCGTTTTCTCAGCAGTTTCATCTATGGATCTTAGTGCAGGAGATTCAAGCTTAGTTTATGCATCGGCAGATGTTACAGTGGTTGCGGCTACTACTGATCAGGTAGAGCCAGATTTAGATGATGAATATGATGAGTGGGCAGACAAGGTCATGGCTAATGTAGATGATTATCTCTACATTCGTTCAGAGACCAGCAGCGATGCAGAAGCTATTGCAAAGCTTCGCAAGGGCGATGTTGCCACACTAGTTGATGTATTTGATGGATGGTACGAAGTTGAGTCCGGTAATGCACACGGATACGTATCAGCAGATTATTGTGTTACAGGCATTGAAGCTTACGAGCTTGCTATGGATGTTTGCAATACATACGCTACTACAGATGTAGCAGGTCTTCGCATTCGTGGCGAAGCTTCAGAGGATGCTAAGATTCTCAAGGTTGTTCCTCAGGGAACAAAGCTTACAGTTAATTCTGATGCAGAAGCAGTAGATGGCTGGGTAGCTGTTACAAGTGGTGATGCAACAGGCTATGTTAAGTCTGATTATGTACAGGTAGATATGGTAACAGGCGAGGCTATCACTTTAGAGGAAGAGGCTGAGGCTAAGGCCGCTGCTGAGGAAGCAGCACGTAAGGCTAAGGAACAGGCAGCTGCAGCAGCAGCAGCTAATCAGGCTGTTATTGATTCAGCAACAGATGTATCGCTTGTAGCAGCTATCATTCAGATAGAGGCTGGTAACGAGCCATACGAAGGACAGGTGGCAGTAGGTGCAGTAGTTATGAACAGAGTTCGTAGCGGTGCTTATGCTAACAGTGTTAGTGGTGTTATTTTTGCTAGAGGTCAGTTTGCAACATCACGTATGTCTTCAGTTCTTGCTAGAGGACCAAAGGCATCATGCGTGCAGGCAGCACAGGAAGCAATTGCAGGAAGTGACCCAACAGGCGGTTTAACACACTTTAGACGTGCAGGTTCAAAAGAAGGACTTATCATCGGCAACCATGTATTTTATTAATTAAAATGATGTATTTTAGAGTCTTTGGGGGTTTCCCTGAAGGCTCTGTTTTTGTATAATATGACCCAAAAGGCGAATAAATACACAAGATAGTGTCAAATGATCTATGAAAAAACTGGGTATAAAAAATAGGCTCAGATGAACCTTGAAAATTGCAGATATATA
>SVER01000054.1 GCA_015057315.1 Pseudobutyrivibrio ruminis | reverse complement strand
AGAGATGCATTATCCTTTAGATTTATTAACTACCTTGGAAGAACACATTTAAAAAATTCTTCAGATGAAACTGTAGTCGATTTTGAAATAGTACCTCAGAAGATGAATTATGAAGACGACTATATTGAGTTAACTAAAAAGTTGGCTGAAGAGTGCGCAGAAATCTTGCTGGAGTATTCAGGTGTTACATCGAACAGATTTGAAACATCTGATACCAATAGTGCTAAGACACTTTTGGAACAGTTTATTTTCTTGAGGGAATTCTGTTACTCACATAACCTACAGGCTCTTTTCGGACATATAAAGCGTAATCCGGATAGAATGCTTATGAAGGATGAAGTACTTAAGCCAATTGGACAGGGTTCTCCAAGTGCAAGTTTTTATTCCAGCCCTTTCTCTCATAGTAGAGGCTGGCAGATGGTAAATGGAAAGCCTATGCCTCAAGAAGTTGCTGTAACAAGAAAGTATGACAGTCTTGATACGGTTGCAAACCGTTTTGTGAAGTTTGCTTTGAAAAAATTTAACCTGATATGTAGAGAACTCTGTTCAAGTCTTGATGCCGCAAAAGGAATAAATGCAGGACAGAATATGTATACGGAGTGCTATCGGGAGGCTGTAGAGATTCAAAGAATTACTGATGACATTTTGAGAGATCATTTCTTTGATGATGTAAGAGAACTTACGATTATGCCGCAGAATAATCAGGTACTTGAAAAGAGAGAAGGATATAGACAAATCTTTTATGCTGCAGCTATGGTTGATCTTGCTCTACAGTTAAACTGGGAGGGTGAGCAGGAAGCATATAGTGGCGAATCTAAAAATACGGCACTACTATATGAGTACTGGCTGTTTTTTGAACTTAGAAAGATTATCAGTTCAATTGATAACTGCCAATGCATACAGGCTGCAGAGAAGCCGTTCATTAATACTGATAATGGTTTGACTATTTCATTGAGTGAAGGTCAGACTTCTTGTCAGGCATTTCTTCTTCCTGATTTGGGTACTAGGGTAAACCTGTATTACAACAGGACTTTCTCAAGAGAAGAGTTTTCCAATACAAAGTATGCAGGTTCATATTCTAGACCTTTTAGACCGGATTATACGCTGGAAGTGTATCCTTCAGATTATCTTAAACCTGAAGATGCTGTCAGAGAAGGTGCGGTAAGTTATATTCATTTTGATGCGAAGTACAGAATAACTGATCTTAGATCTTTTATTGGACCAGATGAAAATGAAATGACAGAGGAACAGATAAAAGAAGAGGTTGAAAATGATAAGCAGGATAGCGTAACAAATACATACAAACGTGGTGATCTTCTTAAAATGCATACATACAATGATGCAATTAGAAGAACGGTAGGAAGTTACGTTTTATATCCAGGTGATTTTGATTCAAAAACGAAGAATTACAGGCTCTTTGAAGAAGTACTTCCAGGAGTTGGAGCTTTTGCAATCAAGCCAAGTATTCAAGCGGATAGTGAAAATGCACTGAAGGATTTTATTTCTGAGATTATTGAAGCTCGTAGTAGAAAGTACAGCAGACTTAACCGCATGTTGTCATATAGTAATCTTGTCCTTGGAGAACCGGCGATAAGTGAGCTTGATAAAAGAACTTCTGGAAAGGATAAGGACAACAAGAATATTCATAATGATCTGTGCGTGCTTGGTTACTTGAAACCTGATTATTATGAAGTGTTGAGTAAAGCAGGCCTTTTATTTGAAGGAAAATCTTTCGCTTTTTATTACTATGCAATCAAAGGTGAATCGGTGTATTCACATCATGAAGATATAGGAAAAGCAAAGTATATTCGCTTTTATCAGAATGATGTAAATGCTACGGGTAGATATGAAATAGAGCCGCTTAAAGGAATCATAAAATCAAGAGAATTGGTTTCAAAAAAGCAGCTTAATGATTTACTGACAGAAAGTGGTTCTAACGATGGTAAAGGAAGATCTGCAGATTTTTACTATGTTCTTAAGGTGGAGATAGTAAGCTGCACTGAGCCAAAGATTAGCTGTAATAATAGTGATTTGAATGGCGTGAATGGAAATGATACATTCAGTCCGCATTCGCCTAAGGTTGTAACAGAGAAATGGTTAGAAGAGTATTTCTAAGGGTTTACATAAAGATGATTTGAAACGAAAACGAGGGGATAAGTATTGGGTACATTAAATGAAAAGGATATGCAGATAAGAGAAATAAAAGAAGGATATAAGTTTCTAGATAGATTGTATGCTGCTTATCCTATTATTGGTAATGCCTTAATTAAGGAATCAACACAAGAAAAAATAAATGTTCAGGCAAAACAAGCACTAGATAAACTGGTGGAAAATCCGTCTTATTTTTCATCTGTGCCTATAAATTGGCATATGTTTATTACGTTGGCAACAATTAATTATGCTAAAAAATGGAATGCAAATGAAGAGGGACGATTTACTAAGTACATTACACTTCAGTTTGGATATAGAGATGATTCAGGCAAAATTTGGGGAATAATATCTAGATCTCTTGAGAAAACGTTTAATAATAAAAATAGGTTTTTCCTAAAAGACAAGAACGGAAGAGAATTCTATGAGACGGTGCTGGTGCATTCGTTTGCACCGCTTAATGCATGGGATTCTGTATTTGACTTGTTATATGACTTTTTGAAATATAACCTGCGATGGAATTACATTAAGGACGATCCTATCATCAATAAGATGATTTATGCGTTAAATGCAAAAATGAATGGAAACTCATCTGATGATGAGGATTTATTAATTAGTTCTAAGGAGTACCATATAAGACTTGGAGCAAAACGTCTATTACAAAATCGTCCAGAGTATTCAACAGTTCTTTTTGAACAAATTATTAGTAGAATAAATGATTTGGTACAGAATTCGGCCAAAGAACCTTCTACTTATGTTGAGCAACTTGTAGATCAGTGGTTTACAAATAGAATTAGCAGAATGCTGGAGGGTGAAAAAGAGCAGTTCACTAGAAAAGTGTCACGTTCAGGTGATACAGCTTTGTCATACTCAAGAATCAGAGCATCGTTATTGATTGATTCATCAGGTGTAGTTGTGAATATCCCTACCATACGACTGGAAAACACAGGGCATAAATATGCCGAAGTAAGGCTTTACGATGAAACTCGGCTGATATCAAAGGAAACACTTGAAATATATGGTAATGAGCTTGGAGAGACAGTAAGTGGTTGTAACATTCCAATTGCTATCTCAGGATTAAATTCCTGCAATTTAAAGATTGAAATAGTTTGTGATGGGGATGTTATCTACGATTCAGGAAAGAGCCTTTATAAGAGATTTTGGATATTTAAAAATGGTAAGGAAACCAGCATAAGTGGATTGAAGCCGGGAAGATATGAAATTTATGCTCCAGGTGTGGATGGCATATCTTTCGAAGAAGTAGATGTTCTTGAAAAAAGCAATAATTACCTCGATATTTGTCTGAATGATGATTATGCAATCTATTATAACGACAGACTTGTTGCCATGGACACGTCTAATATTAGAGAAGTGACAATTTCAGAACCGGAGTTTGTGGAAGGATGTCATTATATAACAGAAGATGACGAGTGCAAGATAACCCTTATTCAGGACAGCTTTTCCATTTATTTAGATAGAGACCGTCAGGGAAATAGTATTCGTATGTACTGTGGAAGTGAGGAAATAAAGCTTACTGATTATTGGAAGGATAGAGACGTATGTGAAATACCATTGAGCAGTTTTTCTACAGTAAATGATGTGGTATCGGTAAGTATTGTTAGTTTAGAAAGAAATGCGGTTATTTATGAAAAACATTTTCTCGTTCTAAAAGATTTAAGGGTGTCATTTAATAAAGATTGCTATGTTATGCGGGATGATTATGATGAAGCATTTGTTGATATTAAAATCAATGATGAAATGCAGAAGCATAATATTCAAATGGGCGAGAATGTCATTTCAATTGAATATGAGGCCGGAAACATTAGCGTTGATGTTCCTGCTATGACGTATCATTGGAACAATATTGATAACATCTATCCCGGAGAGAATATATGGATTGATGATATTAAGCAGGGGGCTGAATTAGAGATAAACTGTTCATCAGAATTAGATTTTGAAGTTGAAATCGGAGATGAGAGATTTTCAGATTCTAAAATAGATCTTTTTGCTATTGGAGAGCGGGAAAAAAGCAAGGCTTCTTATAATTATCCGGTTACCGTTTCAGTGCAGAATCATAGGTATACATTGGGACAAATTATCTTTTCTGAAATGTTCATTAGGATGCCAGTGTTTACATCTGATGAGAGTTTTATCTACTGGGATGGTGGCATTAGCTTTATAGGTAATAGGGATAAAAGAATTAGACTGGATTTGTATAACGAAGAGAATCATGCTTATTCTTTGGAATTGGAATTTGATGATAACAAGATTGAATTACCGCCAGACTTTGTAGATGGTGAATATACATATTCTATAGTTCTAGAATCTGGAGATGAGGAACTGATTCTCGCACAGGAAACACAGTTCTTTGGAAACCCCAATAAATACAGATTCGAGAATAAGATAATTGAAATTTTTGAAGTTACGGAGGATGTTGAAGAAGGGACAAAGCCACAAGAAATTAAGCCTGTTTACATTGAGAACATTAAGTTTTTAGAAAGAAATTATGTAGCATCAGAAGAGGGTACTTTTGATATTTATGAAGGACAGATGTTTTTTGTAAGGCCGGATGGAAGTAAAAAGTACTATTCACGTAGATACTATACCAACAAGCAAACGAATTTTTCGTTCTATAAAATTAACCCTGTAAAAATAATCTATATTAACGAAAAGTTGTTACGAATTGTCAATGAGGATGATGAAGGACTTTATTGCTATGACAATTTTGGAACATCGCCGAGATTGGAAATTACAGACAGAGAACCAAGGATTGGAGCAAAGAATTATAAGGATATACTTTTCTATTTGTATGGATCAAATGTAAAAAGGCTAAGAGCGCAGGCTACAACACCTGTTGTTTCAGCATACTCAAATGTGAGGAATGATTTTGAAAAGTATGTTGAGATAGATCAGTGTGAAGTTATTGAAGCGGAAGTATCAAGGAGAATGATAATCAATGCGGGTCCTGGAACGGGTAAAACGTGGACTTTGATTGAAAAAATTATAAATCTTGTAGATGTTCAGGAGGTGGATCCTGAAACTATTTTGGTGCTTTGTTTTTCTAAAGCTGCGGTTGAAGTCGTAAAGAATAGATTAAAAAAAGCAGCTGATGATGAACGAGTATCAGAAGTAATTAATCTTGTAGATGTCAGAACATTTGACTCATTTGCTTCACAAGTATTGTATTGGGTAAAGGATGAAAGTGAATATGATAACCTGCAATATTATGATATCGGCAAATTGAATTATGATGAAAGAATTAATTTGTTTACGAGTACCATAACGGAGTTGCCGGAGTTACTTGAACAGTGTAGTCATCTTTTTGTTGATGAGGTTCAGGATTTGGTCAAGGAGCGTGCACGTATGGTACTTGCTATGATACGAAAGATACCGGATTCTTCAGGAGTAACATTGCTTGGTGATGCATGTCAGTCAATATATGATTATCAGGCAGGAAGTGACCGCATGACTTCAAAACAGTTTTACGGCGTTATGGCAAATGATATGCCGAAATTTGCGCATTATACATTTACAAGAAACTATAGACAGGATGATGAACTTGCATCTTTAGGCGATGGTTATAGAACTCATATTTTAAGTGGACGAGTTAAAGAGTGTGATTCTTATTGGCATAAAGAAGTCGAAAAACAAATACCTCAGTTCAAGGAATATGATGCTGATAAGATAACACAAAGTAGTTTAAGAGAATTACTGGATGCAGGAACTGTGGGGATACTAACCAGAACCAATGGCCAAGCATTAAAAATATCTGCAGCATTAAGGGAAAAAGGAATTGATCACGTTTTAAAGAAACGATTAAGAGATAATACTTTAAATAAGTGGATTGCATTAGTCTTTAATGATTATGAACTAACTTCAATAGATGAAGATGACTTTACAGATTTATACAATGATATAGCAGATTCTGAAGATGCAGAATCGTATGAGGTATGGAATGCCATAAGGGAAGCATCTCGAACATCAGCTGAAAGAATTGGTGTTAGGGATATTTTGAAAGGTATTATGACTAATTCTAGATCATTGGCATTGTATTCACATGAAAGACTATCAAAGCTTACTGTTACAAATATACATAGAGGAAAAGGACGCGAATTTGATGCTGTATTGGTAGAAAATGATATTTTTACAGATGAAGAAAAAGAGTTGGAAGAGCATAAAGTATGTTATGTAGCATTAACCAGACCTAAGCAAGAAATCTATAGAATAAATGCTAAGGCTGATTTTATCCGAATTGACAAAGAAGGAGATAGGCGCTGTTTTAAATCTGATTATGTTGGATATAATAAGCAACGATTGACGTACTTTGAAGTTACAGGGGAGCCAGATATAGATTTGCGATCCTTTGTACGAGAAGGTGGAACACAACTTTATATCAGAGAAAACTACAATAACCTCGTAGGAAAGAAGATTGTTTTGCTTAAAGACAAACATAAGTCAGAGTTTGTGCGGTATAAGATTGTTCTTGCTGAAGGCAATTACATTCTTGGATATACAAGCAAGGAATTCTATGAGTCATTAAGTAGAGCATTGCACGTAGTGTATAAGCTGCCTTCAAGAGCAGAATTGTACTTTAATGTCTATCCGGAGCGTTTTACAGACATATACGTTGATGATGTAATTTCTGTAATTGATCAGCTTGATGGTTCAGAAATGGGTGTAAAAGCCTTTGGAGAAATGGTCACTTGGAATGCAGTTACCATTGTTGGTTATAGCAAAGCGGAATACTAATAGGAGAATGAGATGGCGGATTATAAAGAGTTCTATGAGGCTCGAAAGGAAATCATAGACATAGTAAAAAAAGACCTTATTGGGCCTGTATATGAAGATGAAATACTGGTTGAGCGTCCTACGCAATACTATGTTATGGGAAAACTATATCCAAGAGCAAAGGATGAGCAGGATAATGAAAGCGATACAGATGAGGATGTAACAACAAACTCTGGCATGGATCAGAATACTGATTCATATGATAGTGCATTGGCATCTACAAATGTTATTGATCCAAGTACCATGGGTGTTACTTTTACAGTTAAGCCAGGCGTTAAGCAAATAAAAGTGTCTGTAAGCTATGCACAGTATCATTCAAATACAAAGGAAGAGATAGATAAGCAAGGGCTTGATGTTAGTAAATATGAAAATGACGTGACGGATAAGACATTATTTTGGGTAAGAGAGCCGGGAAAACAAGAATATGTATTTGATATCGGAAAAGATAAAGAATACAGAATTGTTGATGAGATATATCTTAGGTCGTTCACTCACAAAACATTTGAGAGTGGGGAAACAGTTATTACCATAGTTCTCACAAACAAGTATGTAATTGATCAGTTTGATTTTGATGAAAAGAATAATCACTCTTTATTTCAACCAGAAATTACTATCGTCTCCGATGAAATGGAAGGAAGAGTGTTTACTTCTGTCCGCAGACAAATAGAGCTTACTGATGATGAAGAACTATCAGAGCTTGATATGTTATATGCAGCTAATGGTTGCTTTGGCCAAGGGCATGGTTGTGCTGTTGAATGGGATGTAGAGAAGGTAGAACCAGACTATATTAAGAGCTCGTTTATGCCTGCATTTAATCTTCTTCAAATGAAGGCACGTCAAATAGAGGATAACCCTGTGTTCAACATGAAATACTTACACACAGGAGATGCCGAAGAAATAATTGCTAATTTAGAGAGTTTTGTAGATGAATATAGAGACTGGATTAATAAGCTTAAAGAATCCATTCCCAAAGAGTATGCGGAAAGTGCAAATAATAATATAAATAAGTGTCTGACTGTTTGTGCGAGAATTGAGCAAACAGTTAAGACTCTCGGAAAAAGTGCGGCGAAAAATGGAAATGCATGGAAGGCTTTTAGATATGCAAACGAAGCTATGTACATGCAAAGACGACAATCAATTATAAAAGGTGGAAGGGAACCAAAAGATGAGAATATTAATTGGTATCCATTTCAGCTTGCATTTATGATGCTTGAAATAATGTCATTTGTAGATCCGACTGGGGATGACAGAAAGACGGTTGATTTGTTGTGGTTTCCTACTGGTGGTGGTAAAACCGAGGCATACTTAGGAATTGCTGCATTTTGTATTTTTTACAGAAGACTAAGCCATGAAGAAGGTGTAGACGGTGTAACTGTTTTGATGAGATATACCTTACGATTGCTAACGATTCAGCAGTTTGAAAGGGCAAGTATCTTGATTTGTGCTTGCGAATTATTACGAAAGAAATATGCTTTACCGGGCAGAGAAATATCAATTGGATTATGGGTTGGAAATAAACTTACCCCAGGTACGATTGAAGTGGCAGATACTACTTTGGCAAAGTTACATAACAATGGAAATGTAGATCAAGATGAGGCGGATCCATGTCAGATAAAGATTTGTCCTTGGTGCGGTAAAAGAATATATCCTAAGAATTATTCTATTAATGCTGCAAAAACACGTATGAACATAAAGTGTACAAATGGCGAATGCGTTTTTTCAAAAGAGGAAAGCCTGCCTATTCATTTAATCGATGAGGAAATTTATGGACTCCGACCAACATTTATAGTTGCTACGGTGGATAAGTTTGCTCAGATTACGTTACAAGATAAACCGGCGGCGTTGTTTTCAGTCGATAAACAATGCCTTCCTCCTGAATTGATTATTCAAGATGAGCTTCATCTTATTTCTGGACCATTGGGAACAATGACTGGAATCTATGAGGCTGCAATAACAAAAATATGTGAACGTGATGGGATACCAGTAAAGGTTGTAGCTTCAACAGCAACCATTCGTAATGCGGATAAGCAGATTAGAGCTTTATATGGAAGGAAATTTGCTCAGTTTCCGCCGCAGGGAATATGCGCAGATGATTCTTTTTTTGCTGTGAAATCAACTCCAGAGGAGAGACCGGCAAGACTATATATGGGAGTTATGGGAGTTGGCGCGACTTTTACCACAACTCTTATAAGAGTGTATGCGGCATGGCTGTTTGCCTCCAGATATCTGATTGATAAAGGATATAGCGATAAAGCAATCGATAACTTCTGGACGTTAACTGGATATTTCAACAGTATTCGAGAATTGGGTGGTGCACAGACACAGGTTGTAGATGATATTCAAAGTAGATATCAATACTTAAAGGATAAGAAATTTGCGGATTTTAATCCTAAATTTACCGGAAATAATAAATATGAGTATTCTGAAGAATTAACGAGTCGAATGACGAATGACCAGATTTCAGATATCATTCAGACTCGACTTAAGGTCCCATATACAAGTGAGCAGGGTGAAGATGTACCATTTGATTTTATACTTGCATCAAATATGATTTCAGTCGGCGTCGACGTGGGTAGATTGGGAACGATGGTTGTTGCTGGACAACCCAAAACAAATGCTGAGTATATACAGGCTACAAGCCGTGTTGGACGTGATAATCCAGGTCTTGTGTTTATGATTTATAATGCATCTCGTTCTAGGGATAGGTCGCACTATGAACAGTTTTTAAGATATCACGCTGCACTATACCGTTATGTAGAAGCTACAAGTTTGACACCTTTTTCAGATAGAGCCAGAGATAGGGGGCTTCATGCATTATTTGTAACGTTATGTAGATACATGTGCCCTGAGTTGCTCGAAAATGAAAATGCTTCAAGATTTGATCCGTCTCTTCCAGAAGTTAAAGAAGTTGAGGATATTATATTTAAATATGTTCAGATTGTTGATAAACGTGAGTTAGATAATGTCATCAAGGAAGTGAAGTTCATTGAAATGAAATGGGCAGAAGAGGCTCAAGGTGAACTGTGGTATCACAGAAAAAAGAAGAGATCTTTGTTAAAAGAAGATATCGAAGAAGATGATAGATTTAGATGTATGAATAGTATGAGAAGCGTTGAAAAACAGTCTGGATTATATTTGCTAGGAGATTAATTATGAGGATTGGACCAAAAAGCGCCAAAACAAAGAAAGACGCAATAGGAAAGTTAAGGAAAACGCAATTAATTACTACATTCGCACCGGGAGCAATAGCAGATATGCCGGATTATTCTGTTATTTTGGCAGCTACTGATTATTGGAATCATTACAGCCCTGTAATACATGAACCTAACCTTGAAAGATTGCTTGGTATAAAAGGTTTTAAAGAACCATATGCCACCGATTCAGAAAACCCTAAAGGAAATCCAGACGTACCAGCATTCCGGTTTCCGAGAATGCATTTTTGTCCGAAATGTGGAGACTTGAAGGATTATAAAATGTTTGGAGATGCAAAGCATAAGAAATGTCAGTGCGGAAGACAGTTGGTTCCTTCACGTTTTGTTTGTTCATGTATCAATGGTCATCTGGAAGATTTTCCGTATAAATGGTGGGTTCACTATGGAAACTATTCGGAATGTCCCGCTGGTGATAAGTGGGATCAGATTAGTATTGAGTTCAAAAATACAACCGGCGGATTATCAAGTATTGTAATCAAGTGTAAGGCGTGCGGTAAAACCAGAACCATGGAAGGTTGCATGAGTAAGGATGCGTTAAAGGGATATAAATGTAAAGGTAAAAGGCCATGGATAGGATTTGATAAACAGTTTGATGATGTGGAAAATTGCATGGCTCCGATGAAGACATTACAGCGAGGGGCATCTAATGTTTATTTTAGCGTAACGCAGAGTGCGTTAACGATTCCGCCATATAGTCAAAAGATACAAAGCGATTTAAGCGATAAGTGGGAAGAAGTAAAAGGGCTGTTTGATAACAAAATGGATGATGAAAATATAAAGATAGTTCTTGGAGCATCTATATTTCGTCAAACAATACTAGAAGGAAGATATTCTGCTGACGATTACTTCAAGGCAGCTAAGGAGCGTTATCAGATGGAAAACCCTTCAGAGGAAGTAGAGATTGAAGATAACTATACAGAGAAGAATCTTTATCTAGACGAATATGAAGCATTATGCGCAGGATATGAGCAAGATGAGGATGACGTGGAACCGGAACAATTTATTGCGGTTGAATCTGAGATTCCTGACATCTTGGATGGATTTGTAGAATCTGTAATGCTTGTAAAAAGGCTTCGTGAAGTATTAGCTGTCAAAGGATTTAGGCGCATAACCCCAGAAAAACCACACCCAGATGATAACAGAGCTGTTGGAATGGATGGAAGGGAATATCAACCTGTTTG
This sequence comes from Pseudobutyrivibrio ruminis, assembly GCA_015057315.1. GTDB lineage: Bacteria > Bacillota > Clostridia > Lachnospirales > Lachnospiraceae > Pseudobutyrivibrio > Pseudobutyrivibrio ruminis_D. Next base: position 3,266 of record SVER01000054.1, on the reverse strand, counting down.
GAACAAACCACATGATTGGATGCCGGCAATACAGATGCGCGGTGAAGGCTTGTTCCTAAAATTCGATGAAGAAAAATTAAGAGAGTGGGAAGACAGGAATTCTGCTAGGTATGATCTAATGAAAGAACGTTTGGGAGACTACAATATTGGCAAAGGCATGATGTCGCCAAGATATGTAGTTTTGCATACATTTGCTCATCTTCTCATAAGACAGTTAACTTTAGAATGTGGTTATTCAGGAGCTGCGTTGAAGGAAAGAATTTACAGTACATTCCCAGACTCAGATAAGCCTATGGCAGGAGTGCTAATCTACACTTCTTCTTCAGATTCAGACGGTAGTCTTGGAGGATTGGTAAGACAAGGTGAACCAGAATTGTTAGAAACAACAATTAGAAATATGTTACAGGAGGCTTCTTGGTGTTCATCGGATCCTTTATGTAGTGATTCAACGGCTCAAGGATTCAACTCTCTGAATTACGCGGCATGTCATGCTTGTACATTATTACCGGAAACCAGCTGTGAGGCTAGAAATTGCTTGCTGGATAGAGTTTCTATAGTTGGAACCTATGATGATAGAAGTCTTGGATTTTTCGGAGAACTACTTGAGGAGGAAGAATAAATGGCTAGGATGATACCAGCTACAATAAGCCCTGATGTTAAAAGTCCAGCCGAAAGAATGATTTATAGTTGGCTGAGTGATTTAGAATGGGAAAATTGCATTGTTTTACATTCGTTGGGAATGGCTGAACATGTTGACAAAATATTTGGTGAAATAGATTTTGTTGTCATCGCTGATGAAGGAGTTTTATGTATAGAAGTCAAGGGCGGTATTGTTAAACGCCAAGGTGGTGATTGGCATTTTATAAATCGATACGGCAAGGATTCTACAAAGAAGGAAGGTCCTTATCAGCAAGCGCAGGGAAATGAACAATCGTTAAGATTATACTTGGAAAAAAGGCTTAAAAATAAACAAGATCCTATTTGTAGATGTGCTTATGCCAATTGCGTTATGACTCCGGATTGTGTGATTGATGCGGATGATAATATAGAAATTATACCTGAAATTACTTTTGATAAAAGAAATACAAAAGAAGATTTGCCTAAGTTTTTTGAGAAAGCTTTCAAGTATTGGAAGGATAAGACGATGGAAAAACATCATTTTTCTGGAAGACACTTGCAGGATGAGGATAAGGAACGTTTAGTAAGTATTCTTCGTGGTGACTTTGCATTTGTTCCAGCAATGTCATTAGCGTTAAAAAGAACGGATGAGATGCTGGCTTCTTTAACAGATGAGCAGTACATAATCATGCAGGGATTTCACTCAAAGAGAATGCTGGTTTCCGGTCCTGCAGGTACTGGGAAAACGATGCTGGCTATGGATCAGTGCAGAAAACTGAAGGCAGAAGGATATAACGTGTTGTATTTATGCTACAACAAATTAATTGCAAATTATGTAAGAAAGAATTTTGAACTAGAGAAGCAGGATATAGATGTTTCTACTTTACATAGTTTTCTTATGAAGAAAACTGGTGAAACTGAAATCGAAGATGCCAATTTCTTTACAGAGATCTTGCCTAATAAATTTATAGATGGAATTGATGCGTATATGCCAGATAATGAGAAGTATGATGTTCTGGTTGTCGATGAAGGACAAGATTTAATGAATACAGTTTCTGTCTTGTGTCTAGAAGGAATGGTAAAAGGCGGTTTGAGCAAAGGAAGATGGACTATATATTATGATAAAAATCAGAATATCTTTGGAAAATACGAAGAACTTCAGGATATTTATGATGAATTAGAAGATTATGGTGCCTCATGCTATGAGCTTTCTGTAAACTGCAGAAACACCAAGCAGATTGCAACCGGAAACTGGTATGCAACAAATATCACACAGGCTTCAATAATGAAGGCTGATGGTGAAGTGGTTGGTTATCACAAATATGATAGTAAGACTGCTGAAAAAACTGATGTTCTGAAACTTATTAGACGACTTCTTTCGGAAGGAATTAGTAGAAACGATATCGTTATTTTATCTCCATATAGAATGGATAACGAAAATAGCTGTCTTTATAATGCATCCATTCCATCTGATATTGGTGAGATAAGATTAAATGAATTTAATAAGCTGGATAGCGATGAGTTTATAAGATTTTACACAGTAAAGGCGTTCAAAGGCCTTGAAGCGAGAGTGATATTGTATATCGATATTGAAGGTTTTGAGGAAGATGATGAAAGATTATTAAACTATGTAGCTATGTCTAGGGCAAGAACTCTTCTTGAAGTATTCTATAGGGCGGATTTAGAAGAAGAACGCCAGAAGATGATGCTGAATAGCTATAATCTTTAAAGATTGAGCATATGTTCTGAGATTAAGTGCGTTAAAAAGATTATTTGAAGAGATAGAGGTACATACGTATGAAGGTAAAAGTTGTATTACCATTTTTAAAAGAGAATGAATCAGATTTTAAAGTTCATTGTGGAAGAGGATCTACTGATACATTTTTACCTCTGCGTTTGTTTCTTCAGGATCAGTCAAAGTTTAAAATATGGCAAGAGGAACAGACACAAAAGAATTTTCAAAGAAAATATATTTTATCGCTGATCTATTGGCATAAGGATGAATGGATTTTTGCGGGTATATACGAGAGTATTTCTGTAAAAGAAACACCAAATGGTCCGTCAAAATATAGATATGAAACAAAACTCTTAGATGTTGGAACAGACCTGATTGGTAAGATGATAATTGGGTTTAAGAAAGATTTTAGAGCGTCATATCTTTGCCTGGAAAACTATATTGATGACTTGGAAGTACTTGAAATAACAAGAGATATATGCAAGACGGAATTCCCAGGTTACGACAAAGTTAATGTTTCTTGGGAAGAATTATCTGGATTAATTGATACAGATGCTTGGAAAACGGCACTCGCAAACCAAAAAGGTGTGTATTTGATTACTGATTCTTCTAATGGAAAAAAGTATGTTGGATCAGCTACCGGAGAAAACATGCTTTGGGGAAGATGGAAAGAGTACGTAGCAAATGGTAATGGTGGAAATATAGAGTTGAAAAATCTGGATTTCAGCTATATCCAAAAGAATTTCAGATATAGCATATTGGAGATATACAAAAGTACAACGGATGATGATTCTATTTTACAGAGAGAATCATGGTGGAAAGAAGTTTTAATGACTAGGGAATATGGATATAACAAGAATTAAGTATTAGGGGGCACAGTATGACGTGGGAAGAATACTACGATAAATTCTAT
>SVER01000053.1 GCA_015057315.1 Pseudobutyrivibrio ruminis | reverse complement strand
AAATAGAATAGCTCCAGGCCGTAACGGAGATGATAAAAAGCGTAACTCAAGTGAATCAATGGCTCAATGGATTCTAGGAGAAAGCAGGTCAGTCCATTAATTAGAACAATATAATTCATCAAGAGAAAAATTTTGTTATGTGTCAAATCCGTTCTCTTTTGGAATATGGTGAACGCTATTGATGTGAGGCACACCAAAAGAGCAGCACAATAAAATGCCATGTGAAATAGATTAGTGTACGTCATATATACATCCTCATGGTTTGTTAACTGCATCCGTTATTTATTATAACTTTAAATGCTAAATTGCGCAAATGGTGAAATGTTATACCTAATGAATTAGATATCACCAAGACTAACTGGTCTATTAACATCAGAATTAACATCAGGCAATACAAATGCCTTTTTTGTATCATGAAAATCAGGTACAATAGAAGCAAGTAGTGAAACTTTTTTTGCAGGTCTTAACAGATCTAAGGATGGTGGAAATAATTCCATGATGGAAAGTGTAAAATATCACATGGCATCATTTGACTATGCATATAGATGTATATCTGTAATGGAATGGTTGTTTGAAAACTAGTGGGAAAAAAGGATGTATTTGAGTTATGAACAAAAACGAAAGCAGGTACTTTAAATCAGCCGAAAAAATGCATACTGCACTTATTTCTCTAATAGAGAATAAGGATTTCGAACTGATTACAGTTAAGGAAATATGTGCAGAGGCTGGGGTTAACAGATCGACATTTTATCTTCATTATGATAATACCAATGATCTTCTTCGAGAAACAATAGAAGCGGTATATAAGGATTTCTTCAGTAGGTTTTCCGCTGATGGATCTAAAAAAATTGATATTGAGGATAAGAAGAATGAGGAATTGTTTTTAGTGACTCCAAAGTATCTTATGCCGTATCTGGAATTTGTGGAAGATAACCGCAAGCTCTTTTATATAATGTATGAGAAAAACGAGATGATGGGAGCTGAGAAAACATACGAGAAATGGTTTAAAGAGATATTTGGGCCAATACTCACAAGGTTTGGAGTATCTGAGACAGAACAACCATTTATTATGATTTTTTATCTTAACGGGATTATTGGTGTGGTAAATGAATGGATAGCCAGAGATTGTGCTGAATCAAAAGATGAGATCATTGGCATTATTCAGAAATGCATTTTGATGCCAATAAAAGAAACTAGAAACCAACACTTTTCGTAAAAAGTGTTGTTCTGTTTATGGAAGCACTTTTCTATAATTACCTCAAGCTCAAAGCAGAGAGCTCAAAATCAAAAATGATGGAGGTAAAATAATGAACAATTTAGACAAGGTATACGCTGAAAGCGTCGCAAAGGATTATATGCCAAAGGAGACAAGTAAAGTAAGACAATTGAAGAAGCTTGATGAAAAGGCAAAGCTTCCAGCATTTGTGACAGCTATGTCATTGGGAGTAGTTGGAGCATTGATATTTGGTTTAGGAATGTGTCTTTCTATGGGAATACTAGGAACTGGATTAGTAAACATGATTTTTGGAATAATACTGGGGCTTTTAGGCGTTGCAATATGTGGTGTGAATTATCCGCTGTACAAAAAGCTTCTAAAAAAAGGAAAAGCTATGTACGCCAATGACATTCTTGAACTTGCAAAGGAAATAACAGCAGCTGAGAGCTAAGAGCAGTTTTAGAAAGAGAGGATAGTAATAATTACTGTGGATTACAAGAATTTGATGCCTAATGAAGATGGGACTTTTGATGTTGTTACAAGCAATTACGTATATCAGAACACACCTTATGAGTGGAATAAGATATCGGAAAAATAGTAAGAGACTTCTGCGGTCACCCGCAGAAGTCTCTTACTATTTCAGCCAGAATTCTGTATATACAGTGTTTATAGGAAAAAGTGAAAAAATCACTGTAATAAGAAACGGGTACATACGGTTATTCTTAATGATGGTGCGAAAATAACTGTATAAATGCGTTAGATAACTTCTGTTTTAGTAATATTGAGTAAATATTATACCTTTAGATAACAGATAGTACAGTGATTATTGTAATTATAGAGAAAAAAACTGTATGAGTCCAATTCTGAAAATATTATTGTACAGTGATATTGGCATTAAATGGAAAAATAACGGTATATTGTTGCTCTGGTAAGCAGATTTTTTGTAGGCCTTTTCATTAAGTGCCCCATAAAAAGTTATGTGTATATAAATAGAATCAAAAATATGTTAAACTATTAGTGATTGATCTGTGTAGGGGAGTGTAAGGTAGTATTGCTACAGAACATATTATTATTTTATAGAATAGAGCCTGATAGAGATGTTGTAAATGCTGCAATATTTACTTTACCAACTAAATAAAAGATGGAGGAAATCAAAATGAAAATTGCAATGGCAAACGATCATGCAGGAACTCAGATGAAAGAAGAAATCAAGGCTTATCTATTAAGCGAAGGCTATGAGGTAGAGGATTTTGGAACCTACGACGAAAATAGCTGCGATTTGTCTGATTTTGTATACCCAGCTGCACTTGCTGTAGCAAAGGGGGAATGTGATAGAGGAATTTTTTGCGATGGAGTGGGCTACGGCAGTGCGTTAATTGCTAACAAGATTAATGGCTGTTATGCCGCTGTATGTCAGGACCCACTTTGCGCTACACTTGCAAGGCAGCATACTGATTCTAATATCCTATGCCTTGGTGCAAAGATTATAGGTGGCCTTATGGCCATGGAGGTTGTTAAGACCTGGCTTAATACAGAGCCTTTAATGGAAGAAAAATACAGAAGAAGAGTGCAGAAAGTATGCGATATTAATGATAAGCATTGCGTTCCAGTAAAATAAATTAAAAATCTAAATATACACATTGCATTTGTGTGAGGAAAATAATAGACTATTAATATCAAATATTTTTAGGAGGTATTACTTATGACAGGATTTGTTATAGTTTTACTTGTAATTATTCTCATTCTTGTTGGAACTGGAATAAGGATTGTTCCACAGGGATATGTTTACGTTATTGAAAGATTGGGAAGATATAATGATACTTTGGGCCCAGGTTTCCATGTAATTATCCCTATTGTTGATAAGGTTTCAAAAAAGGTTTCTTTGAAGGAGCAGGTTGCAGATTTCCCACCACAGGATGTTATCACAAAGGATAACGTTATTATGAAGATTGACACTGTAGTTTACTTCAAGGTTCAGGATCCTAAGCTTTATGCTTATGGTGCTGAGCGCCCAATCCTTGCTCTTGAAAATCTTACAGCTACAACCTTACGTAACCTTGTTGGTGAGCTTGAGCTTGATCAGACACTTACATCACGTGATAATATAAACGCCAGAATGCAGGGAATTCTTGATGAGGCTACTGATCCATGGGGAATTAAGGTAGGCCGTGTTGAGCTTAAGAATATCATCCCACCAGAGGAAATTCAGCGTTCAATGGAAAAGCAGATGAAGGCTGAGCGTGATCGTCGTGAGACTCTTCTTGAGGCAGAAGGTCACAAGCAGGCATCTATCACTAGAGCAGAAGGTGATAAGCAGGCATTAGTTCTTAAGGCAGAGGCTGAAAGAGATGCTGCTATTGCAAGAGCAACTGGTGAGGCAGAATCTATTCGCCTTGTTTATGAAGCAGAGGCTCGTGGTATTGAAATGCTTAAGGATGCAAATATTGATGAGAGAGTTCTTCTGATAAAGAAGCTTGAAGCACTTGAGAAGATGGGAGATGGACGTGCTACAAAGATTGTTGTACCTACAGACCTTGCAAGTGCGGCTGCTGATCTTACATTTAAGACAGAGATGCTTGGATTTGGCAACAACACTCCAGTTGATAAGTCTACTGAAAAGAAGCCTGCTACAAAGGCAGCAGATCCATGTTGCAGCGATTCAGACAAAGGTGCAACAACAAAGCATTTTGTAGAAGACCACGTTAATTTCGAACAAATCTAATAGGTTATTAAGCGGGCAGACGCTTGTTTAATTCTATGATTTGTGGTAGTATAAACCACGAAAAGCGATGACAGAAACAGTAGTATTTGCTAAAGCTAAGAGAGAGGGCGCCTAGGCTGGAAGCGCCTAGTGGAGGCTTATATGAACACCATTCTCGAGCTGAACGTAGAAGGATTTATTCCGAAGCGTCTCCGGGTAGTTCCGTTAAAGACAAAATGAGTGAAACACTAAGGTGGAACCGTGCACAGCACCCTTAGGAATGGCTATATATGGCTGTTCCTAGGGGTTTTTTATTTGCACCCTTAGTACATAATTACTTATATTCATTCATTAGAAAAAGGAGAAAATCATGGTTAATTTCAAAGAAGATGAGTCATTAAATACTCTCAACCATTCATGTGCACACATGATGGCTCAGGCTGTAAAGCACCTTTATCCAAATGCTAAGTTTTGGGTTGGTCCAGTAGTAGAGGAGGGCTTCTATTACGATATGGATCTTGGTGATGTTATGCTTACAGATGAGGATATTGCTAAGATTGAAAAGGAAATGAAGAAGGTTGCTAAGTCTGGTTGCAAGATTTATCGCCGTGAGATTTCAAAGGCTGAGGCTCTTGAAATGTTCAAGGACGACCCTTACAAAGTTGACCTTATCAACAACATGGATGAGGATACTCAGACAATCTCATGCTACGACCAGGGTGATTTCACAGACCTTTGCCGTGGACCTCACGTAGATAATGTTAAGATGTGCCGTTACTTTAAGCTTGTTAAGCACTCTGGTGCTTACTGGAAGGGTGATGCTAACAATCAGGTACTGAACCGTGTATATGGTGTTTGCTTCCCAACACAGGAGCAGCTTGATGAGCATCTTGCACTTTTAGAGGAGGCTAAGGAGCGCGACCATCGTAAGATTGGTAAGGATATGCAGCTTTTCATGTCTGATGATTTGATTGGTAAGGGACTTCCAATGTACCTTCCAAACGGTTACACAATCTGGACAGAGCTTGAGAATTACATCCGTAACAAGGAGCGTAAGCTTGGTTACCTTCACGTTATGACACCATGCGTTGGTACTGTTCAGCTTTACCAGACATCAGGTCACTGGGATCACTACAAGGAGAACATGTTCCCAGCAATGGAGGTTGAGGGAGAGAACTTCGTTCTTCGTCCTATGAACTGCCCACACCACATGAGAATTTATGCTAACAGACCACATTCTTATAAGGAGCTTCCTATTCGTATCGCTGAAATCGCACACGATTTCCGTTTCGAATCATCAGGAACACTTAAGGGCATTGAAAGAGGTCGTCACTTCTGCCAGAACGATTCACATATCTTCTGTACACAGGAGCAGATTAAGTCTGAGGTTAAGAACGTATGCGACCTTATCTTCAGCACATACGAGGATTTCGGTATCACAGATTACAGATGCGTTCTTTCACTTCGTGACCCAGCTGATACAAAGAAGTATCATCAGGATGATGAGATGTGGAACACAGCAGAGCAGGCTCTTCGCGAGACTCTTACAGAAATCGGCATCGAGTTCACAGAAGAAATCGGTGAGGCTGCATTCTACGGACCAAAGCTTGACGTTAATGTTAAGCCAGCTATTGGTAACGAGATTACACTTTCTACTTGCCAGCTTGATTTCTGCTTGCCTGCTAAGTTTGACCTTACATACACAGATGCTGATTCTAACAAGCAGACACCTGTAGTAATCCACAGAGCTATCCTTGGTTCACTTGATAGATTCATGGCTTACATTCTTGAGGAGACAAAGGGTAACCTTCCACTTTGGCTTGCACCTACACAGGTTAAGGTTCTTCCTGTTAAGAATGATGATGAAGGTCTTAATGCTTATGCACAGAAGCTTGTTGATGCACTTGCTGATGCAGATGTTCGTGTTGAGTTTGATACACGTTCGGAGAAGCTTGGTTACAAGATGCGTGAGGCTCAGATTCAGAAGGTTCCTTATCTTGCAGTTCTTGGTAAGAACGAAGAGGCTGAGGGCACTGTTTCATACAGACTTCACGGCGAGCAAGGTACAACAACTGTTAAGTTTGATGAGTTCGTAGACCTTATTGTTAATGAAATCAAAACAAAAGGACATAACTAAGCCTTCTCCTGGAGGAGAAGGTGGCTCCGAAGGAGTCGGATGAGGTGTTAACTATATGTATAGAAAATGCAACTTATGCCCAAGAGCCTGCAACATCGACCGCAACACCACTCTTGGCGTATGTCAGGTTTCAGCCAAAGTGAAGGTAGCTAGAGCTGCCCTTCACTTTTGGGAAGAACCATGCATTTCTGGTAATAATGGCAGTGGAGCTGTATTCTTTTCTGGATGCAGTCTCCACTGCGTTTTTTGTCAGAATGAAGAAATTAGCCATGGTAAAGTAGGGCAGGAAATTACAATTGAAGAATTAGCTGGGCTTTATATTGACTTGCAAAACCAAGGTGCTAACAACATCAATCTTGTGACAGGCACCCATTACATTCCTCAGATTGTAGAATCGGTAACTATTGCAAGAAAAAAGGGGCTTGATATTCCAATCATATACAATACCAGTGGATATGAGACGGTTGAAAGCCTTAGGCTGTTAGAAGGTATCGTAAATACGTATTTACCTGATTTTAAATATATGGATAATTTATTGGCTTTGAAGTATTCTCATGCCAAAGATTACCCTGATGTAGCTAAAGAGGCAATTGCCGAGATGGTGCGCCAATGCGGTAAGCCTCAATTTGATAATAATGGCTTTATCAAATCAGGAGTTATCGTTCGTCAATTATTACTTCCAGGGCATGTAAAGGATGCTAAAGCTATCATTAAATATCTATATGAAACCTACAGTGATAATATCTACATCAGCATGATGAGCCAGTATACGCCAATGCCTCAAATAGCCTCAAAATACCCTGAATTAAACCGTAGAGTCACTAAAAGGGAATATGATAGCCTTATAAACTATGCTATCGATTTAGGGGTGGAAAACGCATTTATACAGGATAGGGCGGTGGCGAAAGAAAGCTTTATCCCTGAATTTAATAATTATTTAAATTAGTTCATAGATATTTCTTAATTAGATGTTATCATTACATTAATTATAGGCACAGGATTTTGGAGGTGCTTATGCCGATTCAGCTATCTAATAATCTAAATAATAGTTTCTATGGCAGCTCTTATTCTAAGCCGCTTAGTTCATTAGGGCGTGAAATAGTAGCAAACGGTGGCACAGAGGCTCAGGCATCTAAATACACTAATCGTAGGCAGGCTATTTCGGCAGGCCTGGTTGAGTGCGCTACCTGTGCTAGCCGGACATATCAAGATGGTTCAGATGAGCAGGTCTCATTTAAGTCGGCTGCTCATATTGCGCCAGAAGCAGCAGGCGCAAGAGTAAGAGGCCATGAGCAGGAGCATGTTAGCAATGCCTATGATAAGGCTAAGGAAGCTGGCGGAAAAGTGTTACAGGCAACAGTTGCAATACACACTGCAGTATGTCCTGAATGTGGTAAGACTTACGTCTCTGGTGGAACCACATCCACCAAGATTGCTTATCCAAATGAAGATAATCCATATCAAAAGAATAGAAAAGATGCAGATTCAGGATTGCTTGCAGGCATGAATTTTGATGCAGAAGTCTAACTATTTCTTTGCAAAATTCACTAGTAGTAAATCCTGATTTAGGCTATACTTTTATCTATGAGAAGAATAGATGAAGACATAGCAAACGGACAATTTAAGAATTTATATTTGATATATGGAGAGGAAGATTATCTTAAGCTACAATACAAGAATAAGCTAATAGCAGCTCTTGTAAATGATGGGGATAATATGAATTTCTCAAAATATCAGGACAATGGTATCAACACTGCTCAGATTATAGATCAGGCAGAGACGATGCCTTTTTTTGCAGAGCATAGAGTGATTCTTATAGAAAACAGTGGCTTTGGGAAAAAGATGCCTGAGGATTTAGGTAATTATCTTTCTACAATTCCTGAATTTACAGTATTTATCTTTGTAGAGCCAACTGCCGATAAGAGAGGAAAGCTATACAAGGCCGCTAAGGCCGCTGGCAGGGATATAGAAATCAATATGCCAAATGAGGCTGTTCTTGCCAAGTGGGTAGGTGCTCAGCTAAATGAGGCTGGCAAGCAGATGAAAAAGGATGCCTGGAGTCAGTTCTTAAATATGACCCATGAATCAATGGATAACATGTCCAGGGAGTTAGAAAAGCTTATTACATACGTAGGAGATAGAAATCAGATTACCATTGATGATGTTAATGCTATATGTATAGCCAAGGTGGAAACCAAGATTTTTGATATGCTTAACGCTATTTCTGCTAAGGACATGGTAAAAACAATGGATTTGTACCAGGATATGCTTTCTGCTAAGGAGCCTCCTATGAGAATTCTTACAATGATTGTTCGCCAATTTAGGCAAATGAAGGTAGTGAAGGAGCTAGCAGGCTTTGGAAACAACGCTTCAACTATAGCAGGCAAGGTTGGTATGCCGGATTTTGCTGTAAGACGCACTATGCAGCTTGCAGGCAATTTTTCCGATAAAGAAATTACAAATCTTCTTAATGATGCCGCTGATTTTGAAGAGAAGTTTAAAACAGGAAGGCTTGATGAAAAGCTTGCGGTAGAGCTTATAATCATGAAATACGCTGGAAAATAAATGCATTTTGTAAAATAGGTCTGATATAATAAAAATATGAATAATGATAAGACAGTAAAACTTAATCTAGCTGAATTAAGTAAGGAAGCCACTATTTCTGTTGTTGCATCGATGGATAATAAGAAAATAGAGCTTCCTACGGAGTATGCTGTTTTAAATGATGAGGAAGAGAAGGAATTAACTGAGCGATTTAAAGATAAGTACCTTCCTCTAGAAAATATCCTTAAGCTATGGCAAGATAAACTGAGGGAGGTTGAGTTTTCTGGAACACTTTCAAAGCTTAGCCTGATAGCTATTACTAAGGAAGGTGTATTTCATTGGGAAAATGTAAAGATTTATAAATACACACTTCGAAATGGAAGACATATTCATGTTGCCTTTAGCTCTAATCCAGTTGGGGAGAAATATAACAGAAGAAGAGGCTTTCGCATTAATATTGATAAGAGGATGAATATAGAGCAGAACGGTGAAAAAATTTCTGTGATAGTTCGTGACCTGTCGTACTGCGGTATAGCATTTGTAGAATCGGCTGAAACACCTGTTGATCCTGATAAAGCTTTTACTATTAATCTGATAGATACAGATGAAGATGGAAATGAATATCTGGTTGCAAAACTTACCGGGCGTATTAAAAATAAAAAGGAAATTGAAGATGGAAAAATACTCTGTGGCTGCATCTTAGCAGCAGATCATGCAAGCGATTTGCAGCGTTATATAGCTAATAAACAAATAGAAGCCATAAGGGGCAAGAGATTAGGTAAGAGGATGACAAAGAGTGTCAGCGGTGAGAACTGGCAAGAGAAGTTGATAGATGAATTAAATAAATAAAAAAGCATCGGCTGACGGGACCGATGCTTTTTATTATATTTAAATACGGGAAAGCGCACATTTAAGATTGCCTTCGGCAAAGAGTGCGCTGTGGCAAACAGGTTCTTCCCACAAGTGGGCCCCTCCTATTTGCATATTAAGCTAACTTGTTAACAAGCTTTGTAAGACGAGATACTTTACGGCTTACAGTGTTGTCATGATAAACACCCTTTGAACCAGCCATCTCGATAACCTTGATAGCAGCCTTGAGCTCTGACTCAGCTACAGCCTTGTCACCAGACTCTACAGCAGCCTCAACACGCTTAACGTATGTCTTAACCTCTGATCTGATTGCCTTATTGCGCTCTGTTCTAACAACTGTTACCTGAACACGCTTCTTAGCAGATTTGATATTTGCCATGTGTTGCTACACCTCCAATTTGTATAATATAAAATGTTTCAAATTAAAATACGTTGTAGCCGGACACGGACAGTTCAACGCATACTCAAATATAATAGATAATAGATGCTATTTTGTCAATAGAAAATACATATTAATCTAATAAAAATTTAGATAAAACCTGATTGCTCACATCTATTCCTATGTCAGTAAGAAAAAGTCGGCCCTCTTTGGCATCCATAAAGCCTTGATTTCGAAGGGCAGTGATAACAGGACCATAAATAGCCTCAATATCAATATCAAACATTTGATAGAAATCAGCCCTTGCAATGCCATCTATTTTGCGAAGACCTAAAAACATAAATTCAGCCATTGCATCCTTCTTAGATATGATTTCCTCTGACTCAAAGTAAGGAGATGAAAACTCACAATCTAATGAGATTCCCTTTTCTAAGGCTTCAGATGTTTCGATGTATTTATAAATATCCCTTACATTGCTTGTTCGCATATTTCCAAATAAGGAAGCAGCACCAAGGCCTAATCCAAGATAAGGAACCCTATCCCAATAGCCTACGTTATGACGGCATATTTTGCCGTTTCTGGCGTAGTTAGATATTTCATAACGCTTATAGCCTTTTGATTCTAAAAAGTCCATAGTGTGCTTATATAGGCGGTAGGACAGCTCATCAGTAGGCAAGTCCTCTGTTTCCATTCCAGCCTGCTGTTTAACAGCGTCAAATTTGTATTTCTCATAAAAAGGTGTGCCCTTTTCGATAATGAGAGAGTAAGCAGAAATGTGCTCTGGACGAAGCATGGTGACAGCATTAAGAGTGCGGTCAAGCTTCTCTATTGTCTGATGTGGTAAGCCAGTCATAATATCTACATTAACATTGTCAAAGCCAGCTTTTCTGACTAAATCAAAAGTATGAAGGAAGCGATTATAATCGTGTATTCGGCCTAGTTCCTTCAATTCATCATCATTAGCAGACTGAAGTCCAATAGATAAGCGATTGATACCAATACTTCTATATACATTAAGCTTTTCCGATGAAAGAGTTCCTGGATTACATTCTACAGAAATCTCTGCAAGTGGGTCTAATTTGAAGCAGCTTTTAACAGTAGTGATTATGGCATCCATTAAATCCTCTGATAGCCAGGATGGCGTACCACCACCTACATAGATTGTAGAAACTATGCACCCAGGATGGGTGGATGCGGCATATTTAATTTCAGCGCATAAAGCAGCGACGTAACGCCGCTGCATCGTTTCATCAAAAACCCCAGAGAGGAAATCGCAATATAAACATTTTTTTACGCAAAATGGTATATGAATATATAGTTCTATAGGAGTCATTTTAATCCTCATCAAGCTTAAGAACGCTCATGAAGGCAGCCTGTGGAATCTCTACATTGCCGACCTGACGCATTCTCTTTTTACCTTCCTTTTGCTTCTCAAGAAGCTTCTTCTTACGGGAAATATCACCACCGTAACACTTAGCAAGTACATCTTTACGCATGGCCTTAACAGTTTCACGTGCAATAACCTTTGAACCGATTGCAGCTTGGATAGGAATTTCGAACAAGTGACGTGGAATCTCATCCTTAAGCTTTTCGCACATCTTGCGGCCTCTATCATAAGCAGTGCCAGAGAAGACGATAAAGGAAAGCGCATCAACCTCTTCTTTATTAATAAGGATATCAAGCTTAACAAGGTCAGATTTCATATAACCCTTCATTTCATAATCAAAGCTTGCATATCCACGAGAACGGCTCTTAAGAGCATCAAAGAAATCGTAAATGATTTCGTTAAGTGGAAGAGTGTATTTAAGCACTGCACGGGTTTCTTCAATATACTCCATGCTGATGTACTGACCTCGACGCTCCTGGCAAAGATCCATAATGGCGCCGATGTAATCGCTTGTAACCATGATTTCAGCTTCAACAATAGGCTCTTCCATGTAATCAATCTCTGATGGGTCAGGAAGATTGCTAGGATTTGTAAGCTCTATCATTGTGCCGTCTGTTTTGTATACTCTGTAAACAACAGATGGTGCAGTTGTAACCAAATCAAGATTGTATTCACGCTCTAAACGCTCCTGGATAATCTCTAGATGTAATAATCCAAGGAAGCCACATCTAAAACCAAAGCCAAGGGCGATAGATGTCTCTGGCTCAAAATAAAGTGCAGCATCGTTAAGCTGAAGCTTTTCAAGAGCATCTCTTAGGTCTGGATATTTGGCTCCGTCAGCTGGATAAAGTCCGCAGTAAACCATTGGATTTACCTTTTTATAACCTGGAAGAGGAGCATCTGCTGGCTTGTTGGCATGAGTAATAGTATCACCTACGCGTGTATCACGTACATTTTTGATAGAGGCTGTCATGTAACCAACCATACCTGCTGGAAGCTCGTCACAAGGGATAAACTGGCCTGCGCCAAAATACCCAACCTCTACAACGTCAAAGGTTGCCCCTGTAGCCATCATCTTAACACTGTCGCCAACCTTAAGAGTTCCCTCTTTAACTCTACAGAATACGATTACACCCTTGTAAGAATCATAAAGAGAATCGAAAATAAGTGCCTGAAGAGGAGCCTTAGGGTCACCAGTTGGTGCAGGAAGCTTATTAACGATTGCCTCTAACACATCATGAATGTTAAGACCAGTTTTTGCAGAAATACGTGGTGCATCCTGAGCTTCAAGGCCTATTACATCCTCGATTTCTTCTATAACACGGTCAGGGTCTGCTGAAGGTAAATCTATCTTATTGATTACAGGGATTACATCAAGGTCGTGGTCAAGGGCAAGATATACATTAGCAAGTGTCTGAGCCTCGATACCCTGGGCAGCATCAACAACAAGGATTGCTCCGTCACAGGCAGCAAGGGAACGGGAAACTTCATAATTAAAATCTACGTGACCAGGAGTATCGATAAGATTGAAGATGTATTCATTTCCATCGTCAGCCTTGTAAATAATACGAACAGCCTGAGACTTGATAGTGATTCCACGTTCACGTTCAAGGTCCATATTATCAAGCACTTGAGCCTGCATCTCACGGTCTGTGAGAGTACCAGTCATCTGAATGATTCTGTCGGCAAGTGTTGATTTGCCGTGATCGATATGTGCAACTATACAAAAATTTCTAATTTTACTTTGATCCATATTTCACCTCTAAGAATTTCTTATCATATATTATCAGAGAGCCGCCAAAATAACAATTATTCCTTATTAATAAAAGAAGGATAAAAAATATAAAAAATGTATAAACCGTGTTGACAAAAGAGTTCAGTAGGTGTAAATTAACCTCAGAATTAATTAGCACTCCATTCTAGTGAGTGCTAACAACAAAGTTTTCAAAGTTAAGTGAGGTGAATGTATGGCTGACACAGAGCTTGATGAGAGAAAAGTAAAGATTTTAAACGCTATAATCAAGAATTATTTAGAGACTGGCGAGCCTGTTGGTTCACGTACTATTTCTAAATACACTGATTTGAATCTTAGCTCAGCCACCATTCGTAATGAGATGTCAGATCTTGAGGATTTAGGATACATTGTTCAGCCTCATACATCGGCAGGGCGTATTCCTTCTGATAAGGGCTACAGATTCTATGTTAACAATCTGATAGCTGAGAAGGATAAGGAAGTAGCAGACATGCAGGAGTGGATGATTGAGAAGACGGAAAAGATGGAAAGCCTTCTTAAGAACGTGGCAAAGACACTTGCTAATAACACTCAGTATGCAACACTTGTTTCTGCACCATCAGTTGTTTCAAACAGACTTAAGTTCGTCCAGCTTTCAGCTGTAGATGAACATCAGGTTTTATCAGTGGTTGTTATGGATGGCAATATCGTTAAGAACAAGATAATAACAGTTGATAAGCCACTTGATAACGAGACAATGCTTAAGCTTAACATGCTTCTTAATACTAATCTTAATGGTCTTACAGTGAATGAGATTAACCTAGCCCTCATCACAAAGCTTAAGGAGCAGGCTGGCATTCATGATGAAATCATAGCCCAGGTTCTTGATACAGTTGCAGAAACCATTACCGAGGGTGATGATTTACAGGTATATACCTCAGGTGCTACCAATATTTTCAAATATCCAGAGCTTGCTGATTCTAAGAAGGCATCAGAATTGCTTACCACATTTGAGGAAAAGCAGTCATTAATGGAGCTATTAAATGATTCCACTGATGGAAGTGAGAACACAGGAATTCAGGTTTATATCGGTGATGAATCTCCAATATCTACCATGAAGGATTGCTCAATAGTTACAGCAACATACGAGCTTGGTGATGGAGTCAAAGGTACCATCGGTATCGTAGGTCCAAAGCGAATGGATTACGAAAATGTTGTTGATAATATAAAAAGCTTGAAAGGTCAGCTGGATAAATTACTGAAACAAGAGGCTGACAGAAATAAATGATAATAGAAATTAAGGAGATGAAATTCGTGGCAGAGAATAAAGAAAAGATGGAAGAGTTCTCTACTGAGGAAGCAGTAAAAGAAGCAGTTGAAAATGCTGAGGCTATGGCAGAAGAAAATGCTAAGCCTTCAGAAGAAGCTTCAGCTGAAACACCTAATCAATCTTCAGAAGAGTCTTCTAAGGAAGAGAAGGAAGAGAAGGAAGGCAAAAAGCCTTTCAAAAAGAAAGAAAAGAAAAAAGATAAGCGTGATGAGCAAATCGAACAGCTTACAGATAGAGTTACTCGTCAGATGGCAGAGTTTGAAAACTTCAGACGACGTACTGACCAGGAAAAGGCTCAGATGTTTGGAAATGGTCAGAA
>SVER01000052.1 GCA_015057315.1 Pseudobutyrivibrio ruminis | reverse complement strand
CAACATAACATAGCAAATTTCATAAATGGTTTCCTCCTTCATTTGAATCATAATTCATTATACGGGCTAATTTTTTAAAATGTCAGTAAAACTTTTTCATAACACAAAAAGACCAGCCGAAGCCCGTCTAATTGCTTTATCTATTTTAAAGGAAAGGTTACTGAGCAGACTAATGTATTCTGCTCAGTAATTCTGTTCCACAGGACAGCATTTTTATTTCATAAAGTACTGCCATTTAAGGATGAAGAATATCTGATGAAATTCTTCATCCTATGCTACCTTAGAAAGTCCTGTGGCATCAACTGAATTGAGCCTTAGCATAAAATAAGTTTAAAATTACTATCATATTTAATAATTTGTTCGATTTACAAGAATGCTTGTTCGGGTGTATTATCTTCTTACAAGACAAACATATTTTCGGAATTCATGTTCGATTTAAAGGAGGGACGGCCTATGAAACTAGAAAATGCAATAATAGCTGTGGACTTTGATAATACCTTATGCTTCAGCAACTGGCCTGAACTTGGTGAACCTAATCTTCCACTAATCCAATATCTCAAACAGCAACAGTCTCTTGGTAATAAGCTTATCCTTTGGACTTGCAGAGCTGGAAAGCCTCTAGAAGATGCCACTAGATGGTGTTTGGAACATGGGCTTATTTTTGATGCAATTAATGATAATCTTCCAGAAATTATTGAGCTTTATGGCAACAATAGTAGAAAGATTACCTGCGACATCTACATCGATGACAGAAACATGAAACCAGAAGAATTGGTAGGTGCAAGCTAATGGATGGTAGCAATCAATTTTCCCTTCCTAAATGCTACATAGGAGATTCAATATGTGTACCAGATATGCGCTTGATATAACTCAACCTGAATTAAAGGAAATAATGGAGATTGCAAAACACTCTCCACTAACCACTAAATTTGTAGACACCCATGCCAGACCACTTATCACTGATGGCGAAGTCCGCCCTACAGATATCGTTCCGGTTATAGCTCCTAATTCCAAAGGAGAAAAAAGTGTATTCCCAATGCAATGGGGATTCACTGCTAGGGATAATAAAAGATCCTTATTTAATGCGAGACTTGAAACAGCAAGCGTGAAACCCACATTTAAAGAAGCTTGGCAAAATCATAGATGCATTGTTCCAGCTGCTTATTACTACGAGTGGGAGCATTTGAAAAGTTCTGACGGGAAAGTAAAGACTGGTGACAAATATGCCATTCAGCCTGCAGGCAGCACCATCACCTGGCTTTGTGGACTATATCGAATTGAAGATGGCTACCCAGTATTTGTAATCCTCACAAAAGAGCCAAGTCCTGAGCTCTCTAGGATACATGATAGAATGCCTCTCATACTTCCTAAGGAAAAGATACCTGAATGGATTAATCCTTCTTCCAGCCCCGAATCTCTGTTACAATACGCTCTATCAGACATGGTTGCCGAAAAAACAGATGAATGATTGTTGTGTAGAGATAAAAAAAAGTAGCAAGGCCACATGGACCTTGCTACTGGATGAGGTAAAGAAGAATTATTTGAAGAATACTAAGAGCGAATTATATAAATCTGCCTGCCAGCTGGCAAACATATGGGCACCGTCTCTTAGCTTTACAAATGCATAATTCTGCCCATCTGTAAATTTATCAGGAATGTCTGATAGTACTTTTTCACAAAAATCTTTATGATTTTCAAGAGCAAAATCTCCTGCTCCGTTTCCGTTATACCAAAACTTTATTTCATAATCAGCGAAGTCCTCTGTCATTGCTTTTTCAAAAGCTTCTGGCTTTTGCCATGCCCCGGAATACATTCCAAAGTAAGCAAATAAATCTGCATTATCTGTCATACCAGAACGAGCAACTGTCATAGAGCCACGGCTAAGGCCTGCAAATGCTCTGTGGTCTCTTGTAGCTATTAAGTTTTCTTCTGACACATCGTGCCCTGCGTATGTTGCAAGTTGAGATTCAGCAGTTGGAATAATATTGTTTCTTAACTCCTGACCAAAATATACAGGCCAAATGTTTTGTGCATTGTCTACTTCCCCGCCATCTTCAGCTTTGTCAGCGTATATCATTTCATCATTTAGCTTTTCTGATAAGGCTTTTGCATCATCCTCTGTCATTTCATACCCTTCCATTTCCGAATAGTATGTAGGACATACAACGATTGTTGGTTCACACATTCCTTCTTTAATCATGTTGTCAAGGATATTACGTGTAGCAGACCATCCCTCTAACCATATAGTTTCCATTGCTGGATCAGTTTCACCCCTGGTTCCATGCAATAAATATAAAACATTGTACTGACCATTTTCGTCATAACCATATGGCAGATATACTGTCATTGTCTTTGTAAGAGTCTCATCAACACCTTTTAAGTCATTAATGGCATATGCAGGTGTTTCATACTCAATTGTTATTACTTCACCTTTTTCATCACATTCTTCTTTCAATGCATCAATGTCGCCATTCTTTTTTGCAAAATCCCACTGATATTCCTGGGCCGCCGTCTGCTGTACCTCTGCCTGTTGTTGCTCTTGTTTTTGGCCGCAGCCTACAAACATGCTTGCCGCTGCTAATAAACAAACTAACTTACTAAATCTTTTCATTTCAAATTACTCCTTAAAAAATACTAGCATGCAGTTGTATAAATCAACCACCCAGCTTTGATATGAATGAGAGCCGTCCTTGATATCAACCCATGCAAAATTTTCACCATCTACAAATCTTTCTGGCATAGCCTCAACCACTCCATGGCAGAACTCATCGTGCTCGTCATGGGCTATATCTCCTTTGCCATTTCCGTTGTACCAAAACTTCACCGCATAGTCCTTATACTCATCAGATTCTAAAGCGTTTTTGAAATCATCTACTTCTGTTTTCGCCCCTGAATATGAGCCTACCCAGCTGAACATATCTACATTCTTCATTAATGAGCAATGAATGCTAGTCATTGAGCCCATTGAAAATCCAGCAAATGCTCTGTGGTCGCGAGTTGCTATAAGATTTTCCTCTGACACATCACCATCTGCATAAGTAGAAAACTGAGACTCAACAGTAGGGACAACCTGATTTCTTAATTCATCAGCAAACACATATGTTAAATCCTCTGCTCCTTCAGCATTATCTATATCCATTTCTGTAGCGGGATTAAATGTTGGTGTTACTACAATGAATGGATCGCAGACTTTGTTTTTAATCATGTTATCAAGTACATTTCTTGTAGTTGGACCCCAGCGTTCTCCTGCAAGCCAATAGATTTCTGATTCACCGCCTCCATGCATCAAATATAAAATGTTATATTCCTTGGCAGGGTCATAGCCATATGGTGTATATACCCACATTTCTTTAGTTACAGTTTCTTCTGGATTTACAGGATAATTAGGTGTCTCGTACTCAAGCTTTGTCAGTTCACCCTTTTCATCGCATTCCTGTTTTAAATCATCAATACCTGTTGTCTTCTTTACAAAATCCCACTGATACTCCACAGCAGTATCTTTTGCCTGGGCCTGAGCATTTGTGACACTAGCAGTTTCAGTCTGTTTTCCACAGCCAGTTAATAGGCCACATACAATTAAACCAAGCGATAAAAATACTTTTGTCTTTTTCATAATTAAAACCCTCCTTTAAAACTAGTTACATACTAATTTTCAAGGAGGGTCATCTCAATATAAGTGTCACCAATTGTTATGAAGTTGCCATAAGTTGCTTATCTTTTGTTATGATACGCTGCTAGAGCTTCCATAAATACCTTTTTCTTTGGTCGGCTTACAGTAATATCCTGTCCTGCAACAGTCACTACATTTCCTTTTACAGATTCAACATATGCAAGGTTAACAAGATAGCATTTAGCACACATAAAGAATTCGTTACTGTCAAGTTCGGCAGCGGATTCCTTTAGGGTTCCTCTTATTCTATATGTATCCTTGCTGGTGTGGTAATAAACATTATGTCCTTGTACTTCCACATAACGAATATCCTCCATCTTTATAGAAACCATCTTATCTTCTACCCTAAGAAGTAATGATGGGCTTTTAGCTCTGTCATCTGTAAGCTTAATAGCACGAGCTATCTTTGTTTCAAACTTAGTATACTCTAAAGGTTTTACAACGAAATCTGTAGCGGCTACTTCGTACCCTTTGATAGCATACTGAGCTAAATTGGTTACAAATATAAGCACTACTTTTTCATCTAGTTTTCGAAGTCTTTTTGCAGCCTGAAGTCCGTTCATTCCAGGCATATCAATATCCATAAAAACCACATCATAGTTTGATTTATAGTTAGTAAGAAAAGCCTCTGGAATAGAAAACTCGCTAACTACAAAATCTTCTCCAAAGTTTTCTGTATACTTTTTTAAATAGGATTGTAACTGCTGACGTATATTTGCGTCATCATCCACAATTGCTATGTTCCTCATTTCTTCTCCTGTTCTAGACTCTCACTTATAGGGAATATGATATTTAGCATAAAAATATCTTCTTCAAGCTTTGTATTTATACTACCATCGTATTTTTCAATAACATATTCAAGTCCTGCAAGTTCTGGTCGTTTAACAATTATCTGTCCGTTTCGCTCTTTTAAAATATAATCTTTATCTAAGTCCAAAGGATGTTCTATTTGAATAAGCAAAAACCCCTTTTCGGAGTATACATAAATATAGATATATCTTTTTGTATGATTTGCTAACTGTCTGACTGATGATATAGCACTATCAATTAACCCACTGAAAAGGACATATAAATCCGTTGTCTTAATAAAGGAAAGGGCAACCCCATCAATCATTGGAGTAAATACGATATCATGATCTTTACAGTAATAATTCTTTTCATTGAAAATAATATCAAGAGTAGAATTTCCTGTTTTAATATCGCTACTAAATGTTCTAAGCATAGCCATAGCATCTTCAGCATGCTTCGTTGGTTCAATGCCCATTGCGATTGCAGCAATTTCGTATTTTAGGTCATGACACTTTTTTTGTATTGCTTCCATATTGGATTTAGACATTTTATATTGCTGCTCTTTATCTGCAATAAGTCTTTGGGTTATTTCTAGTTCTTTATCCTTCTCACTTATTTGCACAATGTTAAACTGAATAGCAAGAACCAAAAAGCAAAACATTAGATTCCAGATATACTCAATTAAGGAGCTATATGAAACTGTATAATCCGCCCCTGCTATCACAATACCAAGTGACCAGAACTGATTCATTATCAGCACTATCGCCCCTAAAATACTCATTGGGATAGTGGCGTTCTTTTGCAACTCTGCTCTGATAGCTTTCTTGGCTGTAATATAGTAGGCTATCGAAAATACGATAATATCAATTCCTATAATCAGCGCATAGCCTAAAATGAAATACTCCCCTTTAGTCTCACTGAAATGTCCAAATACTCTTGGAAAAAACACCGTGATTATAGAGTTTATTAAGCTTGATATATGCTTTAAGGTATATCCAATTGTTCCTAAGAACACAGTTTGTGTCATAGTTGTTTTATAACATAATTTTAAATAGAGGAAAGCAACAAGTATGATTGGAATATGTATAAGCAAGTAATTTAGCCCCTCTAATGGAAATAAAAAAATGTATACAAATACTAATGCAAAACAGCAAAATAAGCGAAGAACAAAATAGTTTCTCCGCTCCAAATTTCTAGCTAAAATTGTACATGGCACTGCTAATTCTATAGTGTTTAGCAGCATTATAATCGTCAAATGAATATTCATCTAATCCCCCAAAGTGCATAAGCTGACCAACTAAAAAGCTGGCCAGCTAAGATTAGTAATGTAATTACTGCTCAATAGCACCTGTATTAACATTTACTGTGAATGATGTTGCATCAAAGTCCTCAAGCACTGATGGGTCATCGCTAGATAATGTAACTGAACCATTCATGTTCAAATATCCTGATGTAGGAGCCTCAAGTGTGATTTCCTTCTGGCCATCTGCATTAGCTTCACCTGCTGTATATTTACCATTATACACATTTTTAATGTTTGCCACTACAACACCACTAATCTGGTTAACATAGAAACCGTGTGTAAGAGTGTATGTTCCGTCTGCGTTAAGTACTAAAATGTCCTGATCAGTATTTACGCAGTCACCTTCGTAACCTGCCTCAACTGAATCAACCTCTGCTGTGTATACCTCAGCAGCTCCTGACTTTCCACAAGCTACCATTGACATAGCACATACTACTGCAAGTCCTGTTGCAATTAACTTTTTCATTTTTCTTTCCTCCAATATCCTTTTCATTATATTTATGTAGACGCATTTAGCGTTTCTACCACTTTAGTTTTCAACTTCCACTTTAATCACATTTTTACTTTTCTTTTTATGTCCGATGAACAAAAAGACTATTCCTAATATTGCAAATAAAGCGACTACACCATACATAGCCATTCTCCATGGTGCCATCTTGTATTCAAGTGTTGTTCCATCAGAAAGACCATTTACTGTATTAGAATTTACATGGGTGTAAATAATATTTTTAGCTGCCTGTCGCATGTATTTCAGGGATGAAGCATTGCTTGTATCTGCAATCTTGCTAGGAAGTGTAGATGCATTAGCAAGCATCAAATCATTTCCATTTGTGATTCCCCATTCAACGTTCATATATCCATATCCGTTGTAATCAGTTACAACAGTTCCAAGGAATCCCCACTCATCTCTAAGGACACCATTTAAAAGGCTGCCGCAGCCACCAGACCAAACAGATCCGATTCTGTTGAATGAGCTCATTACGCCAAGAGAACTTCTCATTGTCTTTGTTTGAGTGTTTCCATCTTCATCCAAATACTTTAATTCAGCCACTGGCTCTTTGATGGCAATCTCAAATGCCTTGAGATACAACTCTCTCATTGCCTGCTCATTAGCCCATACACATGGACCGTTATCAATTCTATGGGCTTCCACATCATTTAATGCAAAGTGCTTAAACATTGTAGTAAGACCCTTTGAGCTAGTACCTTTAATTGTTGCCGCGCAAGTTTTACCTGTAATAACTGGATCTTCTGAATAATATTCGAAGTTTCTACCACCGAATGCTGTTCTATGCAAGTCACAGCCTGGAGCATACCAACCATCAACGCCTGCTATAACCGCTTCATTGCCAACTGCAATACCATATTCAGTGGCAAGATCTGTATTCCATGTGGCTGCTACTAATGTTCCACAACAGTTAAAGTTTCCAGATGCGCCAAATCCAAGGCCACCATACTGCTTTAATCCAGCAGGGCCATCTGTAGCATTGGACATTGGAAGTCCAATAGATTTAACAGGTATTGTTCCCTGGTTTCCTGAATAGATTAGCTCTGCCATTTCTTTTTCTGTTAATTCATCAAGCAGAGCATCCCATCTAGGATCATCATATGTAGCACCTCTTAGGGTTACTGCATTTATTTTGTTGTTTTCACCTGTTGCTGGCTTTTCATCAGCATTATCATAATAATCAGGCTTGTACTCTTTAAAATTAGCTACTACACTGTCAGCTGCCTTCAGGTCATCTGCTGTAGGGGCTGTTGGCATTGTTGAAGCAAAATCTGTTCTTGAAAGAATTGTTGACTTTCCTTCTTCGAAATGAGCGTTCTGTTCATCAAATTTTGTTGTAGCTGCAACAGTTTGATGATTTGCTTTCCATTCATCCGAATAGTTTACGTATTCACCTGTTTGAGCCTCCACCTCTGTAGGTCTTGGATTAGATGAATCGTATACCACTTTGGAATCCACTACATATTCGTATTCGCAATTTTCACCATATAACTCATGGCTATTCTTACGTACTGAAATGATATAGCTTCCATCGTCAAGCACATAACAGCCTGCATTCTTGTAATCAAAGCTTGCCATTGTATCTTTTCCAAAGGAAAGAGTGTACTCTTTTGTCTCTCCTGGGTTGATATCATCTGTTTTATCATAGGCTGCCAGTACAACCTCAGCTTTTTCAATATCTCCGTTAAATGGTGCGCTGTAATAAATCTGAACTACATCTTTACCTGCAACATCACCAGTGTTTGTTACTGACACTGTTACGTCGATATTGTTTCCATTTTCCTTAACATCTGTAATTGCCTGTTCAAATGATGTATAGCTAAGTCCATATCCAAATGGATAAACAACAGCATTGTCATAGTCGATTACACCCTCAGCTGCAGCTGTTTCATACCATCTGTATCCAACATAGATGCCCTCTTCATACTCAATCATGTATCCATCTGTGTTAGAGTATTTCTCTGTTGTTACATTTGCATAAGTTGGATCTGCCGCAAGATCTCTTGGCCATGTATCCACTGTATGACCAGATGGATTTATTTTGCCATCTAAAATCTCTGCAAGGGCAACAGTACCCCTTGAACCTGGATAAGCCATCCAAAGAACAGCATCTACATTTTCATCATCCTGCAATTCTCCAAGCTCCATAACATTGGCGCTGTTTATAACAACCACTACATTGTCAAAGTTCTCTTCAACATGCTTTAAAAGATCCTTTTCTTCCTTACAAAGCTCAAGCTCGTGCTGTCCATCTTCGTAATTTTTTGTTTCTGCTACATCATTAGACATGGCTGTTTCGCCACTTGAAATGCTTCCCTTTAAGTCAGAGCAAAGGTCCATACCTTCACCTCCCTGACGTCCTAATACAACAATGGCTGCATCATGATATTTTGCATATGATGCTGTAACACTATTGTTGTAATAGCTCACTGGGAATTCGCCAATGTAGTATGTCATCGCACTTGGCTTGTCCATTGTGTATGACATGGACTCAACCTTATCAAGATTCTCAGAATAGAGCTTTGTTAAAGTATCATTTACATTAAAGCCTTCGTCCTGGAGTGCCTTCTGGATAGATGTGCACTGAGCAGGATCGCCTGCTCCAGAGCCATTACCGCCCCAGACAACATCCACGCTTCTACGCCCAAACAATGAAACCGACTGCCCCTTCGAAAGAGGTAATGTTCCATTATTTTTCATAAGAGTAATGCCCTCTTCTGCAATTCTCTTTGTTACATCTTTTGCATACTTATCAATCTCTTCGGCTGTAGCAAAATCTGTAGTGTAATATTCTGTATCCCAGTTTTCACTTCCCGGCTTTTGAACCATCACAGCCTCTCCAAGACCAATATAAGTATCCAAAATTCCTCCGAAATAATTACCTGCTCCTGTGATTACCACTGCAAGGATTAGAAATATTATTCCAAGGACTGAAAATACTTTTCCTGACTTCCTTTTACTTCCCATCAGTTCATCCTCCTTATAAAACTATTGCTATCTTAAAAATAAAAAAACCGTCTTACAATTAAGACGGCATTATCTGTCATTTAATAGTCATGAAATGCTATATTAAATGACCACAATTTCACATTATCTTTGCTGTACATCAATTACAAGTAAGATTTTTACTTATTAGCTAATTTACCATTCCTCTCTAATCTTTTTAAAATCGATTGTCTTGCCAACTTTCTTCCAAATGATAGAAAGATAAATTATATTTATTACTGATAGTATGCAATACATGATTATTGATTTTATAGCAGTATCGCCCTCATAAATATAACCGTGGGATGTTTCCTCATTTACAAATAATCCAGATTGAAAATCAACAAAGAAATCATTTAGACCGTGAGCGATAGCGCAAGCCCAAATATTTCTGGTTTTCCAATAAAGTATGAGAAGTCCGAAGCCAAACAGACCTGCCTCAGCTGTTTTACCGATAGCCTGTCCCCAGGCTGTTGGTGACGACATATCAAACCCAATAATATGCACAGCGCCAAAGACAATGGACGACACAATTGCGCTGAGCACGAAAACATATTTCCAATTTCGGAACTTGTAAATAATTGCATCATTTATAACTGCTCTAAAAGCCAGTTCCTCAAATAAACCAACTGACATATACATGAGAAATACAATGATTATTTCCTTTAAAGGGTTGGCTACAAATGGTGTCTTTTCCTCTATATGTGCAATAATTAAAATACTTCCAAATAATGCAGACAAAATAAGGAAGCCCAGGCAATACTTAAGCACATAGCCAGTGGAATTATCGCAATTAGTCAAGGCTTTATCTCCGGATATCTGATATAAGAAAAAACATACCGCACCACAAAGCATTGTTCTTACAATGAAAAACTGGAAATTCGTGTCGGTTTTAATGGATTTAAAACAAATAATCACATAAATAATACAGATAGTCGCAGTAATTATAGGTGACTTTTTCAGAAAATTAATATATCTCTTTAACATATTCCTTCTCCTATATTCATCATCCAATTATTCCATCTCGTTAATAATCATATTATTAAACTTTTCACCAATCTTTTTAAATCTAATTATTATGCGAATTGAATAAACAATAAATCCGACTATTACTATAAGTGCATACACGCTACCTATAGTAAGCATCACGTTATCTTGATTTGCCATTCCCTCAAATACCATGTGATTACTGGTTGATCCAGCATCATATAAAGTATGAATAATGAGTGGAACAACAAATGCAGCTATGTTAAAAATTGCTACAGGTCCAGCATTATTTTTCTTATTGTACATGGCTATACCTAGAAATTCACCCATAAGCATATCCATTGCCATGTGACCTGGAAGCATTGGAAGTCTCACAAAAACGCCTATCAATTCAGAGCCGTAACTAAAGTCTTCTGCTATAGAAAATCCTATACCGACTGCTGCGCCAATCAATATATATTCGTAGACATTGTTTACTTTTTTTCTAAATACCAACAGCGTGATGATTATCATTATTAACTTAATAAGCTCTTCTGGAAAAGCTGCAAATAAAAATGGTGACATAAATTGTCTTGCAACTGTTGGCAATTCACTATATTGGGCACCCTTTTCAGTTCCCAATCCAATCATCAAATACATAACTGCTCTTGAAGAAATTATTTCAGACAAAATGCCAAGAATAATTGGCAGAAGGGCTTGTGGGACACTAATTTGCTCAGGCTTTTCTCTTTTTATCATTCTCATATAGAGAAACCCCAAAACTCCAGTAGTTACTAATCCTGCAATCGCTTGTTGAATAAAAGTAATCATCCCGATACCTCCTCGTTAACACAAATCTACCAATATCCACTGGATACTGTCGCACTATCATAATAATTATACAATAACTTTTTTCTGCTCTAAGTTGTTTCACACTTTTTTCGCCATAAGTTCACTGTCTGACATATTTAAATTATTTTCCTTTCTCAAATCCCCGCCAATCTATTTCCCGATTCCATTATTTTTTTTGTCACCATCTTTTTTTGCGAAAGCGCCCCGTTAAAAAATCGTCCCAGATATGTATCTGATTTATCCTGACTTTGCACATACTCATGAATATACTTATCCATATCAAAATCCGGAATCACTTCCCCTGATAAGCTTTCCCCAAAAGCCTTCCAGTCAGCAGATGCATCAACCTGCCTTCTTGCAAATATACCACGAATTTTTTCTCGATGTGGCTGGATTTTATCAAAAGCATAAGTCTCTTTTTCAAACACATCTATATCTCCCTTAAGGTAACTGAGGGCATAGACCATCTGAGCAAAGGCATGCTCATAATCATGAGGATTGTCCTTGATAATCTCCTTGTAACCGCCCCATGCAGGCAGATAAACATATCTGATGTAACTGTAATCTGGAAGATGCCCTGCACGGCCATGTCCAAGGTTCATGATAGAATGCTCATTTGACTGATAAACACTGCCAACATATACCGGCTTATCCACATCCTCCGATGCAGATGGATTATGAGAAAAGACAATCTGTTTTCGCTCAGGTTCTGCGCCATCAACAGGAAACAATTCATAAAAATACCAATTTGTATTGTTAATTACAAGGGAAGGTGTCCCCGCAAAATATGTGTGTGCCCAAGTATCTGCAAGCACATGCATAGCGATACCTGCTGCTTCTGTTCCCTGGCCCTTTGCAAGCTTCACTGTATCTACTAGCAGTTCTCCATTCGGCCCACATATTAGGCGATATTTATCTCTGTAGCTCTTCCACCCCTTATCCACAGCTGCATACAAATCCCTAGGCAAAAAATGAAAAGCCGCCCAGATTCTAGTTATATCGCAAATACCGATTGGGTCAGTCCTAGCTTGCAAAAGTTCTGCCTGCAGCTGAGTGGTAGCCGCACTGGAAGGGCCACCAGATTTTTTCAGCCAAGTCACAGAACAGTGGTCCACTAGCTGGGCGGCATAACAAATCTCAAGACAATCACTATGTTCATATCCTGCCAATAATGCAGCACAGTAGGTTGCATAATAATGAAAATCTTCCTGCATCTTTTTCTCCTGTTTAATCAATGGTAATAACCTGCTGACGTCGGAATGTATTAGCTATACTCATGACCGCCGATAAAATAAAGCCTATTGCACAAATGTCTACTACTCTCACTTCACTACGCATGAAAATCAAGCAGATAATAGCGAATAAAATCTTAACAATTCCCTGAAAGATCTTAAACTTCCATGAGCTTTCAATTCGTTTTGCTTCACTTGCACCAATAATATTTACTACACCTGAAAATGCAAGTGTTCCTGCCAAATAAACCAGAATATATCCCTTTGGTACCCACACAAGAGAACCAGTAAATATTCCAAAATCAAAGAACAGGATTCCACGAAACAGGATATTCCGTCCCCCTACCATGTGACGAGCCATACTAAAATAGAAAATAAGCTTCCTAAGTCCCATAATCTCTAATGCAATAGAAAACAGAGCGATTATAACAAAGTACGCTTTTTCCCCGTATAATATCATGGCTACGCCTATTGCAATCATGGAAACAGCCAACAGCACGTTTTTTACTTTCTGCCATATCGTCATGCCATTCCCCCCTCTGCTTTTTCAAGTATTCTGATTTTATATACTGAATACAAAATGAAAATGTAGTTAATAAAAGCGGTAACCTCCATTATTAAAAAGGCAAAATCAACATTGCCACTAGCATCCGTTGCATTAATGAGGATTAAAAGATTCGACATTATTAATAATCCTGCAAATATTGTGCTCAGAAAGGTAAGCAAAATATAAAGCCGTTTGCGTTTTTTTGCCGTCTGCCTGCCCACTCTATAAGCATTTAAACCAATGTAAAGATGGTACAAAAAAATAACAGCACTGAATAATAAAAGTATTAGCAATATTGTTACCCACAGCACAATTCTCACTACACTCTCATATTCATCGCCGATAACCGGGCTACCGCTATCATTTATGACTGCTTCAACAAGCTCCTCTATTGTGTCTTCCCCTAGGAAAAATCCAATAAAAAGTTTGATGATATCCCATATAGACATGACAATTACCATTCCACCGCTTATTGCCAGGCTATCTCGATAGCGCCTAAGCCGAATCTGTATTCCTTGGTTTTTGGGATTATATAATGTAGAATCCATAAAAATTCCCCGTTCACTTACTCTTCCACTTTCTCCACATTCCATTTCTTAGCCCATATCTTATTGGCGGTGGAAAGATCATTATTAATAAACATGCAAAATGTCACTGTTCCAACCATCACAGCTGATACTACTGAAAGCACTATCGCTGCTGTCGAGTACTGCTGTGTAATTATGCCATCCGAAGAAACCGATGGGTCTGTTACAAAACAAATATAATCGTAAAAACCATGGGCAAATATTGGGAATATTGCACTACCTGTTTTTAAGTACAATGCACTAAATAATAATCCCATAAATGTTGAGTGGAATATCTGCACCACGGTCATGGCCAAATCCGCTCCCTCTTTAAGATTTCCCATGTGTGCCAAGCCGAAGAATACAGCTAATAAAATCACTGAAAGAATTCGTTTTTCTTTTTTTACATATTTCATAACAATTGCCAGAGTGAATAATCTGAACATTAACTCTTCCCCAAATCCAGCTGCAAGCCCCATTGTAATTGCTTTAAAAGAAGGCGCGAAATAAAATTCTCTCTTCAAAATCAATGGTTCACATAACGTATATACGATAAAAAGTATAAAAGGTAGCATTAATATAAAAATATTTTTTGCAGAATTTTCAGGCTTAAAAAAGCCTTTAAAATATGGAGTAAACCAAGCTTTAAAAACAAACATCATTATGATTGCCACGATGCACATTCCAATATTTCCTGCTTCCTCTGAAATCTGCCCACCTATTAATGAACCTAGACCTACAGCCAACGTTGGAATAATCATTGCCAGCACAATGGCTAATAATGGCTTTTTCTCGCAAATTGAATGATTTCTAATTTTTTTATCCATTGATTTTTCTCCTTTCAACTACACTTCAGTCCATGGGTTGAATGGTAAAAGTTTCTTTTTTCTACTGTATGTATTTTCTTGAAAAATGTCTTCACCTGCGCCACCTCTCTTCTACAGTTATTTATTCATAGTGTATAAAATCTCTATGTTGAAAATGTGTAAAATCGAGTATGAGGGAAAATTAAATAAATTTTCTAACATTGAGACTAATCCAAAGCGGGTTAGTCTTTCTTTGTTCACCCATTAGAGCGCGCCCATGGCGCGCAAACTACAAATAAACGGGCAAGCTTAGCTTGAGCCCGTTTTTGTAATTAGTCTATACTGAGAGTTATAGTTACATCTCCATTTGAAAGGAGTTCTGTCATTTCTGCCTCATCCTTATCAGATATATGGCCAAGCCTTGTATATGACCAGCTGTTTGAGCCATAGAACACTACAATCTGGTTACCTGAGTATAGCACAATATC
>SVER01000051.1 GCA_015057315.1 Pseudobutyrivibrio ruminis | reverse complement strand
ATGTTGTAGCATTCCTTGAAAATTCCGCCTGTACATGCGCATGTACCAACAGCGATAACTACCTTTGGCTGTGGCATTTGCTCGTAAATCTGCTTAACAACAGCTTCGTTCTGAGAATTGATACCACCAGTAATCAGGAAAATATCAGCATGCATTGGGTTACCTGTGTTGATAACACCGAAACGCTCCACATCATAAACTGGAGTAGTACATGCTAAAACTTCTATATCACATCCATTACAGCTACTTCCATCATAGTGGAGTAGCCATGGTGATTTATGTATTGTACTCATTTCTATTCCTCCTATTAATCAAACATTAACCCATAATAATCTCTAATAAGAAGAGATTCATACCTGCTGCTATGATTGTAACGCCCCAAGCAAGCTTAAGCATAAGCTGCCATTTAACTCTCGCTGATGTGTTGTCGATGAGAATCTCAAGGAACCATACAACAAGGATTGCGATGATAGCGCCTACAATAGAAACAGGATTAGAGTTAAGGAAGAATAATCCAACTATACCAAGTAGGATAGCGTTCTCATACCACTCAGCAAGTGTAACCATTCCGTATTCCTTACCAACCATCTCTGAAGTAACACCCTTGATAACTTCCTGGTGTGCATGATGACTAGTAGCAATATCAAATGGTGACTTTCTGAACTTGATTGTAAGAATAAATACAAATCCTACGAAAAATCCTGGTAAGTAAACAATGTTTGAAACTGCAGAGCCTGCAATGATTTCGTTAACATTGAATGTCTTTGTTGCAAGATAAAAACCAACTGCAACAAGTAATTCCATTGGCTCACATGACATAATCTGAACAAGCTCTCTGTGAGTACCCTGTGCAGAGTATGGTGAGTGAGTTGATGTTGAAGCAAGGATTAAGAACATTGCTGCTGTAGAAAGTGAAAATACAACAAGCAAAATATCAAATCCACCGAAGAAAAGGATACCTGATAAAACGATAAATACTAAGTATGAACGAATCATAAATAGCTGCGCCTTATTAGCTGTTAAAAATTCCTTTTCAAAAAGCTTCTTTAAATCGAAGAATGGCTGCAATACAGATGGTCCTTTTCTTCCCTGCATACGAGCAGAAATCTTTCTATCAAAGCCATCTAGCAAACCGATTACGAAAGGTGCAAGGATTACATAAAGTACTGCAATAATAATACGTTCTGTCATTAGAATGCACCTCCTATCACGATAATCATGTATACAATGATGATAAATGTTGAAATCATAATTGCTGGTGTGAATAACTTCTTCTCACCCATGATATCTTCCATGTAGAAGTTAGAGATGTGCATCTCCTTAGGGTCACCTGTTGATGAAACGAAGTTGAAGTTATCACCACAGTTAGCACCACCCATGTATGTGATTACCTGCTTAGCCTTTGTGTTCTTTGTTAATACATAGTTAATAGCTGGAATAACAAAAACGCCAACAAGTAATACGATCATGATAATAATATTCTGGTATGAGATAACCTGTACATCTGTGCCGAACATCTCATTTGTCATTGGCTTAAGCACATTAGCTGAAAGCCATGGGAATCCAAGAATAAGTGCAATCATCATAAATGCGTGGAAGAACATTGAGATGTACTCGTTCTTCTTTGTAAGGTCTCTTGACTTCTCCTTACCAGAAGCGCCAAGAATCTTTGACATCCACTTTGTCCAGTAGAACATTGTTGTAGCTGAACCGAAGCAAATGAAAAGTACCATAAGTGTTGATACGTAAACTGAGCTTGTATCGATGAATGCCTTAAGTGCTGCCCACTTAGAAATAAGCATACCAAATGGTGCAAGGAACATTCCTGCGATACCAATCATAAGTACAACTGCAAGCTTAGGGAAAAGTGAAATCAATCCCTGCATATCCTCAACGTCACGGCTACCTGTTGTGTTCTCGATAGCACCAACGCACTGGAAGAGCATTGACTTAGATACTGCGTGGAAAATTACAAGGAATACTGCTGCCCAGATTGTTTCCTCATAACCACAGCCTGTACATGCAACGATAAGACCAAGGTTAGAGATTGTAGAGTAAGCAAGTACCTTCTTTCCATCTGAAACTGAAATAGCAAGGCAAGATGCTGCAAGGAATGTGAAGCCACCAATAAGGGCTACCATGTTACCTACATAGTTATCAGCCATTGCCATTG
Organism: Pseudobutyrivibrio ruminis; assembly: GCA_015057315.1. Taxonomy (GTDB): domain Bacteria; phylum Bacillota; class Clostridia; order Lachnospirales; family Lachnospiraceae; genus Pseudobutyrivibrio; species Pseudobutyrivibrio ruminis_D. Next base: position 13,195 of record SVER01000051.1, on the reverse strand, counting down.
AAATACGAATAAGAAGATATACACCGGCCTTAACCATTGTTGCACTGTGAAGAAGTGCTGATGAAGGTGTAGGTGCTACCATGGCGCCAAGTAACCATCCTGAGAATGGGAACTGAGCTGACTTTGTAAGTGCTGCAAATGCAAGGCAAGCGATTGGAAGTAACACAAGTCCTGTTGGATCACCAATAGCGTAATCAATAAGATCGTAAAGATTAACTGTACCAAGAGCTAGAATACCAATTGCAATTGCTGCTGCAATACCGCAACCACCAAGTAAGTTCATCCATAAAGCCTTGAACGAATTGTTGATTGCCTCGTCTGTACGAGTGTATCCAATAAGCAAGAATGATGTAACTGATGTGATTTCCCAGAAGAAATACATCCAAATAAGGCTCTGTGAAAATACAAGGCCGAACATCGCTCCAAAGAATACAAAAATCATAGCAAGGAAAAAGCTACGTCTGTCTGTAAGCTCTTTGTGATGATGAATGTGATAGCCATGCATGTAACCTACAGCATAGATACCAATCAATGAACCTACTACACCGATGATAAGAATCATAACAAGTGTAAGCCAGTCAAAACGAAGGGCTGAAGTTTCTGAAACCTCTGGTCCAAAAAGCTCTAGTGCCGCAACAAGTACTGTCTGTACTATTGCAAGCAGTGAAATAACCCCCTTCTTGTACTTAAATGAAAGATATGTGATAAGACACATCAAGAAGATATCGCCAACTAAGATTACTTCATCGAAGACCTCTCTGTATGGCAAATCAAAGTCCATGGTCAGGCCACCAGCCAAGAACCACTGAATAGCTGTAAATACCGAAAGCGCAATAACGATTCCACAGCCTAGGTAGACGAAAAATGCTCTGCACTTAGAATTGTGAATAACTGCAGGCAAAATCGCCCAGAGAAATGGTAAACAGATTAAAGCTGTTACTAACATTTCCATTGTTATTTCCTCCTTTTTACTTTAGCTCCCTTATTATATATAAATTAATTCCCCAAGGGGAAATTAGAGCCCATTTGTTCATTATTTCACAATCTATACTATACCACAATTTAGGGGTGTCTGATTAGGTTTTACAGGTTTTTCACAGTTTTTATTTAGGTACAAAATAAAAAACTGGAAATAGCATGGAGTATTACAATCACACACTATTCCCAGAATATTTAAATACATGCTCGAATAAATAAATCATTACGTTCCTTAAGGTCGACAAAGGTACCATCATCAAGCTTAACTAGCGGACTTGCCAAAGCTTTTTCATTTATCATAGTAATAATACCTCTACTATTATCAGATAATAGCACCCCTGTTCCAATATACGACTCTGCTATATTCTTCAAGAATACCTGCAATACATTCTGGTCATATTTGGATGGATCCTTCCGCTGAAATTGGGCTATTACTTCAAATGGACAAATTCCCGCCCGATAACACCTGTCAGCAGTCATGGCATCATATACATCAGTAATAGCAACTATCTTAGAATAATAGCTGATAAAATCCTTTGTAAGCCCGTAAGGATAACCACTTCCATCGTTTCTTTCATGATGTTGTAATGCCGCCAGCTTGATTCTTCTGTCTATCTTAGCATCACTTAAAAGGTTATATCCAAGCAATGGATGTTCAGCCATTCTTCCATATTCTTCTGCTGTTAAAGGTCCTTTCTTAGTCAGAATTTTCTGTGGAACCAATGATTTGCCTATATCATGATAAAGACCACACATGGTAAGTACATCCAATTCTTTTTTATCTGTAATTCCCAGCCATCCCCCACATACTCTTGAAATAATCGCCACATTCACAGAATGCTTATATGTACTAGTATCAATTTCTTGTATATTCAACATCATGGCCATTATTCCCAGGCCCGTAGAATGTTCTTCAAATACAGAATGAATATCTTCTAAAAGCTTTTCATCATCAAGCTGCGTCTGCTTTTTTACGAAATCCTTTATTATTTCTTCAAGCTGATCAGAGCATTTAATATATGCTCTTTTAAATTCTTCAAATTCCTTGCTATTAAGAATTCTCCATGATTGTGTTTCACCAATAAATTCATCAGGTGCTTCTAAATCATATTTTTCAATAGCATCATCTTCGTCTTGAACTGAAAGGGTTTTAATGCCATAGTAACTAACATGTAAAAGCTGTTGAGCGGTTATAGCAGTTCCTGCTTCAGCCAATAATTGCCCACGTGGACTTATTATTTTTTCTGCCAGTATCATGCCCGGCTTTATTTCTGCCACATCAACCTTTCTCATGAAGCCTTTCTTCCTTTCTATATTTATGTCCTTTACACACCATCATTAATGTATTGTACTATATAATATTTAAATTTCTGTGAAACATGTAAATAAAAAAAAGGCTTCCCCCTAAAAGGGGGAAGGCTATATTATCTCTGTCCCTTGTCGTAAGGGATACCCTCGGCCTTAGGAGCACGAGAATTCTGAGATGTAAATGCAAGTACAAGAAGTGAAACGATGTATGGGAACATGTTGTAAACTGTTCCTGATATTGGAAGCGCATGTAAGAATCCAATACCCATGTATACGTTTGAAAGTGAGCGGAACAATGCAAAAAGCACTGCTGACCAGGCAATACGCTCTGGCTTCCACTGACCAAAAATCATAACGGCAAGAGCAAGGAAACCTGCACCAGCTACACCGTAATCAAAATGCCATGTTGAGTTAGCGGCACAAATGTAAATGATACCACCAAGACCACCAAGGAATCCTGATAAAAGAACACCAATATAACGCATTGCATATACATTAATACCTACTGAATCAGCAGCCTGTGGATGCTCACCACAAGCACGAATACGAAGAGCAAGCTTTGTCTTGTAGAAGAAAACTATTGCACATACAAGAAGAATTGCTGCTACTACGATAAACCAGCTAATCTGAAGCTTACCAATGTAGAATACAAATGCATCATGTCCTCTTACGTAATCAAGCTTTGCAGAGAAATCTGCACCGTTTGAACGAATTGTATTGAAAGCCTTAATAATAACTGTTGCAGCTGCTGTAGCAAGCATGTTAACCGCCGTACCAATTAGGGTTTGATCCGCCTTGAAATTGATACATGCAATGGCTATCAACAGTGATGAAAGCATTCCTGCTAACGCAGAAGCCAAAAGTGTAAGAACAATAATTGTAAACTTAGATGCATCACTTGGAAGAAGAACCATTACCATAGCACCAGCCATAGCACCGAATACCATGATACCTTCAAGTCCAAGGTTGATGATACCGCTTCGCTCTGAGAACATACCACCCAAAGCTACAAGAATAAGTACTGCCGAGAAAATAAGTGTATATTGAATAAGTAATAATAATCCAGACATTTCTTACACCTCCTTCTTTGCAGTTTTTTCAGGCTCAGCATTGGCATTAACCTTTACCTTACCTGGTCTGTTAAGTATTGTCTTGAAGAACAATACGAATCCGCATAAGTAAATGATGATTGCAATCATAAGATCAGCAACCTGTGGATTGTAGTAATTTGTGTTAAGGTACTGACCACCAAGTGTGATGTACTCAACAAATAATCCGGCAAAGATTGTTCCGATTGGATTAAGTCCACCAAGGAAGGCAACAGCGATACCTGTAAATCCCATGCCTGGAACTGATGAAGCAATCTTGTAATGCTCGATACCTGTTAAGTAGAAGAGGCCAGATGCCATACCTGCGATAGCTCCTGAAATAAGAAGTGTAAGCATGATATTTCTCTTAGCATTCATACCTGCATATTTTGCAGCCTCTTTGTTATGACCTGTAGCCTTAAGCTCGTATCCAAATGTTGTCTTGTTAAGGACAATGAGGATAATAATTGCAACAACAACTGTAAGTGGAATAGCTATTGTCATGTATTGATTTCCACCGAAGAACTCCTGCATAAATCCTGGCAATAATCCTGAAGGATTAACCTCTGAGATATCGTAAGTCTCTGACTTGCTCTGATTCATACAAGCCTCACCACCAAGAACGATGTTACAGATGTATAAGCCAATCCAGTTAAGCATGATACCTGCAATAACTTCGTTTACATTGAAGTATGCCTTAAAGATACCTGCGATAAGTCCCCAAACACCACCTGCTACGATAGCTGCAAGTAGGCAGAAGAACCAGTTCCATCCAAGTGCAAGGGATGTATATAAGCAGGCAATAATACCAACTGCATACTGTCCAGCTGCACCGATGTTAAATAAACCTGCCTTGTAAGCAAATAAGATTGCTTCGGCACAAAGAATAACTGGCACTGAGTTAACAAGGAATGAACCCATGTATTTCATCAATGTGGTTGTGCTGGCTATTCTATATTTGAAGAAGTTAGTTAATATTGCTCCCATACCTTCTGTGGCATGTTCAGCATTCATAAACCAAAGGATAATAAATCCAATAATAATACCAAGTACTGCACATAAAACTGAAGCAAGTAATGTCTGTACTCCTGGTCTTTTGAAAAAGCTTTCTTTTGCTTGCATTACTTAGCCTCCCTTCTATCATCACGCTTAGCGCCTGACATATATAATCCTAATTCCTGAAGAGTGGTCTTCTTAGGGTCAACCTCACCTACGATTTCACCCTCATACATAACTAAGATTCTATCTGAGAGATTCATAACCTCGTCTAATTCAAGGGAAACAAGAAGAATTGCCTTACCTGCATCTCTTTCCTTTACAATTTCCTTATGGATATATTCGATAGCTCCAACATCCAAACCTCTAGTAGGTTGAACAGCAATAAGAAGCTCGTGATCTCTATCCATCTCACGTGCAACAATGGCCTTCTGCTGGTTACCACCAGACATAGAACGAACCTTTGTAACAGCACCCTGTCCAGAACGTACATCAAATGCCTTTGTTAAGCGGTCTGAATATTCGCGCATAGCCTTTTTCTTAATCATTCCACCCTTTTGGAATGCTGGCTCAAAGTATCTTTGAAGAATCATATTTTCCTCAAGAGTGTAATCAAGGACAAGACCATGCTTATGTCTATCCTCTGGGATATGACTCATGCCGTGTGTATTCTTATAGCGGATTGATTTTTTAGTAATATCTTCGCCGCACAATGTAATCTTTCCACTAGAAATGTCATCGAGTCCTGTAAGCGCCCCAACGAACTCTGTCTGACCGTTGCCATCAATACCTGCAATACATACGATTTCACCGGCACGTACGTTAAATGAAACATTGTGTACTGAGTCATTAGCATGAATCTTGCTCTTTACGCAAACGTTTTCTACCTTGAGAACCTCATTAGTAGGCTTAGCTTCTTCCTTATCAACAGCGAACTTAACGTTACGTCCAACCATCATTGAAGAAAGCTCTTCCTTAGTAGTGTTTGCAACATCTACTGTACCGATATACTTACCTTTTCTAAGGATAGAACATCTATCAGCTACTTCCATGATTTCGTTTAGCTTGTGAGTGATAAATAAGATTGACTTACCCTCAGCCGCTAAATCCTTCATGATTTTCATCAGCTCATCAATCTCCTGTGGAGTAAGAACTGCAGTAGGCTCATCAAAAATAAGAATGTCGTTATCTCTGTAAAGCATCTTAAGGATTTCTACACGCTGTTGCATACCAACAGTGATATCCTCGATAAGCGCATCAGGATCAACCTTAAGATTGTACTTGTTAGATAAATCCATAACCTTCTTTCTTGCTTCTGCCTTTGTTAAAAAGCCAAACTTACTAGGCTCAGAACCAAGAATGATATTATCAAGTACACTAAAAATGTCTACCAACATAAAATGCTGGTGAACCATACCAATACCCAAATCTGTAGCATCATTTGGATTATTGATTTTTACTTCTTTGCCATCTTTTTTGATGACACCCTTTTCCGGTGTATAAAGTCCGAAAAGAACACTCATAAGTGTGGACTTACCGGCACCATTCTCCCCGAGAAGTGCATGAATTTCACCACGCTTTAATTGCAAAGTAATATCATCATTTGCAATGATGCCTGGGAACTCTTTTGTAATATGCAGCATCTCAATTACGTAATCTTCCATCGCAATAAACCCTTTCTTTTTTGATAGTTACATAGGCGCTTATTAACTATCTATTTGCTGATAATGCTCTCCCCTATATGAACAGCAAAACCATAAAAAACATCGCGTTTACCGTGATGAATTTTAAAATATTGCTATTTTTAAAAAAGGGAGGGATGTGTAATCCCTCCCTCCTTAATAAAAGACTTTGCGGGAGACACACATTAATACATGCTTTGTAAATGTGTGTGCGCCGTGCAAACAAATTAATTCTAGTGAATTAAATATATTTGCATTTAGTGAATATTGTCATATTCCTTAACTGTGATTTCTGTAGCTGGCATCTTCTCTGTTGTGTTGTCAACAGTGATTGTACCATCATAAAGCTTACCAACAAGCTCCTTGTAGTCATCTACAGTAAAGTTCTTCATTGACCATGTATCTGTAGGAAGCTGTACATAGTTAACTGAAGGATCTGTACCTGAAACGATACCAAGGTTCTCAATCTTACCAGCGTAGTTAGACCAGTTACCTGCAAGTAAGTCTGTAAGTGTAGACTTAACTGTAGGAGCAAGACCCTTCATAGCTGATGTGATGCAAAGATCATCTGTACCGTACTGGTTAGCAATTGTACCAGACTGGTCAGAGTCAACACCGATAACCTTGCCATCTACCTTCTGAGCTGCCTCGCAAGCTGATGTGTAGATACCACCACCACATGCGAATACAACTTCTGTACCATTTGAATACCATGTATCCATCTGAGCTGTAATAGCTTCATCACCGAAGAACTGGCCACCATATACATAGTTAACCTGAACATCTGAAGCATTGCCAAGCTCTACTGCAGCATCGTTACATCCCTGAACGAAACCGTATCCGTAACGGATAACAGCTGGAACAGCCATACCGCCAAGGAAACCAAGCTTTGTGTAGCCTTCCTTAACAGCTGCATAACCTGCCATGTAACCTGCTAACTCTTCCTGATATGTGAATGAGCAAACATTCTCAGGAAGCTTATAATCACCAAAGTCACCTTCGCCACAGTCAAGAGCGATGATTGTTACATTAGGATAAGTCTCAGCAACTTCCTTAATCATGTTAGCAAATAAGTAACCTGGTACAACAACTACATTGTAGCCATCTGCTACAGCGTTCTCAAATGAAGCGATACGAGCATCATCTGAATCTGCTGTTGGCTTGTAGTACTGGAACTCAACACCATTTTCATCTGCAAATGCCTTAGCAGCCTCGTAAGTTGTCTGGTTGAATGACATATCTGTAATGTCACCAGAGTCTGTAATCATTGCGACCTTATACTCGCTGTTAGTTGCTGCATCAGCAGCCCCCTCATCTGTTGTTGCTGCTGGCTCAGAAGCTGAATCACTGCTAGATGATGAACCACAGCCAACAAACATAGTAGCTACCATTGAAGCTACAAGAAGTACGCTTAATAACTTCTTTTTCATTCTTTCATTCCTCCTATATTTTGTTTCTTTAATTATTTAGAAACTCATACTATAAATTATATTGTATTTCATGATTTTTGCAAGAACAATGATGAATATGTGTCTATTTTATGTCCAAATTTTTAGGTCCAAAGCCTAATGGTAAAATTTCTTTAAGCGTTTTTTCTACAATTTGCACATCTTTAGGCTGAATTTTGGTTAAATCATCCACATTTTTTACTTCTGCAAGAAGCACTCTAAAAGTATCAGGTTCACCAAACTCATTTAACACCTGTCTGCATACACCACAAGGAGCGCAAAGTGGCAAATCCTTAAGATTATCCATTCCGCCAACTACAGCGATTGCACTAAAATCGTAGTAGCCCTCGCTGACAGCCTTAAATACAGCTGTTCTTTCTGCACAGTTTGTTGGTGTGTATCCTGCATTTTCAATATTGCAACCCTTAAACACTGTGCCATCCTTACACAAAAGTGCTGCACCCACCTTATGATGAGAATATGGTGTGTAAGCCATTTCTCTAGCCTCTAAGGCCATTTTTACTAACTCAAAATCTGTCATTTTATTCACCTACCTCTTTGGCATCAAGTGTAGTATCATCAGCTGCGATATACACCTTAGCCTGCTTTCCCCATTTATTTGAAGGATATAGTTCAACCACCTTTTCAAAGCATTCCAAAGCTAAATCTGTCTGGTCTGTCAATCGATAGCAATCTCCAAGAAGGAAAAGTGCCGCACCATTATTGTAGTTTTCATCAATATCTACAACTGTCTTAAAATTAGTGATTGCACTTTCATAGTTTTCTTCTGAATAGAAATTATTTCCATCATCATAATAGCCCTGGATAATAGCTGGAGAAAGGGCTGCATAAAGAGTATCGTAAGCTTGTTGCCCCTGCTCTCCTAACACTTCCTTTGTTACCAGCTGAATGTACTGGCTGGCAGTTTCACTGTCACCGGCATTGTAGGAATTTTCAGCTGCAAAAAGATTGTCGTAGGATGTTGCCACATCCTGTTTATCATCATAGGCGCTCAAATCTTCCTTAAGGCTATCAATTTCTGATTGTAAAGAATCACTCTTGGATTTAGATTCAGCAAGAGCTTCGTTAAGAGCCAAAACAGTTTTGGAATTGCTGTCCTTAGCATTATCTCTTACCGTTGGCACAACCAAGAAAAAGCAAATCAAAAGTCCTAACACAAGACCCAGCAGAATATTCATTAGGCTGGCACCAGAATTATCAAGCATACTTCTGAAGGATTTTTCAGACATAACCACTGTGTCGTTGCCGTCAAGGAATGAAACTGTGTCATTCTTTTTCTTTCTTCTGCCAGTGTTCTGATCCTTTAGTCTTGATTTTACCTCATGGATATATCGGATGGTGGTAGTATTGTTACCATCAATTTTAGTTGCCTGATTCAACAGCTTTCTGGCATCAGCATACTTGGATTCTTCTATATATAGAAGAGCTAATAGCTGATGTGCTTTCACAAAATTAGGATTTTGGCTTATAACCTTTTTCAGTTGGATAATAGCCAAATCCTTACTTCCAGATTTACAATATTCAACTGCCTGATTATATTTCTTGATTGTGGAATTAATCTTGTTCAAAAAGCCTGGAGAACTCTCAATCTCTGCCAAATATCTATCAGCATCAGGATTATCTTCCTGAAGATTCTTAGAGATTACCCACTCATTCAAAGCAAGGACAATCTCTCCAATCTGATAATAGCAAAGTCCCAATAAATTCCTTGCTCTGGTATTATATTTGTAATATTGGAGCGAAGATTTTAAGGAATCAATTGCACCTGATAAATCTCTGACCCTGGCTTTTTCCAAGCCCTGATTATAGAACACGTAAGACGTGTATACGATTTGTTTATATAGTAAAATATCGGCGCCGCAATTGTAACAAACATTCTCGTTACCAACTTCGGCACCACACATAAAACACTGCATCTATTATTCTCCACTAAATCCAAACTATTTTGTCCCGTTGTTTTGTGCTGTCATGTTAAAAAGCAAGTCTGTTAAATCTGTTAAATCTCTTGCTTTAATATCAGCCTCAGCCTGTTCTACCTCAATAGCAGGCTCGTACTTTTTAAGTTCTTCTTCAAAATCTATCATAATCTATCCACCAATTCTAACCAGCTTGACGCCTTCTTCGCTCTTTTCAATCTCTATCTTTTCATGTGTATCCTGAATGGTAACATGATGATCATCAATCGAAATATTGCTTCCGGCGTACAATCTTCTAAACACCTTAATCGTTGCACCTCTTCCAGACAAAATAACCTCTTTTAATCTGCTGAGTTTTTTAGTCTCTTCCAGCACAACTGCTTCATCTCTGATACGGACTCTAAGAAGCTGCATTCTACGTGGATCCTCCTTGTAGTTGATGCCACGTTCTTCGCCGAGTCTATCAAATTCTTCTATACCCTTTTTAATCTTTTGGACATTAGAGCTGATTGCCTGAATCTTCTTTGCAAGCATTTCGTATTCAGCAGCTCTTTCTATATCAACACCTACAGCAACATTTGTTGTAGTTCCAAAAGAGTTTCCAATGTCATTCACTTCTATTCCCTGAACGGCTGATACATAGCCGCCAATAATAGAAGCATTATTGCCATTAAGCTCTATGTGACCGTCACAGGAAACCTTGCTCTTAAAGAAGTAATCTGCGGTAATATCTCCACCACAAGTAATAATGGCATACTCCACAAACTGAGCTGTCACTGAGCCCTTGCAATCTATGATTGTTTTTTCATTTCCTTTGACACCAGACAACAGGAATAAATCCTTGCCTGCCCTAATGTCGCAGTCTTCAATCAGGCCATGAATAATTACATTTCCTGCTGCATCAATAACGGCACCATCATGGACACCACCGTGAACAATAACGTCACCGTTAAACTTTATATTGCCAGTGCCGATTCCCACATCTCCCTGCACCTCATGGACAGGTGATATAGAAATCTTTCCCTGGTTAACTTCTATCTTTCCTGTAATCTTAGCTGTGTAGGTAAGATTATCACTGGATCTGTCAAATCCTCTACCTATTAATGGTGGAAGGTCACGCACTGGCTTTGGCTCAAGAATCTGGCCTCTGACAGACATACCGCGACTTCCTTGAACTGCAGGATGATATGTTGCAATAACATCGCCTTCCTGTATAGTTTCGATAGTCTTAATACTCATGTAGTCAGCTGTACCATCTGGACGGATGGTAGGCTTACGATTGACTGTTGTATCGAAATGATATTCAAAATACCCTGGGGTTCCCTGCACCTGAGCAGAGCCCTCGGCCACCTTAACAGGCTTTCCATAAATAGGACTATTAGACAGCTTAACAAGCATATCCTGGTCAATACCAAAGGTAACATTTGCATTATTCAAGAACCCAAGCAACTGCGCAGCAGTAAACTTAGGCACATCACTTTTCCCATCCGGAATTTTAAAAGTCATTGTTGCTTCCAAACCATCAGATGAGACTTGAATTTTTGGTGCAAGTGCATTAATTGGCTGAGCCATACGTCCCCCAAAACAAAAGTCAATATTTGATTAAGTTTAGTATTCCAAGATACTAAACTTAATCAAATTAATTATAGATTTTTATAATGGATTTGTCATGAAATTTTGTATTTTTACGTAAATTTTCATTAATTTTTCACAATAGAAGCTAATTTTTAGTACTTTCCGTCATTTGGAAGACCTTTAACAGCTTTAACAACACGGCTAGTACCAAGACGGCTAGCTCCAAGGTCGATGAACTTCTGTGCATCCTCAAGTGAAGCAATACCACCAGCAGCCTTGATAAGCTTACCGTTTGTCATGTGGTCAGCCATAAGCTTGATGTCGTCGAATGTAGCTCCACCTGTAGAGAAGCCTGTTGATGTCTTGATGTAATCTGCATCAGACTTTGAAACAACTTCGCACATCTTAATCTTTTCTTCGTCTGTAAGTAAGCAGCACTCGATAATTACCTTAAGAAGCTTACCCTTACAAGCAGCCTTGATTGCGTTAATCTCAGCAAGAACATCATCATATCTGCCTTCCTTAACCCAACCTACATTGATAACCATATCTACTTCTGAAGCACCGTTATCTACAGCATCACTAGCCATAAAGCACTTAGAAGCTGTTGTAGCATAGCCGTTAGGGAAACCGATTACTGTACAGATTGGAAGGTGTCCGCCCTGCTCCTTAACATATTCTGCAGCCTGCTTTACAAAGCTGGCTGGGATGCAAACTGAAGCAGTCTCATACTTCATTCCATCATCTACAATACCCTTAATGTCATTCCATGTTGCGTCAACACCTAAAAGTGTGTGATCGCACTTGCTTAAAATGTTCTTAATATCCATACTTTCCTCCTGTACCCTCATCCGCCCCTTCGGGGCACCTTCCCCCAGAGGGGGAAGGCAAACTCTAGGCTTCCCCCTCTGGGGGAAGCTGTCACCGCAGGTGACTGATGAGGGCTATCTTTAATTATTATATTATTTCATACTAGCTAGACGTGCCTCAACCTGAGCCATCATTGCTTCGTATTTAGCTAATTTCTCACGCTCTTCAGCAACCTTTGCCTCTGGTGCTTTGCTCATGAATTTCTCATTTGAAAGCATTCCGCGTGAACGTGCAAGCTCTTTTTCAAGCTTTTCTTTTTCTTTTGTAAGACGCTCCTTTTCCTTTTCGAAATCCACAAGGTCCTCAAGTGGAACGAAAAGTGTTGCGTCTGGTATAACTGCAGAAACAGCGTCATCTGAGATGCCAGCCTTATCAGCCTGAATAAATACTTCTGTTGCGCCAGCAAGAGTCTTGAAGATTGGTGTAATCTCATTAAATGTTGCTCTTACATCTGCATCGTCAGCTACGATGTGGATAGCAGCCTTCTTTGAAGGTGGAACATCCATATCTGTACGAAGCTGTCTCATGCCTCGAACTACGTCCTTTGCACGCTCTACCTTTGCTTCCTCTACTGGGAAGTTCATTGCCTCATCGTATTCAGGCCAAGCTGAAAGCATGATTGTTTCCTCTTCGCTCTGAAGTGTGCAGAAGATTTCTTCTGTGATAAATGGCATGAATGGGTGAAGCATCTTAAGTGCATTTGTAAGTGCAAACTTAGCTGTCCAAAGAGCTGCATTCTTGCTTGCTGTATACTCCTCTGAGTACATTCTAGGCTTTACAATTTCGATGTACCAGTCGCAGAACTCGTCCCAAATAAAATCATATACCTTTTGAACTGCTATACCAAGTTCAAACTTATCCATATTTTCTGTTACATCTTTGGCTAATGTGTTTACCTTAGAGATAATCCACTTATCCTCAGTAGCAAAGTCTGCATCAGCTGGCTTTGTAACCTCGTTATCAGCAAGGTTCATCATAATGAAACGTGAAGCGTTCCATACCTTGTTTGCAAAGTTACGGCTGTTCTCAACACGTTCGTTGTAGAAACGCATATCATTTCCAGGTGCATTACCTGTGATAAGTGTAAGACGAAGTGCATCAGCACCGTATTTATCAATAATCTCAAGTGGATCGATACCATTTCCTAACGACTTAGACATCTTACGTCCCTGTGAATCACGTACAAGGCCGTGGATGAGTACTGTATGGAATGGGCTCTTTCCTGTGTGAGCGTAGCCTGAGAATACCATTCTGATTACCCAGAAGAAGATGATATCGTATCCAGTAACAAGTACATCTGTTGGATAGAAGTA
>SVER01000006.1 GCA_015057315.1 Pseudobutyrivibrio ruminis | reverse complement strand
AGCACAAGACATACATCCATGATGTAGGTGTTGATATGCCTGAAATCGCTGAGTGGAAGTGGACAGGACTTAACTAAGTTTTTTCCCAATACTTTTTTCATAATAATGCACCGTCTGACAATCAAATGTCAGGCGGTGTTTTTATTTTGTCACCATGCAAATGCAATAGAATTAATGCAAAATCAAGGTAAGCGAAAGTGCTGGAAACTTGTAATTAAAGATATATACTTATATAATTTTCTTAAATTAACAGGGGTGGTAATTTAAAATGAATGAATTAGAAAAGTTTTTCCTTGAAGAAAAGGATTTAAAAAGAAAAATATACAAGCACATGAATACACTGGTGCAAAAGGGGCAGATTCTTTTTACAGGTTCATCTTTGATGGAGCAGTTTCCTGTAAATGAGATAGCACTTAATCATGGTATGGATGTGGTGATTTATAACAGGGGTATCGGAGGTTACACTATCCCAGAGATGATAGAGGCAGTAAAGGAACAGGTGCTAGAACTTGTGCCTTCTAAGATATTTATTAATATCGGCACTAATGATATCAGTATCCCTGATGAGACTGAGGAGAAATTTGAGGCGGACTATAGAAGGCTGCTTAATATAATAAAGAGGGAACTCCCAGACGCTTCAGTCTATATGATGGCCTATTATCCTGTTAGCCCTGAGGTTGCCAAGGACATGCCGGGAGATGGTTATATCACCAGTGTAAATTACAGGCTAGAGCGCCTTGATAAAGCAAATGCAGTGGCAAGAGAGCTTGCCAAGGAATTCAATTATAAATTCATTGATGTAAATGATGGATTATGTAATAGCGAGGGACATTTAAGGCCAGAGCTTTCCAAAGACGGCATTCATATGTGGCCAGAGGCCTATGATATTGTTTTTAATAATATGAAAAAATACATTTTGGAGTAGTGGATTGAAACAGATAGATTTTAAAAATGGTGGAACTCTTAGCAATATATTATCGGCAGCATTGCCAATGCTAGTCGCCCAGATATTAAACCTCCTTTATAATATTGTGGATCGAATATATATTGCCAGGATTCACGGAATTGGCACAGCGGCACTGGGAGCAGTGGGGCTGTGCTTTCCTATTGTTATACTAATTAGTGCATTTACAAATATGTATGGAAGCGGAGGAGCTCCGCTTTTTTCTATTGAAAGGGGACGAGGAAACGATAGAGAAGCTAAGTCCTATCAAAACACATCCTTCTTCTTGCTAGTGTCATCTGCAGTGGTGTTAACTGTAATAGGAGAGCTGTTTGGTAAGGGAATACTTAGAGTTTTTGGCGCGTCCAATGAAGCTCTTATTTATGCTATGCCATATCTAAGGATATATCTGATTGGAACCATATTTTCTATGATAGCAACAGGTATGAATCCTTTTATCACCGCAGGAGGCTATGCAGTAGTTGGAATGACTACAGTGATGGTGGGAGCAGTGGCAAATATCATATTAGACCCAATCTTTATATTCATTTTCGATTTAGGAGTAGAGGGAGCAGCAATCGCCACAGTAATATCCCAGGCACTGTCAGCCTTGTATGTGCTGAAATTTCTGTATAAAAAGGACTATGCCTACAGGCTTCATCTTCTAAATTTGAAAGAAGTAAAAAGAAGTTTAAAATATATTTATAAAATAGTAGCTCTTGGAACGGCAGCATTCATCGTGCAGTTTACAAATGCAGTGGTGCAGATATCCTGCAATAATGTGCTTTCTACAGTGGGAGGGGATATTTATATATCAATCATGACCATCGTAAACAGTGCTCGTCAGATGATGGAGACCCCAATCCTTGCTATTACAGAGGGAACATCTCCTCTTATTAGCTACAACTATGGAGCCAGAAGATACGATAGAATAAAGAAAGCAATCCTAATTATGTTTGTACTGGATTTGGCTTATACCATGGGTGTATGGTTGTTTATAAAGTTTTCGCCAGAAACAATCATCGGCGCCTTTAGCAATGATAAGACCATTATGGTGGATGCCGTTGCAGCATTTAACGTATATTTTTCTACCTTTGTGTTTATGATATTTCAACATTCAGGTCAGGTGGTATTCAAATCACTTGGAATGAAGTATCATGCAATCTTCTTTTCACTGTTTAGAAAGGTAGTGATTGTGGTGCCTCTAACATATATTCTGCCTTATGCTTTTAAAATGGGCACTATGGGAGTGTTCTTGGCAGAGCCTATCAGCAATGTGGTAGGTGGCCTGGCATGCTTTACAACCATGCTGATAGTGATAAATAAAACCCTTAAGAAAGAAGAAAAGGCACAATTGTAAGTGTGCAAATGTAAATCAAAAAGGGATAAAAGCTATGCAAAAGGCCTTTTGCTCCGTTGTAAATAGCAATAGCGATTTGTATAATTCCATTAAGACGTCTGGAAAAGTTAATAGTAAGGAGATTAAGAAAATGAAAGCTAAAAAAGTATTGGCAGGCATTTTAGCAGGTTCTATGCTATTTGCCATGACGGGGTGTGGAAATTCAAATGAAGGTGCAGCAGTAGATACTGGGGCAGATGAAAATTTAAAACCGTACGCAGACATTGTGTTAGGTGAGGATTTCACAGATTTGGAAGCCACAATCACAATGTTTAACAATAGAACAGACATGGATTCTGATGAGTACGGCGGAGTTTCGTGGAAGGAGTATTTGGCTGAGTTTAATAAGCTCTATCCAGGAATAACTGTCAATATAACTACAGATACTAACTATGCTGATGATGCTTTGACGCATCTGCAGTCAGGTGATTACGAAACTATCATGGGAATTCCAGCAGTGGATAAAGCTGATTACAGCTCATATTTCATGTCTTATGGTGACTTGGATACAATGTCAAAGCTAATCAATTATGCTGAGGAGCGTATGTATCAGCAGGAGGTTTATGGTGTACCATTTACCGCTACTACACAGGGTATCGTTTACAACAAAAAGGTGTTTGCAGATGCAGGAGTCACAGAGCTTCCAAAGACGCCAGAGGAGTTCTTAAATGCCCTTCAAAAGATTAAGGACAACACAGATGCAATTCCTCTTTATACCAATTATGCAGCTGGCTGGACCATGGGTGTATGGGATATGTACACAGGTGTCAGCGCCACAGGCGATGCAGATTACATGAACCAGAAGCTGCTTCACACCAAGGATCCATTCAAGGATTATGGTGACGGCACACATCCTTATGCAGTCTACAAGATTCTGTATGATGCTGTAGCAAAGGGGCTTACAGAGGATGACTATATCACTACTGACTGGGAAGGCTGCAAGGGTATGATTAACAACGGCAAGATTGGCTGTATGGTTCTTGGCTCATGGGCAGTCCCACAGATGAAAGCAGCTGGCGCCAATGCAGACGATATCGGCTATATGGCATTTCCTATCTCAATAGATGGCAAGCAGTATGCTAAGGCCGGTGCTGACTATTGCTACGGTATCAATGTAAACGCCACAGCAGCTGAGAAGCAGGCTGCACTTATCTTTGTTAAATGGATGGCCGAGGATTCAGGCTATTCTTACAATGAGGATGGACTTCCAGTAGCAACAAAGAATACTGATACCAAGCTTTCCTTCGAAGGCGTAGAGTTTGTTGATGATTCACCAGCACTTGAGGGAGAGGAAGACCTTCTTAACGAACTTAACTCCGAGTGCGAACTTAACGTAAACAACGGTGGCGACAGAAAGATTCAAGAGATTATCGAGCACGCCTCAATCGGCGACATGACCTTCGATGAAATCATGGATTCATGGAACGAACTTTGGACAGACGCCCAGGAGAGTT
This sequence comes from Pseudobutyrivibrio ruminis, assembly GCA_015057315.1. Lineage (GTDB taxonomy): Bacteria > Bacillota > Clostridia > Lachnospirales > Lachnospiraceae > Pseudobutyrivibrio > Pseudobutyrivibrio ruminis_D. The sequence continues at coordinate 127,402 of SVER01000006.1, read as the reverse complement.
TGGGGGTAGAGGTTCTGTATTAGATGTGAGCCTTACCAGCAAAAATGAATGATTATAAGCTCATTGCCTGTTGTGCAATGAGCTTATTTTTTGTATGATGATTGTATTGGGTGGGTGAATGTTATGCATAGCATTATTAGAAGATACAATGATCTTAAAATAGGCAAAAAGCTTATTATTATATTTTTACTAATATCTATAATACCTATTATTCTTTTGCAGGTATTTCATTTTACTAGTGTCAGGAAAACTATGACTTCTCAGGTGGATGAAATCATCCAGAGTGATTTAATCCAGATTTCAGAGAGAACTAATCTCAGCTTAGAAAACTATACCAATTTAATGTATCAGATATATGTGGATGAGAGTGTTATCGACCAGGTAATGATACTGATGAACGGTACCCCTACAAGACGGGCGGCGGCTAAAAGCGATATTAGAGAGTTGCTTCATAGATACACAAGTGTGGTAGAAGGAGTGCGTTCTATCAGCCTGGTGTGTAAGAATGGGGAGTCGGTAACATACGATTTTGCTACAGATTCATCTATGTATAATATCTGGAATCGATTTAAAGATATGAGAATAGCGCCACCATACCTGGATGCAGAAAGTAAATCAGGGATGGTTATTACTCCTAGTATGAAGTTTGATGAAAATGGAGTAAAAAAATATTATTTTCATATATCAAAACGTCTGTACAACTTTGACCAGTTGGAGAAGGGCAGTATTGCAACAGTTATAATGACTGTTGATGAAGAAGTCCTAAATACAATATGTAATTCATCTAAAGAGAGTAAAACGGGAATCAACTTCATCTTAGACGACAATGGCAAGGTAATCTCATATCCTAGTGAAGCTTATGTAGCAATGAGCACTGGGGAAAACTTGGAAGCTTTCGTACGAGAAAGTGGATATTTACAAAATAGCCATAATATTGGAATCAACAAATACAAGGATGAATCCACAGGGTGGACATTCGTAAATGCATATGACACAGATGAGATGCTAAAGGATGTTAGAAGGATTCAAATAATAACAGTGTTAATAAGCTCTGTCATTATTATGGTAGTGGGGATGATTATTTTTTATACCACAAGGACCTTTAATAAATCCGTAAATACGATAGTAAAAGGTATGCAGACTGTTCAGGCAGGAGATTTGGACAAACGCATATCAGTAAATAGTAAGGATGAATTTGGAACAATAGCAACTAACTTCAACATAATGACAGCCAGGGTAAAGGAGCTGTTGCAGCAAATATCCTCTGCTAAGGATAGGCAGCGCCATGCGGAACTAAAGGCATTAGAAGCTCAGATAAATCCTCACTTTTTGTACAATACCCTGGATTCAATCAATTGGATGGCAATAGAGCATGGTGAAAATGAAATCAGTAAAGCACTTAGTAACCTGGGGTTGATATTAAGGCATTCAGTGAGCAAGGTGGAGGAAAAGACGCCTATAATTGCAGAATGTGATTTTCTTCAAAGATATTTGGAGTTGCAGCAGATTAGATATGAGGGGGCATTCAAATATGAGATTAATATGCAACCGGAAATAAAGAATTTTTATATTCACAAGCTACTTATCCAACCATTTGTAGAGAATGCTATATTACATGGATTTGAGGGGATTGAAGAAGGTGGAATGCTTTCTATAAATATGGATATATCAGAAGATAACAGGTTCCTTCAAATCAGTATTGCAGATAATGGGAATGGAATTGAGGAAGAGCTTGTTAACAAAATGAATAATCGAGATGCAGTTATCAATGATGACAACATAGACAAAGCGGGGTTAGGCCTGAAAAATGCATTTTCAAGGCTGGTAATGTATTACGGAGGTATGGCTCATTGGAATATTAATAGTGTGGAGAAAATCGGAACTGAGATAACATTGTATATTCCTAAAAGTGAGTGTGAGTAGGTATGAATATAGTTATAGTTGAAGATGAAATCAAAATAAGAAATGGGTTATCCAGATTATTATCTAGCTATGGGGAACATGAAGTAATTGCCAAGGCGAAAAACGGTAGAGAGGGATTGGAAACCATAGAAAGCCTTCATCCTGATTTGGTATTCACTGATATTAAAATGCCAGAGATGGATGGACTACAGATGTTAGAAGAAATAAAAAATCGCCAGATAAAATGCCATAGCGTTATTCTTACAGGCTATGCCGAGTTTGATTATGCCAAGCGTGCTATCACCTGCGGAGCTGATGATTATTTGCTTAAGCCGATTACCGTGGATGCGGTAGACGGGGTGCTAAAATCCATCTCTGCCAAGATTAGTGCAGAGGCCACTAGAATAGATGCAGACCCTGCATCTTATATTAGAGCAATAGCTTCTGGTGCTCTTGAAAACAATGATGAAAACATAGGCAAGGCGGAGCGGATTTTTGAATTATCAAAAGGATATGAATTATGCTTTTTAAGAGGATATAGCACAAGCGGATGCTTTGACAAGACTACCGTTATGGAAAAGTTTAAGGAATATAAGGGCTTGTATTTATCTGAAGATAATAAGGATTTGTTCATGCTTTATGATAAGTCTACCAGTAAGTATTTATCTGACGAGGAAATAGTAGCCATGCTTAACCGTAGAATAGATGTTGTTGATTGCCTAAAGGATTCTGTGTGGTATGTGGCAAGCTTGTCTAGCTTAAAGGAGCTAAAGGATATAGCTCTTAAATCAGATAAGAAATTTTTGTATGGGGAAATGTTAGATACCAGAATTGTAATAGAGGGCAGTACAGATATCGTATATACGGATTATAAATATAGTAAAGATACTGAAAAAGAAATAGAAAAGATACTTGTGAACAATGATGTAGAAGGCTGGAAGACTTGGAGTGAGAATTTTGCTAAAAGCTTTATAGGCAAAGCCTACGACCCATATTCAGTAAGAATTGCATATCAAAGCCTTGCAGGGTTTATTTTGCAGCTTGCCATTAAAATATGGCCTGATAAAGGCAGGCAGCTTAGGGAATTAGATACAGTAGAAAAGATATCAAGGGCAAAGCTGTTATCTGAAATAAAGGAATGCTTGGACGAGGCGGCAGCAGTAGTGTTTGCAGGTGAAGCTACCCGTGATGATATTCACAATTATACTATACTAAAGGCAATAGCCTACATCAGAGAGAACTATGCTAACAAGATTTCTCAGGAGGAAGTAGCAGATTATTTGTCTATAACCCCAGAATATTTGAGTACGCTTTTTCATAGGGAAATGAACAAAAATTTTTCTGCATTTGTTAATGAATTTCGTGTCAGCCATGCTAAGCGGTTGCTTACAGGCAGCAATCTGAAGATATACGAGATTGCAGAACAGGTAGGTTTTACAGATACCAAATACTTTAATAGAGTATTTAAGGATATAGAAGGCGTCTCACCTAAGGAGTTTAGAGAAAGATGAAAAAAGGTCTGAAACTAATAACACTGGCTATGTGCATGGCAATTACAAATACAGCCTGTGGAAGAAGTACTTCTGATGTGGAAAACACACCTGATGAAAAAGAACAATTGTTGATATGGTCTTACTATGAAACAGAAGCACAGGCTAATGGATTGGACAAGTTAACCGCCAGCTTTAACGAAAGCCAGGATAAATATCAGGTGTCATGGGAGTATGTTCCAATGACAGAATTTGACAAGAAAATCTCCAGGGCATATACAGAACAAGAGCTTCCAGATGTGGTAATTATTGATAATCCTGATATGAAAAAATTCATTCAGCTTGATATGTTTGAAGATATATCTGAGTACGCCAGTACCCTTAATCTAGATACAGATTATTATGAGGCATCTGTAGATACTATCAAATACAATGATAAATACTACGGAGTTCCGTTTAACAGCAACAATGTTTGTTTGATATATCGAAGTGATTTGTTAAAGGCGGCAGGGGTTACTCCACCTAAAACCTGGGATGAGCTTAGTGAAACAGCAAAGCTATTATCAAAGGATGGTACCTATGGATTTTTGATGAGTGCCATGGATTCTGAGCAAGGCTCATTTCAGTTATTGTCATGGGTGATGGCTGCCTCTGATTCTGATACACAGCTTACCAGGGAAGCAATCAGTGAATCCTATGATTATTTAGCAGGACTTATAAAAGATGGCTGTATGCCGGCGGATTGTCTTAACTATAGCCAAACAGATATTGCAAGAAGATTTATAGAAGGGGATATAGCTATGATGGAAAATGGACCATGGGTTTTTCCTATGCTGGATGAAGCAGGAATTAGCTATGGCCTTTCACCTATGCCTATGAATAAAAGAAATGCAGTGATACTAGGCGGAGAAAACTTAGGAATAATCAAAGGTAAAAATGTAGAAGGCTCCATTGAGTTTATAAAATATTGCATGGAAAAGGGCGGAACGGAAAGATTTTGCAGCGATGCAAATCTACTTCCATCCAGAATAAAATCTGCAAATGAGATAATAGTGGATAATCCTAAGCTGGAAATTATTAGTCAGCAAATGACTTATGCAATTCCTCGTACAGGAATAGAGGGATATTCCAGAATATCCAAGCAATTACCTAAGAGCTTTGCAGATGTAGTGACAGGAGAATTAACACCAGATGAAGCAGCAGGTAAAACCTTGAACTAAAATTTGGATGAATTTTTTCCACCTTTTTTAATTTATTAGAATTTTTTAAAATCAAAACCTCTCTTAGAATACTTATATAAACAAAGGAGATACAAAGTATCTCGGGGGTAAGTATTCGAAGGGAGGTTTTTTATGAGATTTAAGAAAGCCGTATCAATGGCATTAGCAGGTGCAATGGCAGCGTCACTTATGGTAGGCTGCGGTAGCTCAGGAAGTGGAACAGAAGCAACTGGTTCAGGGGAAGGAACACAGACAGCACAGGCAGGAGACAAGCAAGAGGTAGTTATTTGGGATTATTTTGAGACAGATGCTCAGAAGAAAATGATGGAATCCCTGATTGATGGATTCAATTCATCACAGGATGAGTTCGTAGCAAGTCATACCTATGTACCATTTGCTGATTATGAGAAGCAGTTAACACTTGGTATTGCATCTGGCGAGCTTCCAGACGTAGTTATTCTTGATGGATGCGATATGTCATCATTCATAGCAATGGATTTGTTTGGTGACATTTCAGATGCTGATATTGATTGGTCAGAGTATCTAGAGGGACCAATGAATTCTACAATGATGGATGGCAAGCATTATGGTCTTCCATTTGCTACAAACTGTACAGCCCTTTTCTACAACAAGGATATTCTTGATGATGCAGGGGTTCCTTATCCAGATGAGAACACTACATGGGACGAATTCCATGAGATGGCTAAGAAGCTTACAGATTATGGCGTAACAGGCTTTGGTAATGCAGCAATCGGAACAGATGAAGGTACATTCCAGTGCCTACAGTGGTTATACACAGCAGGCGGTTCTTACACAGATATTGAAGGTGGCAAGGATGCATATCAGCTTATGCAGGATATGATTAACGATGGTTCATGGTCTAAGGAGTGTGTGAACTGGGCTCAGACAGATGTATGTAATAACTGGAAAGCAGGAAACATTGCTATGATGCAGAATGGTCCATGGCAGATTCCTGGAATCGAAGCAGACGCTCCTGATATGAACTATGGTGTAACTGTTCTTCCTAAGAAGGATGCTTCAAGCGGCCAGGCTACATCTATCCTTGGTGGTGAAAACATGGGTGCTGTTAAGAAAGACAACATGGATGGTGCTAAGGCATTCCTTGAGTACTACAATCAGACAGATGTTATGGTAGATGCAATGAAGCAGTATGGTTCATTCCCACCTAAGACAGAAGCTGCAAAGGATAGCTATTGGACAGATGATCCTATTCAGGCAGAGTTCATTACACAGCTTGAAACTTCTATTCCAAGAGGACCTTCACCAATTTGGCCTTCATACTCAAATGCAATTCAGACTGGTTTCCAGGAAGTACTTACACTTGCTAAGTCGCCAGATCAGGCTGCAAAGGATACACAGGCAGCAGTTGATGCCGTTAAGTAAGAATTAACATTTGGCGGGGAAGTAATTCCCCGCCATTTTTAGAAATAGTTATTTTGGAGGGATGTTATGATTTCTAGAAAAAAGAAGTTGAATGGACCAGGGAAAATGGGATTTTTGTTTTCTCTTCCAGCAGTAATCTATATGCTTATCTTTGTTGGATATCCCACAATTTCAAATATCATTCTTAGTTTAAAGAATGTTAATGTCTTTAATTTTTCAAGACCAGAGGCACAGGAATTTATAGGTCTTTCAAATTATGTAGAGTTATTTACAGACGCTAATTCTGTAATGAGCCGTGCTATTTTGAATACTTTAATATTTACTGTAGCTTCAATCTTTTTCCAGTTTATTATTGGATTTATACTTGCATTATTATTTAGTAAGAAGTTCCCAGCATCAGCATTTTTCAGAGGTGCAACAATGATATCCTGGTTGCTTCCAGTTACTGTAGCAGGTCTTTTATTTAAGTTTATTTTTGCAAGCTCAGGTGGTATAGCAAACCAGCTATTAATGCAATTGCATATTATTAAAACACCTGTTGATTGGCTATTGAATGGCCCAACTGCTATGGTGGCTATTGTAGTTGCGAATATTTGGATTGGAATTCCTTTTAATATGATGTTACTGCTTACAGGTCTAACAACTGTACCAGCAGATATTTATGAAAGTGCAAAAATCGATGGGGCCAATAAGCTTCAGACTTTGTTTAAGATAACAATTCCAGTGATTAAACCAGCAATCATGTCTGTTTTAACACTTGGCTTCGTATATACGTTTAAGGTATTTGATTTAGTTTGGGTAATGACTAAGGGTGGACCAATCAATGCAACAGAATTGGCTTCAACATACGCTTACAAGCTGTCATTTGAACAGTTTGAATTCAGTAAGGGCGCAGCTTCTGCAAACATTCTATTTTTAATTCTATTTGTAGTAGGAATGTTCTACATCAAGCTAATAAATGCAGAAGAGGAGGTAATGTAGGATGAAAAGAGAAAGAAAAGAAAACACCATAAGCTTTATCATTGGAGTGGTGATATTCGTTATTCTTATGTTTCCTCTATATTGGATGATTGTTACAGCACTTAAAACTCAGGTGGAAATCTTCCAGGTTCCAACACCAATGTGGCCTAAAAACCTTACACTAGAAGCTTTCCAAAGCCAGTTTTCTGAATCATCAGCAACAATGAAGGGCTTTAAGAATAGCTTTTTAATAGCATTTTCTTCAATGGTAATATCAACAGTATTATCTATACCAGCAGCATACGGACTAGCAAGATTTAGATTTAATGCCAAAAAGCTGCTGATACTGTTTTTTTTAATGATGCAAATGTTGCCATCTACACTTATTTTGACACCACTTTACATTATGTTTTCAAAAGTGGGATTATTAAATAATTACCTAGCGCCAATCCTTGCAGATGCGACTTTGGGAATTCCCTTCTCAATCATCATTCTTCGTACTTATTTCCTTTCTATACCAAAGGAGCTAGACGAGGCAGCGGCAATAGATGGCTGCAATCCGGTAACATCATTTTTTAAAATAATGTTGCCGATTGCAAAGCCAGGTGTGATTGTAGCAGCGGTGTTCTCATTTGTTTATGCATGGGGCGATTTGATTTATGGAATCACATTTATGACAGATCCAAATATGAGACCAATTACATCAAATATTTACAACTACGTGCAGCAGTATCAGACACTTTGGAATGCAACAATGGCCTTTGGTCTTGTGGCAATTTTCCCAATAGTATTGATATTCATATTTATGCAGAAGTATATTGTTAGTGGACTTACAAACGGAGCAGTAAAAGCATAGGGGGAACAAATGAAATATAATGCAAATTCATCAATTCCAATCAGTGACATAAAAATCACTGATGAGTTTTGGAATAAGTACAGAGATTTAGTAGGAAAAGTAATCATTCCATATCAGTGGGATGTTTTAAATGACAGGTTAGAGGATGTTGAAACCAGTCATTGCATTGAAAATTTTAAGATAGCGGCAGGTTTATCAAATGGAAAATTTGAGGGAGCAGTTTTCCAAGATACGGACCTTGCAAAATGGTTAGAGGCTGTTGGATTTTATCTGGCAGCCTATGGCTGTGATGAAAAGCTGGAAGCTATGGCAGACGAAGCTATAGATTTAATCGAAAAGGCGCAGCAGCCTGATGGATATTTAGATACATATTTCATCATTAATGCGCCAGATAAAAAATGGAAGAATCTATGTGAAGGCCATGAATTATATACTGCAGGACATTTTATGGAAGCGGCAGTTGCTTATTATGAAGCTACAGGCAAAAGAAAAATTATAGACGTAGTATGTCGCTTGGCAGATTTGTTGTGTGATGTTTTTGGTAAGGAAGAGGGTAAATGCCACGGATACCCTGGTCATCCAGAAGTAGAGGTTGGACTGGTAAAGCTATACAGAACTACAGGTGTTAAAAAGTATCTTGATTTGGCAAAGCATTTTATTGATATAAGAGGTGTAGGAGATAACTATTTTCTTGAAGAAGAAAAGCAGGAAGATTTTGAGAGAATCTTTCCAGAATTTATAAATTATGATCCTAGCTACAGTCAGTCCCATCTTCCAGTAAGACAGCAAAAAACTGCTGAAGGACATGCTGTTAGAGCAGCTTATTTGTATAGTGCTATGGCAGATGTAGCTGTAGAAACAGATGATAAGGAACTGTTAGATGCCTGCAAGGTGCTTTGGGATGATATGGTTCACAGAAGAATGTATGTAACAGGCAGCATAGGCTCATCAGGTTGGTTGGAAAGATTTACAACCGATTATGATCTGCCAAATGATTGTAATTATTCTGAGAGTTGCGCATCCATCGGACTGGCTATGTTTGGAAAAAGAATGGGTGAAATCACAGGGGAAGCCACATATTTTGATGAGGTAGAAAGAGCATTATATAACACAGTATTGTCGGGAATTGCTATGGATGGAAAAGGCTTTTTCTATGTAAATCCTTTGGAAGTTTGGCCAGCTGCATGTATGGACCACACTTCAAGACTTCATGTAAAAAGCGAAAGACAAAAGTGGTTTGGCGTGGCCTGCTGTCCACCTAATATAGCTAGAACACTTGCATCTTTGGGACAGTATATAGCATACGCAGCTGACGATAAGATTTATTTGAATATGTATGTTTCATCTAAGATAAAGGCTGAAGTATCAGGCAAGGAAGTTAGACTTGATATCAAAAGTGAAATTCCATGGAATGGTAAAGTATCAGTTCATGTAGAATCAGATGAACAAATGGAAGGAACCCTTGCACTTAGAATTCCTTATTATGCAAAGAATCCAAAAATCTGCGTTAGTGGGGCAGGACTTGATATGAAACAGGACAAAGGTTATATCAATGTGACCTTATCTGGCACGAGCATGGATATAAATTTTGAATTTGATATGAAAGCAAGATTCATTCGCTCTAATCCAAAGGTAAGAGCAGATGTTGGAAAGCTTGCAATCATGAAAGGACCATTAGTGTATTGTCTAGAGGAAATTGATAATGGGGAAAACCTGGCATGCACATTCGTTTCTTCAAAAACTAAACTTGAGGAAGAGTTTGATAATAGCATTTTAGGAGGCACCACTAGAATCAGCTTTGATGGTTATCGCCTAAAGGAAGAAGGCTGGGATTCTAGTACATTATATGGTGAGCTTGAAAATAAATTTGAGGAGGTGAGACTGACTGCGGTTCCTTATTGTTATTGGGGAAACAGAAAGAAGAACGAAGAAATGTTAGTTTGGATGAAGGAGAAGTTTTAATGTAGTAGAAAGGAGAATTAAGGGGGACAAATGTCAAACACGAGAATGAAGAAGAAGGTTCTGTCGCTTGCACTGGCTACAATTACAGCATTTACAACTTTGCCAGGTAGTATGGGGACAATTGATGTATTGGCTAAAGAAGATAAGGCAACAAGTCAAACAAAGACGACAGAGGAAGCAGATGGAAGCTATACATTATCCAATGATTATTTCTCTGTAAACATAGGAAAATACGGCCAGATTAGAAAGCTGTATATAGTGGGAGATAAATATCCTACAAACTATGTGATGAACGAAGAAAATGCTCCTGCTCAGGGGGCTAGCAGCACCCACCAATGGATGGGTGAGCTGATGTTTGCAACTAAATTTTCTGATGGTGAATATAGGGAAGGATACACAAGCCAGTCTGACTCGGATAGAACCATCGAACTTAAAGATAACAAGGTAATAGTTACATACGGCGGGAACGCAACTGAAGCCAAAGGAATAAAAGGCTATCAGGTTAAGGAAACCTATACTCTTGTTAATGACAGGATAAAGTGGGACATTGAAATAGAAAACAAGAGCGATGAAGTTCTTACAGTAGGAGATTTAGGTCTACCTATTACATTTAACGAATATTGGTCTGGTGGAGATGAAATCTACGAGACAAGAGTTGTAGACCACAGCTTTGTGGGAAAGAATTCTTCATATATATATGCTACACGCCCTAGTGGGCAGGGGCAGTATGTATTACTTACTCCAGATGACGCAACAGATGCCAGCTTTGAGTATCAGGATCACTGGAGAGTTGAGGAAAGAGCAGCTAACGAAAAATCATGGTGTCAGGATCAGGATGGATGGGCCAGTGGACTGAATGTTTTCTACATTCATTCAGATGCTATTAAGAAAACTAATCGAGGATATCTTGATAATACAGCATTAGAATTGAAGAAGGGTGAGTCTAAAAAGTATTCATTCGATTTTAGTCCAGTTGATAATGAAGAGGATATGAAATCTACCCTTTATGAAGAGGGAATAATAGATGCAGTGGCTGTTCCAGGCATGACCTTTGCTAAGAACATGCCAGCCAAAATGTATCTTCATACGAAATATGATGCCAAGGACTTGAAGGTAAGTGTTAAATGTCCTCATGAGCTGAATTTATTTGATGACAATAAGAATAGTGTCAGCAATAATTTGCCATGCGAAAAATCAGAAACTGGCACTTATGTAAAGTATGAATCTACAAAGCTAATCGATGGGGAACAGTATCATATATACGATATAGCCTTTGATGATTTAGGACAAAACGATGTAGTGGTTTCCTATGACAATGGAACAAAGGAAACTGAGCTGCAGTTCTATATCATGGATGATGTAAGCAATGCATTGAATACTCATTCACAGTTTATGGTAGATAAGACCCAGTGGGATGCCGAAGGCGAGCTTTATGATAAGGTATTTGACGATTGGATGATGGATACCAAATCAAAGCGCGGTGTTTTCAATGGCTATTGGGGCTGGGGCGATGATTGGGGATTAACCCACGGTGAATATATTGCTGAAAAGAATGTTTACATCCCAGTAGAAAAGGAAATAACTGCAATTGATGAGTATTTGGATACTGCTATATGGCATGGACTTATGCAGGAGCATCAGGAGGATTACCTTATCCACGATTTCCAAATGAAGGAGCCAAATGATACTCCTACATACCGTGGCTATGCATATCCTCACATCTACAACACCTATTATTCAATGTACAAGATTGCCAGCAAATATCCTGACATTGTAGAGTATATTGAAGATAAAGATACCTATCTACTTAGAGCATACAACATAATGAAGGCTCTTTACACAGACGGGGTGTATTATAACTGGTCAACAGGTGTAATGGGCGAGCTTACTACACCTGACATTATCGCCTCTTTAAAGGCAGAAGGATATACCGATGAGGCTGCTGAGATTGAAGATATTATGGCAAGAAAGTATAAGAATTTCTCTAGCACCAAGTATCCTTATGGCTCAGAGTATTCTTATGATAATACAGGTGAGGAAGCTGTATATACCCTTGCTAAGCTAAATCTTGGAAGTGATGAAGCTAATGCCCTAAGCATGATGCAAAAGATTGATTTGAAAACAAGGGCATGTAGAGGACTTCAGCCAGTGTGGTATCACTACGCTAATCCTACCACTATCTGTGGCGAAAGCTGGTGGAACTTCCAGTATACAGCAGCACTTGCAGGATACTGCATGGATGATTATTTGCGACTTGAAAATAATGGATTAAATTCAGTAGAATCTGCCGAGGCAGAAAGAGTTAATTATGCTGCAAAGCTGGCAAACCTTACATGCATCAATTCAGGTCAGATAGATGCTGACCCTGAGAATATAGGAACAGTTGCCTGGACTTATCAAAGTGAAATGGGAAATCTAGGCGGTCAAGGAACTGGAGGCGGAAAGATTCACAACGGCTGGAGACAGATGGCTGGTGAGGCAGATTTGGGTCTCTTTGGAGCACTTCAGATTTTATCTGCAGATGTTGCTACAGATCCAGTGTTTGGTTTATTTGGATACGGCTGTAATGTGGTTGATAATGGAGATAGTTATTCTATAAAACCACTTGATGGATTGAACACCAGATTAAACCTGATAGATGATGGTTGCTATGTAGAGCTAGATAGGGACAGATACGTAAATGCGATAATTGCTAAGGATTGCAGTGATGTAAAGCTTACTGTAACAAATCTTGAAAAAACAGCGCATAATACAAGCATTGATTTAACAGGACTTGCAGATGGCAGCTACACAATCCTGGTTGATGGTAAAGCTCATGGAACATTTAAGGCAGCAAAGAATCAGACTGTGACAGTTTCTGTTCCTCTTGGAAAGAAAGATACATCAGAGGTTGAATTTAAGATTGGAGCAGCTGCAAAAAACACAGCTCCAATTGTAGATGCAGGTAATGATATTGAAACATATCTTCCGGAGGTAGATGGAATAGATGAGGCTACAATAGTCATTGACTTCAATCTTTCTGCAAATCAGGAGAATGGAACAAGACTTATCGAATTTGGTGATTTAGATGAAAACTACTTGTATGTGAGCTTCAAAGGAAATAATCAGTTAAGCATTGCTGCTACTGACATGAAGTCAAAGAAGCTGAAAACAGTGGATACCGTATATGCGATAGCACCAGAATATGATAAGAAATTAGTATTAACAAATGATAATGGAAATATTGCTGCTTACCTTGATGGAGATAAGATTGCTACATTAGATTCAGGCTTTGTATTTTCAGATTTAGGAGAGGCTCAAAGAAACTATCTGGGACGCTCTCACGAGGAATCTATTAGCTTCTTAAATGGAAAAATTAAAGGCTTTAGTATGTATTCAAAAGCATTTGATGAAGAAGAGGTTTCAAAGCTTTTTGGAGATTTGAAGGATAGAGAAATTGTATCGATTAAGGATGCAGCAGTTGTTACTAAGATAAACGAAGCACCAGCTTTACCAAAAGAAGTTAGTGCCTTATATTCTGATGGTGTTTACAGAAATGTGGAAGTAAAATGGGATGAGGTTTCGGCAGAAGCTTATAGCTCCAAGGGTGTGTTTGCTGTAGAAGGTTCAGTAGCTAAATCTACTGTTAAGGCCAAAGCTAATGTTGTTGTAGTTGACGGTAAAGAGGTAAATCTTGCAGCTTATGCTACTCCAACAGCTATTGTTGACACACCACAGGATTTAGGTGGTGTAGCTGGTTTAAATGATGGTTATGACCCATCAGCTTCAAATGATACATCCCATGGTGTATGGCACAACTGGCTAGGTGGAGCACAGGGCGCACCAGCATGGGTGACATACACATGGGATGATGAGGTTATCATCACAGGTCAGGATGCATATTTCTTCAAGGATAATGGTGGTAATTTCTCACCAGCAGCTGTTAAGCTAGAGTACCTTGAAGGTGGCCAGTGGAAGGAATGCGAGATAGTGGAAGGCCTTGGAACAGAGCTGGATAAATACAACAAAACCACAATCAAGCCAATACAGACCACATCTCTTAGAATGACCATCAATCCTAAGACATTAGGTTGTGGTGTAATTGAGTGGAAAGTATATGGATTTATGGAAGGCGCTGTTGATAAGTCTGGATTAAATAGTGCTATTTCAAGAGCTGAAAAGGTTGATTCATTCTTTGTTAAATCAGGATATTCTGATATGAAATCTGTTTTGGCAGAGGCTAAGGAATTGGTTGCAAAGACGGGTGTGTCTCAAAAAGAATTAGATGAGATGGCCGACAGACTTAATAGTGCAGTTAATTCCCTGGATATGGATACTAATCTGGCTTTAGATGCTTCAGTTTCAACAAGCTATGTTTCTAGCTGGGAAACATTAGGTGCAGTAAATGATGGCGTGTCATCCTCAGCATCCATGGAAAAGCCAGCTACTGGTGCTTATGGCTCATGGGGCAACACATCAGAATACGAGACTATTACATACACCTGGGATAAAAAGATAAGCATTAGCAAATCAGCTATTTACTTCTGGAAGGATAATGATTCTGAGGAAGTAGTGGGAATTCAATTCCCTAAGAATTATACTATCAGCTACAAGGATGGGGATGATTGGAAAGAAGTAAAGGATGCATCGGGCTTTGGTCTGGAAGCGGATAAGTATAATGTAACATCCTTCAAGCCAGTTATGACTGATGGATTAAGAATTCAGCTAAATAAAAAGGAAGCTAATAATTCTGGTGTAGGTGTAATTGAATGGGCAGTTCTAGGCGGTGAGCCAGTGGAAGAAGAGCTTGAAAAGCTAGAAAAGGAAGATGTGGAAAAACCGCTAGAAAAGGATGTGAAGTCAGAAGAAAAGAAAGAAGAGAAAGACTCTGATATCGAAGAAGCTAGTAAAGTACCTGCAGAAGAAGCTACTGAAAAAGATGCTGAAACAACAGAGGAAAACATAGATGAAGTTGAATCTGTCACAGCAGAGGATTCTAAGCTGAAAGTTACAACAGATGAAGTAGTGCCAGAGGAAAAGCTGACAGAATTAGAAGAAGCTACAGGAACAAACTTACTTTTAGGAGCTGTTGCAACTACAAGACTAAAAGCATCCGCTATTGATGATGGATATCCTAATTCTTCATTAGAATACAAGTGGACAGTAAAGAGCAAGCCAAACATTGCAGCAGTAGCTATAGACAAGGATAATCAGGCAATCACTGATGTAAGCTTTAATCAAGCTGGTAACTATGTGCTTACACTTACAGTCTCAGATGGAGAACTTTCATCATCTGATGATATCAAGATTAAAGTGTCAAAGGCTGAGGCGCTTCCAGAAAAGCTTTGCGAATATGATTTCACTGAAAAGTCCCTTGATAAAAAAGCTAGATTAGTAAAGGATATCAATGATACTGGTTACGATTCAAACTACAGCTACAATCCAAATCCTGTATTTGCAGCAGTGGATGGAGTAAGCTTTATTGACATGACAGGCGGCTTCTGCGGATATGTTAAGCTTACAGATGAATTGACAAAGGGCAAGATAAAAGAAGACAAAACAAAGGAGCCTATCATTAATCCAGTTAATCCTTTTAAGCCATCGCAAGGTGGAAGCACAGGTACCACACCAGTTAATCATGAGGTAAACAAAGCTGTAAGCCCAGCAAAGGACATCACAGTAATTGATACTCCTAAGGTGCCTGCTGCTGGAAACAATAAAGTTGCTAAAACAACTGATAAGGTAAAGGCAGCTAATAGCTCTAAGCAAAAGTCCAAAGCTGAAAGCAGTGTAGATGAGAAATTAGAAAATAGTGAAGATTCTACATTTGAAGATTCGGCTGAGAACACATTAGAAGAGAATAATGAGCAATCAGAAGAAATCATATCTGATGAAGAAACACCTACTACAGGCGAGAAAAAAGATAGTAATGCAATTCTGATATTAATACTCATTGCACTGGCACTAATTCTTGTAAGTGGCGGATATGTAGTTTTTACAAAAGTATTGAAAAAGGGTAATAAGTAATATATAAAGACCTATTTGGTGATAAATGCCAAATAGGTCTTTTCTTAGTAGTGTCATACTGAAGTATATTTAGATAATAAATCCTGTGGGTGGGATGTATCTGCTAAATGTTAAGCGGGTTTCAGAAATGTCCCAAATCCACTTATCGCCTTCTGGAAAAAGTTAAGTGGATTTCTACAAAGTTCTCAAAGAACGCATTTTTTCAGGTGGTTGTTAAGCGGATAAATGCCATTAAGTATACAACGATTGCGAACTTTTAGAATTGGATTTAGTATTCCAGAACAGTAATGGATTACGTGAAGCCTTTGGAAACGTGGAATAATTCACAATTCATACAAGAAAAAGACATACATTTGTGATTAAATATTCAAGTAGTATGTTAGTAGCCTATATGTTGATAGTGTCAAATGATCTATGAAAAAACTGGGTATAAAAAATAGGCTCAGATGAACCTTGAAAATTGCAGATATATAGGTTGAGGTAGCCGGACGCCACCCTTGACAGCACAAAAAATAACTGCTGACGGTAAATCACCGACGGCGAAGAACTCAAGAACAATCAGATTTTCTCCGTCGATTACAGCAGTGTAGCAGTTATTTTTTGAGGAGGTTGTTTTATGGAAGAAAAGAAATTTCAATTTTTTATGCCTGAAATGAATACTCAAGAGATTCAGGCATCATGTGGTGGTAGTGCGGGGAGTTTTGGTGGCACTGCTTATATGAAAACTGAAGGAACTCCAGCGAAAGCTGGAGTTCCTTTAATGAGAGAGGAAAACATAGCAGCATGAAAATATATGGGTTTGATGAAAAATTTTTGATGTTAAAAAACAATGAGGGTTTAAATATAATTTATAGTACATATTTGAATAAAATATTTGGCCTAGATAATAGGGGGGTTGATTTATTTTCAAAACTAATTACTAGATTAGAGGCGCATGATGGTGAAGATTGCAATGTTGACCCGGACATGAAAGAATTACTTAGGTTATTGTTGCTTAACGAGATTTTATTTGATTCATTTGATAATTATAAAAAAGCTGATTTTAAAAACATATACCAGAATTATAGAAAGTTTATTCCACATAAAGCCTATATTCATTTGACCCAAAGATGTAATCTTAATTGTACATATTGTTATGATAAAGATAACATTGGAAAAACACGAGAGCTAACTACAAAACAATGGAAAGAAATAATAATATCGTTGAAGGAACATGGATTTGATTACTTGGTATTTACCGGTGGTGAAATAATGCTTCGAAATGATATAAGTGAGTTAGTTTTATTTGCAAATAAAAATGATTTTAAAGTTCATCTGATGACAAATTCTACAATTAAAATTGATAGTAAAATAGTAGAGGCTGCATATCATATTGACATTAGTTTGGATGCTATTGATGAAATCGAAAATGCTAAAACAAGAAAGAACTCGAAATCATTTAATATCTTGAATAATATTATGTCATATGAAGATAAATATAGAAAGAAGATTACTATTAAACCTGTTGTTAGCTGCGAGAATGAAAATTTATATGCAGATTTTAAAGAGTTTTTTATTTCTCAAGGCTTTCATTCGGTTGATCCTCTTCCGCTGCAACCTACAAAAAGGAATGAGAAATGTATGTACCCTACTAGTTAATTGCAAATGTCAAAACATTCATTTGATGCATATTTTAAAATTGCAAAATGTAACGCATGCTACGAAGTTATTGCAATTAACTCCGATGGTAATATTTTCCCTTGTCAAGCTATGATAAACGATGTGTACTGTTTGGGAAATATTTTTGATTCACAATGGTTTGAAAAAATTGAAAAAAATAAAATAACAAAATTGTTCATGGATAATGATGTAACAACTGATTCACATTGTGTATCATGTAGCTATAAATACATATGTGGTGGACCATGTAAAGCTGTTTGCTATAATAAAACTGGAGATATGTTGTCTATGGACGAAGATTATTGTAAATACGCTAAATTGGAATCTAAACATTATTTGGAAACAATAAACTTTGAAGAGAGATAAAAAATGAAAAAATATTCTATTGAACTTTTAAAGCAATATCATAAAGAATTATTTATCAATATAGTACTTTTGCTCGCTGTATGTGTTTTATCAATTGCTGGACCAGTAATATTAAAAAATGGATTAAATGATATTTATAATAGTACAAGCATTTTAAAGACATTATTTAAATATGCATGTGTATTATTTGGCTTATACCTATTTAAATTCATGCAAAATAGATTTAAATTTTGGTTTGGATTAAAATTTAAAAAAAATGAATTTCAAAAGCTATACAATGAATTCTTTCACATGAATTATGACGCGATTCAAGATAAGGAACCGACATATATAATGGAACGAATTGAAAATACTGTTCAAACTGTATTTAATTTTTTTTCTGCTTCTTTAACTGGTTTATTAGTTTCAGTGATAATAAGCATTACTGCACTATGCTTAATATTCACAATTAATAAAACATTATTTATTTTTTATTTAATTCAAATACCATTGCAATATATAGGGTTCAAAAAACTCTTGAACGGAGAAAAATCGAGGTTAACTCTGCTAAGCAAAGATTTGCAAACAAAGAGAGCTATTTGTAAGAAGAATCTAAAAGTAATAGTTTCAAGCCCAGAAAATATGAAGCAATTAGCAGATAAGAAGGGAATCAAAGATTTAATAGTAAATAACTTTGATTGTGTATTAAATGCTGAAAAAAAAGGAAATCAATATGCAATGGATGTGTGTGTGATTTTGGATTTTATTGCATCTACCTTAAAAAATGCATCATACATTATTATTGTTTTATATTTTGGAACAAAAATTATTTCTTTTGGTGATTTGGCATTTTTGATGTTGATTAATGATATGTACTATTCGTCACTTAGTGATATGCTTAATCTACAAATCGATATGCGAGAACTAGCTGGTGCACTAGATTTTGTAGATATAGATTTAAGATATAACGTAGAATCAAATGGTAATGTACGTATCGAGCATGTAAATGAAATAACAATAGAATCTAAAAGTATTGGTTATGAAGATAATATTTTACTTGCCGATGTCTTTGCAAAATTTGATGTTGGGGATATCGTTTTTCTTACAGGCGAATCTGGGCGTGGAAAATCAACAATTGCAAAAATGATTGCGAAATTAAATCTAAATGATGGAGTAAAGATTAATAATTATGATATAAAAGATATAAACAATGAGGATGTAAGAAAAAAAATATTGTACATTTCACAAAAAACAGAATTACTACCAACCTCTATAATTAATAATATCACTTTAGGAGAGCACTACTCGGATGATGTTTTAGATAACTTATACGCAGAACCGTTTATGGATAAGATAATAGATTTAGGCTTAGATACTGAAATACAAGAAAACCGTGCTAACATTTCGGGTGGAGATGCTCAAAAAATAATTTTAGCTAGAACAATATTGATGGATCCAGATGTGTTGATTTTAGATGAATCTTTTAACTCAATTGATTTTGAAACTGGAAAAGATATAATGACCTATATAAGAGATAAATTCAACGGAAGAATTATTATCCTTATTTCACATTCGCAAGAATACAGGTATTTATGCAATAAAGAATGTAAGATTATGGATAAGCATTTAATCATTAATGATATTTTATAGTTTACGGGGCCATATTCAGTGAATATACTAAGTTTCTTAGTATTTTTAAGTAAACTTATTGTGGGTGGTCATAAAAAAATGCACTCGGGCAATGCCCAATGTCATTAAGTTAAGAGGGATGTATAAAGATCTCTGCATCAGGAATGATGCAGGGGTCTTTTTTCTATAAAGGGTTGACATTAATGCAGAAAAGTGCGGCCGCTTTCGCTACTGATTATTTTCAGAGGTAGCGAAAGCGGCCCTTGAAATTGTAAGTATATTTACAAATTTCAGGGAGGCGCACATGAAACCACAAATGGTAAAGAAACTTTTGATGTCACAAATTAAAACAATTGCAGATAATGCAAAATCTTTCTGTATTGATTCTGAAAGAAATTTCTCACGGAAAAGAAAATTGTCTATGGAAAAAGTCATTACAGGAATTATTGGTATGGGAAGCGGTAGTCTTACAAATGAATTGCTAGATTTATTTAATGATAGTTCTGAAACACCAACTGCGTCTGCTTTTTGCCAGCAACGAAGTAAAATAACAGTAGAGGCTTTTGAGGCGATATTTCGTCTTTTTTCAAAAAAACTATGTGATTCTTTTGATGATCAATTACCTATACTTGCAATAGATGGTTCAAAAATTCAAATTCCAACGAATCCAGATGATGTGGATTCCTATTTGCCTGGCACAAATGGTCAAAAGCCTTACAATCTCCTGCACCTAAATGCTCTATATAATCTCCAGCATCAAATATATCAGGATGCAATTATTCAGAAATCAAAGTATGCTAATGAGCATCTTGCTCTTGTCGAGATGGTTGATCGTTCTTTGCTAGATAGTGCTCTTTTAATGGCAGACAGAGGATATGAAAGTTACAACAACCTAGCTCATATTCAAGAAAAAGGATGGTATTTTTTGTTTCGAATTAAAGATGGTAAATGTGGAATTAAACAGGGTTTGTCACTACCAAATGAGGATTCTTATGATATCGGTTTCGAACTTAACCTCACTCGGAAGCAAACTAATAAAGTGAAGGAATTATTAAAAGATAAAAATCATTATAGATTGATTCCAAACAATGCGATTTTTGATTATCTTCCAAATAAAAATAGAAAAGGTGAACCAACCAAGTTTTATAAACTCTCATTTAGAATTGTAAGATTCCCACTTTCTGAGGGTTCATATGAAACAATTATAACTAATCTTCCTAATAATAAGTATCCACCAGAAAAAATAAAGAAACTGTATGCTTTAAGATGGGGAATAGAAACATCATTTAGGGATTTGAAATATACCATGGGAATGCTTGATTTTCACACAAAAAAGTGGAATGCATACAGCAGGAATTATATGCACATTTGATAATGTATAATTTTGCAGAAATGATTACCTCGCACGTAGTCATTAAGAAAAAACAAAGAAAATATACATATAAAGCCAACTTTTCAGTTGCTGCTCACATGTGCAAAAAGTTTTACCGCGGTATTACATCTCCACCTGATTTAGAAACCATCATATCAAGAAATCTTGTACCCATTAGACCAGACCGACATCGTGAAAGATACCAGTCAGCAAGAATCTTTAGAGGTTTCTTATATAGAGTAGCATAAAAATGAAAAGTTAAAAATGTTATTTAGGCAGATATACAATCTGTCTTCTTTTAATGTCTAAAAAAGGAAAAAACGAGATTGAAGCATATCACTTCAATCTCGTTTTCTTCATCGTAGCCTCCACCGCAATGTTAACTTAATGACATTGGGGCAATGCCTGAGTGCATTTTTATGATAGTTCGAAACTGCGTGCTAAACCATCAATTCATATATCTTCGTGCAATCATTTTTATCAAGCTTTACAAATCCGTTGATATAGCCAGGAAGACCTCCTCCTTATACAAATAATTGAGGCAAGTATACATTAAAAACAAATTGCGCATAATCTATTTCTGGTGAAAAACGAAAATCTATGATTTATTGATTTTAGCATCAAACTAAAATAAACTATAAGACAGTAAAGATGTAATAAAGAGGTGCTGTATGCTGAAAATATTTTATGGAACAGTGGAAGAAAATCTTTATGGACCAGCTTGGTTTAATAATAACTACGAACAAGAATGGTTCGAAGATACATTTGTGCAGGATATGGTAAGAGATGTTGATAAAACAACCTATAAAGAGGGTGAAGTTTTTGAAAGCAGTGTTTTAGGGGCTATTCCGCCGGAAAAACTATCTGGTGGAGTTAAAACACTTATTTCAATTTATAAGAATCCAACCCTTATTTTTGATGCAACTAGTTGTGGAGATAATTGTGCAATATGGCTTCAAAAAATTGGTCAAAAAGAAGATATTACAGTTACCTTACGCTATGCTATGAGATTTGAAGAAATAAATGATTTTGAAATATGCCTGTTGAATACAAATAGCATATATAAAGATAAAAAAGAATTTACTCTTGCAGCATTAACTGTTATAGATGAGGTCTTATAATGATAGGAAGTCACCATATTATAGTAGAGACGAAAAAAATAAAATATGAGTTTGAAATCAAAAGGAATATTACGGTAATCCGTGGTGATAGTGCAACAGGAAAAACCACGTTGATTGATTTGCTTAGTCAATTTGCTAGATTCCAGGGGAGAACAGGTGTCAAAGTAGAGTCAGATGTTCCTTGTGTGGTATATTCTGATGGCCTAATTGCGTGGCAGGAAGCAATTAAATCTGTATCAGACTCTATTATCTTTATTGACGAGGACTATGATTTTATTAAAACGAAGGAGTTTGCCAGTGTAATAAAAAATACATCAAACTATTATGTACTTATAACGCGTGATTATCTTAAATGTCTGCCATATAGCGTAAACGAAGTTTATGGTATAAGAAATTCTGGTAAGTACAATTTCCCGCAACGTGTATATAATGAATTTTATCCTTTGTATGATGATGTTGAAAATAAAAAAATATCGGCAAAGTGTTTAATAGTTGAAGATAGTAAATCAGGTTACCAGTTTTATTCAGTAGCGGTTCCCGACATTTCTTGCATAAGCGCAGATGGAAATTCGAACATTTATAAAAAAATATTGTCACTAGATACTAAAGATGGTTGTTATGTTATAGCTGATGGAGCTGCATTTGGCGCTTTTATAGATAAAATCCTTCAGCTTAGAGATATGGGATATAAAATAGGATTGATTTTACCAGAATCCTTCGAGTGGTTTATCTTGAAATCAAAAGTAGTAGATATTAATGATTTGCAAAAAATATTGGAAACACCAGAAGATTATATTGATTCTAGAATATATTTTAGTTGGGAGAGATTTTTTACAGAACTGTTGGAAAAAGGGACAAGCGGATCTATAGCGGAATACCATAAGGATGAGCTGTCTCAGTATTATTTAGAAGGAAAGAACAGGGAAGCAATCCTTAATACAATAAAGCAGTTTTCAGAGAGATAAATTTATTTTATAGCAAAAAATAATATTTTCTATTGCATTAACTGGTGGCTAATCTTATACTGTATGCGAAACGATTAATTAGACAAATGCAGAGTAGACTGTAAAGCGTTAAGTGCTGTCTGTACAGGGAGTTGACAGATGGACGAAGGAATATCCGCGGTTTTATGGTCGCATCCCGCTGCTACATAGTAAGGTACATGGTATACGCCTTCATTGTAGGAAAAGGAAACTGCAAAGGAGGTGTATTTTTTATGAAAAAATTAATGAACACAAAGACACTCACAGTTGCAGCTATGCTTACAGCAGTAGGCATCGTCCTAGGCTTCTTTAAGCTGCCTATCAATCAGTTGATTGAAATCAGATTTGGTTCGATTCCAATTGCCCTTGCTGGCATGATGTTTGGACCAGGCGTAGCAGGAGTGGTAGGTGCACTTACAGATATCGGAGGATATTTGGTTAAGCCTACAGGTCCATTCTTCCCTGGGTTTACTATCAGCGGCATCATGAGTGGTATCATCTTTGGTGTAATGCTTCATGGTAAGAAGTGCACACTACCTAGGATTTTTGCGGCTCAGGTAGTGCACACATTTATTGTAGGTACTATCATGAACAGCTACTGGCTTAGCCTTCTTTATCTTAAGAACGGTTATCTTGCAGCGATTGTCACACGTCTGCCAAAGGAGCTTATTATGATTCCTGTATACACAGTGATTATGTATACAGTTCTTAATTCACTTGAAAAGGTAGGAATAAAGAGATTAGCAGTATGATAGATTATAGCTATGACAAGGCCATCAGGTTTTTCAAGAATATGCCCCATTTCACACCACCAGTTGATGGTGGTGCAAAGAAGGATTTTTTCTCACTGGATGCGGAGCTTATGTTATTAGAAAAGCTTGATAGGCCTCAGGATAAACTTAAATATGTTCATATAGCAGGAACCAACGGCAAAGGTTCAACCTGCACATATTTGGCTAATATTCTTAATGAGGCATCCGTTGTTACGGGTGCCTTTACTTCACCTTTCTTGTATCGCTATAACGAAATGTTTAGGGTGAATGGCATTGATATTTCTGATGAAGATTTTGCAGAGGTGTTTTCTCAGGTTAAGCCAGCCTATGATGAGCTTGCTAGTGAAGGGATTTTTGTCAGCGAGTATGAGTTTTTGACAGTGATGGCTTTTATTTATTTTATAAAAATGGGCTGTGAGCTGGTGCTGCTAGAAGTGAGCATGGGTGGCAGGATGGACACTACTAATGTAATCCCTGCACCACTAGTGTCGGTTATCACTCCTATTAGCTACGACCACATGACTATTCTTGGAAACACACTTACGGAGATTGCTACAGAAAAAGCTGGGATAATAAAGTCTGGAACTACAGTAGTAAGTGCTGTGCAGGAACGAGAGGTTGAACAGGTTTTAAGGAAAGTTTGTAAGTCATTTGAAGATATGGAGATTACATATTATAAGGATGACAGTTGCACCGAAATTGAATTTGTAGAAAAAATAAATGAGATTGTTCCTATAGAATTCGTCCAATCATCTAAGGTAATCACTAGGGATATTCATGGACAGAGGTTTATGACGGCAGATGGTAAAGAGTATTTCACTACTATGCTCGGTACCTATCAGATTGACAACGCAGCTTTAGCTATAGCAGCAGCAAGAACGCTGTTCGCCCTAGGTTATCCAATTAGTGAAGAAGCTATAGCAGAAGGTATCGCAAATACGAAGTGGTTTGGAAGGTTTACATTGCTTTCCGATAATCCACCGGTAATCATAGATGGCGGCCATAACAGACAAGGTGCCACAGTCCTTCGCCAGTCTTTAGAAGAATACTTCCCTGGCAAGAAAATTACATTTGTACTTGGCATCCTAGCCGACAAGGAAGTAGACATCATCCTAGACACACTGCTTCCTATTGCAGATAAATGCTATACTGTAGCCGTTCCAAACCCTCGTACCATGCCACCAGAGAAGCTGGCAGAGATGATAAGGGCAAGAGGCGTGGATGCAGTCGTACTCGGTGCTGATATGACACTTGATGGCATCAAGGAAAAAGCAGATGTAGTCTGTATTGCAGGTTCACTATATCTAATATCTCAAATAAGTAATGAATCAAAAGCTTAGGCTTTACCACTGAATATGGAAGAAGCTGATTTACAGTGGTAAAGATTACCCCAAATTACCACTGAATATGGAAGAAGCCGATTTACAGTGGTAAAGATACTCAGAAATTACCACTGAATATGGAAGAATCTGTTTTACAGTGGTAAAGATACACAGAAATTACCACTGAATATAGAAGAATCTGTTTTATAGTGGTAAATTCAGGCGCCGCGTCCAACCCAATTAGATATACAAAAAATAATTAACATTACTTTGGTTGACATGCCTAACCTAAAAACTTAAAATTAAAGGAGTTTTAAGTTAGCAAAACAAGGAGATGAATATTATGTACAATGATGATTATAAGCGTTGGCTTGCAGCGGATTTGGATGATCCAGATTTAAAGCCTGAGCTTGCAAAGATTGAGGGTAACGATGACGAGATTAAGGACAGATTTGCAGTAGCACTTGCATTTGGTACTGCTGGCCTTCGTGGTGTCCTCGGTGCAGGTACTAACAGAATGAACGTATATGTTGTACGTCAGGCTACACAGGGACTTGCAAACTGGGTTAAGACACAGGGTGGTAACCAGACAGTTGCTATCAGCTACGATAGCCGTATCAAGAGCGATGTTTTCGCTAAGGCTGCAGCTGGTGTTCTTGCTGCTAATGGTATTAATGTTCGTATTTACGATGCACTTATGCCAGTTCCAGCACTTTCATTCGCTACTAGATACTATAAATGCAACGCAGGTATTATGGTAACAGCTTCTCATAACCCTGCTAAATACAATGGTTACAAGGCATACGGTCCAGACGGCTGCCAGATGACAGATGATGCAGCAGCTATCGTATATGCGGAGATTCAGAAGACAGATGTCCTCACAGGTGCAAAAGTTATGTCTTTCGCTGAGGGTGTTGAGAAGGGACTTATCAAGTTCGTTGGAGATGATTGCAAGAACGCATTCTACGCAGCAATCGAAGAGCGTCAGGTTCGTCCAGGTCTTTGCAAGACAGCTGGTCTTAAGCTTGTTTACAGCCCACTTAACGGTTCTGGTTTAGTTCCAGTTACACGTGTTCTTAACGATATTGGTATCACAGATATCACAATCGTTCCTGAGCAGGAATATCCTAACGGTTACTTCACAACATGTAGCTATCCAAACCCAGAAATCTTAGAGGCACTTGAGCTTGGTCTTGAGCTTGCTAAGAAGGAGGGTGCAGACCTTATGCTTGCTACTGACCCAGATGCAGACCGTGTTGGTATCGCTATGAAGTGTCCAGACGGAAGCTATGAGCTTGTTTCTGGTAACGAGGTTGGTGTACTTCTTCTTGATTACATTGCAGCAGGACGTATCGAAAAGGGCACAATGCCAAAGAACCCTGTAGCAGTTAAGTCAATCGTTTCTACACCACTTGCAGATGCAGTTGCAGAGCACTACGGCGTAGAGCTTCGTTCAGTTCTTACAGGCTTCAAGTGGATTGGTGATCAGATTGCCGGTCTTGAGGCTGACGGAGAAGTTGATAGATTTATCTTCGGTTTCGAAGAGTCTTATGGATACCTTGCTGGTCCTTATGTACGTGATAAGGATGCAGTTATTGGTTCAATGCTTATCTGCGAGATGGCTGCTTACTATCGCAGCATCGGAAGCTCTATCAAGCAGCGTCTTGAGGAGATTTATGCTGAGTATGGCCGTTACCTTAACAAGGTAGACTCATTCGAGTTCCCAGGCCTTTCAGGTATGGACACAATGGCTGGTATTATGAGCTCTCTTCGTGAGAATCCACCAAAGGATATCGCAGGCATTGCTGTAACAAAGGTTACAGATTACAAGAACACAGCAGAGACTGGTCTTCCATCAGCAAACGTACTTATCTACGGTCTTGAGAATGGATGTACAGTAGTTGTTCGTCCTTCAGGTACAGAGCCTAAGATTAAGACTTACTTCACTACAAAGGGTAAGGATCTTGCTGAGGCACAGGCAATGAAAGACAAGCTTGCTGATGCTTTAAAACCATTATTTAGCTAAGTAACACAACCACCCAGTCACGGCTACAAGCCTAATGATTTCTACGCTCAGCATAGAAAGCTTCGCTTAAGAAATATTAGAGCTTGTTGCCTACAGGGTGGTTTTTTAATAGCTTGTTAGCTACGCACTGGCTTTTAAAATAGCTGCAACGAATTTACGGAGACGGTTATGAAAGAATTAGATGAAAGATACAGCACAGCGGAGGATGCTATTATAGGGGCATTCTTCCTGCTGAGCAAGGAAAAGCAGTTTGAAAAAATTACAGTGTCTGATGTGGTGAAAAAATCAGGAATTGTTAGGAGTACATTTTATAATCACTATGAGAATGTGCCTGCACTGATAAGCGCTGCAGAGGACAAGACTATCAATGATATTTTTGAGCTGATGGAAAGCTTTCATCCAAAGGGAGACAGGCAGCTGTGCCATTCCTATTTTCTCGCTATTTGCAATTACACCAAGGATAATCCCTTTTTAACCAGCATATTGCACAGTCCAAGAGGGGATAGCTTTCTTGAAAAAGCTATGCTTATGTTTCATCGTTATGTTGCTAAGGTAAGTGAGGTTGGTTCTGGAATAATCAAGAATAATCAGAGCTTTTCTTATTATATAGCAGCTACCATAGGGATTAATCTTGGTGTGCTTCACAAATGGACAGCGGAGGATTGTAAAGCCCCCGCTGAGGAAATAGCTGATATTCTAACTACTGTATTTTTAAACGGCATCTTGCCCTTTATTGAGATTTAATGGATCATTTCGTTTGATTTTACCAGTAGTGCTTCTAATAAACGGCTCAGTCCTGACTATAAGGCTTGTAATATGCCTGTAGCTTGGCTGGGCTTTATTAT
This sequence comes from Pseudobutyrivibrio ruminis, assembly GCA_015057315.1. Taxonomy (GTDB): domain Bacteria; phylum Bacillota; class Clostridia; order Lachnospirales; family Lachnospiraceae; genus Pseudobutyrivibrio; species Pseudobutyrivibrio ruminis_D. The sequence goes on along the minus strand of SVER01000006.1, from coordinate 99,527 downwards.
ATTCATCAATAAAATCCTGTAGTACATTGTTGATATCAAAAGGGCTAATGTTATGTGCTTTAGCATAATCCATATCAGGATAGATGTGGGCGGTAAGCCCTGTATTGTTGCCTGATATGATAACCTCAGACACCAAAGGGTTCAAAGCGATTTTATTTTCTATCTCTTCCGGCGAAATGTTTTCCCCGTTAGACATAATGATTAGATTTTTGACACGACCGTTAATGAATAAATAACCATCCTCATCAATGTATCCCTTGTCTCCAGTGTGAAGCCAACCATCTGTAAAGGCTGCTTCAGTTTCTGCAGGCATTTCAAAATAGCCTTTCATAACACTGGTGCCACGGACTAATATTTCGTCATTTTCGAGTTTGATTTCCACATTATCAAGAGGCTTTCCAATAGAGCCTGGCTTGTGATTATCAGGAGTATTTGTAGTAATTACAGGTGAACACTCAGACATTCCATAGCCTTCTAAAATATAAACTCCATATTTGGCAAACTCTTCAATATAAAATGGGTCAAGGTGGGCTCCACCAGTAAAAATGATTCTAAGATTTCCACCAAATATTTTTTCTTTAATAACATCAACAGGCCAATCAGCATTAGCTGACAATCTTTTGTATATGGATTCAATCATAAGCGGCACCATCAGTATTACCTCTGGCTTGAAGATGCTCATGTTTTTCACCATGTGCATGAAGGAATCGTTGATGCATACTATAGAACCTAGAGAGAACCCTTTTAGCCAGTCCATAACAAGGCAGTAAGCATGATGAATAGGAAGCACACTCATCATTACACAGCCTGGCTCCACCTCATATTGTACATTAGCTACATTGTCGTACAGATTCTTTTGGGTAAGCATTACACCCTTGCTTTTGCCGGTGGTGCCAGATGTAAATATGATTGTGGCAAGGCTGGATGGACTAGAGGCAATCACATCAATCTTATTATTACCAAGGTTCATTAGCTCTGGTAATGTACCAATTCTGGCGTTTTGGATAAACTGTTCGTAAGAATCGTTAAGCAGCCAAATCTGTTTCAGATTAGGACACAGCTTAAGAGCCTGGTCTGCAAGGCTAATAAGCTTAGGACTTAAAAACAGTACCTTAGCATGAGAGCGATTTAATAAATCGATTAGACCCTCCGCGGGCAGTAGGGCATCAAGGGGCACAGCCACATTATCACCAGTTACTATGGCAAGATAGCTGGCTATCCACTGAACACTGGTTTCGCCTATGATAGCCACATGGGAAGCAGATATTCCAGTACTATATAGCCCCCCTCGGATTAACCTTATCATTTTATCTAAGCTATCGTAGGTAACCTCTTTTATTTCCTTTTTATCCAAATACCTGATGGCGGTAAGCTGTTTGTAGGAGCCGGCGGTTTTCTCCCAAAGCGTGCGTAGATTTTCCATTATGATGCCTCCTGTAAATCCTGAATCATTGATAGTGCTTCGCCGACTGTGCGGATGTTTACTATGCGTTCCTGTTGAAGCTCAATATCGAATTCGTCCTCTAATTCACCTAAGAAGGACATAAAATCCAGAGAACTAAAATCCAAATCCTCTCTGAATCGGCTGTCGCCCTTCAGATTATCAGGTGAAACCTGGCAGTACTGTGAAACTAATTCCTTAAACTGTTTTTCCATTGACATAATTAATCCCTCCACTTCGTTTATACGATATTTATAATTTCTCCAATAGTAAGATTTGGCTGTTCCACGCCTCTAAAAATAATGCGCATCAGATAATAGTTGAAAAGCTCTACCTGTTTTTCTGTCAAATCAGCCACCTGATAGTGATATGAAAAATTCATGCCACCATCCTCAGTGTGAGATACAGTCAGATACATCTTTTTGGTGGCGGCGCCATTTGCAAACCACTTGCAGTATAGTGGAATATCCTTTAAGTATGGATTTTCCATCTTAACAGGAAGAGGCTGATAGGTTAGGTAGCAGCTTTCGTAGGTAGTATTTTTAGGAGTGCCATACCTTCTTGTAATCTCTTCATAAATCAAATCAGGGTCGTAGTTGGAATGCATGTAGATTTGATTTTGCATATTTTGTATTTCATAGGCTGCATCTAAGAATTCCGTGTCAGGGTTAATCACTGTCCTGCAAGGAAACATAATGGTTCTACTTCCGCCAGAGGTCCATTCATCATGGGTGGACCTACGGGAAATGAAATTCTGGATTGAAATATCCTCCTGCCCATTGTTTTCCTTGGATAGATAGGTGCGTATTCCAAGGAGCAACAGGTTTGTCATAGAAAGCTGATGATTCTGACAGAAATCAAATAGCTGTGTTGCTGCATCTGCCTCTAATTTGTAATCCTTCACTTCTACAAAAAGATTTTTAAGCTCGATATCTGCAGAATTTAGTTTAGGATTGTTATGTTTTTGGCGGGATGCTTCTAAGGTGGCAGGCCCTGCAATATCGCTGTAAACAGGCTCGCCCCATTTATCTATTAAATCATCCCAAAACTTTTTATCTTTTATAAAGCGCTTCTCATTTGAGGCCTTTTTCAAATCGTTCTGTAACACAGCTTCGTAGTCAGCCAAATCATCGGGAAAAGGGGCATCGAATCTGAAATGTGTGTACAGGGACATAATATCGTTAGTAAGAACGGTAACTCCGCAGGAATCTATTAGCCTGTGATCCATGTGAAGAAAGAACCCATTGTATCCGTCCGGAAGCTTCATAAGAAAGATTTCAAACATGGGAACATCATCTCCATCAATGGTGTTATATGCCCATGACTGCATGGTTGCATTGGCCTCATCCATGGTAAGCTTTGATAAATCCTTAAGAGGGATATCATATTCCTTATCCTCCACAATATACTGAAGGATTTCTCCATTCTTATCTGGCTTTGTAAACTGTACTCGCATACAGCCGTAGCGCTTGATTTCAAGCTCTATACACTTCTTAAGAAGCTGAAAATCCAAATCAGCCTTAAGTGATGCCACGATGCTTAGGCCGGAAACCTGCTGTGTGCCATATCTGTTAATCCAATTGTTATGCATTCTTTGTGATGCTGTAAGTTTGTATTTTTTCATAACAAAATCTCCATTATTTTTTGTTATTATGAAAACTACCACATTAGAAAATTCAAAGCTAGAGTCTGAATCTTTTAATGAACAAATGTAAAGAAAGTGTCCATAACTTATCGGACAGTTAAAGACAAAGTGTTTGATAGTAAAAGATTAAACCTATGTGACACTAGTGTGATAAACCCGGTGATATATTAAAAAAAAGAAAGAGGAAAGTGAAAAGGGGTTGAGAACATGAAAAATCATATTAGGATTGCTAGTACATTACTTGCTATCACAATGGCAAGCCAGATTTTTACACCGATTGGTGCACGTGCAGTAGAACTAAATCAGGTGGAAAACAATAACAGCCAGGCTTCAGCTGTAGTTACTAACGAGGTGAGCTCTATCAATATAGTAGGTATTGATGAGCCTAAGCCTGGAGAAGTCCTTCCAATGAGCGCAAGAGCTATTGCTGACAATGGCGCTACATGGAAGATACCAGTAGTTTGGGTAGATGCAGACGGTAATATCTGCAAGATTGCTTCAAACAATACTAAAGCATACCCTGTATTTGCATTATATATTCCAAAGGAATACAAGCTTAAGGTAAATGTAAAGGGTGGAATAAAAGTAAATCTTCCTGAGTATATAAATAATCTGTTTGGTGGAGAAGAGCTTTTATTTATAGATGACCCAGCTACAGGAATTAATTTTATCACTGGAATAAATGGAGCTGGAAAAAATCTTACTGCTGAGCGTGTTGCAAATGTAGATTCTTTTATTAAACAGACAGCTCAGGCAGCAAGAAACGAAGAGCTTAATGCCCAGTCTGATGCACAGACCCAAGCACAGGTGCAGCCATCAGAATCTAAAAAAGATACGTCAGATAATAATCAGCCTAAAGAAGAATCAGGCGTTGACTTAGTGGCTATGCATTGTGATAAAAAGGCTGTTGAAACTATGGGCTACGACAAGCTTGCAGCTCTTACTGAGCTTGTAAGATATACTGTTCAGCCACAGGCGGTTAATCTGTTGGTTGAGAGCTTTCCAGCATTTACTCAGGCTGTGACAGATAATGCTTTAGGAAAAGAGACAGGACTTTATATTTACTACAATGATGCTTTAATGCTAAATTATAACGAAAATACTCAGGCGTTTTCTGACATGAAATATGAAAATATGAAAAATGCGCTAGCTTATGTAAGTGCAGTTCATTATCCGGATAGTTATGAGACAGTGATTGATGAAAAAACTGGTGAAGAAAAAGAAAGGGCCATTTATAAGGGCAATATAAAATATGTTGTGGCTGTAAATGCATCTTCGGTTGAGGACTCTTTTTATCAGGATGATGATGGTTTGTGGAAGCTAAAGACTAATAAGAGTATAGAATTAGGCAGCACAATTGTGCATGAGATGATGCATGGATTTATGTTTGATTATACTAGACCAGGAATGACCGGCTACGTATATTACGATAAAGAAAAGGAAGTAGATAGCTATTACGCAAATGAAGTAAGTTATCCAAATTGGTTTGAGGAAGGAATTGCAACTTGTGTAGAAAATGCATATCAGTATTGGGGTGCAAATTTTAAGGAATATTATGGATATTATGCAGGGGATGAGAATGGAAATACAAAAGGCTATTCTCTAGATAATCTGGTAGCAAACTACAAGGATAATAAATATAAAATGCAACTTAAATATTGTAAAGATGAAACAGATAACACTCTTAGTGCATATTGTTCAGGTTATCTTGCTTGTTTGTATCTTGCAGAGCTTGTTACCGAAAACCCAGAATATCGCGCTAAATATGGCATTGAGGGCCACGCAAGGTATGATGAGACCGGAGAAGATGGAAAAACCTACTATGTTATGAATAACGAAATATATAAAACCGGTCTTGATATTATCCTTAGAGAAATGCATGGATATTTAGATGAAGAGAATGAGACTCAATGGATTGGTAGTAATTTAAGCCAGATTATTACAAAGGTTTCTCCAAAAGATGAAAACGGGGAAAGCATATATAAATCCGCTGACGACTTTACAGACAAATTCATTACAGAGGATGAAGCTTCTGCAAAGTTCTGTGTTGCTACGTTAGATTATTTAGAGCATTTTTCTGATGAAAATGGTACTGTTAGTGGTTCAGTGTTACGCCCATTTGATTCAACAGATGGTGCTTTATTACAGGGTGAATCAGTAGAAGGAAAAGCATACGTAATAATAGATAATACATTTGGGGCACCAGTAGATTATGTTACCTCAACAGTAGACCCTTATATGGCATATCTACCTTATGGAAAAGATGCCCCTGTTAAGAAAGAGGATATTGAATCAGAACAGGAGCAGGAAGAAATTACTGGAGTAGGCCCAGAACAGGAAGAATCTACAGAACCAGAACAAGAGCAGGAAGAAACTATAACACAAACAGAAACACCAGAGGAAGAGCTGGAGGAAGACCCAGCCGCATAAAACAATTACCGCTACCATGGATGAATTGTCCAGGTAGCGGTTTTTTATGCAAAAAACTATAGATTCTTGAAAAACATCAGTTTTTCGGGAATCGTAAATACCATCAAAATAGATTTATCTATTTTGATGTCCTGCAAAGCAGGATTCTTGCTGACAATTTCCTTGTTCTGTCAGCAAGAAGTCATACTTTCTGAGCATGGTAAAATGCTGCTTTCAGGAAAAATGAGTATATTATAGAGCAAAAATTAAAAAGTCAAACTTTTATACTGATAGTAGCACCACAGATGCATGAGGGTGTGGCATAGAAAAGTATGACTTTGATAAAATTCACTCAGGAGATACTCAAACGGTGTATTAGGTTACCTCAGCGAGTATATTTTTGCAAAAATGCGCAAAAGTCATACTCAAAAAGAAAATATTGGTCTATGTCCGGTTCTTGTTTTTCTGATGAAAAACAAAAACCTATATTGATATTTGCGGGTAAAAAGATATACTTGTGTAAAGGTTTGTAACGGAGGATAAGAACATGAAAGCGTATTTTGCAGGGGGATGTTTTTGGTGCGTGACACCAATCTATAAAATATACGGAGTGGACAAGGTAGTATGCGGTTACTCAGGTGGTGACGAGGTAAATCCTACTTATGAGCAAGTGAAAAGCCAGACCACAGGTCACAGGGAAACGATTGCTCTAGAGTACGATGAAAGCAATGTAACCTACGATAAGCTTTTAGATATATATCTTGCCAACGTAGATCCATTTGATAAGGATGGTCAGTTTATAGATAAGGGCTTTTCTTACACACTGGCTATTTATTATCAGAATGATAAAGAGCTTGCTATGGCAAAAAGCAAGATTGAGGAACTGGAGAAAGCCTCAGGAAAGAAGGCATACATAGCTTTAGAGCCATTTAAATCTTTCTATGAAGCAGAGGAAGAACATCAGGATTACTACCTGAAGAACCCGGAAGCCTTCGAGAAGGAAATGGTGGAATCGGGGAGAAGAAAGTAATGGAATATAATGCATGTATAAACGGGTACGACATACAGGCTCATTACAGTGAGCAAAATATTGAAGAAATATTTATCCCGCTGCTTAAGAGATTAACGAAAATGCAGCAGGAAAAGGGCCGAAGAATCTTAGTGATGTTAGCAGCACCTCCCGGAGCAGGCAAAAGTACATTGCTTGATTTTCTAGAGCATCTATCAAAGACTACTGAAGGTGTTAAAGCTATACAGACAATTGGCATGGATGGATTTCATCATTATCAGGATTATCTGCTTAGCCATGACACAGTGAGAGATGGCAGGACTATTAAGCTGGTAGAAATAAAGGGGGCACCAATCACATTTGATTTAGAGGCCTTGGAAGAAAGAATAAGACTAGTGGCTAGTGGCGATAACTGTGACTGGCCTACATACGATAGGAATCTGCATAATCCGGTGGAGAATGCTATTCAGGTTACAGCAGATATTGTGCTGCTTGAGGGCAATTATTTACTATTAGATGAGGATGGATGGCGCAACTTATCAGATTATGCCGACTACACCATCTTTATATCAGCTGATGAAGACTTGCTACGCAGTAGGCTTGTGGAGAGAAAGGCAAAAAATACCCCGTTGGAGCAGGCAAAGGAATTTGTAGAAAAATCCGACATGCGAAACGCGATAGAGGTGCTGCATGGCTCAAAGAAGGCCGATTTGAATCTTAGGATTAATAGTGACGGCGAATACGAAAATTTAATATAAAAGAAAGATATTGACAACGTATATAATAGGTGTTATGGTTAATTACACAAGTAATTAACCAACGAACTACGGGAGGTGAGTATGTGTTAGAGAACTTAGGGGAAGATAAATCTATCTATTTGCAGATTAGTGAAATGATAGAGGACGAAATATTAAGGGATATCTTAAGAGAGGAAGAGCAGGTGCCTAGCACCACGGAACTGTCAAAGTTTTATAAGATTAACCCGGCCACAGCGGCTAAGGGAATTAATCTACTGGTGGATAAGGACATATTATACAAGAAGAGAGGTATCGGTATGTTTGTGCAGGCAGGTGCAAAGGAAAAGATTATGGAAGCTAGAAAGAAGAGCTTCAAGGAGACTTATCTTAAAAAGCTTATTACCGAGGCTAAGCTTATCGGTATTACCAAGAGTGATTTAAAGCGATTAATAGATGAAATAACAGATTAAGCATCCCTATGGGAGACTAGGAGGATATATGAGTACATTATCTGGAAAAAATATTGTAAAGAAATATGGTAAAGATACAGTTCTAAAGAATGTAGACGTGGAAATTGAGGCTGGAAAGATTTACGGACTGATTGGAAGAAATGGTGCAGGTAAGACAACACTTCTTTCTATCCTTACAGCTCAAAATCCTGCTACAGAGGGAACTGTTACATTAGATGGCAAGCCAGTGTGGGAGAACGAGGAAGCACTGTCACACATTTGCTATTCAAGAGAGATTTCTCAGGTGACTATGTTTGGCCCTAACACACTTAAGGTAAAGGATTATCTTGGAACAGCTAAGGCCTTCTATGCCAACTGGGATGAGGAATACGCTAAGGAGCTTATCAAGCTATTTAATATTAATCCTAAGAAGCGTATCAACAAGCTTTCAAAGGGTATGCTTTCAGCAGTGACAATCATCGTTGCCATGGCAAGCAAGGCAGACATCACTATATTAGATGAGCCGGTTGCAGGGCTTGATGTGGTTGCCAGAGAGCAGTTCTACAAGCTTGTTATTGATGAGTATGCAGCCACAGGCAGAACCTTCGTAATCAGTACACACATCATTGAAGAGGCAGCATCATTATTTGAAAAGGTTATCATCATTGATGATGGTCAGATTATGATTGAGGAAAACACTGAGGAGCTTCTTGCCAGAGCATATCGCGTCAGTGGAGAAGAAAATAGTGTTGATGCAGCAGTTAGGAATTTCAAGACATATCATCCTGAATCTATTGGAAGAAACAAGGTGGTAACAGTACTTGCAGACGAGCCAGTAGATGGCTTTGCTGGTGATGTGCAGGTTGAGCCAGTGCCACTTCAGAATCTTTTCTATGCCATGTGTGTAGATGGCAGGAAGGAGGCTTAGTATGAGTAGTCTTGCAAAACGTTCAGCAAAATACTTTTTCAAGGAAGGGCTTAAAGCAGTAGGGTTAGTTCTTGGGATTGAGTGCTTGCTTGTAATTGAATGGCTTATCCTTGGAGTAGATGAAGAATACTTTGTAGATTATCTGTTTCGAATGATTATGAGTGTAGGTTGCATTATCGTGGTTATGATTAATATGATGTATTCCTTCTATGGTCCTAATTGGTACGATAGTATGGCTCTGTCGATGGGAGCCAGGAGAAAGGATATTTTCATAGGAGAATTAATTAAACAGGCGACTTTTGTGGGAAGTAATTTGGCAGTATATGTAATCCTCATAGTTATTTTTAATAAATATGAGGATTTATTATTAATGATACTCTCAAGTATAGTTAGCTTTGCCCTGGGGCCTGTGGGATTAGTTATTGGGCATAAGGTTCATAACCATGGAAAGGTAATTGTATTTATCATTGCGATGATTGGTGGTTGCAGTGGTGGATTTATTGGATACTTTTCAGCCACGGGCGTATCAATTGGGATTGAATCAATGGGTGCTTATGTGATTATTGCTGTACTTATAATTGCAGTCATAATCTTTGCTCTTTTCGAGTTTTGGGCATACAAGCTGAACCAAAAGAGCATGGTTAGATAGGGGGATGTCATGGGTAGAAATAATATAAAAGCTATATGGCAGCTTAAAAAGAATGGAGAAATCTGGAATCTATTTGTCCTTGCTTTAGCATTTGTTATAGGAATTGTACTTGAATTTATTTTTAAGAAAACAGAAATTGAAGATGTTATAAGGGCTGGAGATGTAGTAGCTGCCGCTATGGCATATGGCTATTTAATCATTAACTTATTTATAAAAGTTTTTGTGTTGGCAGATGAGGTTCCTAGAGGTCTGAGCTTTGGAATGACACGAAAAGTATTGTTTTTGTATAGCAGGTTAGTGGATTTTTTAGAGGTATTAATTATTGCCATAATCGCTATGTTTGCATCTACTTCGCTGACACCGAATACAATTTTAAAAATTGCAATTGCAGTATATTGCCTATTCAATTGGATTGAAGCTACAGCAGGCAATGGAATGCTTAAGTTCGGTAAAGTAGTGTACTGGATTTATTATATTATATTTTTAGTAATAATGATTGGCGGTCCTCGTTTCATCGAATCGGTATCTGGTGCAGCAGATGGCACAGCATTAATAATCGATATGTTTATCAATCCATTCTACAATCAGCTGTATGTATGGCTTGGCATACTTGCCTTTACACTGGCAGGCCTATTTGTAAACTGGCTTACATTCAGAAAGATACCAGTTAATTTTAGTCTTTAATTTTACAGGAACCAGGGAGATTTATCCCTGGTTTCTTTTATTCTAGGAATTGGTTATAATAAATGTATCTATATATTTAATTAGGAGGATACTATGGCAAACATTTTATGGCATGATAGAAAAAGATATTTTGGTCTTCCAATCAGCTTTACTAAATATAGCATGAGCGAGGATAGACTATTTGTTGAGACAGGCTTGCTTAACCTTTCACAGGATGAGGTAAGGCTTTATAGAATCTTAGATTTGCAGCTTAAAAGAAGCCTTGGTCAGAGAATCTTTGGTGTAGGTTCTATTATCGTAAGCTCCTCTGACAAGAGCCTTGGAACATTCGAGATTAAGAATATTAAGAATTCCGCTAATGTTAAGGAAATGCTTTCAGTGCAGGTTGAGCAGCAGCGTGAGGCTAAGAGAGTATACACAAGAGAAAACATGGTGGATGACGTAGATGATGTTCATGAAGGAGAATTTTAATCCATGAGTAAAAAGGCAAAAAACGGACGGGTGGAGTTTTTACGTTTTATTTTTGCATTGGGGATTTTGTTCTTCCATATTCATAAGCGCTTTGCAGTAGATGGTAATATTAGCATCGGAATTAAGGGGATATACCTCTTTAATCACGGGTATATCGGTGTAGAGTTTTTCTTCCTAGTATCAGGCTATTTGCTAGCAGCAAGTGCTTATGCTAAGAGCAATATGCCTTGCCAGTATATCGGCACCGAGACAGCTAAGATGATGTGGAAAAAGATAAAGAATGTTTTCCCATATCATCTGTTTGCAATTATCCTTACAGTCATTGTTAACGGATATTTCTTGCACAACACAGCTAAGGGCAGGATTGCCTATGCTATTGATTCCTGGGCATCCCTGTTCTTTGTTCAGATTTTTGGATTTGATAGCTCATGGGTAAATAAGCTTACATGGTATTTGGATGTATGGCTTGTAGTTACATTTATGTTTTGGTATTTCTTAAGAAAGCATTATGATGTTTTTGTAAAGATTGTATGTCCGCTGATAGCACTTTTTGTTCTAGGATATATGTCTCACGAATATCATAGCCTGGCTGGAATTGATGGCTGGACAGGGCATTTCTACAAATGCTTCCTTAGAGGACTTGGCGAGATGGCACTGGGCTGTAGCGCATACAGCATCACAAGACAGCTGAATAAGATTAATTTCACTGTTGCAGGCAAGAGGATTCTGGCTGTGCTGGAACTGGCTTGTTATTTGCTGGTTCTTAGATATGCAGTAACAGGAGTTGATCCAAAGTACAGCTTTGTAACATTGTTTATCATGTGCGTTGGATTGATTCTTACATTTTCAGATGTTAATCCTTGTCATCGTGTTTTCGATAAGCCTGTATTTGGCTGGTGCGGCAAGATGAGCCTGCTCATTTACCTGAATCAGTTCTACAGTATCAGATTAATACAATCGCTACTGCCGGCTGCAAGCTTTCCTGTAAAGGTGGTGCTTTGCACACTCACTACATTTGTAGGAGCTTTAGTATGCGACAAGGTAGTTGCATTTTTCATTAAAACAAAACCTTTCACTAAGCTGATGATTGAAGGAGAGGGAGAATAATTTGGTTTTCAGCTCATTATTATTTTGCACAATTTTCCTGCCTATTTGCCTTCTTGCCTACTATGGCATTCCTAGGCTAATAGGCGGTGGGATTGACAGAAGAATACTAATATCTAATTACATACTGCTTGGCTTTTCCTTATTGTTCTATGCATTTGGAGGGGCTAAGTATCTAATCCTGATTTCTCTGGTGATTTTTATTAACTGGGGGGCAGGATTTTTGTGCTCTAAGAAGAGGCATGATGATGAAGTTAGGCGTGTGGGACTTATCTTTGCTATCGTGGCAGACTTAGGGCTACTTTTCTTTTTCAAGTATTTCAACCTATTTATAGCTACAATTGAAAATCTGTTTTTTGCACATGGTTTGAATCTTGCTGAAAGAATGAATGGAATTTTCACAGGAAACGGTACAGGAGCACTTGGTATTGGAAATATTGTACTGCCTGTTGGAATTTCATTTTTTACATTTCAGGCACTTTCCTACGTTATAGATGTTTACAAGGATGAGGTAGATATTCAGCCTAATGTATTGTATTTTGCTCTTTATATATCCTGTTTTCCACAGCTTATTGCAGGGCCGATTGTCCATTACAAGGATATATCCACTCAGCTTACAGACAGGGCAGCAGGCAGCTACCAGTTTGCGGAAGGAATTAAGCGGTTTTGCTTTGGCCTTGGCAAAAAGGTAATTATCGCAAATACGTTAGCACAGGTGGCAGATAATATATGGGATGGCAATATAGCAGGGATAGATGCAACAGTAGCATGGCTTGGAAGCATTTGCTATACCTTCCAGATTTACTACGATTTCAGCGGATACTCAGACATGGCAATAGGCCTGGGCAAGATGTTCGGGTTCGATTTTAAGGAAAACTTCAATCATCCATACAGGGCAGAATCTATACAGGATTTTTGGAGAAGATGGCATATATCACTATCCACCTGGTTTAGGGATTATGTGTACATCCCACTTGGTGGAAGCAGATGCAGTCTTAAGAAGACCTGTATCAATATCTTCATAGTATTTATTCTCACAGGAATATGGCACGGGGCCAACTGGACTTTCCTTGTGTGGGGGCTTGTGTATGGCATTTTGATGATAGTTGAAAGAGTTTGGCTTGGTGCAATATTAAAAAAATGCCCTATTAAGTTTTTCAACCGTCTGCTTACATTTATTGTGGTGAATTTCCTTTGGGTAGTGTTTAGAGCAGACAATATAATGGATGCAGGAATTTTCATATCAAGGATGTTTGCAGGGGGAATCAGGATACTAAACCTGCTTACTTATCTGTCAGGAATGAGTGTATTAGCACTTATCTTTGCGGTAATCTTTGGTGGGTTTGTACAAGCTCATTTAAGTGTTAAGGCAGTGAAGGGAAACATGGCAGTAGCCTTAGGAATCCTGCTTATCAGTCTTTTGTTTTTAGTGAATGGAACTTACAATCCATTTATTTATTATCAGTTTTAAACAGGGTACGTGATATGAATTTTACAAGATTTAAAAACAGAATTTTCATATTGATATTCATGGCAATCCTGGTGTTCCCCTGGATAGCTGGCGGCACAGTGCGCATTTTTAGCAAGAGCACTTACGAAAAGCTTTCGGTGGTGGAAACTGAAAAGCGCAAGCTATCCAAGATAGAGTGGACCAATCTGCTTAACACAGGTGAGAGCATATCTAACTATGTGGATGACAGAATCCCATTTAGATATACTTTTATATCCTGGTACAATAAGCTGGATGGTGCCATCGAAGCTAAATACCAGCTGGTTGAAACAGCAATAGGTGCAAAGCTGTATAAGCCAGAAGAGAAACCTGCTGCTCCTAAAAAGGAGGTGGCAGATGTAAAAGAGGAAGTGGTGGAAGAGCCAGTAGAAGAGGTTTCACCTTACGAGCAATTCTTCCCTCTAAATGTTAATAATGATGTAATTATTGCTAGGGATGGCTGGCTGTTTTTGTATGGGGAGAACGAGATAGAATGTTACCAGGGCTCCAATGTTTTATCCCAGGAGGAAATGCAGGTCTGGGTAGATAAAATAAATAATCTGCAATCAATATGTGATGCAAAAGGTAAGGAGCTGTACATATACATTGCTCCAAACAAATCCTCAGTGTACTACAAGTACATGCCTACGGTGGATATTGTCAACTCATGGCGCAGGATTCAGCAATTGTATGAATACGTAAATACGAATTGTGCTACACCATTTATTTATCCGTTGGAAGAAGAGCTAGTTGCTACAGGTCGATATCAGGTGTACTACAAATACGACAGCCATTGGAATCACACGGGTGCACTGTTTGGTGTTAATGCATTGTATGACAAAATGGGCGTACCATATCAGGATCCAAGTGCGTACATAGTAGGTCCTACCATGGCAGAACGCTACGATTTGTATAGCTATATGGGAGTGCCGGATTCTGCCATCACTTATGATGATGCGGAAATGCTTATTGATTATAAACCGGATATTGTGGTGGATGGCCTTAACATACAGGCTAAAATCAACAGGACAACATCTAATGGTCAGATTGATAAAAAGCTGTGCTTCTTAGGGGATAGCTACAGAGAAGCCATGATGCCTTATATTGCGAAAGATTTTACACATTGCAGCTTTATCCATAGGGATTATATGAATAGTGCGAAGGAGGATATTAAAAATGCGGATATCATAGTAATAGAGGCTGTAGAAAGATTTGATTACGAGGCACTTTCTAGTGTACAAAAAGTAATCAACACACTTTCAGAATAGATGAAGTTATTATTAAAAGATAGATTGGAGAAAACCATTGAAAAAGAAAATAGTAATTGGCCTTTGGATTTCATTAGTGGCGCTAATAATTGCATTTGGATTTATTGTGGTAGAGCAGAATAAAAAAGAAGCAGCAAGGCTGGCAGAAGAGGCAAAGATAGAGGCCAGTCAAGAGCGTCTACGTGTGGAACAGGAAGAGGAAGAAGCAGCTAAGGAAAAAGAACTGGCTGAGGAAGGCAAAGCTGAGGAATATACATTTACCGATATGGAAACAACATTCTATGCTGTTTCAAAAGCTATAGTCAGGGAAAATCCTTACGATGCAGCTGAGGTAATCGGAACACTTTCCACTGACCAGATAGTATCAGTGGTGGCACAGTGTAATGAAACAGATTATTACAAGATGAAGATAAACGGTGACTATGGATACATTTCTCCAGATGATGTTTCTGAGGAATATATAGATATCCCAATGCCTGGCATTTCAGGAGTACCATCTGCCACAAAGGACATATTGTTCATAGGAAATTCCATTACATTATATCCAGCTACAGCAGATTGGTGGGGCTCAGGCTGGGGCTGCGGAGCAACAGCACCAGAGAAAGACTATGTACATCAGACAGTAGCTGCAAAGGGATATTCATCTTACGATTATATGTCTCTTCGCTCTTGGGAATTTTCTAACACAAGAAATTACGAATTGGACGATCTGGACAAATACATCAGCAAGTATCAATATGGAACTATTGTTATCGAGCTGGGAGAAAATGTTAAAGGTCATGAGAATCATTTCAAGGAAGATTTGACAGATATGATTAAGTACATAAGGGGATATAACCCAAATGCACGTATTGTAATGCTTGATAATTTTTGGAAATATGATAGCATAATCAAAACAAAAAAAGCTGTAGCATCAGAAATGGGATGCACCTATGTTAGTCTTGCAGATATTCAGGGAGTGTCTGATTACATGCTTAATGAAGGAGACCAGTATACGGCTCCTGATGGTACCGTATATACGATAGGGTCATTCCTGGCAGGACATCCTAATGATGCAGGCTTTGCGGCAATTGCACAGCGCTTAATAGCAGCACTATAGTATATTAACAACGTCGATGGCGAGAAAGAAGGAATAAAAATGAGAGAGTTTAATGTAGAAAAACAGACAAAGCAGTTAATCGAATACACTAGAGAATGGTTCAATAAATTTGGAACAGATACAAGAGCTGTTATTGGAATATCAGGTGGCAAGGATTCATCTGTTACAGCAGCAGTGCTAAAGGAAGCAATTGGAGCTGAACGTATCAGAGCCATCATCATGCCAAATGGTGAAATGAGCGATTTGGATGACGCTAAGCTTTTGGTAGAGCACCTTGGTCTTACATCAGAGATTATCCCTATCACAGATTATTACAATGCAGCTATTGCTACTTTTGAAAAGGCAAACACATTTGAGGTTACTTCGGATTTACGAATCAATCTTGCACCACGTCTTCGTATGTCTACACTTTATGCTGTAGCTCAGGGACAGGGAGTAACATCCTTTGTAGTAAATACCTGCAACGCTTCCGAGGATTATGTAGGCTACTCTACCAAGTACGGCGATGCAGCAGGCGATGTATCACTGCTTCAGGATTTCACAGTAACAGAAGTGCTTCAGATTGGTGAATATCTAGGCCTTCCAGAAAAGCTTGTTCACAAGACTCCATCTGACGGCCTATCTGGAATGTCTGATGAGGACAAGCTAGGCTTCAAATATGCCCAGCTTGACGAATACATCTCCGGCAACAAGGAAGGCATCCCAGCTGACATCATCGCATCTATCGAGCGCAAGCACGTGGCTAACCTTCACAAGCTTCAGCTTATGCCAGCCTACAAGCGTAGTTAGGATAGTTTGAAATTAATCCGCCGACAAATACACTTACTCTCGTCTGAAAAAAGTTGAGTGCATACAGCGCTATTTAAAAGAAATAGATTCAAAGGAGAACACTATGGGATATAATGTAGAAAAATTGTTTGAAGATGCTAGAAAGCTTAGTAAGGTCAGCAATAAAAAGGCATACCAGAGTAACATGGAGATGTTTAACAGTAATCGTTATGCCTATTTAAAGGATTTGGTAGATGCAGGGGATGATAATCTACAGACTCAGGCACAAAGCTTCTGTGAGGAAGTTACTTCTGCATTCAAAAAGTTTGGTAAGGTTCGCGGTGGGGATTTGATGGACCTTAACTATTTTATGGTTTTTTATGTATTTCCAGCTATTCAACAGAATGAAGAAAATGAAAAGGCAATTCGTATATGCGATACATTGCGGGATACATGGAATCAGCATTTTAAAAGCAATATCAGCTATGCTGATTATGAAACATTATTAGATGGCTTCCAGACAAAGATTTTTGGAGTGCCAGTAGGAAAGAACTAAGATGAAGAATATTTTAATGATTGCAACGGGCGGAACAATCGCCTCAAAACAAACAGAATCAGGGCTAACACCAGGCCTTACAGCGGAGGATATTTTATCCTACATTCCTGCTGTAGAAAAGGTGTGTAATGTGCACGCTATCCAGCTTATGAATATTGATAGCACAAACATGACACCGGAGCTTTGGGTGAAAATCGTAAAAGCGATACAGGAAAACTATGCTAAATATGATGGATTTGTAGTTTGTCATGGTACAGATACATTAGCTTACACAGCGGCAGCCCTCAGCTATATGATACAGGATTCCAAGAAGCCTATAGTTGTGACAGGCTCGCAAAAGCCAATTAGCAGGGATGTTACTGACGCAAAGACTAATCTGTTGGATTCATTCATATACGCGGCAGATGATAATTCCCAGAATGTCAGCATCGTTTTTGATGGCAAGGTAATATGTGGAACCCGTGCCAAGAAGGAAAGAGCCAAGAGTTACAATGCTTTTTCCAGCATCAACTTCCCTTATCTTGCAGTGATTCAAGACGGGGTGTTGCTTAGATATATTCCTGAAACACCAGTGCAGTCAGAGGTAAAATTCTATTTTGATATGTCAGAAAAGGTAACACTTCTCAAGCTTTATCCAGGTATGAATCCATGCATCCTAAGCTTCCTTTTTGAGCATTATGATATTATCGTAATAGAAAGCTTCGGCGTAGGTGGAATGCCAGAGACATTGATGGAAGCCTTTTACAAGGAGATGGATAAGTGGGCAGGCCAGGATAAGCTGGCTGTTATGACTACTCAGGTGGCAAACGAGGGTAGCAATATGACTGTGTACGAAGTAGGCCGTCAGATTAAACACGATTTCCACATGATAGAATCCTACGATATGACACTTGAGGCTACCATCACAAAGCTTATGTGGATAGAGGGCATGGGCTATTCGGGAGAAAAGCTTAGAGAGACCTTCTACACAGAAATAAACAGGGATATGCTGTATAGAAAAAGCAAATAATATAGATTGGATGATATATGAAAACAGAAGCATTGTATGATCAGGATGCATTTGCCAGGGATTTTGTGGGCAAGGTTATTTCCTGTGAAGAAGTAAAACTGGAAGATAAAACAGCCTATAAAGTGGTGCTTGATAAGACTGTATTTTTCCCTGAGCAAGGGGGACAGACCAGTGATATTGGCACATTAGACGAAGTACAGGTTATAGATGTGCAGATAGAGGATGATGTGATATATCACTATTGCCTGAGTGGATTTCTTATTGGGGAAGAGGTTCACGGAGTGATTGATTGGGAGCATCGTTTTAATAATATGCAGCAGCATACAGGGGAACATATATTTACAGGAATTGCTCATAACACCTATGGTGCTGACAATGTGGGATTTCATCTCAGTGATAACACAGTTACATTGGATTTGAATATAGAACTCACCGATGAGCAGGTGGACTATATAGAAAAGAAGGCTAACGAAATTATTGCCGCAGATGTGGCGGTGAAGGCTTATTATCCTAACCAGCAGTTGCTTGGTGCCATCAACTATCGCAGTAAAAAGGAGATAAATGGTGCTGTTAGACTGGTGGAGATAGAGGGTGTTGACCTTTGTGCCTGCTGTGCCCCTCACGTAAAAAGTACAGGTCAGGTTGGCATGCTAAAGGTGGTATCCTTTGGCAAATACAAAGGCGGCACCAGGGTATATATTTTGTGTGGACTGAGGGCTCTGGCTGATTACAACAGACGTATGAAGTTGTTGGAACAATCTTATCAATTGCTTAATTGTAAGGATGATGAGGTGCCAGAAAAGATAGCTGGATTAATGGAAGATAAGCGCCAGTTAGAGTATCGTATATGCGATATTAAGGCAGGCATGCTTACAAATCAGATAGAAACAATCTCACTTGATTTGACAGATGTAACAATCTTCATGGAGGATTTGAATGCAAAGACCATGCGTGATGGTGTGAACACACTGGTAGAAAAGCATGATGGCTTATGCGCTATTTTTTCAGGAAATGATGAAGATGGCTACAATTTTGTTATCGGCAGCAAAACAAGAGATTGCGCTGCCATAGCAACAGGGCTGAGGGAGCTACTTGGTGCCAAAGGCGGTGGCAGCAGGCAGATGGCTCAGGGGAATGTGGCAGCTACCAGAAATCAGATAGAAAATACACTGTAATAAATATGTAACATATAAAGGCTTTATGTTATACTACTATAGGCAAGAAAGGGATGAAAAATGGGAGAATTTTTAGATTTAATTGACGATGTGCATTATGGACTGCGTAAGTTATTCAAAAAGAATAAATCTGCATCGAAGCAACCTACAGGCACTAATGTAAAACGATGGGCTATAGAGCTTAGCGTGGCTCTAGTTGTGGGCATTCTTACAGGCTGCATCACCTATGGTCTTTTGAACAAAGAGGACAAGAGCCTTAAGGTAAAGGAAGAGAATGCTGTAGCTATTCAGGAAAGCCAAACACCTGCTACTGGTGATGCTGAGACACCTGCAAAGGAAGAGCCTCAGGAGGATTACTCAGATGTAGTTATTACTGTGGTGGATCCTAGTGGTTATGCCCCATCTATAGCTGATTGGTCTGCAGATGAGATTAATGCCGCTATTAGCGAAAGAAAAAGCTATTTAGATAATAATAAATACTGGCCTGCGGTTTCAAAATATTGGGAATCCAAGGGGGTTACTGATGTGGCATGCTATTGTCAGTACCTGTTCGACACCGATAATAAGGTTTATTCAGCCAGCGATTTTAGTGGATTGTCACCAGAGGTAATCCACATTGCAAAGAACGAAATATATGCACGTCATGGTTATTCCTTCAAGGATCAGGATATCTATAACTATTTTATGGGACAGGTTTGGTACTCACCAAGCATCTTGCCAAAGGATTTTACAGAGGATATCTTTACTGAAACTGAGGTGAAGAATCTGGACATGCTAAATTCTATAGATAAAATGTAAAGGAGTTAAAATGGAAAAATATAGTTATACACCAAAGGGAGTTTGCGCTAGACAGATTGATTTTGAAATCGAGGATGGCAAGCTCTACAATGTTAAATTTACTGGTGGTTGCGACGGCAATACCAAGGCTATCAGCAAGCTTTTGGAAGGGGCTGATGCAGCACATACTGTAGATGTTCTTAAGGGAAATATCTGCGGCATGAAGGGCACTAGCTGCGCTGATCAGCTTGCGAAAGGAATAGCACAGGCGCTGGGACAGTAGCCTTGTAAGGAGATTTAGTTTCATGAGTAATAAAAGTTCACGAGCATCCAACATTGAGCTACTTAGAATTGTTGCGATGCTCATGATTATTTCATACCACATTATCATTCATTGTGTTAATGTGCAGTTAGTTAATGTTACATCAATCGAAAAGCTTCAAAACGGTTGGTTCAATTATCCCATGTTTTATAGGCAGCTTTTGGGCGTGGCGCTTATGATGCCATTTGGCCTGGTGGGAAATACCTTGTTTATTATGATATCTGGCTACTTCCTGGCTGAAAAGGAAGTGGATATGCTAAAGATTTCCAGAAAGCTGCTTACACAGCTATTGTTTGCAGCAGTGGTATTAGTACTGGCATCAGCGTATTTTATTTGGAATACCGTAAATACGGATTACAACAATACACTTTTTAGCTACATCAGGATACAGTATTTTAACAAAATGTCATGGTTTGTTGGATATTATTTCATCATCATGCTAGTGGCAGCTTTAGGGCTTAACAAATATTTGGCGAAGCTGGAAAACAAGCAATATCTTGGATTCCTGTTATCCATATTGGCTATATCCCAACTGGGATGGTCAGGCTCACTGCTGGATGATTTGGCTAAGGGACTTCGCACCGTTGTAGTGGGAGTATTTCTGTTTGCACTAGGGGGATATATCAAAAGATATGACCCATTCAAAAGAGTAAGAGGATATGTATTTATCCTAGTTATAATCCTTACAAACGTGTTGGTTGGCATATCATATTACAACACAGTAAATGGTAAGATTCAGGCTTATTTCTACAACATGGTTACACCAGAGGCAACCGAATCGGATTTCATCCAGTACATACCAAAATATGATAACTACAGCATTGTGGTAATCATTATTGGCCTTTGCATGTTTGAGCTTTTTAGACGATTGCCACTTAATTCAATCGGGGTTATTAACTGGCTTGCCAAAGCTACATTTATGATTTATCTGCTTCACGACAATGGGTTTGCCTATAGCCTGTGGGAAACACAGGATTGGATAACACTTTTGTACAACGATTTTTCGGGATTTTTGGTGAAGCTTGGTTGCTGGTCACTGTCGATATTTGCAATTGGCTTTGTAATGTATTATATTTTCCGAGGCTTACTATGGCTTCTACACAAATGCAAATGGTTATTTATTAAATAAGCTGTCCCCATCTGGGCAATGTTAATTAATTACACTGCCTGGATGGGGCTTTTTTTACCCTTAATTGTGTCTAAAGTGTGTCCGAAAATGTGAAAATAATAAGGAGAAATTGTTAATTGTCTGAAATCGGGTTGAAAAACGAAAGAAGTGCGACTATAATCCGAAGTACGTGCTAGGAGAATATAATTCCCAGGATAGCTTTCGGGCGAATTAGAGGATTATCCTCTAAGAAAGCATCCACAGCTTGGAATTGGCGTTAAAAATCACTTTCCAAAGGCGAAGTTGGAAAGTGCATCACATTAATTTTGGGCGAATAGGGAATTGTAATTCTCTAAAAAATTAATGGAGGTAGACTTATGCATATTAAGAGATTACTGAGTGGATCTCTCGCTGCAATGATGGTTGCAACGTCATTTAACATGCCTATCAATGTAAAAGCAGCAGAGGTACCCGACACGGAACCAGCGGCAGGTCTTGAAGAAAATCAAGAGTTGCCTAGTTCTGGTGCAGAAATTCCAGTGGACGACGATACTAATGTCGTTGTGGAAGAACCTGCAGAAGAGCCTGAGGTTGTAACACCTGAGGCTGAGGTAGTGACTCCAGAGGCTGAGGCGCCTGTAGAGGAGACTACAGAGGAAACTCCAGCTGAAGAGCTCGTAGTTGAGGAAGAGACTGCGGAGCAGGAAGTGGTTGGAGAAGCACCAGAATCAATTGAGGTTACAGTATCATTTGCTGATGGTGTAGAAGGTGAGGATATTGCTGTTCCAGCTGCAACAACAATTACTGCAGAAGTTGCTGAAGCCACAGCATCTGGAACATTGGATTTATCTACAATAACAACCAATAACCCACCAGTAAGAGAAGGATATACATTTGCTGGATGGAAGGTTGGAGATACAGCAACAGTTTTAGCGGCTGGTGGAACTTATACATATGAGAAAACAGAGGTTGGTGATGAAACTGCAGCCACAGACAGTGTTACGCTTACAGCTCAGTGGAAAGTTGATATTTCTAAGTTAGATATTGAGTTAAATGGAGCAGCATTAACATTTGATAATACTGATCAGATAGCTGATGTAACTATTAAGAGTGCAAAACTAAATGGTGTCGCTCTTGGTGAGGCAGAACTTGATAAGTTGCAACTTGAATTCTTTTCTGATGAAGCATGTAAAACTCAGGCATCAGAACTTATAAACAAAGGTGATTATTTTGTTAAGGTAAGTTCTACAGATGCTGGTTATACGGGATCTAAAAAGATTAAGGTCACAATTTCGGCTAAGGAATTAACAGCTGAGGATGTTGTTTTGACAGTATCAGGATCTGATTCAGGTACTGAAGAAGCAGGATTTAATCTATTTTATGAAACAGCAGATGCAGAGGCAACCGAGACTGAGGCAGCAAAAGTAGAAGGTGTTACTCCTAAGCAGATTAAGCCAACTGTAACAATCGCAGGTTTGACAGCAACAACAGACTTTGAAGTTACATACGGAGATAATAATTCTACAGCAGGTGGTTCTGTAAAAATTACATTAAAAAATACAGATGCTGCAAAAAATTATTCAGTCTCTGGTACAGACTTTACAGAGACGTTTAAAATTGTAGATGTTGATGAATCAAAAACTGCAAGTTATACTACAACAACTAGGGCTAAAGTATCAGCAACTGAATCAAAGCCAGGTGAAAAGACTGGATATGGTACAAAGTATCATAAGAAATATACCGAAACTATTCCAGCAGTAAATACTTCTAGCATTAAGGTTAAGGGTGATAGAAGTGCAAAGACTGCTGCTGGCGTGGAAGCTCTTTCTGTATTTGATATTTATGATGCAGAAGGAACTAAGCTTACAGAAGACAGTGATTACACTGTTGCAAAAAAGGCCTTAGATGCTGATGGCGAAGAAACAGCGACAGAGGCTGATTTTGCAAAATATAAAATTACAGTTACATTCAAAGGCAACTACGAAGGCACCTATGAAATTATAGATGATTTTGCAGAGGCAACTGAAACAGATACATTTACTCGCCATATCATTCCTGCAACATTTGACCATGCTGGTTTAGTATATTGGTCAAAGGCTACAGGTGCTGAGGCAGGAGATGGTGCTACAGTAAAGATTGATGGCAAAGATGTTGTTTTATCAAATGATATTGAAAATCTTTGGAAGGCAAATTATGTAGGTACTATTCCACAGCTTAATAAAGAATTTACTATTAATGATTATGAGGCTGAAGAAGGTCTTGATTATGAAGGCGAAAAAGTAGAGCCTACGGTTACGCTACAAGATTTAACACCTAGAACAATTCCAGAGTCTGTGACAACAGGTGAAGGCGATAGTGCTGTTACTACTACATACTATGAATTAAAGTATGAAGGTAATAATAAGCCTAATAATGCAGCCAAAGTTACTGTTGTAATGAAGAATGAGTTATATGAAGGCTCTGCTTCTAAGACATTTAAGATTGTAGAGGCTAAGGAAACATTAGTAGCGCCTAAAGTAAGGGGACTTGATGGAAGTTCACCTTATAATTTATATTATGGCGATAAGATTCAGTTAGTATCTCCTACAAAGGATGCTAAAATATATTATAAGCTTTCAACAACAGCGGATTTTGAGAATGAGCCTGATAGCTATGTGCCAATAAGTGCTTCAAACTATGAAACTAGCGGCGTTTTATATAAGGATACAATTGAACTCAAAGAAGAAAACGCAAAGATAGAAACAAGCGCAGTTTATGATAGCATTAAGATTTCAGCTATTATCGTAAAAGAAGGATGCAATCCAGCTGTTATGGATACTTACGACCTCTATGTTCATAACAAATGGGGCGATGTAAAAGAAGATTATGATATAGCAAATTATGAGGACATTCCACAAAATGGATTGTGGATATCTGATTATAGTATGTCACAGATTGGTGATAAGGGAAGTGATAATGCTGATCGCGAATACAGTGGTAAGGCTAAGGAAATTCCTATAGATGAACTTAGGGTATTCTTTGGCACAAGACTTCTTACTTATAAAACAGATTATACTGTTAAGTATGCAAACAATGTTCATGCGTCAGAATATGATGCAGTAAAAGAGCCTACAATTACTGTAGTTGGTAAGGGCAGATATGCAGGTGGTTTTATACAGCCATTTGATATTGAGCAACAGAACATAACACCATTAACTACACCAAATACATATGACGAGTTAACACTTGCAGAAAATAGTAAAATTCAGACACCAAAGATTACAGCGTATGATTTGGTTTGGAATGGCTCAAAGAATGTTAAGAAGAACTTTGTTGCCAACAAGGATTACACGGTTTCATACTACGATTGGAAGGATAGTAATGGTGATGATGAGTTAGACGAAGGTGCACCAGAAATTACGGCTACAGCTGGAACAAAGGTTGCTGAAGTTGTGATGCAGGGTGACTATACAGGCAGGGCATATGTAAAGTATGAAGTTGCAGCAGCAGATAAGTATCTTAATAAGGCAAAAGTTACAATCGATTCTTCAGCAGTAGTATTTGATGGAAATAATCAAGCAAACAATGTTGTAACAACAGTTAAGGTTAATGATGTTGAATTAGTACGTGGAACTGATTATGAAGTAGAGTTTAAGGAATTAGCACAACCATATCCTTACTTTGTAACAGAAAATCTATTAACAGCTGGTAAGTATGTAGTAAAAATTGTTCCTAAGACTGGTTCATTATACAAAGGCTATAAGGAAGTTAATTATACTTTCAAGGGTGGTATTGATATCACAAAGGCAGCCAATGTAAGGATTGAGGGAACAGAAAAGAAGGTTGAGTGGGTACCATTTGCTAATGGCAAGGGTACACGTTTTAGCAATCTTAAGTTAACAGAGACAGCTAGAATAGATGGTGCCGAAAAGCCTATGTATGAAGGCACTGATTATATTGCAATTTATAGTACAGATACTAATAATGCGGTAGGTAAGGCAACATTAACTCTTATAGGCCGAGGCAAATATACTGGTACAAAGAAGATAACATTTGAGGTTACACCTAAGTATACATTGAATAAAAATGATGTCACTGTTAAGTCTCTAGTATATGATTATGCAGGTCATAATGATATTGATGATTTATCTAATGATATGATTTATATCAAGGATGGTTCAGGCCTTGACGGAGATGGTGTTGTATTAGATTCTGATATTACTTTTGCGGAATCAGCAAAGGACGATTTTGAGAATTCTACAGATAAGGTAAAAGTTTACTACGCTACAAAGGATATGACCAATGCTGGTACCAAGAAACTTACTATCGAAGGTAACCCAGCACAGGGTTATAAGGGTAAGGTAACAGTTAACTTTACTATTGAACCATTTGACCTTGATGCTGACCAGAAGAAGGTTGATAAGGATACACCAGCTAATTCAACAAATGTTGTAGATTTTGAAGCATATGGATATGCTGGAAAGATTAATCCAGGAGTTAAATGGTATTTTGATAGGTCTTCATATGACTGGAAGTATCTGTCTACAAAAGAAATCAACAACAACTTTACAGTTAAGTACTCTACAAAGAAGTTTAATGCAGGAACAGAAGGTACAGCTACATTCACACCAAAGGCAAAGAAGAACTTTAAAGGTAGCCCAATACAGGTTTCATACAAAATTGTAGAGGCACAATTATACAAAGAAGGTATAGTTATTAATGACCAGGGCACAAATGACAAGACTACTAAGTTTGGTAAGGGTGTTGCTCCAGTAGTTACATTCGATGGCAAAAAGCTTAAAGCTAACACAGACTATACAGTAGAATACTTCTATAATGTAGATGCCGCAGGTACACATGCTAGATTTGAAAAGCCAGCTCCTACCGACATTATGAAGGCTGGTACAATTATCACATGCCGTATAACAGGCAAGGGTAATTATGATGGTACTATAAATGTAGATTACAAGTATGTATTATCAGCAAATCTTGCAACTAATGCTAAATTAGTTCAGAAGACAAAGAAGGTTTATGAAGGTTCGCCAGTTACACTAGAGGCAGGAACTGATTTCGATATTACTCTTGGAACAGATACAACTAAGGATGCTAAGGGTAAGACAGTAAAGACACCACATGTCCTTACAACAGAACAGTACAAGGTTGTCAGTGTAACAAATAACGAAAAGCCAGGAACTGCAAAGGTTACAATTGCACTTTCAGGTGAATATGGTGGAACAAAGACATTTAACTTTAAGATTGACAAGAAGTCTATGGATTACCGCGTTGAGTTTGCAGTTGGTGTAGTGCCAACTGGTGCTACAGTTACTGGTAAGACAGCAGCTATGACAAGCAAGACTTCTACATTTAAGTCACTTCCAACAAGTGGATTTACAGTATCTAAGAAGGAAGGAAAGACAACAACTAAGTATGCATTTGCAGGATGGTTCACAGATGCAGCATGCACTCAGGCTGTAGCTACACCTATTGGAAATGCACTATATGATGCAGACATCGCTCCTGGTGAAACAAAGACATTATATGCTAAGTATGTAGCACCAAGCGAGTACACTATTACATTTGATGCTAATGGTGGAACAAAGGCTAAAGAAAGTGCAGCCGTAACACAGAAGATAGCAATTGGTGCTAAGAAGGCACTGCAGGCTAACCCATTTGTTAAGGCTGGCCATAAGTTTGCAGGTTGGGATATAACCGCAGCAGGAACAAATCCAGTATTCAAGGATAAGGCTCAGGTTGTTAATGTTACAACAGGAACAGCTGTTACATTAAAGGCTGTTTGGACACCAATCACTTACAAGATTACTTACAAGAATGTTGATACAAAGGCAGAGACATTCGCTGGACCACTTGCAGCAGCAAAGGTTATTGCAGATCCAATCAAGGCTGGATATACATTTGAAGGCTGGAAGGTTGAAATTAAGGGACAGAAGGCAGAAACAGGAAAGAAGGCATATTCAATTCCAAAGGATACTGCAGCAGATGTCACTTTAACAGCTGCATGGAAGGCAAAAGAAGTTACTATTAACTTTACAAATGCTGAAACATTAAAGGATCCTTCAAAGTTTGTAGCTTCAACAAAGGTTGATGCTGGAAAGAAGGTTACTTTACCAAAGCTTGTAGCAGCAAATGAAGAGAAGGTATTTGTAGGATGGAAGAACGGCGATACAGTATACAAGGGTGGAACACAGCAGGCATTTGCTTCAGATTCTGCAGTAGCTCTTACATCTGTATGGGCAGATAAGAAGTACACAATCACTTATGTATTAGATGGTGGAAAGTTTGTATCTTCTACATATCCAACTACATTTACAAAGGCTACCGCAGCTACTACAACATTACCAAATAATACTGTATTAACTAAGTTTGGTTATTCATTCACTAAGTGGGAACTCGTAGAAGGTAGCAAGGCTACAGAACTTGCAGGTGGAAAGCTTCCAGCTGATACAGCTAAGAATGTAAAGGTTAGACCTGTTTGGGAAGAGAATAAGTCTAACTTAGTAATTACATTAAAGCCAGGCGAGGGAGCCGATGCAAATCAGCCTGATCAGACAGTCACAATCTATCCAGGTGGAGCAGCTAACATAACTAATTCATTCACAAAGAAGAATTATGATTTCGCAAGCTGGGCAGCTGATGGTGAACTATCAGGAAATTATAAAGATAAGTTTGAAGCTAGAAATGATGGTGTTGGCACTACAGATAGGGCAGTTACAATTACAGCAATGTGGAAAGAGCATAATTATATTGTTAATTATGATTTGAATGGTGCTACAAATACAGAGAATGCTAGCTGGCTTTATGAAGATGGAACAAGAAAGGTATTTACTTATAACGTTACTAAATCATTAAAACTGGAAGAAAATCCAACAAGAACTGGTTACGACTTTGTTGGATGGTACAATGGAACTTATGATGAAAAGAATCCAGACAAAAATAAAGTAACAGAAATCGCAGTAAATACAGCAGCAGATGCAGCTGCAGCTACAGATGTAACAGTTAAGGCACAGTGGAAGGCTAAAGAGGTTGCAGTTACTCTTGCAGTTAACGGTGGAAAGCTTGCCAAGATTGAAGGCGAGGAAGCAGATGTTACAACTTCAAGAATAATAAAGCATACTTATGGTACTGCAACAACATTACCTATCCCTACACGTGATAACTACACATTTAAAGGTTGGGTAAAAGGTGATGAAAACGCAGCTGCAGCAGAAGATGCAGTTGTTGTAACATCGATTGGTGCTAAGGAGTTAACTAAAGCTACAACTTACACTGCTAAATGGGAAGAGAATAAAAAGGTTACAATTAAGTATGTAGCAGGAACAGGTGCAACAGGAGCGCTTGCTGACCAAGTAATTTATACTGGTGACACAACTACAACTCTTACTGAGAATACTACAATTAAAAAGGCTGGTTATAAGTTTGATGGTTGGAAAGTAACTAAAGTAGATAATAAGGAAGTTACTGGAGCAGCAAAGACTTATGCAGATAAAGCTGTTTATAATCCTGGTACATTAAAGGATGATACAACTGTTGAACTTACAGCTCAGTGGAAGGAAGTTACTTATAACATTACTTATGTGTTAGCAGGTGGTGCTCTTGATGCAGGAAAAACAAATCCTACAACATGGAAGATATCTGATGGGGAAGTTACTTTAAATAATCCTACATTAACAGATAAGGAATTTGCAGGATGGACAGTTAAGGTTGGCGAAGCTGAAGAAGCAGTAGCAGCTACTACAGTAAAGTTAAACACAACAACATTAAGTGATGTATCAGCTGATACCATAAATGTAACTATTACAGCTACATGGAAAACTACTACTCAACCAGACCCAGAACCATAAACCTTTGGGAAAAATGAGTTATATCTATTACTCACGCAATTCATTGACACAACCAGGGCGGCTCGCCCGCCCTGATTGTATATGCATCTTAATATGCAAAAAACGAATGGCAAGGCATCCCCGCCTTGCCATTTGTTTGTGTTATCTCATTCATATCTTTTCAATCTCACTGATGGGCTTCCTACACTAGCAATAACTTCCAAAATTCACGCCCCTACGTCCAGCTGGCTGAATATCTGTAACACAGACGTACCCCACTTGCTAGGTGTGTATTATCTTGGCAGCATATCAGCATAAGTGTCTTGTATCTACAGGAAAAAGGATAAATTATATTCTATTCCCAAAACCAACAAGTCAGAAAGAGCAGGTCAAACCAAAGAAACGCTGTTATTTACGTCTAGGTGAATATATAATCGCTGAATAGACGTAGTCCCTCAAAGTGATATTCCACATGCCTGCTATAATTCCACCATATCTGCCCGATTCCTCACAAAATCACATCACACCAGCGCGAAAACCCTCACCCCAGCACAAAACCACATCACCCCAATCCCCAAAATCCCATCATCCTAATAAGAAAAGGCATAGATACCGCTGTGGAGCTCTTCCTCTGTTCACCTGTAAAATCAAAAAAGTATATACAAGCTACAAAAATATCAATTCAAAATTATTACCGTTTTATCTTTTTACGAAAGAAAAAGAATTACCGCAAATTGAGCTAGATAGTGCGCAGGCTGATGCTTTAATACAAGAGTATGAAGTCATGTTGACAAGGCTTGATAAATTGGTGGAAAACAATATCTTGTCAGCTTTTTCACGAGGTGTTATCATTAAATTAATCAAAGAAGTGAACGAGAAACTTACTAATAAATATGTAAATATTAATCGGAGAGTAGGTGATTATATGGGAGGCAGAGTACTCGATTTAGATATAATAAGAGCACATGATAGTGGAATAGCAGAAGGCAGAGAAGAAGGCCGCCAGGAAAATGCTGTTTCTAACATTAGAAATCTTATGAAAAACATGAAGCTTACAGCTGAGCAGGCTATGGAGGCTTTAGGAATTGATAAAAGTGAATTTAGTAAATATATGACAATGTTATAAATAGGCTATTAACTATGGCAGGGCAAAGAGCCCTGCCATTTTTTATACCATGGTCCAAATACTCATTCCCATTTAAGGTCACAGTATCCTAATAAGAAAAGGCATAGATACTGCTGTGGAGCTCTTCCTCTGTTCACCTGTAAAATCAAAAAAGTATATACAAGCAACATAAATTTCAATTCAAAACCTTTTTTCGGGAGAAAATGGCATAGATTCCGCTGTTAAGGTATATATAGTGTGAACTTGTTCATATATAATATACTTTTTCATCCTCCAAACAGCCAAAATCAGCTCAAAAAAGTATATATACATCAATCTTCACACAACATATACCAAGTCCACCTTCAACAACCTCATAACAAGCCATTTCTGGTATATATACTTCAATTTTCATACACTATATACCCAGTCCATGAAGCTCCCCCAATTTACCCTGACACAGTTATACAGAGGATGTTTCCCCAGAATTGTGCTTTCTCATTGGCTGGGAGCCTTATTTTGGGTATAATTATCTTGTGAAAGAAGCGAAATAACGGAGAAGGCGATTGTACCGATAATGGAGGTATACAACTATGATGACAATGGAGAAGAGTATTAAAAGAAATGCCGTTCTTGAGTATATCGAAAAGTATCCACCATATCAGTCTGTAAAGAATTTTGGAATTGATATCAGAGCACTTAGTAGATATGCAGATGAGCATGGAAAGACTCCAGCTGAGCTTACTCAAGAAGAAGTGCAACAGTTCAAAAAGTAACAATATTTTTTTATAATGCATGTTTATGAAAAACATGAAGCTTTACAGCTGAGCAGGCTATGGAAGCTTTAGAAATTGATAAAAGTGAATTTAGTAAATACATGACAATGTTATAATGTTACTTAATCTGGCAGGGCAGAACGCCCTGCCATTTTTGTACCATCACATCACTGGAACATTTAATCACATATAAAAATTGAGTATGACTTTTCCTCGAAAAATCAAAAAGATACCGGAAAATAGGTTTTGGCTTGCTATATACACTTTGGCAGGTATGACTTTTGCCCTAATATAAAAAATGATACCGAAAACTAAGGATTTTGCTTGTTAAATGGGCTTTGAAAAGTATGACTTTGTAAATAGGGCGACAATAGATACTCTTAACAGCGGAATCTATGCCTATTTCTTCTGTAAGGAGTATGACTATTAGAATTATGGTGAAATTTGATACTCAAGTAGATGATTTACTAGCCTGTCCCATGAATGAGCTATTTTTGCGTGTGAAATGTGTTACTGTATAACACATCTCATTAGTTAAGTGAAATCACATATTACTACTAAAAAACTTAACTTTTTAACCCTGAAAAGCCTTGCAAAATCAACGTTTTCAGCCACCTGAGAATCCTTTAGGCACACTCACCCAAACATCGATATATTCAACTTATAATTTTGGCAAAATCGAACATATCTTCTCGAAATTTTGTTTGCTATAATCCTAACATCAAAGGGTACAGGAGGTAATATTGTGAAAACCCTACAAGAATTAACATTATTAGATAAGTTCTTATTTGACGAAGTTGTGGAGGACAAAGAAACTTATGAGGCTTTGCTTCGAATCATCCTTGGTGATGATGAGCTAAAGCTTCTCACTGAAGCTCAAACAGAGAAGGAGCTTCGAACAGCCACTTGGCTGCGCACCATCAGGGTAGATGTATATGCCATGGATGATAAATCCACCATCTACAACACAGAAATGCAAAAAGAAAAGCGAAATGACCTGGTCAAGCGCACCAGGTATTATCAGGCGTTAATCGATTCCACATTACTTGAGCCAGGTGAAATCAACTTTAACAACATCAAAAACACTACAATTATAATGATTATGCCATTTGATTTATTCGGGCTTGGCAAGTATGTTTACACATTTGAAGAAGTCTGCAGGGAGTATCCCGAGCTTTCATTAAATGACGGAGCCAAGCGTATTTTCATTAACACTCATGGCAAGAATACAGAGGATGTTTCCCCAGAATTTGTTGCGCTAATGAAATTCATTGAATATAATAAAAGTGAAGATAAAATCAATTCTTCACCGAATTTAGATATGATAGTGAATCGAGTTTCTCAGGTGAAGGCCAACGAGGAAGTAGGTGTAAAATATATGCAAAGATGGGAAGAGGAAGCAATCATTAGGCATGAGGGCCTTGAGGAAGGTCTTGAGAAAGGTCGCGAGAGAACAACTATTTTAAATATCAAAAACCTTATGAAAAACATGAAGCTTACAGCTGAACAGGCTATGGAAGCTTTAGGAATTGATAAAAGTGAATTTAGTAAATATATGACAATGTTATAATGTTGCTTAATCTGGCAGGGCAGAACGCCCTGCCATTTTTGCACCAAAGTTTAAAAAGCAATATATGTGGAAAAACTTGTCAAAATATGTTATACTCCACAGCGGCAATTAATTAGAGTTTGTAATATATAATGATGACAGATATTTAGGAGGAAAAACGTGAAAAATATATCCGTAAGATTATTGGCCATGGCAATGGCCTGTACAGTTACGTTTTCTACAATTAGAATGGATGCTTTAGCGGCAGAAGCGGAGCAGAAAGTAACTACTGTAGATGAGCAACAAACAGCGACGGGAACAAACAGCCAAGATGTGGCAACAGCTCAACAGGAAAGCACATCCCAGGATGCATCCTCTGCCTCAGATTCAGAAGCAGATCAGACACAGGCGGGAGCAGAAGAGGAGCAATCTGAGGAAACACTATCAGAGGAAGAGCTTTTGGAAGAGGAAGCTGAAAAAGAGGAGGATTTATTAAAAACATCAGAGGAAAACACGTATGAGGTTGATTCAAATGGCGTGCTTACAGGATTTACAGCTGCCGAAGATTTTGATGGGGCAGTTGTAATACCTGATGGTGTGGAGACTATTAACGCAGATGTTTTTGCTGGTAATACTGCTATTAAATCAGTAGTATTTCCAAAGTCCTTAACAACTATTCCAGCAGGTGCGTTCACGGGATGTTCTAACCTTGCTTCGATAGAATTTAAAACAACATCTACTCTTAACATTGAGTGGGATAAGACAAAGCCAGCTTTTTCAGGATGTGCTATTAGCAATCTTTCCCTTGCTGAGGGGCTGCAAAGTATTTCTGATTATGCATTCAGAGGTACTGGCTTTGTTGCTGGTACTACAGTTAACATTCCTGCATCTGTTACTAAGATAGGCATAAGTGCTTTTGAAGGAACAGCTATCGCAGGCGTTAATTTTCCTGAGAACAGTAAGCTAAAATCAATTGGTAGAGATGCATTTTACGGCTGTACTTCCATAACATCAATGTCATTTCCAAAATCCCTGACTTTGGTGGGACCATGCGCATTTGTAGGATGTTCTAATTTGCAGAACGTTACATTTGCGGAAGGAAGTAGCCTTGCTACAATTGCCGAGAGCGCATTTGAATCATGTACTAAGCTTGAAAGCATAATTATTCCTGAAAATGTGCTGACCATTGGGTCAAAGGCATTTTATGGTTGCGGTAATCTTGCAAAAGTAAATATCCAATCAGGTAAAATATCGACAGTAGGCGCAAAGATTTTTGCAGGTACAAAGCTGTCGGAGGTTGTATTGTCTGAGAATATGGCATATGTACCAGAGAACATCTTTGATCATGCTTCATTTGTAGCAGGAACCACAGTTTCTATCCCAAGTTCGGTTACAGTGATAAAAGAATGTGCATTCAATTCTTCAAATATCGCACATCTTACATTCCAGGGTAATGGGCTGAAGAAGATAGAGACAAAGGCTTTTGAGGATTGTACATCATTAGAAGAAATCAACCTGCCGGATTCAGTAGAATCTATTGGTCAGGCGGCATTTAAGGGATGTACTAAAATCAGTAGCATGGTGATTCCAAACCAGGTAACATACATTGATAAGTATGCATTCCAGCTTTGTACAGGACTTTCAAACATTACATTTGGAACTAAGCTTACACGCATAGGCTATGGTGCATTTCAGTCTTGCACAGGCCTTACAGAGCTTACAATTCCAGACAATGTTACTACCATAGATGAGTACGCATTTATTAGCTGCGTCGGCCTAAAGACAGTTACGGTTTCAGCCAATGTAACAAAGCTTCCATATAGAGCTTTTGGTAAGTGTACTAATCTGGAAGAAGTTTACCTTGGAACTAATGTGACTAGCATAATTAATGGCAGGGCTTACGCATTTGAGGATACTAATAATTCGTTGCTGAAGATATATGCTGGTAACAAATCTTCTAAGACATACGCTGCACTGATGAAAGCAGTGGATGCAAACTTCCTGTCAAAGGAACAAATAGTTATTACAAACACAATAAAATATCAGATGAATGGTGGCACGGCATCAGGTAGCTATCCTACCAGCTATGTGGAGGATGGCGAAAGCCTTAGCACAATCAGGGTATATCATCCAACTAAATCGGACTATGTATTTGCAGGCTGGTATTTGGATGGAAAATATACAAATCCAGTTGCTGTTGATGAGGTAAATGCCAGATATACGGACATCATGCTAAGCAGTCTTAGTGGAAATGTGATGTTGTATGCTAAATGGATTGGACCTACATTCTACACCGTTAATCTTAATGCAGAAGATGGTAAGGTTAATGGTGCAAAGACAGCCCAGATAACTGTTGCTAAGGATGGCACTTATGGTGAGTGCGGCAACCTGTGGCAGTTTGGCATGCCAGATGCAATTAAGGATGGGGCACGTTTTATTGGTTGGTATACCGAAGATGGCCAGCTGATATCTGATAGCACAAAGGTTACTAATCTGGCTGATGGTCAGACACTTATAGCTAGATATGCAGACAAGAGAACAGCTGTAGAGGCACCAGAGATTTATGCAGCAAGCTATGGAGAAATAGTGGATAACGCCACATTGGAAGAGGGCGCAAAGCTATATTTCATCTGCGACACAGTAGATGCCACAATCAATTACGAAATAACAAAAGATTCAGAAGCTTATAAATCTGGTAAATATACATCAAACATCATCCTAAGCAAGCCAGGTACTTACACAGTCAAGGCTACAGCTACAATCGATGGCACAATAAGCCAGGAGACTACAGCTACAATCACTGTAGAAAGCCAGGCGCCAGCGTTATACACATCAGCGAAGGCTGGCAAGCTTTGGATGACTTATGCAAATGCAGATTATGATGCAAAGAATGTAAAGGTTCCATACACAGGCGCTGCAGTGAAGCTTAAGGGCTACAAGGTATACTATGGCAAGACACTTCTAGTAGAGGGAACTGATTATACAGTTTCTTACAAGAACAATACAAAGGCAGCCAAGTATGATGCGAAAAATGCCAAGGGAGTAAGCATTGCCCCAACCATCACAATCAAGGGTAAGGGCAGTATTAACGGCTCACTCGCAAAGACATTTACTATTGAAAGCCAGAAGACTGGTGCTACAAAGGCCACAAGCGGTAACACTGTAATTACCATCACATCGCCTAGTGATTACATGATTTTCGATGGCGCTGAAAAGAAGCCTGCCATCACAGTAGAGGTGAAGAAGACACCAGTTGCACCATCTCAGTATGATGTGACTTACACTGAAACAAAGCTTGGCAAGGGCACCATCACAGTTACCTTTAACAGCGATTCTGAATATTACGGTTCGGTATCAAAGAGTTTCAATATTGCCAAGAGAAATATAAACGACACAGCTATGGATATTAAGCAGGTCAATTCTGTAGTCTATAGCAAGACAAGCTTAAATGGACTTACCAGTATTCAGCTTAAGACTGGTCAGGCCACATATACACTTGCAGAAAAGGCAGATTACACAACAAAGGTTTCTACTAAAAAGGTGGACGGACAGCTCACTGCTACAATGACCATTACTGGCAAGGGCAGCTTCACAGGCAGCCGCAAGATTACCTACAATGTGACACCTGCAGATATTAATAATGCAGAGGTTAAGGGCTTGCTTGCCCCAGTTGCATCTACAAAAAAGGGTGTGTATAAAGCAGCAGCCTTCAAGGTATATGACGGCAACGGCTTGCTTAAGCAGGGTACAGATTACACTGTAAGCTACATGATTATTGATGCAGCAGGACAGGAGATTGCCCCTGACACCAAGACAGTTTATCCAGAGGGCACCAAGGTTCAGCTTACCATCACTGGTAAGGGTAACTACGAAAAATCTAAAAAGGTAACATACACTGTTGCCAAAAGCTACGGCTTTGATGCAGATATGCTAAACGTAAGCATTTCAAACGTAACCTATGCTAACAAGGCTAACATCTGCAAGCCAAAGCTTATCATAAAGAACACTTACAATGGCACAACACTAAGAAACAACAAAAAGGGTGATTACTATGTGGAAAGCTACACATACGCGGAACAGACAGTAATCACACGTGTGGAAAACAAGAAGACTGTTTATTATGTGGTAAACGCCAACACTCCTGTGGATAAGACTGATATCGTACCAGCAGGCACAGTGATAAATGCAAACATCAAGGGTGTAGGCAAATACGAAGGTGCTTCTATGGTTGCTTCCTTCAGATATATCTACGATATGAAGAAGGCTACAATCAAGGTTGCCAACCAAACCTACACAGGAAAAGCTATCGTTCCAGACAAGAGCAACATCACTGTTAAGATCGGAAAGGTTTCTTTATCTTCCAAGGATTTTGAAATCGTTTCATGCGAAAACAACCTTCGCGCAGGCACAGCCAAGATTACCATCAGAGGTACTGGTGCATTTGCTGGCGAGAAGAAAGTAAGCTTTAAGATTGTGAAAAAATCTTTATAAAAAAATAAACTAAAGAATCCTAAAAAATACGAAATATCTATTGCTATTCCTCCAAGAAATGGACATAATTAATTCTTGGAGGATATCGATATGAAAAACACATTTATGCGGCTAGTATCAATCCTATTGGCATTGGTACTAGCCTTTAATTTTGCGCCAATACAGATGGTGCAGGCTGAAGAACAAGGGGAGATACTTCTTGAACAAACAGAAATGTCTTCAGAAGGTGAAACAGAAAATACAGGAGAAACTGAGATAGTTGTTCCAGAAGAGGAGCAACCTGGGGCTTC
The DNA here is from genome assembly GCA_015057315.1 of Pseudobutyrivibrio ruminis. Classification (GTDB taxonomy): domain Bacteria; phylum Bacillota; class Clostridia; order Lachnospirales; family Lachnospiraceae; genus Pseudobutyrivibrio; species Pseudobutyrivibrio ruminis_D. The sequence goes on along the minus strand of SVER01000006.1, from coordinate 62,402 downwards.
AGAAGACGAAGAAAATAAAGAGGAAATCACAGCTGGCGAGAATTCATCTGAGGAGGGCACAGAAGTAACTGAGTCCCAAAACACAGAGTCTACAGGCGAAGAGCTCACAGGTGAAGAACTCATAGGCCAAGAGCCAACAGAAGAGGAAACTGGTGAAGAGGAAGAGCCAACAGAAGATGAGCTTATCGTTGAGGAGCCAGAGGAGGAAGACCTCTTAGAGGCTGATGAGGATTATGGCGATGTTGAGGAAACCGTTCGCAAGTTCATGGGATTCAAATCCGCAAAGGATATTCCAAACGGCATATGGGTATACGACCCACAAAAGGACAGCCGTAGCTATACAAGCAAGGCAGTAGTTCTTTCTGATGATGTTAGGGTCTTCAATAACAAAGACCTTTTGACAAAAGGCACTGATTACACTATCACCTATAAGAATAATGTAAATGCAGGTGATGCTACTGCAGTAATCACAGGAAAGGGCTTGTATAAGGGTACGGTAAATTATACTTATAAGATTAAGCCTTTAGATCTTAATGACAAAAATAGTAGTATTTGGTACAAGGGACAAAAAACTAATTTAATTACACTTAGATATAATGGTAATGTTCAAAAGCCAAGAGCTACTATCAAATACAACTTAACTGATAATACGACAATTACCTTAAAAGAAAATGTTGATTACAAATTGATTTTTGATAACACAGATAGTAAATCTAGCCTTTATGACAAAGATGCTTTTAAAAAAGAAGGCACTTATGTGGTTTCGGTTTGTAGTTTAAATAAAAACTTTACCGGTGACATGTCGTATACTGTTGAAATCAATAAAAAGATTCCAATGACTAAGTGTAAATCATATATGCCTAGTGTAGTTGATATCACAAAACTCGAAAAAGGGTTAATACCGGAGAGTACTTTTGAAAAATGGGCTAAGGTTACCTATGGTAATCGTACTTTAAAAGAAGGTATAGATTTTACTTTGGAAACAAAATCAACAGATAAGCCTAATGTTGGTTACTTTATATTTATTGCTACCCCTGATTCTGATTTTACAGGAACGTTGGTAAAGAAAGTAACAATTAAGTGTAGATCTATATCTAATGTGTACGTAGTGATGCCTAAACCTGATGATATTTTAGCTTATGAAATGGAAAATGGTGGAATGGGATCGACATCCTGGTATGAAAATAATGTACAGGTATACCCAAGTGCAGCATCGAAAGATAGTTCAAAGAGGTTGGAAGTAGGTGAAGAGTACATAATTTCTAATGTAAGTAGGGATTGGAATACAGGAAAAGTTAGTGTGACATTGACTGGAACCTGTAATGGCAACTATATATGCCAAGGAGATAAGGTGGTTTCTACTTCTCTAAATTTACCTAGCATCGCCAATGCAAAAGTTACTACCCCAGGTCTTGTATATGTCGGTGGATACCCTAATATCTCTAAGGTATTAAAAGTTACTTACAAAGGCGAAGAGCTTAAAGGCTTAGAAACTAAAAATGTTACACAAGTCAAAAAAGATTATGATTATTATTATTCAATAGAAGATTTATCAAATAGTAAATACAAAGTACGTATTACAGGTAGACCAGGACGTTTTAAAGGTAAAAAAGAGTTGACAATTACCGTACCTAAAATGAATCTTTCAAGCAAAGATACCGAGATAAAAGCAGCTAATGATACAACACCTTTTAATTCTCAAGTAAGAGTTAGACTTGCTAGTTGTGACTATAAGTACAACCCTACAGGATGTAAGCAGGGAATAGCAGAAGTTAGCTATTTGAATAGAGAAAGCAACACAGGTGTGTATTTAAATAGAACTAAAGATTATAAGATAACCTGGCAGAATGTAAATAAAGCAGGCACAGGTCAGGTTACCATTACAGGTATTGGCATTTTTACAGGCAAGGTAGTTTATAAATACAAAATTGAGCCTTATGACATTAGTAAAAATGGAGTTGATAAGGGCGTTTCCAATATTGTAGCCAAAAGCACAGCTGGTCTTAATGCACCTACAATCAATCTGTACCACAACGGAAGAAAGCTTGTGGCTGGCACAGACTACAGCAAAGTAATCTACAAATATGCTGATGGTACACCTATCGGAGCAAAGGATATAGTAAAGCCTGGCACAAAGATTGCAGTTACCATCAATGGAAAGGGCAACTACAATGGATCTTTCACACAGGTAGTGACTGTTGAGAGCAATAACATCGCCAAGGCAAAGCAGGCACCTATCAGCAAAACGGTCGTTTTGGACTCTAATAAAAAAGCCGGTCTGACAAAGCTTACAAATGCAGATATCAAGCTTACCTACAAAGGCGAGCCTGTGCCAAACGATGCATTTGTTATAAAAGAGTGCACTTATAAAAACAATAATAAGCTCGGGGATGCAACAGTAGTTATCGAAGGAAAAAGTGAAAAGGGCTTCGCAGGTACACTCACAATCAAATACAAGATTGTGGCAAGAAATATTACTAGATAATATTTGGCATAATCTTATGTAAATTAAATGTGAATTATATACCACGGATATTGTACCGCCTGCTTTGGAGTGGTACAATATATTGTGTATTAATTTATGTAGAACAGTATTTAGTTCTATTAGTTTTATGAAAGGGAAAATGCTATGAAGAAAAGAGTTCGTATGTTGTCATTGCTGCTTAGTGCATGCATGATGCTGAATCTCGCTCCATTGCCTGTTTATGCTAGCGAAGCGCAAGCAGAAGTAGCCGTGGACGAATCATTTTCTGACGTGGACACTCCAGCAGAAGAAGAAGAAGTTCAGTCAGAAGAAACAAATACTGAAAATGAGACTCCAGCAGAAGAGACAGATAAAGAAGACTTTAATAATGAAGCAGATACAGAAGAAAATCAGGTGGTAGTAGAAGAGCCTGAGGTAGAAGAGCTTGTTGGAGAGGGGGAGGAAGCTCCTGAAACTCCAGCAGAAGAGCCAGTAACAGAAAAAGAAAATGAGTCAGAATATTTTGAAGTAACAGATGGTGTGCTTACACTTAAGAGTGGTGTAGACAAGAACAAGCTACCTAAGAAAATCACTTTAGATTTGTTTGCAAAAACAAATGCAGAAATCACAAAGATTGGTGCAGATGTTTTCGCAGGCTCAAGCATTATGGAAATCACTGTTCCAAAGACAGTTTCTGAGTTCGGCGTAGGTGCCTTTAAGGATTGCCGTAGCTTAACAACTTTTGCATTTGAAGATAGCACTTCAGCTGCAACAGTTATTTCAGAAGATATGTTTTCTGGTTGTGCTAACTTAAAGTGGTCAGGAAGTAGCGTGTACTTTGCTATTCCTGATTCAGTTACAGTAATTGGAAAGAATGCATTTTCAGGATGTACAGCACTACAGGGAATCAACATTGGTTCATCAGTTACTACTATTTCAGATTATGCATTTAATGGTTGTACTAATTTAGTAAAGCTTGAAGGCTTTGGCAGTTCAAAGGTTGCAACAATTGGAGAGTATGCTTTTTCTGGTACAGCAATTGATGATGATGAGAGAAACGTGAAATTCCCATCAACATTGACAAAGATTAAATCCAATGCATTTGCAAAGTGTGAATACATCGGAATTGTAGATTTATCTAATACATCACTTACAAGCGAAGGCTTGGATGCCAGATGTTTTGCTGATAGCCACATCCTTGGAATCAAGCTTCCAGCATCTTATAAAACAGTACCAGCAGGTGTGTTTGAAGATTGTAAATACCTTGAGCAGATTACAATCGGTTCAAAAGAAGCTGGTAAGGGTGTAGAAGTAATTGAGCCATACGCTTTCAAGAATTGTGACAGACTTAAAAAGGTTATCCTTGAAAATTCAGTTACAACAGTAAAGGATTTTGCTTTTGATAACTGTACTTCACTTAAGACCATCGAAATCAATCAAAAGGATATCGAATCAGGTCTTACATCAGTTAAGCTTACAGCTGATTCATTCCCTATTTATCAGGGACTTGAAATCTATTCTTACAGCGGAACTGGTGAGGAATGGGCAGGAACACATAAGGCAGACGGAATTGTTTACAAATCAAAATTCACAGGAATGAATGTTGTAACTAATGGTGCTTCATTAGGTAATTCGTTAAGTGCCAACCCTGGTAAAAATGTTAGCGTTGGAACTAAGGTGACTGTTAAGGATACTCCAGCATCAGGCTACTATCTTATTTCCATGACACACGGCCCTTTACCAACGGGCGTTGATTATACAAAGCGTTTTGTTGATTCTTCAAAATCATTTGTAGTATCTTCAGCAGATATCAAGAATAATGAAATTGTTGTAAATGCAGCATTCGCAAAATTGCCTAATGATGTAACATTTACATTTGAAGATTCAAAGGATGCTAATAAAGTTGTTCGTGATGGAAAAGAATTTTCAGTAACCTACGATACTGCAAATCAGATTGAACAGCTTCTTATCAGAGCAAAGACTAATAATGGCTACGGAACAGTTTATTCAAACCCATGGCTTTGGAATTTTGCTACAAGTGATAAATCAGTTGTAACAGTAGATGCAAATGGTAAGATAAAGCTTCTCAAGAAGACATCTGCAAACAAGACAGTTTATGTAACAGCTACATTAAAGGCTAATACAAACATTCAGTTAAAGCTCAAGGTTAAAGTAAACGGCGAGACAAAGTTTAAAGACGTAAAGGGAGTTGAGTTCCCAAATCGTCCTTATAAATTTGAAAACGGAATTGATACAGATGCAGGCATGCCATACATCCAGACTTCAAAGGCTTGGGTAGAGGCAGGCGCATCAAACAAATTAACAAGAGATTTCGAGGTTAAGGTTGATGCGGTTGATGAGCTTGACAATTCAATCGAATCAAGCTTCAAATGGCAGAGTGGTGATACAGCCATTGCCAAGGTTAAATCAGCAACAACAGATTGTAATGAAAACACAATTATGATTTGTGGTGTTGGTGAGACTACAATCACAGCTACTTCAACAGTAGATGCCAACAAGAGCATTTCATTTATAGTAAGAGTCGTTGATAAGACACCTTATGTTGCAGATGAGACAATCACAATCAACGCTCCTGCTACAGAAATAGACAGTGTTGGTAGCATTGCAAAGGGAATCGAGTTTTCACTTATCCAGGCATACGGCGGTGTGATTGCAAAGGATCACATTACAGTTGTCAAGAAAAACGGAAGCAAGTGGGATGATTTATCTGAGTACTTCGTTGTTGAAAAATATGGCGATTTAAAGGATAACGTTCAGAAGATGTTAATTGCTGTTGCAGAGGGCACAAGCTATTACAACAACAATGCATCATATACAAATCTTTATTTGAAGCTTAGCGTAGATGGTGATTACTACTATGTAGCATTCCCAAAGGTTACAATAGCTAATAAAAAGCCAGCACCTTCAATCAGCAAGATTACAGGTAAGATTAACACCTTCTATACAAACGATGCTCCAGAGCAGGGCGAAGTAGTTATTAAGCTTAAGAGCCCAACAGGTTATGCTTTCGACAATAGCTACAAGCCAGTTCTTGAGTCAGCTGAAACAGATACAGAAGAAAACTTCTCAAAGAACTTTAAGGTTCTTACTACTGATGACAAGGATTACACAACATTAAAGATTGTTCAGAAGCAGAGAATCCTTGAGCCAAATACTAAGAACAAGGTTATTACAACAGGCTATCTTAAGTTTAAATACAATGGTTACGATGCATGCAAATTAAAGATTACTGTACCTACAGGACGTACTGCACCAAGCCTTTCACTTGAAAAGACATCAGTTACAACACATAAGTATGCTAAGGGACAGACATACGAAATATCTCTTCTTGAAAAGGTCAAGAATAAGAAGGAAGTAGTTGATATAGATGATAGCTTTACAAGTGTTGAATACACTGGTAACTCAAGCTACTACTTCAACTACAACAGCTTAGAGCCAGCGATTGATAAGGCAAATGATAAGCTTGTAGTAAAGCTTGCAGATGAGGCACCTTCTACTACAGCAAAGGCTTGCATGCTTGTAGAAAACAAATATTGGACATCGCCTGTTTCATTTAATCTTACAATCAATGTAAGTAGTGCAAAGCCAAGCATTGCAATTAGTGATAACAGCCAGATTAATCTTAACCTTGCAAATTCTACTAGCAACTATGTGACATTCAATGTTAAGAGCGATTTCATGGATGGCGCTAAAGCAACATTTGATGGCTTTAACACAACAAATAGCGGCAAGGCTAGAGCTGAAGCTGAGAAGATTAAAGTTGTTTATGCAGATGGTAAGATTACAGCAACAGTTGATTCTAAGAATCTGCCAAAGTATGGAACTTATACATTCAAGAGTGCATACGAAGTACCTTACACAGGTTCAAATACATTACCATACTCAGCATTTGCTACTGTAAAGGTAAAGATTTATGAAACTAAGCCAGTAATTTCACTTAAGACTACTGCTACTACTCTTAACAACACACTTGTTGGAGTAAAGGATTCAAATGGAAATCTTGAAGAAATAGCAAAGATTCCATACACAGTTAAGAATTCATGGGCAGGCGCTAACAACTCTGTTAATAATGGTAGCTACAAGATTACTAACGTAACAAGCGGTAACAAGAAGAATCATTATGATTATTCATCTGTAAGCGCAGCACCAGTTAGTCTTTCATTTGTTGATGGCAACCTATATGTATACCTTAACAAGAGACTTGCAAATACTGAAAAGTTCAAGCTTTCAGGTATCACAGTAGATGGTGTTGCTGCACCGGATATCACACTTACAGTTAAGGTTACAAATGCTAAGCCAGTATTAACAATTAAGTCTAACAATAAAAAGATTAATGTGTTGCAGGCTCCAACAGATGCAGTAACATACACACTTGCATTAAAGAATTACAATGGACAGATTGATGCTTCTAAGTTTATGCTTACAAGCGAAATTAATAACAAGGCAACACAAAGCTGGAATAATGATAAAAATACTTTCCACTTTATGCTTGATGAACAAGAGGGCAATAAGTGTCAGCTTAAGGCTAACAGCAAGTATATTGGAAAGATTAAAAACCAAAATTACATCTACAAGGGTGTATATGTATTTGGTAATGGTTCTGTTAAAACAGATGCCGTAGAACTTAGTACAAAACCTATTCAGACAATGCCAAAGGTAACTCAGAGCTCTACAAAGGCTACAGTTTACATTGGTAACAAGGCTAAGACAGCAAAGATTATTGTTACTCCAAAGGAAGGTAGCACAGCAAAGATTTCAAATGTTGTTTGGTCTACAAAGACTAACAAGACACTTCAGAAAGCATTTGCAAATCCTGTATATGATGAGACTACTAATGCTCTTACTATCCAGATTAAGAATGCTGCACTACTAAAGAAAAAGACAACATATACACTAACTTATAATATTGTTTGTGAAGGACAACTTGAAGGTTCAACAGGTACCGAATTCACAGTCAAAGTATTAGTAAAATAACATAATCAAATCTATGTACCAAAATGGCAGTCTTCGGACTGCCATTTTGTTGTATATGGGTGTTAAAGGAGAAATGTTAAAATTTGTGAAAAATTTGTGTACAGTATAATCGTGATTTGATAAAATATAGTTTGGTTTATTTAATGATTTATACGGCTATTCGAACACTAGGAAATTGTTAAAAACTATATTTGAGGGAGAGAATGAAAATGTTTAGAAAATGTAAAAGCATGGCGCTTATGCTTCTGGTAGCCATGCAGGTTTTTTCTGTCATTTTTTCAGATGTGACCACAGTCTATGCTGCTGAGGTTACAGACAATGAAGAAACGGTGACAGAAGCTTCATCAGAGCAAAACATTGATGAAGAAATTGAAGCACCAGATTCCAGTGATAATTCAGAAGATATATCACAGGAAAATTCTGAAGAAATATCTAATGATAATCCAGAGGATGAACAATCAGAAGAACAGGCTGATGTAGAGGAAGTTGAAGAAACAGCTCCTGCTACAGAAGATGAAGAAGAGATTAAAGAGGGTGAAGAAACTGTTGAGGTAGAAGACTTTGCTAAAGAGCATACAGCAGAAGAGCTAGAACTCTTAGCAGAGGAAATCGATGCTGAACAGAAACTCCTTGCAGCAGCTGGAAATGCAAGCACTGTTAAGGCAAGCGGAGCGGTTACATCTACCATTAATTATAGGTATGACTCCGCTACAAGTACTCTTTATCTTACAGGAAAGGGCGCAATGCCAGATTTAAAGCCTGACAGCAACAAGCTTCCTGATTTTGTTAGTGCCATCAATGGTAAATCAGTCAATATTGTGATTGATGAAGGAATCACATCAATCGGAAAATATAACTTCATTTTTCCAAGTAATATTAAATCAATAAAGCTTCCAGGTACCCTTACAAAAATAGGAGATTACGCTTTCTTTTTTGAAAGATTCAGTAAAAATCAAGAGCTTTGTATCTCTGCGTCAGTTAAAACCATAGGAGTCAAGGCTTTCTATGGATGCGGTAATCTAAAAGCAGTAGTGTTTAAAGGAAATATGCCAACCTTTGGGGCTAATGCCTTTGGTTGTGTAAATGCTGTTGCCTATTATCCAACAGATAATAAAACCTATACAAAAAGCAAAATGGATGCAGCTTCAAAGCAGTTTGATTATGTTGAGTGGCGTACAGCTGAAACTGTAGGAAAAAGTGGTAAATGTGGTAGTGTTAATTGGAGCTATGATGAAAAATCAAAGACTTTAACCATATCAGGTGATGGTCCCATGGGAGATTATACCAATACTAATAAGGCTCCATGGTATGACATGGCTTTAACTAACGTAATTATCAATCCAGGCATAACAAGAATTGGTAACTATGCATTCAATAATATGGAAATTGTAAATATCCGTATTCCAAACACCATTAAGCAGGTTGGTGATTATGCCTTCTTAAATGCAGAATGTGGATACGGATCTACAGAGGTCGCCTTCCCACTTATTAATGCAAGCAGCTTTACTGAAATTGGGGAAGGAGCATTTCAGAATGCCCGCTTTTATGCCACAACAGCTACGGTTCTTGATTTGTCTAATGCTACGGTAATTAGTGAAAGAGCCTTCTATAAATGCTACGTAGGAAGAAAAGAAAACACAGCAACATTCCCTCTTAAGTTATCAAATAATCTTAGAAGAATTGAAGATCAGGCTTTTGAAGGAGCTACCTTTATAAAAGGTCAGCTAATCTTACCATCTAATATTACATATATTGGAGATAGAGCCTTTTATGATGATGAAGGCATTACAGGAACACTTACCTTGCCAGATACTTTAAGCGAGGTAAATTGTAATTCCTTTGCAGAAATGGGTATTTCAACTGTTAATGTTGGAAATGGTGTGAAGAACATTATGGCTTCTGCTTTTTATGACAATAGGAATCTGCAGGAAATTACGATTGGTAAGAATGTTGAGTTTATTGGAACAAGAGCATTTGAAATAAATAATAGCAATGTAGTGAAGTGCAATTTTTATTGTAAGGCCCCAAGATATGGACATTATGCTTTTTCAAAGATTAATGCATTAATATATTCGGAGGATGCTTCCTGGGATAAATATGAAGTGGATGATTTTGCATGTGCTTATCAAGGTTCCACTATTGAATTTAAGAGTAAATTAGTCCCAATCACATTGAAGTATTTCAACGATAAATATAAACCATGTACTACACAGACGGTAATAAACGTAAGAAAAAATAGTGTATATCAGAAGAAAAATCTTCCAACTTCGGTAAACATAAATGGCCAAGACAGAACGATAAAAAGCTGGTATCGTGATGGAGCTTTGAAATTAGAGTTCCCTTCTTATATGACCGTTTCTGGTCCAATGGAACTGTATGCACATTACACAGAGGATAAGGTGACACCAGAACATACTGTAAATCCACTTATAATGGCGAAAATGGGATTTAAGAGTAATGCTGATGTGCCAAAAGGAATTTGGGTGTACTGTGATGAAACTGTAGAATATACTGGCAAGCCTATCAAACCATGCCTGAGAGTGTTTTATTATACCCGGGAGCTAAGTGAAGGAAAGGATTACACAGTAACCTATTCCAAGAATGTTAATGCAGGAAAGGCATCCTACACAATTCAAGGCAAGGGTAGCTACTCAGGAAAGAAAACCGGTGAATTTGAAATTTTGCCAATAAACATTGATTCTCATAATTATTTCGCTGAATATAAGGATAACACCTTGACTACAGTGGAATTAGCTTATAACGGAAAGGTTCAAAAGCCAAAAATTACTGTTAGAAAAGCAGGCTATGACAGAAAGGAATATCTCACCGAGAATAAGGATTATATCGTCAAATATATAGGCACAGATAAAACTGATGCCAATACTTACAACAAAGATGCATTTAAGGCAGTTGGAAAATACAAGGTAGAGATTATAGGTAAAGGTAACTACAAAGGAAGCCTAGTCTGCCATGTAAAAATCGAAAATAAGATAGATATCAGTAAGTGCAAAATCACTTTGCCAAAATTATCTGGCAACTACGATAGCAAAATATCAAGCCTGGATAAACCTTTTGTAGAATATCAGGGTAAATCTTTGTTAATGGATAAAGATTGGTCTTACACCTATTTAATGGATAGCGATGCAGGTTATATTACTTACACCTTCAATGGCATTTCCGCAGGAAGATGTGTTGGTACTGTTGTCAAAAAAGCAAAAATAAAGGGTAAGAATATATCCACTGTTTATGTTGAACTTGATACTGATATGGATCCAGCAGATGTGCAGTATTCTTATAGCGATATCCTAAAGGTATACACAGACAAAGGAGCTGCCTTGAAAAAGGATAGCAGTAAGCTTTTAAGATATGGATTTGATTATAAGGTTGAGGTTTTAGAAACAAAAGGCAAATTTAAAGTCAAATTAAGGGCTGGTGATTATCCTACAGTGGGTTGTCGTTATATAGGCCACAAAGTAGTGGAATTTAAGTCAAAGAAATATAAGGATATTTCAAACTGCAGTATTAAGGCAATGCCAATTACTGTAACTGAGGCAAAGCTTGGTAATCCTATTTTAGATGTACGCTTAAATGGCAAAAAGCTTACGCCAAATGTTGATTATAGATATAATCTTAGCCAATCCATTAGCAAGCCATCTAATGGTGCAGTAGTATATTTTGATGCAGAGGTAGAGGGTATAGGAAACTACTGTGGTAAAAAGGCATTTTCTGGTAAAGTAACAAAAATAAGTCTTGCTTCAGCAAAGGTTGTAAAGAGTGCATCAGAGATTAATATCAAAAAAGGTTTAGTGATTATTTATGAAGAAAAGGTTTTCAAACCTGAAGCTATAATCAATCCCGAATTTGAAATTAGATATTATTACACTGATGCTTCAAGTGGAAAGACTAATTACCAAGTACTGAATAAAAGGGATGATTACTATTTGCATATGCCAACTAGCCGAAAACCAGGGAAGGCCCAGCTTACTATAGAGGGCTGCAATGCTTGGACAGGTAAAAAAACATTAACCTATATGATAGATAAATATGCAACAAGTGATGTTTCTAATTCAGGCTGTGGAGTTCTTGAGAAAAAGGTGGGTGTAAATATACCTACAGATTTAAATCTGCTTCACAATGGAACCATACTTAAACCTGGAGTTGATTACACTATCGAAAAGACTATATATAGGGATTCTGAAGCAAAGATTCCTGTAAAACAGACTGAGGTAGTAAAAGCAGGAACACAGCTATATGCCGCTATTAATTTTAAAGGTAACTATCAACCTGATAGACGAATAATTAGATTTACAGTTGTTAAAAACACAATTAAAAGCGGAAAAGCAACAATTGCAGATAGGGTTTATGATTATGATACATCTAAAAATAGACCTAGAGTGGAAGATGTGACACTAGTGGTTAATGGAAAGACCCTTCCAAAAGATTCATATTATATTTTGAATTACAGTGATATTTCCAAGGCAGGTACAGTCACAGTAATAATTCAAGGAATTCCTAGCAAGGGATACGTAGGAAGAATTAAAGCAACATACAAATTAACAAAGAAGAATTTTAACTAGTAGAAGGTAGGCAGAAATTATAATGAAAAAGGCAACAAGGTTTATAAGCCTTGCACTTGCAGCAGCAATTACATTCACCTCTTTTGAGGCGGATGTATACGCTGCTGAATTTTATGAGAGTGCACAGGAAAATAATGTTTCGGATGAATCATCAGAAGAATCATCAGAAGAATCAGCAGAGGAACAAACTATAGCAGAGGAAAATGAAGAAACAGAACCTGCTACAGAAGATAAAGAAGAAATTATAGAAGAATCTGCAGAAGAAGTAAAAGAAGAAATAAAAGAAGAAATAAATGAAGCCGCTGATGAGGAAGAAGCTTTTGTAAGAGAGCATACAGCCGAAGAGCAGGAGCTTCTATCAGAAGAAATTGAGGCTGAGCAAAAGCTTCTTGCAGCAGCTGGTAATCGTTATGATATTAATTCCCAGGGTGTAGTTACATCTTCAATTAACTATAAATACGATGCAAACACAGCTACTCTTACTATCACAGGTAAGGGTGCAATCCCAGATTTAAATCCATTTAGCGAAATGCTCCCAGGTTATGTTAATGCAATAGATGGTAAAACAGTCAATATTGTAATTGGTGAGGGAATTACATCTATTGGAAAGTACAACTTTATTTTCGCTGATAAAGTTAAATCGGTAAAGCTTCCAAATACACTTACAAAAATTGGTGAGTGCGCCTTTTTGTTTGAGAAGTTTGGTAGTAGGGTAGATATTCCAGCTTCAGTTACATCAATAGGTAAAGCTGCATTTGCAGGTGCAGATTTTGATGCTGGAATCAATTTTGGAACAGCTAGTGTGGTAAAAAACATTCCAGCAAATTGTTTCAAGGCAAGCTCTATAAGTGAGATTGAATTTCCAGCTTCCCTTACATCTATTGCAGCAGAAGCATTTTATGGCTGCAAAAATCTGAAGAAGGTAGTGTTTAAGGGCAATATGCCATCTATTGGAGCTAACGCATTTGCCGGTGTAAATGCACTAGCTTATTATCCAGTAGATAATAAGACCTACACTCAGGCAAAAATGAATGTTGCTTCAAAGCAGTTTGAATCAGTTACCTGGTACACAGGTACATCCATAGCTAAGAGTGCCAAGACAGGTAGTCTTGATTGGAGCTATGATGAAAAGACTAAGACTTTGACAATCACAGGCTCTGGCGCCATGGCAGATTACAGTACTACTAACAAAGCACCATGGTATGGCTTGTCTATTGATGTTTTGAATATTGGCGCAGGTGCAACAAGAATAGGTAATTACGCCTTTGCAGATATGACAATTGCAAAGATGTCAATGCCTGGCACTATTAAGCAAATTGGTGATTACGCATTCTTTAATGCTAAATGCGGAAGTTCACAGAATCCTGATGAAAACTTCCAGTTAATTAATTCAAAATCCTACACACAGATTGGCGAGGGTGCATTTAAGAATGCCAGCTTTACAGCAAAATCTGTATCATCACTTGATTTGTCAAATACTACTACAATTGGAAGCAGTGCTTTCAGCAATTGCCAAATATACCTGAATAAAACGGATGCTCAACTGTCAGTTAAATTCTCTAATGATCTTAGAAGAATTGAGGATGAGACCTTTGAAAATGCTAGATTTATATATGGACAATTGGCACTTCCAGCTAACCTTACATACGTTGGTGAGAAAGCCTTTTATGGTGATACGAATATATCGGGTTCACTTGTTTTGCCTGATTCTGTGCAGGAAGTTGATGGATATGCTTTTGCCAAAATAGGCGTAACAAGTGTGAACGTAGGTAACGGCATCAAGAACATTATGTCCTACGCATTTTATTCTACTAGCAATCTGACAGATATTATATTAGGAAAGAATGTAGAGTTTATTGGTGCACATGCATTCCATGGTAAGAATTATCCTGTAACAGTTAGCTTCTATGGCAAGGTTCCAAATTGTGGTGATAATGCTTTCTCAGGAGTAAATGCAATTGTTTATTCAGAGGATGAGTCATGGGATAATTACGATATTAATGATTTAGCAAGTGTTAGTACCAACAAGAGCATAGTGTTCAAATCTAAGTTGGTTCCAATTACGTTAAATTATTATAACGATAATAACTCCTCAAGCAATAAGCAAGAGGTAATCAATTATAGAAAGAACAGAAAGTTCAAAGCAAGCGACCTGCCAAGGTCAGTAGAGATTAATGGGCAGAATAAGAGCATTATGGGCTGGTATTTTGATAGTGCTCTAAAGAAAAAATTAAACACATCTTTTACAGTTAGAGAGGCATGTTCACTATATGCTCGTATTTCAGGGGATTCTAGTTCAGAACTTCCTAGTTCATTATATGACTATATAATGGATGAGATGGGCTTTAAGAGTGAAGCTGATATTCCACAGGGTGTATGGGTTTACTATAAAAAGACTGCAAGATACACAGGAAAGCCAATCACTGATCCATATCTTAGAGTATTTGACCATACCATAGATTTGAACGAAGGCAAGGACTACACCGTTAAGTATTCCAATAATGTGAATGCTGGTAAGGGAAAAATCACCTTGCAGTTTAAGGGCAAGTATTCCGGCACAAAGGTTTATGAATTTGATATTTTACCTGAGAATATTGCAGGAAGGAATTACTACGTAGAATATAAGAATCAAGGATTAAATACGATTGAGTTAGCATACAATGGCAAGGTTCAAAAGCCAAAGCTAGAGGTTAGAAGCCAAAAAGATGGCAACAAAAAGAAGCTTGTAGAGAACAAGGATTATACACTTAAATATATAGGCACTGATAAAAAAGATGCTGCCACCTACAACAAGGATGCCTTTAAGGCTGTAGGAACATACAAGATTGCTGTTGTTGGAAAAGGCAATTACACTGGCACAGTGCAGTGCCTAGTAAAAATTCTTAATAAGATAGATATTAATAAATGCCAGATTTCTATTCCAAAGGAAACAGAAGACTATCAAGAAGCATTAAAGTATAGAGGAAAGGATTATGTCAGATATCAGGGAAAGCCACTAGAGTACGGCAAAGACTGGACTGTTACATCTGAAGCAGATTATGAAGCTGGATACAGAACATTTACTTTCCAAGGTATATCTACAGGAAGATGCATAGGCACTTGCGTTAAAAAGGTTCCATTAAAGGGAAGGAAGATGTCTACAGCTTATGTAGTGCTTGATAGTGATTTAGATCCAGGGGATTTTATAGTTAAATATCCTAGTGGATACAGTAGCGAGCTTAATAAATGTATAAAAGTTTATACAGATAAAAATGCCGCTATGAAAAAGGATGAATCCAAGCGATTGGAGTATCTTCGCGATTATTATACACAAATAATAAACGTTGATAAAAATGGAATTACTCTTAAGCTAAAAGCTGGCGATTATTCAGATATACCTTATATAGGTACTAAAAATGTAGAGTTCAAAACAAAGAAATATAAGGATATTTCAAAGGCCTCAGTTAAGGTATTACCATTTACTATTATCAATGACCAGACTGGTCAAATTGATATTAAAGTAACCTGTAATGGTAAGACGCTTAAACAAGATACTGATTACACATACCAAATCAGAGAAACCCATGTTTCTAATTCTCGTAATACTTTTGTGAATGTAATAGTAAAAGGCGCAGGCACATACTACGGAGAAAAGACTGTTGCAGCTAATCCTAAAAAAATAAGTCTTGCATCAGCAAAGGTAGTAAAGAATGCGTCAGAGATTAATACAAAAAATGGTTTAGTAATTATTTTTGATGATAAAGGGATTGAGCCTACAGAAGGTAAACTTATTGCAAATCCTGCATTTGAAATAAGATATTACACCACAGACCAAACCACAGGAAAGACCACTTACCAGAAGCTGGATGAATATAATGATTGCTTCATAACATATACAAATAATAAAAAACCTGGTAAGGCAAAGATGACTATAAAAGGATTTAATGGCTGGGTTGGATCTAAAACACTTACATATACAATAAACAAATATAGAATAGATAAAATTAAACCTAGCACAGATAAAGCCTCAGTTCTAGCAAAGAAGTCAGGTGTGAATATGCCTACTGATTTAAAACTGTACGATGGATTAACTTATCTTAAGCCTGGTGTGGACTACACAATAGACAAAACGCTATATAAGGATAAAGATAAGAAAAATCAGCTTAGAACGAATGATGTTCTGAAGGCTGGCGCAAAATTCTATGCTGTAGCAAACTTCAAGGGTGACTATAAGGCTGGACAAAAGGTTTGCGAAGTGACCGTCATGGACAATACTATTACAGGCGCCAAGGCTACTATCGCAGACAAAATGTATAGTGTCAAATTAGCTAATAACAAAGTTACTAAGGCAGATATAACTCTTACCAAGAACGGTAAGCCACTGCCACAAGACAGTTATTACATCTTAACAACTACTGACTATACAAAGGCAGGCACAGTCACAGTAGTTATAGGTGGTAATAGTACCAAGGGCTACACCGGAAGTGTTAAAGCAACATATAAGATTACACCACAAAAAGTTAACTAGCAGATAATGCAACAGCGTTAAATGTGAAGGTTACATTCAAGATTACTAAAAGTACAGTTAAATAAGTATTAAGCTATAGACAGCGCTCCTAAATAGGGGCGCTGTTTTTGGTATTTGTAAGGTTGTCAATCCTGTCACAAGGCGAATGTAATATGTGGCTTTGTGCTCATTCCTGTGACAGGCACTTAGATATTTGCCATTATAGTTGCAATATATTTGATACATAGTTAGTAGAATGAAAAAAGTTATAAAACAGCCTTGATTTACAAAATTATATATAAATGTATTGATTTAATAAAGGCATAAATGTATAATGATGAAAGTTTGTGTAATTAAAGACTTATGCACATTAGAAATTAGGAGGATGAGATGAACAAGTTCACACGTTTTTTAAGCTTTGCACTTGCGTTGACTCTTACATTTACATCAGTTGATATGAATGTATTTGCAGCAGAGTTAAACGAAGCAGAGCCAAGCATCGAAAAAACTGAAGAATCTATTAGTGAAGAAAATACTGAAAAACCTTCACAGCAGGAAAGTAGCGATGCTGAAACATCAGAAGATCAGAACAAGTCTGATTCAAATGATGATAATAAGTCAAATGAGACAACTAACACACAGGAAGGCGAGGCAAATTCTGAGGAAGCTCAGGAAGATGGCGAAGCTCTTGTGGAAGAAGAGTTAGAGGTTGAGGAAGCTGAAGAGCAGGAGATGCTGGAAGCTATTACCGCTGAAGATCTTGAGATTGAAGGCTACACAGTAACAAAGTACAAAGGTAATGGAGGAGCAGTTGAAATTCCTGAAGGAATTACTTCAATTGCAGATTATGCATTTAGTAATGTTACAGGAATTACATCGATTACTCTCCCTTCTACGCTTACATCAATAGGTTATATGTCGTTTTCAAATTGTACAAATTTGAAAAAAATCGTAATTCCTAGTAGCACGCGTAAAATAGGTTATAAAGCATTTTGTGTTAATAATCAGGTTGATACAGAGGTAGTTATTGAGAGTAAATCACTAGATGTCGATTTTAGTGTTTTTGAAGGAAGAAACCTTACAAGTGTAAAGTTACCAGAAGGAATGGTAACACTACCAAAGCTATTTAATAACGCAACATTTACAACAGGATATGTCCTTTCAATACCAGCATCGGTAACAACAATAGCTGATTATGTATTTAGTGGTGTAACAGGATTAAAGACCGTTACATTTACTGGAGAAAATTTAACAACAATCGGCGAGTATGCATTTAACAACAGTTCAATATCAGAAATAAGCCTACCATCAAAGGTGAAAACAATAAAATATCAAGCCTTTAAGAATTGTGTAAACCTGACAAATATTACGTTACCAGAAGGCTTACAGGAAATAAAATCAGAAGCATTTGAAGCAGAAAAACCAGTAGCAGGGGATACAACAGTTGTAATAAAAGGTAAGAATTTTCAGGCTAGTTATTCGACCTTTAGTGGAAGAAATCTTTCAAATGTAACGTTACCAGAGGGAATGGTAACATTACCAAGCATATTTAATAATGCAACATTTACACCAGGATATGTCCTTTCAATACCAGCATCGGTAACAACAATAGCTGATTATGCATTTAGTGGTGTAACAGGATTAAAGACAGTTACATTTACTGGAGAAAATTTAACAACAATCGGCGAGTATGCATTTAACAACAGTTCAATATCAGAAATAAGCCTACCATCAAAGGTGAAAACAATAAAATATCAAGCCTTTAAGAATTGTGTAAACCTGACAAATATTACGTTACCAGAAGGCTTACAGGAAATAAAATCAGAAGCATTTGAAGCAGAAAAACCAGTAGCAGGGGATACAACAGTTGTAATAAAAGGTAAGAATTTTCAGGCTAGTTATTCGACCTTTAGTGGAAGAAATCTTTCAAATGTAACGTTACCAGAGGGAATGGTAACACTACCAAGCATATTTAATAATGCAACATTTACACCAGGATATGTCCTTTCAATACCAGCATCAGTAACAACAATAGCTAATGATGCATTTAGTGGTGTAACAGGATTAAAGACAGTTACATTTACCGGAGAGAATTTAACAACAATCGGTGAGTCTGCATTTAAAAATAGCTCAATAACAGAAATAAGCTTACCATCAAAGGTGAAGACACTAAAATATGAAGCATTTAGAAATTGTAGAAGTTTAGAAAAAGTTTACCTTGGAGCCAATATCTCTGATATGGGATATAAAGTTTTTGGCGAATGTGAATTAGCCTATTTTATTATTACTGGTTCAGGAAAGAATACATATAATGCTTTAATTGCACAGGGCATTGATAAAAATCGTATTGTTAGCACAAAGTCTATAACATATAAATTAAATGGCGGTGTTGCAACCGGCGCATATCCAGCTGGATATCTTGCATCAGATGGTTCAATCCAAATCGCCGACCCAACACGTGAGAACTACAAGTTCGCAGGTTGGTTCAAGGATGCTAAGTTCACAAAGCCAACTGAAAAAAGCGTAAACGGTGTTACAACAATTGACGTATCAAATCAGTCAGGCAACATCACACTTTATGCTAAGTGGGATGGCCCAATTTACACAGTAACACTTAACCCAGGTGTAAATGCAACAGTTGCAATTACATCAATGGAAGTATACAAAAACAGCACTTATGGAAAGTACAACGACAATACAGATAAAGAACTTCCAGTACCTTCTGCTACAGGCAAGACCTTCAAGGGTTGGTTCACAGCTGATGGTGATCTTGTAACAGCAGATACAAAGGTTACAGACGAGGCAAAAGATCAGGTACTTTATGCTAAGTACAAGAACAATGTGGATACTGTTGAGGCACCAGAGCTTTTAGATTCAAATGGTCTTACAGTTTTACCAACTGATGAGAAGACAGATATCACAAAGTTCTACTTCAAATCTGCAACAGCAGATGCAACAATCCTTTACACAGTTAAGGCTGAAAATGCTGCTGCAAGCGAGAATACATACAGTGATGGCTTCGCTTTAGAGGCAGGTAATACATACACAATCACAGCGTACGCTACAAAGGAAAACTGGACAGATAGTCCAAAGAACACATGGACAGTAACAGTTGTTGATTCAGTTTCAGCAGAGGATACACCTGATCTTTACAAGCCAGAGTATGAAGGAAAGTTCTGGGTTGTATTCCAGGGGGCAATCTATGATGAAACAAAGGTAAGTACAGTTTATACAGGTGCAAATGTTAAGCTTTCTGGCTATCAGGTATACTATGGCAAGAAGCTTCTTGAAGAAAACAAGGATTACAAGGTTTCATACAAGAACAACAAGAAGATTGCAAAGTATGATGCGGTAAACAAGAATGGCGCAAGCATTGCTCCTACAATGATTATTACAGGTAAGGGTAATACAAAGGGCAAGCTTGAACTTCGTTTTAACATTGAAGGAAATGAGGATGCTGTAAAACTTACAAATTCAAATACAACATTCGAATTATCAGAATCATCATTTGATTATGATGGAACAGCTCATACTCCAGCGGTTAAGAATCTTCAGATTAAGGCAACAAAGAAAACAGAGGCAGTAGCTATTGATGCAAAATCATACACTGTATCATACGAAAAGAATGTTGCAGCTGGTACAGCAAAAGTTGTAGTAACAATGGATGGTAAGGAATACTTTGGTGTTCTTACTAAGAACTTTAAGATTAACAAGGCAGACATCAAGAATGCAATTGAAGGTGATAAACCATTCGTTGCAATTGAAAAGAGCAATAAAGTATCATACAACAATGGCTACAATGCTCTTAAGTCAATCAAAAATACTAGGACAGGTAACGATTTAGTCCTTAAGTCAGAATACACAATTAGTAAGGCGAAAGTTAACAGCAAGACAATGACAGCTACTCAGACAATTACTGGAAAGGGCAGCTTCAAGGGATCTTACAAGATTACATTCGATGTAGAAAAAGCAGATATCAAGGAGGCAGATGTGGTTAGCTTTGTTGCACCAGTAGCTTCTACAAAGAAGGGTGTATATAAGCCAGTTGCATTCAAGGTATTATTTGATGGAACTCTGCTTAAGGGTAGCGAGTATTCAGTTAAGTACACAGTAAATGGTCAGGCTCCAAGCAACAAGGTTGTTTATGGCACAGATGCAAAGGTGGTTATGACAATTACTGGTAAGGGCAACTATGTTGGAACAAAGACATTTGAGTACAGCCCAGTGGCTGGTTACGATATTTCAGATGCAGCTATAATTGATGTAACTGTTTCAGATGCAGCCTATACTGGTAAAGCAAATGGTGTAAATCCTTCAATCGTTGTTAAGAATACATATACAAACAAGAAGCTGGCAAACAAAAAGGATTTCACTGTATCATACAAGTATGCAAACGAAACAGAAATCAAGAGAACTGCTAAGAAGAAAGCATGCGACTATGTAGCAGAAGCGGGCGAGGCTGTAAAGGCAAAGGACACTGTTCCAGCAGGTACAACTATTATCGCAGTAATCGAAGGAAAGGGTGCGTACGCAGGCAAATCTATCGAAAGAGAATTCCGCGTAGGTTACGATCTTTCAAAGGCATCAGTAAAAATAAATCCTCAGACATACACTGGTAAGCAGATTATTCCTTCAAAGAATGATATTACAGTAAAGGTTGCCGGTAAGGAGTTAAAAGCCAATGAGTACAACGTTACTATTGCAAATGTAGAAAATGTTAAGGCAGGTACTGGTAAGATTATCATTACAGGCACAAATACTTCTAGCAAGCAGAAGGTTGTAAACTTCAGGATTGTGGCAAGAACTCTTAGTCTTATGGATAAGAATTAATATACTTAATACATATTAAAATATGGTAGAAAGCAAGGTCATTTTGGAGTCACCTCATTTGGCCTTGCTTTTTTGAAATAAGTTTTATTGACACAATGTAAAAAACGTGATAAACTCAACCCGTTTGAAAAGTAAATAGGGCAAACTCTGCGAAAGTGGGGGACGCAAAACTCTAGAGCCTGTAAAATGGCAGTCAGTTGCTTAATATGAATTTGTGGTTCCCTGAAATTTTCAGGGAACCTTTTTTACTTGATTAATTTGTTGGTAAGGAGATGAAAATGAAAAAGCAAATTCTAGCTTTAATCATGGCGGTTGCTATGGTATTTAGCACCCCAATGCCAGTAATGGCAAGTGAGAGCTCAGATGATGTAATCGAAACCACTGTACATGAAACAGAGGCTATATCAGAAGAGCCAGAAAAAGCATCTACCGAAGCTGATTCTGAGAAATCAAAAGACAACACTCAGGTGGAATCTAACGAATCTCAAGCTGAATCAGAATCAGTAGAGGAAGAGGAAGCTCTTGAAGAGGAGCTTGTAGTAGAAGAGGAAGAGGAAAAGAAGCTTCTTGAAGAAGGTACATCTACTGAGGAAGAAGTTACTGATCCTGAGGTAATAGTTACCTATAGGGATGTAACAAAGAAGTTTGAGAAATATCATGAAGCTCGTAAATATATAGAGACTTTGGAAGAATCTGACTCAGTATGTGAAATCCTTATAATGAAGGATATTGATGTACATTCTACAATGTCTGAGCAAATTATCCCTAAAAAGAATATCCCTCTATTAATTAAGGGTAACGATGGTGTTAAGAAAATTAATATCTTTCAGCCTGTTTACCTAGAAAGTGATACCGAGTTTGAGAATATCACATTTGTCCCTGAGGATGTAAATCAGGCGTATGGAATCAACTTGAATGGACACAATCTTACAATATCTAAGGGTGGCGATTACTCTGGAGAAGAGCTGTTTGATATGGGCTCAAAGGGAACATCTATCTATCAAGATACTTCAGGTGGTACCTTCTATACAAAGGATGCTGATTTTACATTTGCAAGTGTAGGCGTAGACAAGGCTTATATTGAAGAAAGCCATACATTAACTGTTAAAAACGCAGCTAAAATTAAGCGTTTAATTGGTAAGAAAAATTCTTCTAATGCTGAAGCAGGTCCTGCTACGATAAAAGGTTATAAAAACACAAATCTTGTATTTACCGAAGTTTTGACAGAAGATAGCCAGCCAGTACAGATTGGTAGAATCGATGCAGATGGCAATCTAATTGAAATGCCAAATGGTACAGTAGCATTTACAGCAGCTGGCCCAACTGATTGGGAGAAGAATAAATTCACTCTCCTTCAGCCAGAAGGAAGCAAAGCCTCTAATAAGGCATATTATGATACAAGCTACTATAACTACCAATATATTGTAGGTGAACAGCCACCTATTATACTTGAAGCTTCTACTGAAGCAGGACCTGATGTTCGCCTAGATCAAAATACATTCAGTGACTGGAATAGTATGATTACATATATCAACAGCCTTGGTGATGTAAATTACCGATATATGGTTGAAGTATATGGCGATGTAGTGGCAACTGGTACAAACATTTTCCCTGACAAAGCGGCTTGGTTTTCTGTATACACATTAAATAATGCAGGGACAATAACAATTGATGGCGATGGTACTTTACCATGCGAGGTATATTTCCAACATGTAGATACCAAGATTGGCGAAAATTGTTCAAAGCTAAATCTTGGAGATAATCGCATAACATTTGATAAGGCTAGTGCGGTTTTAGATTTTTCCAAGGTAGATATTACCTCTAATTATGATTTTAATATTGGTAATAATAGCTTGGCACACATTCAATTAGGAACAGAGGCTGTTTTTGGTGCGATAAACGTTAATAGTATTAGTGTTTCCTGCCCACAGATTACAATCAAGGCAGTGCCTGGTAAAAAAGCAATAATAGGTTCAATTCGTGGAGACTATAGCAATTATGGACCAGGAATCAATGAATATTACGATACTTACGTAAATGTAGAAGAAGGTGTAGAACTATATTCTCTTGCGATTGATTCATTTAGCGGAGAGTCAATACATTACAGAAGAGTAGATAAGAATGGTAAACTCCTTGAAATAAAAAAGGGCGATACACTTTTCTACAACAAAGGTCGTACAAAAGATTTTAAAGCCCTTGTAATTGACCAGCCGGAGGGTGGTGATACAAAGCTTGTTCCATGCCTTTCTGGAGAAAATATCGTAGCAGATAAGCTCACATTTAGACTGGATTCATATAATATAGAACCAGAGAATTACCATCATACAGAGTATTTCCCAACATGGAAGGATGCCGTAGCTAAGGCAGATTTACTGTATAGCTATAGCAAGGATTTTACATTTGCAATTACTATCGAAGAGGATACAACACTAGACAAGCTTACTCTTCCAAAGGCTCCTGTTACTATCGTAGGTAATGACAAGACAAAGCTTTCATTTGGTGGAGATTTAGTACCTGCAACAGATGTGACATTCCAAAATATTGTACTTGAATCTACAAAGTCAGGTGCAAAGATGAATGCAGGCGCCCATAAACTTACATTCCAGAATGTTAAGTTTAACAATACATTTGCTTCAGTATCAGCTACTGGCAAGGGTGGAATCACAGTTGTCGGCGGCGCGGATAGCCGAGCAGCACTTGAATCAACAGGTGCAATCAACGTTTCAAATTTAACTTTAGTATATGCTGATGTTACATCAACAGCTGGAAGCATTAACGTTTCTAACCTTGCAGAGCTTTCTAGCTCAAAGATTGATGTAAAGACAGCCGCTACATTCAAAAATATTAATTCGATGGATGCTGGCAACACAATCACTTATGGTACAAGCTATTCAAACAAGCTTTCAATCTCTGGTGTGATTAACGCTGATGTAGCATCCAAGGATATTACAGTTAAAACAACAGGCGAAAAGCCTTATGATGTTAAAATCAGTGAATATGCAATAAATGTATTGCCTAAGTATTTAACAGCAAACGATTATGCAGGCGCTGATTCATATTTGAAAAAAGATATCGTATTTGCGAAGCAGGCTCCAGCATGTTATTTCGTAATTGGAAAGAACATTGCAGGCGCAAGCACTACAATCAAGTATGCAACAAAGAAGGTTGCAAATGCACTTCGCATTGACGAGGAACCTATCGTATATGCGGTAGAAGTATTTGAAACAAGTGACCAGGGTAATTGCTCATGGGGCACATACCCTACTCTTAAGGAAGCATTTGCAGAGATTAACAAAGCAGGAAGTGCTTCAAAGAACTATACTCTTGCCATTAATCCTAAGGTAGAGCAGGATGTAGAGCCAATCAAGCTTACAGAGAATCTTACAACAGCAACAAAGGCTGCACAGATTACAATCAAACCAGCAGATGGTGTCAGTGGAAAGTATGAGTTCAAGCTTAAGAATGCAATCACACTTAAGTCAAATCTCGTTTTAGAGAACATCAAGCTTGCAGACAACCCTGCAAAGAACGGAACAAATACAAAGCTTAATGCTACACTTGGAAAGTTCAAACTTACACTTAAGAATTCAGAAGTTTCAAATGACAGAATCGGCAACATCACAGGTAGTAGTGTAAATGCAGCTTCGGGACTTATAGTAAGAAACAGTGGTGATATCGTTGTAAATGGCAACATGAACAACGTGGGCACACTTGATTTTGAAAACGGTAAGTTTACAGTATATGGCAAAACCAACATTGGAAATCTTGTATCAAAGGATAGCGACCGTAGAACTTTTGTGGGCACAGCAAATGTAGCAACAGCAAAAGTAAAGGGCCAGGTTTTAGCTACAAAGATTACATCTAATATCACTGTAGCAAACAAGATTGAAACAGCAAATATTTCAAATGAACCATCACTTGAAATTAAGCTTCTCTACAAGGATAAGACAAAGGGTTATGTTGAGCTTGGAAGCAGTGATGTAAATTACGAAGGCTTCAAGGATGGCTCACTTGCTCACAACAATCCAAAGTACCAGATTGTAAAGGCACCAAAGGCAGCCAATAATAGATTCGTATATACGGATTCATCAGTTTCAGGCGGAAAGCTCGTTAAGAAGAGCGGTTCAATCTTCTATGTTGACAACAGTACAGTAGAAGAAAACTATTGGTTATATGAGTCTAAAGAAGAAAACTCATTAGCTGATCCTGAACAAATTGCTAGTTTTGCAACATACAAGGAAGCAATTGCAGAAATCAATGCAATTAAGAATCCTAATGGGCAATATCTCATCGTGCCACTTAAAAAAGCTGATAAGCCAGTGAATCTAGTGATGCCAGCGGCTAATTGTGCTGATAAGCTTATGATTTTAGGTAATGTAGTTAATGATTTTGATATAGCAAACAGCAGCCTAAATCTTACTTGTGACCTAATGATAGGTTCTGCAAAAATCAATGCAAGCAAGCCTGTTTCAATAAATGTTGGACAGCATATATTATTTTTCTCTGATGTTAAGTGGGAAAGTAATCTCAAGTCTATCACAGGCGCAGGTGAAAGCTTTACAAACAAGAAAACAGGTGCTTTTAGTGGCTTCGCTTTAGAGAGTAGCAAGATAAATGTAACAGGAAATGTAACAAAGATAAATAAACTAGGACTTGCTGCAAAAAGTGAACTTAACTGCAATGGCAAGCTATCTGTTGGCACAGTATACAGTGATGGCGAGTCCAATAGCATATCAGGACTTTGTACATATACTACAGAGAAGGACAAGAAGACAGTAAAGGCAGTTAAGAGTAATATTACTATCGTCAACTCAGCTGAAAGTAACGGTCATCCTATAAACATTAATCTTGTATGCAAGGATAAATCAGGAAAGTATGTAAATCTTTTTGATCTTGAAAAGAATGGCACACTTGATCTTGATAAAGCAAAGATTAGTGAAAAACCTGTAATTGAGCTGTTTAAGACTAATTCGGTAGCTGTTGAAGATGAATCAGGAAATGCCACATTTAAATTCAATGTTGGACAGTTTATTAATAGTAAGGATTCAACTATTGTTAGAAAGAATGGCGTGCTTTATTACAACACAGCTGTATTTTCAAAGGTTCCAGGATATGAGCTTTCAGTAGTATCATCTTCTGAAAAAACTAATTTTGTAGGTAGATATATTTCATATAATGATGCAATAACAGATATCAACAACAAGCTTACGGCAGCACAATACAGCTTAAGTGTGAATCCGGAATCGGAAACATCTAAGCACCCAGTAGAAATCTACAACATTCCAAAGGCTAAGAAGGCTCCAATGTTTACAATTACAGGAGAGACTCCAGTAAGCCTTAGATATAACGGCAACAAGGGCATGACTATTAAGGTAGATAAGAATCAGACTGTTAATATAAACAATATTAGTTTTGTTTCAGATGGTAAAGGCAAAAAGCCAGTGAATATTTCATTAGGTGGCAACTGTAGCTTAAATGTAACAGACGGTACGATTGATAACCTAAAGAATGTAACAGGCAGTGCTTACTCTAATATTTACTTTAGTAGCACCAAAGGTGAAATGCAGTATTATACAGGTACTGTTTCAAAGAAAGTCAATATCTCAGGTATGCTTTCTAAAAAGAAATAAAACATTAAGGACAGCGAGAATCACCTCGCTGTCTTTTTTTACGCTGGAAAAATTATATCAGATGAAGAAATAAGAAAAAATTGTGAATTATATAACGTTATACTTTACACGTTTAATACGACATGATATATTTTGTATAACACAATGGATGAAAATGGGATTTTTTAGGAGTACTGATATCATGAAATTACGAATGAGACTATTAAGTTTACTATTAGCAGGGGCTTTGGCATTCACATCTATAGATATGAGTGTTTACGCTGCAAGTACAGGCGATGAGCCTGTTAACGAAAAAGTAGACGAGCCTACAGATGCTGATGAAAATCAGCCTTCTTCTGATACACAAAATGGTGAACAGCCAGCAGAAGAGGTACCAGAAGGTGGCACACCAGCTGAGGGGAAGCCAGTAGAAGGAGGCACACCAGCAGAGGGTGAGCCAGTGGAAGGTGGCGCACCAGCTGAGGGAGAACCAGCAGAAGGTGGAACACCAGCAGAAGGTGAACCAGCTGAGGGCACAAAAGAAGCAGATGAAGCTGAATTAGAGGGAGAAATTCCTGAGGAAGAACTTGTAGAAGAGGAGCTTACAGAAGAGGACCTTCTTAAGGAAAAAGAGGAGGAAGAGGAAGAAGAACAGATTGTTAGCTACAATGAAATCACTCCTATCTATACTAAATACAAGCTTGCATTAGTTAGTCTCGAAAAGAAATTCCCTAAATATATATATGCAATGACAAACAAGGATGAGGAAGTAAAAATCCGCATCTATGATTGGGTTGCAGTGGATGATTACGACCAATATCTGGGCGAGTATAAATTCGAGCCAGTAATTGATACAGATTATGAAGTTAGTGAGGATGCAGAAGAACCTACACTGATGGTGTATGTCGAGGATGAGTCAGATGGTCCTACAGGCTATGTGGCTGATGAAACAAAGCCAGATGTTCCAGTGGTAAAGAATGAGAGTGGATTACTTAAAGCAGCGCTTCCAGATACATATAACAATAAGGACAAACTCCCTGTAATCCGTGACCAGGGCCAAGAGGGAGCTTGTTGGGCTTTTGCTACTATGGCTGCTATCGAGTCTGATTTGATTTCGAAGGGCGAAGCATCAAAGAGCATCGATTTGTCAGAATTACAGCTGGCATATTTTGCTGCCCACAATTTTGATGATCCTAAGAATTGTCATGACAATGATACATTTTCATTTGCAGGTGCGGCAGGCAAAAAGTATTTATCAACAGGTGGTAATACAACAATTTCCACAAGAGCATTGATGAATAAAATAGGTGCAGTCAAGGAAGACTATGCTCCATATTCAATGGGCGGTGATGCTGTACTTGATGATAAATTTGCGGTAAGTAGTGATTATGCTCAGATTTACGATTCTTATGAAATCAACTATGAGAATCAAGATTTAATTAAAGAAGCAATTATGCAAAGAGGTGCTGTTGCTGCATCCTTCTGGGCAAGTGAAGGTGACTTTAAACGTACAGTTACTTCATATAGTGATGGTAATTTGGTAGATACAAAGGAATATACTGGTACTGCCCATTACTCATCTACATATAATTCATTCTATGGCACTTTTGAGAGTACCAATCATGCTATTGCTCTAGTTGGTTGGGACGATAATTTCTCAAAAGATAATTTCTATGAAGGCTGCAAGCCAGAAGGAAATGGTGCATGGTTAGTACGAAACAGCTGGGGCTTGGATGATTATGGAAAGCAGGGTTACTTCTGGCTTTCATATTATGATGCAGGTTTAAAAAGTAGTGGAAGTGTAACTGCATTTTCGGCATCCACTACCCAGTATGATAATGCCTATTCATACGCTACAGGTGAATTAGTATCATATTATACAATGGAATCATATAACGATGGTGAGCCTATTACTATAGAAGTAAAATATTCTGTAGATGCTGGTGAAACAATCGAAGCTGTATCTACTGAAATATTGAATACTAATTCTAAGATTGATGTATCTGTAACAGACGGTAAGAATACGGTTTCAGGCTCTCGTAATGTTGTTGAAGCAGGTAATTACACAGTAAAGCTTACAAGTGGGTTAGAGATAACAAAAAAGACGGATGTTACTGTGACGGTGACAATTACTCCAGCCGCAAATGAGAAACCTAAGCTGTTAGTTGAAAATACTAGACCACAGGAAATAGGTGATCCTAATCCAAATAGCAAGAATTATTGCGTTACTACTCATACTGCTAGCATGGACAAAGGATTTTCAGTAAAGAGTGGAAATTTTACAACAAACTATAGCGAAGATCCTTTAGTAAGAATCTATACAAACGATGTAACTACTGGTGATGTATCAGGAGAATTAAGTGTATCCGAGGATGAAATTTTAGATTATGGCGGAACTACACACACTGTTACATTGGCAGATGATTCCATCATCAAAGATGCATCAAAACTTACATGGTCTGTTGTAGATAAATCTATAGCTACAGTTTCAGCCGCAGGTGTCATAACTCTTGGTTACAAGAAAGGTTCCACAATTGTTGTGGGTTCTTATGTAGATCCTACTACTAAGAAAAAATATGAGGTTAATATACGTGTAACAATCAAGCCTTATGAAATCATATATGATGGTGACGGAATCATTGTAGCAGATAAATATAAAGAATATTACCCAGGAGATGCTAGTAATTGTGATTTGCCTGATAATACACAGATTAGAAAATTAGGCTACGCGTTGGAAGGCTTATATTCAGATGCTGCTTTTACAACAAAGCTTACGACAGAGACACTTATCACAAAGACAGGAAATGTTACTGTATATCCAAAGTGGGAAAAGCAGAAGGTCGCACTGCGTTATAAGGTGCCTAAAAATAATTTAGATGAATATTATACTTCTAGTTATAATGTTTTTGCCACTGATTTATATATGGAAAACTTCCCATATACGTTGCTAAAAAGAAGTGAAATGAGTGACTACGGTTCGCCAAAATATTATGAAGGTTCAACCGGAAAGGTGTTCTCTTATTGGTCATGGGATGCAGCAGGAAAGTATCCTGTCAGTGTTATCACATTAGACGATGCTTTCGCACCACCTATTGTATTGGATGATAAGTATGGTTTAATGGTAACAGTTTATCCTAAATATAAAGATGATACTAGTGTAAAGGTTACATTTAACTCAAATGGTGGCAACGTCACTCCTACTAGCAAATCTGTAGAACCAGGTGAGGCTTACGGAGAGTTGCCAACACCTACTAAGACAGGGTACAAATTCACCGGTTGGCATTTAGACAAAGAGAGCGGTGATAAGATAGAATCAACTACTACCGTAAGTAAGAATTCCAACCATACACTTGTGGCATCATGGGAAGCTAACAAATACACTATTACATTTAATGCAAATGGCGGTAATGTGGATGTAGCTTCTAAGGAAGTAACCTATGATGCGGCGATAGGCGAACTACCGGTTCCAACTAGATATGGATATGAGTTTAAAGGCTGGTTTACATCAGGATCTAGCACCAAGGAATATAAAGATACATCAAAATGTGATTTTAGCAAAAATATAACGCTCCTTGCTCGCTGGACTGAAAAGAAGAAAGTTAGAATTAATTATAGTGTAAACTCAGGAAATAGCCTTACACCTTCATACAAGGAAGTATACAATGACGAGCCTTACGGAACATTACCAACACCAACTCGTACAGGCTATACATTTACAGGCTGGCACTATAATTCTGCTGCTGGAGACATAGTTACAGCTGAAACAGCATTAAAGTCTAAGTCTACACACACTATTTATGCGTCATGGGAAGCTAATACATACACTATCACCTTTAGTGCTAATGGTGGAACAGTGGATGCTGCTCCAATGACTGTAACATTTGATGCGTCAATTGGAACACTACCAACACCAACAAGACCAAATTATAAATTTGATGGTTGGTACACAGGTGCAACAGATGGAAATAAATATACTTCGAACATTAAGTACAACATAGCTGATGATACAACATTCTATGCACACTGGACTGAATTAAATAAGATAAAGATTACTTTTGATGCAGGAAAAGGCACGGTAACACCTTCTGAAAAATCTGTATATATAGATGAAGCCTATGGAGTTTTGCCAACACCAACACGCGCAGGATACGAATTTGTTGAGTGGCGTTACGATTCTGAGACTGGAGCAAAAGTAACTGCAGAGACACCATTAAAATCAACATCTAATCATAAATTAGTTGCTTTTTGGAAAGCTAATACATACAATGTTACATTTGATCCAAATGATGGCAGTGTAAATACTACAACTAAGAGCTTTACTTCAGGTTCTAGCATATATGGTTTACCAAATCCTACAAGAGAAGGCTATATATTTGATGGTTGGTTTACTGAAAAGTCTGAAGGTAATGAAGTAAAAGCAGGTGATATATATAACTATGCTAAAGACATCACCCTCTATGCCCACTGGGTAGAAAAACCAACACAAGTAGTAACATTTACCGCTAACTACTATGATGAACGCAGTAGGATGCTTGGTGAAAAAAATCTTACTCAGGGTGAGCCATACGGTACATTGTTAGACGTGCCACATAAGGCAGGTTATCGTGCAGTTGGTTGGTACTCATCAGCTAAGCAAGCCATTGTCACTGATACAGATGTAGTGGGGCTTTATAATAATGATAGTCTTCACGCAAGATACGAACCTATAGAATATACAGCTACCTTTAACTTTGATTCAAATGGTGGCAGCCAGGTAGAGCCTAAGACATATACATGGACTTATGAAAAAATCCCTGCATTTGGCGAGCTAGAGACACCTACAAAGGACGACACTGAATTTAAAGGATGGAGCAGAATTGCTACTGATGCAAACCAGATTGTAAGCGCAACAGATAAGATAATTTCTACTAGTGGATATGATGAGACTAAAGTGGAGGCTGAATTCACACTTCATGCAATTTGGCAAGATGATGAGCCTGAAAGAGTTCATGTACTCTATCATGCTAATGGAGGAACTCTAAGTTATGGTAATGAAAGAGAGACTATTGGTGAAAACCTGGTTGTTGGGGCTAAATATACCTTATACACACCATATCGCCAGGGCTACGAATTTGTTGCATGGCACATTAACACTGTAGATGGTCCAATTGTTACAGAATCATCAATAGTAGAGCTTACAGAAGACCACACAATTATTGCTGAGTGGCAGCCAGCAAACGTAGATCCACGTGCTAGATATCTAATCCTACTTAATCCTATATCTAAGTATGGTACTGTTCCAGCAGATTTGGGAGAGGAAGAGCATGTAACAGGTGAGAAGATAGGCAAATTACCAGCACTTACTTCTGATGAAAAAGTATTTGCCGGTTGGTATTGGGATTCTTTATATACTGATAGGATTACAGAGGATAGTATTATTCCAAACATAGCTGTTAGAACAATGAACATCTATGCTAAGTGGATTGATTTTCCAAAGGTTGCTACTATCAAAGCATCAGTGGAGTCAGGAGATGTAGAGATTGGAACAGTGGTTACTCTTGAGTCTGAAACCAACTATGCAACTATCGTATATACGATAAATGGTGGTTCCCAGCAGACTTATAGCGATGGCATTATCTTAGACCAAGCAGGTACATACACTATCAAGGCTAAGGCTACAGCTTCAGGCTATACAGACAGTGATGAAGCTACATTTACATACACAGTCAAGGACTCTGACAAGGAATCAAGCAGAATCGAAAATGCTGCTGACCGTGCTGAGTACGAGGCATCGCCAAAGACAGGCATTTGGATTGCAGGAATCCACAATAATACATATACCTACAATGGTGCTGCATTCAAGCTAACACCAGATGCAGATTTTAGAGTATATGATGGTGTTGAGCTTTTACAGAACAAGGTGGATTACACCTACAAGCTTGCCAAGAACACAAATGCAGGCCAGGCTACAATTTCAATCATAGGTAAGGGCGATTACAAGGGCACTTACACAGATACATTTACAATTGAGCCAAAACCATTTGATGGGGAAGCCACATATACCTTAGCTAAGGATGCTTATCCATACACAGGAAAGCTCATTAATGCAGCAGTTACTGTCAAGGATGTTAGAAAAGGTAAGACAGTAACACTTTCAAAGAACAAGGATTATACCCTTGAATATTTTGATGCTGCAAACGGTCAGGCTACATCAAATGCTATGACAGAAAATGCAGGTCAGAAGGCTGTAAAGGTTGTTGGTAAGGGCAACTACGTAGGCGAGCATACTTTAATCTACTTTGTTGCAGATAAGACAAAATGCCTAAGCAATGCATCTGTTACTGTAGATTCAAAGGATGTTGTAATCGGCCAGGGCACAGATGACCAGGCAGGCAAAATCAAACTTACTGTAAAGCTTAATGGCAATAAGATTGAGGATGCTGCTCTTGCTAAGTGCACTATCACTTACAAGTATGTGGATATTCCAGATTCTGTGGATTATGGAAACAGAAGCAAGATTGTAACTGGTGGAAATTACATGGTTACAATTACTGGTGATAATCAGGAGCTGGTTGGTTCTGTTACTAAGAAGTTCGCAGTGAAGGGCGGAACAGCTCTTTCAAAGAAGATGATTAGCGGGTTTGTAAGTAAGGTGCCATACACAACAACGGCTTACACACAGCAATATGTTGCTGCAGGTCTTACTGAGGGCGTTGATTACATCCTTGTAAGAGACAAATCAGTAAATATTGGCAAGCACACTGATGTCTTCTACGGTATTGGAAAATACAAAGGCAAGCTTACATATCAGTACAGCATTGCCGGCACACCTATCAACAAGAATGTCACAGTTACTGTTACAAACAAGAATACTGGTAAGGACTTCTTCGAATATAAGGGTGAGCCATATACACTAGAGGATTTGGCAGTTAGGGTTGTTGTAGATGGCAAGGAAGTAACAGCGGATGACTATGATGTTCAGCTTCCAAAGGACACATTAAATGCAGGTAACAAGAATATAGTTATTGTTGGTAAGAACCTGTACACAGGCAAATACACAAAGAGCAAGGCTTTTGCAATTAGTACTGTAAATCTGGACGATTCTACAAACAGAGCCCGCATCAAGGTAAGCATGGATGAGCAGGTTAAGTACATCAAGGGTGGCACTAAGAAGCTTCCAACTATCACATTTGATAACAAGCAGCTTGATCCATCTGTGGTTAAGACCTGTTTCAGCATTAGCTACAGCAACAACACAGGCAGAATCGCCAAGAATGCAGATGATAAGGTAAAGGTAACAATTAAGCCAAAGAAGAATTTTGTTGGCAAGCAGGCTTTTGATCCAATCTATTACAGCATAGGACAGAAGAACATAGAGGATGTTACAGTTTCTGCAGCTGATAAGGTTTACAATGTTAATTCAAGTAAAGTAAAATCTGCTCCAGTGCTTAATGATATGGACGATAATGGCAAGCTTAAGAAGCTTGTAGCAGGCACAGATTATGAAAAGAATATTTACTATGAATATGTAAACATTAAAGACCCTATTACAAAAAAGCAGGGCAAGACTTATGTGGATGCAGGGCGTGCAGTAGGTGATCCTGTAGATAAATACGATGTTATTCCTGTAGGAACAATTATCCAGGGTACAGTAACTGGCAAGGGCGCTTATACTGGTAAGATTACATTTACTTATAGAATTATCTCAGCTAATGTTTCCAGCGCATCGGTGTCTATTGCAAAGGACAGCAATCTTAAGAATGGCTTGGATTATACAGGAAAGGCTAGATATATCAAGAAGTCTGACCTTGTAGTAAGGTTTGGAAAGAATACCCTTACAGCAAATGATTACGACATTGTAAATTATCAGAACAACGTTAAGAAGGGTAAAGCTACCATTACTATCAAAGGTAAGGGCAATTACGGAGGCACCAAGAAGTACACATTTAAGATTAACCCTAAAACAATCACATTAAAAGCTAATTAATCAATAAAGGTTCTTGTGGGCACTTAATGAAAAAGCCCGCAAGAACCTTTATTTATTCACAAAATGTGCAGGAATTCATGGTACAATGTTTGATAACATGAGTATTATGGAGAATTAGGCACATATGAAATTAGGAAATAGATTAATTAGCTTAATATTGTCAGGAGCATTGGCTTTCACTGCGTTTGATACTACAGCCCTTGCTGAAAGTATTGATGCAACCATATTACAGGAAAGCACATCCGAAGAATCAAACCAGTCGGATGGAATTAAGAATCCAGAAGAAACTCCAAATGAAAATCAATTCAATACTAATGAAGCTGATGAGGATAAAGCTACGGCAGAGGAGGCAACAGAAGAGCCAAAAGAAGCTGTAACAGATGAAAACCTTGTAGAGGAAGCTGTAGAAGATGAAGTCCTTGAAGAGGAAGCCCTAGAAGATGAACTGCTTAAAGCTTCTGATGAAGAGGAGGAGGAAGAAGAAATTATCAAGTTCAAGGAGCTTGATGAAATCACCACTCATTACAAGCTTGCACTTGACAGTTTGAAGGAAAAATTTCCAAAGAAGATTATCGCATATACGAATCAAGATAATGAAATTGAGATTCGTATATACGATTGGACACCTATAGATGATTACGACGAATATTTGGGGGATTATACCTTCCAGCCAGTGGTAGACACTGATTACACTATTGCCGAGGATGTAGAAATACCTACACTTTACGTCCATGTAGAGGATGAATCAGATGGTCCTACAGGCTTGATATCTACACCGGCAGACTACGAGATTCCTATTTATAATGATGGCATATCTACAAGCATGCTTTTAAGGTCGTCAAGCACTGATAGTAGCTACAATGGCTACGAGGCAGGGTACTTGCCAGAGATTCGAAGCCAGGGTTCAGATGGCGCATGCTGGGCTTTTGCAGCTTTGGGCGCTGTGGAGACAGATTTGATTAAAAACAGTGGCGAGTCTTCTAGCATCGACTTGTCCGAGCTTCAGCTTGCCTATTTTACAGCCCACAAATATACTGACCCAAAAGGGTGCCACGATACTGATGAATATAAATATCTGGGCTCAAATTATCTTAGCAATGGCGGTACTGCTACTATGGCAAACCAGGCCTTGGCTAACAAGGTAGGCCCTGTGCAGGAGGTGTATGTCCCATATTCCAAGGGAAGCAACTATGTGCCAGCGGAAGAATATGCCCTAGGCCACGATTATGCCCAGGTTCAGAATATCTATGAAATCAACATAGAGGACAGGGTACAGGTTAAGAAAGCTATTTTGGAGCACGGTTCCGTTAGTACATCATTCTATGCATCAGATGACGATGCCTATAGTTCTACCTACAATTCCTACTACACTAGTCGTGAGGACCAGAATCATGCGGTAATGCTTGTGGGCTGGGATGATAATTTCTCTCGCGAGCACTTTAAAGAAGGTAGCCAGCCACTTGGCAACGGTGCTTGGCTTGTGCGTAATAGCTGGGATTTGGAAGATTATGGAAAGAACGGATATTTCTGGCTTTCCTACTATGATAAATCCCTTATAGATGGCGGCGAGGCTATTGCTTATTCTGCCACAAAGGATATGTACGATAATGTGTATTCCTATGCATCTTCGGAGTACACTGGAGCTTTGCGTAGTCAAAGTAAAGGGGGCAGCCTTACAGCCAAGGTCGAGTACGACGGAAAGATTGCAGCTGGTGAAAGCATCCGGGCTGTTGGTGTGCAGGTGCTAAACACAAATGCCGACATACAGGTTACCGTTTCTGATGGAACCAATAGCACTGCTGGAACCTATCATAATATGTTTTACGGTTATTACACCATCCCTCTGGGCGCACCGCTAGAGGTGACCGAACCTGATAAGAAAATCACTCTGACCTATACGATTAAAGCTTCAGGTAGTGAGTGCCCAGCTATTGCATTCGATAGTTTGGCTCACAACAATCTGGGTAATATTTATCATACAGTTAAAAATGATGCGGGCTTTTCTATTGGAGATAATAAATATGACCAGGATGCAAAGGTCAAGCTTTACACAAATAACACTGGCAATATCACACCAACAGGCGATTTTGCCACATCTACACCTATCATCTACGACCATGCCGGAACCACTCATCAGATAGAGGCCACATTTGGCGGGGAGGCTGTTGATCCATCCCTCATCAGGTGGTCAGTGGTGAATGAAAATATAGCTACTGTTGATGTAGGCCTTGTCACAATTAAAAAGGCTAAGGGCAGCACTGTGGTATTTGGCGATTACACAGTGGACGGAAAGATCTATAGAATTACCGTAACTGTGACGGTAAAGCCTTATAACATCTCCTATGTGACTGCAGAAGATGAGAGCTATCGCAAGCTTTATTCTACCTATTATCCTGGAGTAACAAATTACTGCAAGCTACCAGATAAAGAGGATGCAGGCAAGTCAAGTAAGGAAGGCTATTATTTAAAAGGTTGGAAAAATGGACCAGGGGATGATGCTGATGAGGTGTATGAGTCTGATTTAAGAAATAATCTTATGGAAGACCTAACCTTATATCCAATCTGGAGTCTGTATAGCGTTCCTGTGCGTTACTATGAGCCAGATGGCATGGGCGGATATTCAAGCTCCGTTAGATTGATAAAGAACATCAATATAACCAACACCCCATATACATTGCCTACAGCAAGTGCGATTGCCGAAAATCCGCTTCCATACACACCGGTGAATAAGGTGTTCTATGGATGGTCAACAGATGAAGCAGGAAACAAGATTGTAACCACCATCTCTAAGGAAGATATATTACCTGAAAAGAATATATACACTGGCAAATATACATTTAAGGAAAGAATAGTATTTTACCCACAGTTCAAGGAGGCTGATCAGTGGGTTTTGACCTACGATGCAAATGGTGGTACATCACCTGATGTAAAAAAGCTCGTTACGGAGCAGGCCCGATACGGCACTCTTGCCACTCCAACAAGGGCGGGCTATGTATTTTTAGGCTGGCATTTAGGAAGTGAGGATGGTCAGCTGATTAACAGCGACTCTGTTGTTACAACCAATGCCGATCATACTGTTGTGGCAAAATGGGGGCAGCTCACCTACAAGATTACAAACAATACTGATGAATCAGCCATGGATAGTGCTGATGAAATAGTGTATAAGGGTCACGATATTCGTATATACGATATTAAGCTGATTATTGATGGCGTAACCTATGAGGAATTCATAAAGGATGCTTCAGGTAATGCTACAACAGAAAGAAATTTCTATACCACAATAACAGGTAACACTGGCGTGGGTATAGCCGCCATTAATCTAAGGCTGACTGGAAGTAAGCTTTCGCCAAAATACGAAAATCATGAAATAATAAAGACAGTTACTGTCAAAAATGACGTTGAGAAGGTAGAAAAACCTCAAGGTAACAACGCCACTGCACTAGAATACGGTGACCTGGTGCGTCTCACAACAGACACTCCAGGAGCAACTATCTACTACCAGGTCTTTACAGGTAGTACTCCGGGAGATTTGCCTGATACAGAGGATGAAAAGGCAGCCTTTGAAAGTGCTGCCACAAGATATGCTGCATTTAGGGCTAATTACGAAGGTACCATCAAAGTCCGCGCATTGGCCGTCAAAACAATCGATAACAATATCACTTATTCAGATTGTGTGGACATTCCATTTACTGTAGTAAGTAGCTGGGGTGATGTGAATTCAGATGATACTAGTATTGATAACCCTAGAAATCTGCCTAAGGGATTGTGGATTTCAGATAAGACCATGGCAACTATTACAGATGCCAAGACTCATTCAGGTACTGTATATTCAGGCTACGCCAAGACTCTGCCTACAGGCAAGAATTCCGATGGGGTTAATTACTCAGCAGATTATCGAGTATTCTATAACAACAAGCTGCTTACCTACGGCACAGACTATACCATTAGCTACAAGAACAACAAAAACGCTGGTGATAATGCCAATATCATCATAAATGGTAAAGGCAAGTATGTCAGCAGCTACATACAGGAATTTTCAATCACTCCTATGCCGGTGGATGATGCAATGCTTTCAATCACTGCCAGTGGTGCCACACCTGTGGATGGGGTTTCATTTGTGGTGACTGAAAATAAAAAGTTGCAAAAGCCTAAGCTTACAATTTCTTACACCCAGGCTCAGTATGCATCATTCAATGCTACTGCTTCAAAGCCAGTGGTAAGAAAGCTGAAAGAGGGTAAGGATTTCCAGGTTGATTATTCCAATGTAAAAGCAGATCCAACAGATGCAGGTTACAGCATACCTGTTACAATAAAAGGCAATTATACAGGTACTATTGCAGCCCGCAAGCTTAGGGTAATTGATGCAAACCGCAGAATTACTAATGCAAAGGTTACTATAAATGCCAACGCAGTAGTGCTTGATGGCACAGACAAAAAATCAGAAGTGAATACTACCGTAACCATGAATGGAACACCACTTACTGAGGGCAAGGATTACACCATTACCTATACCTACAACAGCAAGATTCCAGGCTATCAGCCAGGTGAGGGTGTATTCTCGGTAGGCAGCTACACAGCTACTATCACCGGAATCGGAACATACATGGGCACAATGACAAAGAACTTTAGTGTTCCGGCAAAGGCTGCTACTAAGATATCTGCAAAGACCATAACTGTAGATTGCGATAAAGCTGTCTATAAATATGCTGATAAAATCGCATTTAAGGTTGTGGATGGAGACAGGGAATTAAAGCAAGACAAAGATTATGTGGTAGCTAATGTCAACAGTGAAAAGGTGGGAATGTCCAAGGCTACAATCTATGGAATTGGAGCTTACACAGGCAGCAGAACAAAAGCCTACACTGTGGAAGGAACAATTATTACAAAGGATGATGTTAGCTATAAGGATGGTGTAGATAACTTCACCTATACAGGCGCAGCCGAAACATCATCTCCAAAGATAATCATAACACTGCCAAATCCAGCGGATAGTAATGCCACTGTAAGTAAAACTATAGAATATGGCCTATCTTCATTTACAGTTCCAGGCTATGATGAGAGCTATCAGGTTACCTGGCCAAAGGATGCCGTAAATGTTGGAACCAAGAGTATCAAGATAAAGGGAACAAATGGTAATGCTACAAGCCTTACTCTTACTTACAAAGTGACCAAAGCAGATATAACAGATGCTGTTGTATATCTTGATGCAGATAAAACAGCAAAGCTTAAGGTAAATGATGAAGATGAATTGCGTGAGCTGCCATACACAAACGCTACACCTGTAATTCATTTTGAGTTTGCAGGCAAGGATTATTATTCTAATCAATCCTTTGGTAAGGCTAACGCTACATTTGCTTTCAAGGGCGGCTACAAATTCGAAAATACGGTAACTGCCACCATCACAGGCAAGAAGAATTTTACAGGTAAAATAACTGGTACTTTTAAGATAGGTACAGCTTATATTGATGATAATACAATAACAGTTGGTGATATCATTGCTGGCAATAAGTTCAAGGCACCATCAGTGAAGGTGGTATCTAAGGCAGGAAAGACTCTTGCAGCAGGCGCAAGTAAGGATTACACAGTTGAATATCTATACAATGGAAATGATGATGTTCATAGCAGATATGCGCCAGTAGACATCAATGAAAAGGTGGAAAGCGGTACTGAGTATATTGCACGAATCAAAGGCTCTTGCAATGGATATAAAGGTGACAAGGATATTGTATTTAGGGCAATAGACAAATCCTACGATATTTCAAAAGCCAAGGTTTCTCTGAATAGACGATTCCTGTTTGATGGAAGGGAAACACTTGTTAGTAATGATGATATCACACTTGTTTTGAATAAAGAGGTTGTAGAGGCTGATGGTTTTGAAATAATCAGTACAACCTTGCCTAGAAACAAAGCAGGGCAGTTGATAGCAGGCAATGGCAAGCTGCGCCTTCATGGAGTGGGAGCTTATGCCGGCTATAAGGATGTTACAATCCCAATTGAAAAGGCACCGGTGGACTATGCAATTACATTTAAAGCAAATAGAACTGCCACTGATGGAACATATCTAAACATAGCAAACAAGCCTGCCACAATAAGAAATAAGACGGGTGTGTTTACCTTGCCTTCCACTGGCTACAGTGCCACAAGTACGCGCAAGGTAGGTAGCAAATATGTAACCACAAAATACATATTGTCTTACTATTGCCTTGAAAGTGAT
Source organism: Pseudobutyrivibrio ruminis (assembly GCA_015057315.1). Classification (GTDB taxonomy): domain Bacteria; phylum Bacillota; class Clostridia; order Lachnospirales; family Lachnospiraceae; genus Pseudobutyrivibrio; species Pseudobutyrivibrio ruminis_D. Next base: position 21,261 of record SVER01000006.1, on the reverse strand, counting down.
GAGAGCGTAAAATTCGCTGGAACAGACAGTAATGGCGTTACAGAAATCAACCTAAGAGATTTGGGCTTTACCATGAGTCAGCCTGTAACTATAGTTGCTAATTTTGAAAAGAATGTTGATGCAACATACAAGGTTACCTATAATCCAGGACAATATAGTACTGCCGGCAAAGCTGTAAGCAAAACCATTAAGCGGGGCGCATCTTACAAGATTGTAAAGCAGACTACATTTAAGAGAAATGGCTACAAGTTTGAGGGCTGGGCTACAACCGATGGGGCATCTACAGCAGATATTAATTTTGCACCGGGTAAGACTATAATCAATGCTAAGCCAGCTGGCGGTGAACTGAAATTGTATCCTGTTTGGAAAAAACTTGAGTAGAAGATTTTTGCAAAAAAAATGTGGATAAGTAGGCCTTATCCACTAAAGATTTAAGAAGGTCATAATCATCCAGGGATGAAGATTAATAGATTGAGAGATTTTGGTGCTACTAATAAACCCTCGGATAATATCTGACAATTCAAGTATAGAATAAGTGATTCTGATTTTCAATTATTAACGACAAAAATTTATTTTGTGTGACTTTTTTTAGTTGCTATTAACAGCAGAGCCGTTAAATTTTTGTGAAATTGTCTTAATGGAATTGCAATAATATTCAGACAATTTTATAATTAGCTTAAGTATAGATGCTATTAAGCTAAGGAGAAAACTTGGAACCAATCACTATTGAAAAGGGCAAAAAGTTAATAAACGAAGGGGATGCAGTAGATAGCATGTATGTAATCCTGAAAGGAACTATAAGGCAGGATTGGAAGGGCAAACAGCTACTGCTTGGTCCTGGTACAGTAGCAGGATTATCCGATGCTTTAAACCATAAGTACGAAGCGGACTATACTGTGGAAGAGGATGCCTCTGTCATCAAATGCCCATACAAGAGTATGGATGATTTTGATGGTATTTTTAAGGCTCAACCTGTGTATATCTTTGGCTTTGCTAAGGGTGCATTCAGGCAATGTAGGGATGTGTTCAAAATCTATGATGAGCTAAAGAAAAAGGTGGATGATTTCGCTGATTATTGTCGTGGAATCCATGGTGAATATAGAAAGCAGTGCAGGGCAGTGGGCATGACTCCGGTGGAGATTCCTATGCTTGAGGAGATGGAGCCTATTGAGCTTAAGGGGGGAATCCTTAAGTGGGAGCATGATTACATAGATAGCCTTAATTCTGTTGATAACAAGGAAATTGAAAGCATCTATGGTAAACGCACAGAAATAGTAAATGGTGTTATTGGTATCAGCTGCGGTTACATGAAGCGCGCAATCGAATGTGCTGAAACTATGGGCTTTTACCTGGATGAATTTACACCTGTGTTGTTATCATCAGACAAAAACGATTTGTTTGATGCTATTTTTAAGCTGAGAGTCTATGCAGCAGAGCGAGGAGTTGACCAGGCTAATATCATAAAGCTAATGAAAATGCTCTATAAGTTCCTATCTTCATCAGGTCTTTATGATAAGGCACTTATCAAAAACAGATGGGCTGAGTATGACGGTCATGATTTTGCAGCTACAGCTGCAGCCTTTGATGAGGCCAAGATGCAAAAGCAGGCTGAGTTCACCCAGACCTTTGAGCATATCTGTGAGTTTGCAGAAATTGACGAGGATAAGACCGCAGAATACAAGAAACAGATTGCTGAATACCTGGCATTGTCAGATAGAGAAGGCAAAGATGACTACGAGCGCAAGGTTAGAAAGAAGGCAGTAGATATATTCTATGAAATGTATCAAAAGACCTTCTTTAGAGCTTTGGAATTTGAAGCATACGGCGGCGAACTTGATACTATTATTCAGATGTTTTTGAATTTTGGATATATTGAGTATGATGCCATTGGAGATGAAATCACAAATGAGCTTGCAGATATAATGGATAGGCTTTCTAGTCTATGCGAAAGTGACCATCTATTCACCATATATAAATGGCTTAGAGCTGTTTACGCTGGCGAGCGTGAGCCTAGCCGAAACGAGCTGGATTTAGATTACAGAGGCTTTGTGCTAGAAGAGCGTAAATCCGGTAATATCACAGAGGCTGATATGCCTAAGTGGATGGCAGATCAGGAGCAGAAGGTTAAGTTCGAAATGAACAACTTCTTTGTATCTGCCAACAGAACCACATCTGGTAAGATGACATCATTCTGTCCGGTTCTTACAAAAGAGGATTTTGGCATGGAGCCAATGAGAATGCTTGTTACAAATGCCAAGCTTGTAGAGGCCATGGAAAAGATAGAAAGCATAGACTATCAAATATTCCTTAGAGAAGGCTTCTTCACTGATATGGATGCCAATGTAAAGAGCGAGCCATATCTTAAGAGGGTGCAGCCTGATATAATACTTCTTCCAAACTGTGGTATGCGTGCTATGATGTGGCAGGAGTGCGGTGGAATCAAGGTGGATTCACCAGGCAGATTTGTATTCCCAATGTTTACATTTGATGATTTGGACAAGATGATGATTTACTGCTGCGGCGCCTTCCGCTGGGAGATTTGCCGCAAGGAGCAGGGCTCTAGATGGAATGATATTGGCAGTGATTGCCTTACATCTGATTTCTACGATTACTTTACATTCTACCGCAAGAACAAAGAGCTTTCTGCTGAGAACAAGGAAAAGGTAAAGACACTGCTTAAATCATCCCGCAACAATATGCGTGAAGCCTTTACCAAGCAATATACAATCTGGATTAACTTTGAGGCTCAGGGAAGTATCAGACTTAATAAGCCAGAGAGAAATATATTGAACAAGCACTGTACATTCTCCAAGGCTTATCGAGCTAAGGTGGCTAATCACCCTATGTATGAGCAGTTGATTTCTAGGCATGAGATAAAGTGCAGCCAGGCCCTTAATCACCTGAAGACCATTATAGATAAAGTAGAAAAGAATGAAGGCACCGTACCTGATGAAGTAAAGCAGGGTATGGAGTACTTGAAGATGTAAAAGAAAGGCTTCCCCTTGAGGTTGCTAGGCTCCAGTGGAGCCTGTTTAGCAACGACCGAGCCGGGAGGCGAGACAAGCTGTCACCGCAGGTGACTGATGAGGTGTATCTACAGAGCCCCTCATCCGTCTGCTGCGCATCCACCTTCCCCCCATTTATGGGGGAAAGGCTTATTTCACATCATAATAAATTCTAGATTCTGGTGGTACCGATTCAGTAATAAATGTAGAACCTCCAATAATCGAATCATGTCCGATAACAGTATCCCCACCAAGCACTGAAGCATTTGAATAAATAGTAACATTATCTTCAATAGTAGGATGTCTGCGGACACCTCTAAGGTTCTGGCCGCCCCTTGTTGAAAGGGCACCAAGTGTAACACCCTGGTATACCTTAACATTCTTTCCAATTACTGTTGTTTCACCGATTACAATACCTGTGCCATGGTCGATAAAGAAATATTCACCGATAGTAGCGCCAGGATGGATATCGATACCAGTGTTGGAATGGGCGTACTCAGTCATGATACGTGGAATAATAGGCACTCCAAGCAGATACAGCTCATGGGCTAATCGGTAAATGGTGATTGCCATAATGCCAGGGTAGGCAAAGATTATTTCATCTATGCTGGTGGCGGCAGGGTCACCGTCGTAAGCAGCCTGCAAATCTGTGTCAAGCAAGGCACGTACATGTGGAATTTTCTTAAGGAAGGCAAGTGATAATTCTTCAGCCTTTGTAGAGCAAATCTCTTCGCAGCAACCGTCAAAATCCGGTCTGTAGCAAAGTATAAGTGCAATCTGCTTGTTCAGATTGTAAACAACATCTTCCATAAGTGTGTTAAGATTAGTCTCCACGTTGTATACCTTATATACATGGTCACGGTAGTAGCCAGGGTATACAATACGAAGAAGCTTTTTAGTAATATCGATGATGGAATCCTTATTAGGCTGATGGTAAGTGTCCATCTTGTCGATAGCTCTGTCGGATTTGTAATCCTTAATAAGCTCATCGGTAATTTCTAATATTTCCTGTTCAATCTTTTTTCCGTCCATAATAATCTCCTATTTTATTGCGGCGCAAATTTCAGAAGTCATTTTAGGCTTGTTCATGCAATAGATGTGAATGTGACCCATGCCGCATTTTTTCAGGTCATTGATTTGGTTGATAGCATACTCAATTCCGGCTGAACGCATTTCGTCTGGTTGGTCACCATATTTAGCACAAATATCTGCAAGCTTCTTTGGAACAGATGAACCTGCAAGTGTAACTGTGGAGCCAATCTGTCTTGCTGATGTGATAGGCATGATACCTGCAACAATAGGAACAGTGATGCCTGCATTCTTAGCACGCTCAACAAATCTGTAGAAATCAGTGTTGTCGAAAAACAGCTGAGAAATAAACATCTTAGCACCCATATCCTGCTTCATCTTCATAAAAGCAATATCTGAATCCATGGAAATGGCTTCAGGATGCTTTTCAGGGTAGCAAGAAGCAGATATATCAAGATTAGTGTTAGTATTCAAAAAGTGAATCAAATCTGTTGCATGAGGGAATATTCTTTTCTCAAACTGCTCATCAGACATGTCACGAGGCTTGTCACCCCTGAGTGCCAATACGTGCCAGACGCCAGCATTTTTCAGCTCATCAGTAACCCTTAGAATATCTTCCTCAGAAGAACCAACGCAAGTAAGGTGCGCCATGGCATCAGTGTGAAGAGTGTTCTGTATGTAAGAAGCAATCTCAACAGTCTTCTTGGAATTGCTACCACCTGCACCGTAGGTTACACTAATGAAATCAGGCGAAAGTGTTGATAGTGAATCAAGTATTTTGAAGCAATCAGAAAAATCTGCCTCCTTCTTTGGAGGAAATACTTCAAATGATAAGGATGAATCTCGGTCAAACATGTCTTTTAGCATAAAAATCTCCTATTCTCAATAATTTTAACAATTCTATCACAGTTTTTAAATAGAAAAATAGTATCATATTCAAGAATAAAAGAAAAGATGATATTATAAAATATAGGAATTAGATATTATTGGGAGCAGTTTTGATATGAAACTTAATGACATCAAGAGTAAGCTATTTAAAGATAAGGGATTGCAATTCCCAGAGCATAGAGAAATCGTCAGAGGTTTAGCCGCTGACACTTTTGTGCTACTAGAAAATAGTGGGATACTTCCTATGAAAAGGGGCAAGGTGGCTCTTTTCGGTGCAGGGGCAGTTGACACTATTTTTAGTGGCTTATTTTTTAACTACGTATTTACGGATAAGAATGTAAATGTTAAGGAAGGCCTTTTATCTAATGGCTTTAGCTTTTCCACAGATGCCTGGTTGGAGAAGATGGAAAAGGCAGCAGGGGTAAAGGATAAACAGGATAAGGCAACAGCTAAAAGAAATGGTGCCTACGAAGGTAAGCAGTACGAAACAGATGAGCTTCCTATATCGAAGGCTGATATTGCAGAGGCAGTGCTTGGAACTGACACTTGTATATATGTAGTTCGCCATCAGCTTGTGGCAAGTGGTCCACTTAAGGAAAGCGAATATCATTTCACTGAGACAGAGCAGCAGAATTTGCAGCTTATTGTTGATACATTTGAAAATGTTATTCTTGTATTAAATACAAACATGCTTGAGTTGGGACAGTTCGCCAGGGCGAAGAATATCAAAGCCATCTTATTAATGGGTATCCCGGGCATGGAAGCTGGCAATGCTCTTGCAGATGTACTTACCGGCGCTGTTAATCCTAGTGGTAGGCTTACAGCCACCTGGGCTAAGAAGTACAAGGATTATTCAACCTGCTACAGCACAGCAACCTTGAATGCCAGTGCCAAGAAAAACGAAATTGATTATAAAGAAGGAATCTATGTTGGGTATCGATATTTCGATACCTTTGATGTGGCGCCTCTTTATCCATTCGGATACGGACTTAGCTATACCACATTCGATATGAAGCTTGAATATCTAGAGGCCAGCTGGATGTCTATTGTTCTTCGTGTTAAGGTAACAAACACAGGTGAGCATGCAGGCAGACAGGTGGTTCAAGTGTACTGCACTCAGCCGATAGTTAATATTGAAAAGCCAAACCAAATACTGGTAGGCTTTGCCAAGACAGGTAAGCTAAAGCCAGGTGAGCATGAGGATGTTACAATTAAGATTCCTATTATGACACTAAGCTCCTTTGACGAGGAAACCACAGCCTGGGTAATGGAGAAGGGTGATTACCTGTTTAGAATAGGTGAGAATTCGAAGGATACAGTGCTATGTGGCAAGGTGGTTTTGGATAGACTTACTACTATTAAGAGTGTTACACATGTAATGGAGCCTAAAAAGCCACTGGAATTTTTGGCTCCACCTAAGCGTCCTGAGGAAGATACAGGCTTTATCATGGTTGCTTCCTTAAATGGTGATGATTATAACTCTGAGAACAAATACGTTTCCAGAGATGAAGAATTTATCACTTATGTACCGGAAGGCAGTAAGTATGTTTCATACACCAACAGCAATTCCTACAATATGCCTTTGTCTGGTCGTGAAAATATTAAATATGTAAAGCCTTGCGGTACATCTACATTTTTTGATGTGATTAATGGTAAGGTGACAATAGAGGAATTTGTGTCATCCCTTTCACCAGAGGTAATGGCAAGAATAGTAGCTGGTGATTATTACACCAGTCCAATAGATAACGAATCCAGATTCAATTTTGATTTTAATATTGATAAGTATAAGTACAGAGTTTCAGCTAGAACAACATCGCAATTTGACACCACACTTGGTATTCCTGCAGTTAAGCTGGCAGATGGACCATCAGGCCTTAGGATAGAAGGTGTGGCTACTACCTGCTTCCCATCACCTATGAATATGGGGCAGACCTGGGATATGGGTGCAGTGGTTAGAATGGGTCGCGCCATCGGTCGTGAGATGGAGTTTTATGGTATTGATTATTGCCTGTCTCCTGCATTAAACATTCATAGAAATCCAATGCGTAGCCGTGCCTACGAATTTTACAGTGAAGACCCGGCTCTTGCAGGTACAATGGGAGCAGGTCTTATAATGGGTATCAAGAGATATGACGGCAGAGATGCCATCCTGAAAAATCTTGTAACCTACAATCAGGAAAGCGGCACTGCAGACGTTAATATTAATGTTTCCCGCCGGGCTTTTGGAGAAATATATCTTCGCTCATTTTCTACATGCCAGTTTATCTGCAGGCCGGCAGGACTGCTTAATTCTGGAAACAGGATAAACGGCCAGTATTCATCTTCACAGCGTGGACTTAATACTGATATTGTAAGAAAGGATTGGGGCTTTGATGGATTTATATTATCTGATTGGGGTTCTTTATCTGAAAAGGCTTATGACATTCACGCCGGTTGCGATTTGATTATGCCAGGCTTCGACCCTGATAAGATTCTTCAGGCAATGATGGAAATTCCACCAGAATTTGACAAAGATGGCTTTGTAACCAAGGTAGAAAAATCCTTTGTTTATGGTGAACCTATGATTCAATATTACAATTGGGGTTCGTTTATGCCTGACAAATCCGGCAAGGATTTGGTGCGAACCACAGTGGAAGCAGATGTGCCACTTAACGAAAATATTCATAGGCTTAAGGAGCAGGGAATTTGTAAGATAGAAGACTTGCCTGATGGAAAAAAGGCGGTAATCTACAGAGGTATCAATAGAGGGGCGTATCTAGCCCTAGGTGACCTACAGCAGGCGGTTATTCACGTTTTGCAGGTAATCAAAAATTCAGGCTCCATGAAGAAATTAATGGAAAGTGCCAAGATTTAAATAAATATTTCTTTAAAAATTTACTCCCCTCGTATACAATAGATGAAGTAATATTCGCATACGAAGGGAGTTATTTATGTTAGCGGAAATCATGGCTATAGTCATTTTCGTGGCTATGTTTGTGCTTATTGTATGGGACAGGTTCCCAAAGCACTATGTTACTTTAGGTTGTGGGGCTCTTACCAGTATCTTTGTTTTTGGTATTGGTATGCATAGTTCAGAGGCTTTCCTTAAAACCTTAGCTATTGGCGGGATTTTTACACCTTCTTTTTGGCACGCAGCTGGTGAGTCTGCAGAACAGACCTCTGGCGTTAATTGGGCTACCATTATATTTTTATGGGGAATGATGGTAATGGTAGAGGGCATGGCAGAGGCAGGCTTTTTTGATTGGCTTTGTCTTAAGATTGCAAAGCTGGCAAAGTTTGAACCGGTTAGAATCTTTGTAGCTTTTATGATTCTTTCATCAGTTCTTGCTATGTTTATCGATTCTATCACAGTTATACTTTTCCTTGCAGCAGTTACAATCAGGCTTGCAAGAACACTTAAGTTTAACCCTGTGCCAGTTATTATGGCAGAGATTTTCTGTGCTAATCTTGGTGGAAGTGCTACTATGTGCGGTGATCCACCAAACATCATTATCGGTACATCACTTGGTTATTCTTTTGCTGATTTCGTTATGAACACAGGTGCAATCGGTGGTATTTCTCTTATTATCATCATTATCTATTTCTACTTTACAATGAGAAGCAGATTACAGGATCCAGCAGATAAGGTTGAGCCAGGAACAATAGATGTTGATGTTAAGATTGATAATATGAAAGAGTTCTTGACTAGCACAATCATATTCCTGATTGCTATTGCACTTTTGGTTACACATTCTATGACAGGCCTTACAGTTGCATTTATAGGTACATTTATTGCAATTATCACACTTGCCACAGCAGGTCGTAAGGCACTTGTACTGCTTAAGAGAGTTGATTATTTTACACTGTTATTCTTTATTGGATTATTTATCGTAGTAGGTGGTCTTGAGGAGACAGGTGTACTTGTTGTTATTGCAGAATTCATTGCAAAGGTATCGGGTGGTAATGCTCATCTGATGATTGCAATCATCCTTTGGATAAGCGCAATTGCATCAGCTTTTATCGACAACATTCCTTTCTCAGCTACAATGATTCCTGTTATCAGGACACTTGCAGCTACAACAGGTGTAGACCTTTCTACAATGGCATGGACACTTGCCATTGGTACAGATATTGGAGGCAGCATGACACCAATCGGTGCCAGCGCCAATGTTGTAGGTATTTCTACAGCAGGTAAGGAAGGTTATCCAATCAGCTGGGGTACATACTGCAAGGAATTGGTACCAGGTACAATAATTGTGCTTATGGTATCAATGATATGCATCTTTTTCAGATATCTTTAAATAAGTCTTCTTTATTTACTGTCAATACTCGACTTATTGCCGGTAATCAGATAAAATATTTGTAGAAGATAATACTGAAAGGGGGGTAGTTTATGGGGCAGTTTATTATTTCAGTAGGAAGAGAATACGGTAGTGGTGGACACGAAATCGCCACTATACTTTCGGAGAAGTTTAATGTACCGCTATATGATCGCAACATGCTAGACCAGATGGCGGAGAGAAATGGAATAGATGCAGAGGATTTACATAAGCACGAGGAAATGAAGCGACAGGGACTTACCCGTACAGTACGAGGTCATTCTTCTAGCGTACAGGATACAATAGCTAAGCTTCAGTTTGATTTTATCAGAGAGAAGGCTGAAAGCGGAGAAAGCTTTGTAGTAGTTGGGCGTTGTTCAGAGAATGTACTAAGGGATCATCCTGCACATATATCACTTTTTATCAGGGGAGACGAGGCTGTTAAGACCGAGCGTATTTGCAGGCTCTACAAGCTTAACAAAATCGAGGCAAAGGCTAAGATGTATCGTCACGATAAAAAGCGAAAGGCTTATCACAACTATTATTCCAAGATGAAATGGGGAGATAGCAGAGGCTACGACTTTTGCGTTAATAGCTCGTTAATGGGGGTTGAAGCTACGGCAGAAGCTCTATATAAAATGTTATCAGAGTTTTTAAACAACAAAGAGTAATCGGGGGAGAGTAGGCCTTAGGCCTGCTCTCTTTGTCTTTTAGCTGCAAAGGAGAGGGATATGGCAGATAAGGGGTTTAAAAACAGCTTGAAGCGTCAGATGCTGAAGATGACGCTGATTCCACTTACGCTCATGACTGTTGCAATAGTGGTGGTAAGTGTCAGCATCGTAAGAAAATCCATAACAGACCAGATTAGGCAGGAGCTTATAGGTGATGCTGAGCTGGTGGGATTTACCTTTGACAAATTCTACAATGGAGATTTTCACTTAGTTGAGGGTGATGATGGAGAAATGTCCATATACAAGGGGGAGCAGCCTCTTAATGGTGATGATACATTGATGGCTCAGCTTTCGGATACCCTTAACATCAATGTTTCCATTTTTTACAATGATACCAGACTATTAACTACACTCAGCGATAGCTCAGGCAACAGCGCAGTAGGAACCAAGGTAGCAGCAGTGGTTAAAAACGAAGTCCTTGATACAGGCTCATCTGCCTTTTACGATAATGTAATGGTATATAACACCAGAAGCTTTGCCTATTATAAACCCTTTGCTGGTGCTGATGGCTCAGTCATGGGAATGATAGGGGTGTGCCGTTCGGGGGAGGATGTTCAAAAGCAAGTATTTAGATATATCCTTCCGATTATCGGAATATGCCTTGTGGTGGCAGTATTCTTTGGTTTTATTATGGTAAGGTTCAACAAGAAGCTTGCTGATAGAATCTTCAAGATGGACAGATATATGAACAAGCTTGCCGGTGGTGAGTTTGATTACGAAATGCCACGTGAGCTTATGCAGGAGGATGACGAAATCAAGAGCTTAGCTCATGATGGTAAGAAGATGGCAAGGGCTTTAAAGACTTTGGTAGAGTTTGATGCACTGACGGAGCTTAACAATAGACGTTCCGCTGATAAGAAGCTATCAGAGGTAAGAATCCGCATGGTGGAAATGGGAATGAAGTACTGTGTATGCATTGCGGATATAGATTTCTTTAAAAAGGTAAACGACACCTACGGACACGAAATGGGTGACGAGGTGCTTAGAATGGTAGCAGCCAAGCTGAAAAAGGGAATGGTTGGTAAAGGCTTTGCGGCTAGATGGGGTGGCGAAGAATTTTTGCTGATATTTGATGGCAGGGAGCTTGATATCGCAAAAAGAGAATTGTCTATGATTATGGATGATGTGCGAACCATCTATGTGCCTGATACTGACAGACAAATTACAATGAGCTTTGGACTTACAGCAATGATTGCAGGTGAGTCTACGGATGAGGCACTTAGCCGTGCCGATGCCAATCTGTATGAGGCTAAAGAGGGAGGCCGAAATCAGATAGTATGTAAGTAAAGCAGTCTTGCTTTAATAATTGTTTTGGGGGAATGTATGTTAAAGGTTTTTTTAGTTGAGGACGAGTATTTTGTCCGAGAGTCAATCAAGAACAACATTGACTGGGAGAGTCATGGATTCAAGTTCTGCGGGGAGGCAGGTGACGGTGAGGTTGCACTGCCAATGATTAGAAAAGAGTTGCCAGATATCGTAATTACGGATATCAAGATGCCATTTATGGATGGCCTTACTCTATCTAAAATGATAAAGGAGGAGCATTCTTCTACAGAGATTATTCTGCTGACAGGCTACGAGGAGTTTGATTATGCCAGAGAGGCACTAAACATCGGCGTAGCCCGCTACTTAGGTAAGCCTATCAGTGGCAGTAAGCTTTTAGAGGAATTAGATGCACTTGGCAACAAAATAAAAGATAAAAAAGAAGAATTAGCCATTGTGGAAAAGTATGAGAAGGAGATGGAAGAGAAGAATCTTTCTGAGCGCTTAGGCTTTTTTGACATGCTTGTGACAGGTGGCAGGGATACCCTTTCTCTTATGAATGAAGCCAGAAAGCTATCCTTGGATTTGTCTGCAGTATGCTACAACATTCTCTTGCTTAAGGTGTGGTCTGACAGGCATGATATGGAGGAATATTCAGGCACTGTTGTATCCATGGAAGAAAGAATTAAGGCAATGGCACAGGAGAAAAATGCGTTGCTTTTTGATAGACATCTAGAAGGCAAGGCATTTTTATTTAAGGCAGATTCCACAGAGCAGATGGATGAGCTTTTAAAGGAATGCATTGATAGAATGGAAAGGATGTTTGAGGAGAATCGTCACATTCGATTCTTTGGTGGAGTGGGTAAGACTGTTACTCACATTACAGAGATTCCAGAATCATTTGACAGTGCAGGTCGAGGCTTTGCCCATCGCCATCTGGGAGAATCTAACAAATTCATCTGGGGTAATGAACACAACCCTCAAGCAAATGAGGAGTTCTCTCTGTCAGAACTTAATCCTAAAAAGATGGCTCATGAGAGAGTTATCGAATTCCTTCGCCGTGGAGACTGTAACGAAGTTACCTTCTTCGTGGAGGAGTTTACCTGCGACCTTGGAAGCAATGTTATGAATTCCACTATGTTTAGACAGTATCTTACTATGGATACTTATCTTACGGTGGTGGATTTTGTGGAAAATGAAATCGGCGTACCAAGAGACGCCATTGATACATTTGATTCAGATAATTCTATACTACTTAGCAAGGATAATTCCGTTGCATATCTTAAGAGGATTATAGATAAAGCAATCTGCCTTAGAGAGGAAAAATCTAAAAGCAGATATCATGATGTGGTTAGGGATGCTATTGCTTACATTGAGGAAAACTATTCTAACGAGGACTTTTCTCTTAATACATTGGCAGCCTATGTGAATTTTTCACCTAACCATTTAAGTGCTGTGTTCAGGCAGGAAACAGGACAGCCATTTATTAAATATCTCACAGATTATCGTATTACAAAGGCAAAGGAACTGCTTAGATGCACTAGCAAAAAGAGCAGCGAAATAGCAAGCATGGTGGGATATAAGGATGCACATTACTTCTCTTATGCATTTAAAAAGGCCCAGGGCATTACCCCTACTGCATATCGAGGAACTGCAAAAGAGGAGATTAAATGAAAAGCAGAACAGGTGACAGGGAGCAGGGAAAGCTAGCTCTTCAGATTCGTATTTCCTATCTTTTTCTGCTTATCCCTATAGTAATATTTCTTATTTATGTTTTTTATAATCTGTGGGAGACAAATTCAAGATATGAAACAATGCTAAACTCAGTGGTTACGGCCAGTGAGTTTAGTCTTGATTTCAAAAATGATTATGACTATGAAACCTACCTTTTGATAGTGGGAAATAAGACAGCAGATGATTCCAAGCTGCCTGCGCTTCTTTCTGAAGCCAGACGTGTAGTTGATGATTTAAAGCAATACACAGATACACCTGACAACAAAAAGAGGCTTGATAGTGCGGAAAAATATTTAGATAACCTGGAGACTTACAACAATAGAATTCTTTCTAATCTAAGGATAGAAGGACGCTACGAAGAGAATATGGTCATCTGGGAAAACGATGTTCAAATCGTAACAGGCCTGGTGCAGGATACCATCAACGAATATATCTACTACGAAAACAGGGAGCTGCAATCAGCGCAGGAGATTAACAAGGAACACACTATTAAATTTATTAGAATCGCCGTAACTGCATTTATGATGATAGTTACCGTTCTTGTTGTGTATTCCATCTTTGTGCCTCTATCCATTACAGAGCCAATTGAAAAACAGGTTAGGGCGGAACAAAGGCAACTACGTAAGGCGGAGTTTGAGCTTTTGCAGGCTCAGATTAATCCACACTTTCTATATAATACCCTTGATGCCATTGTCTGGTCTGCGGAGGCTGGCAATCAAAAGCAGGTTATTGCCATGGTGGGAAGTCTTTCAGATTTCTTTAGAACATCCTTAAATAAGGGTAAGGAAATTGTTACCGTCAGGGAAGATTTGCATCATGTGAGAAGCTATTTGGAAATCCAGCAGATACGCTATTTAGATATATTGTCATATGAGATTGATGTTCCAGAGGAGCTATATGATTACAGGGTGCCAAAGATTACCCTTCAGCCACTTGTGGAAAACGCGCTTTACCATGGTATAAAAAACAAGCGTGGCGGTGGACAAATAGTAGTCCGTGGCTGGGAAGATGTGGATTCCTACTATATTCAGGTGGAGGATAATGGAATTGGTATGACACCTGAGCGCCTCAGTGATATTAGAACTGCTCTCAAAGAAGCAACACCAGCGGAGAATGTTTTGTATGGGCTTTATAATGTAAATGAACGTATTCGCCTTAACTTAGGTGAAAGCTACGGTATTCATATAGACAGCATATACGAAGAAGGCACAAAGGTTACACTTCATCTTCCGAAAAATTCTACCGAATTCGTAGAAAATCAAACCTCTCCCAAATAAGAAATAAAAAATCAAACAAGTTACCCTTTTTTATCAATGTAAAAACTCATCCTTCTGGTCTAAGATAAAATCAACAAGGGGGAAAGCCCCAATAATACTTAGACCTTATAAGGAGGGGAAAAATGAAGAGAAAAGTTTTAGCAATGATGATGGTTGCTGCAATGACAATGGGTCTTGTAGCATGCGGCGGCAGCGACAGCGGCGATGCAGCAGCAACAGGTGACACAAGTAGCGATACAGCAGCTGCTACAGAGGAGACAACAGAAGCTTCTGGTGATTTAATCAAGGTTGGTATCATCAACAACGATCCTAACGAGTCTGGTTATCGTACAGCTAACGATGCTGACTTAAAGGCAATGTTCACAAAGGAGAATGGCTATGATGCATCATTCGCATACAGCTTAAAGAATGATGAGCAGATTCAGGCAGCTCAGCAGTTCATCCAGGATGATGTTGATTACTTACTTCTTTCAGCTGCTGATACAGCAGGCTGGGACAGTGTACTTCAGGATGCTAAGGATGCTGGTATCCATGTAATCCTTTTCGACCGTACAATCGATGCTGATGAAAGCCTCTATGATGCTTCTATCGTATCTGATATGGCTAAGGAAGGTGAGACAGCAGTTAATTGGCTTGCTGATCAGGGCTTAGACAGCTACAAGGTTATCCACATTCAGGGTGTTATGGGCTCTGCAGCTCAGCAGGGACGTTCAGGCGCTCTTGATGACAAGGTAGCAGCAGAAAGCAACTGGGAAATCGTAGCACAGCAGACAGCTGAGTGGAACGCAGAGAAGGCACAGCAGATTGTTCAGTCACAGATTGATGCTGGTAAGGACTTCAACGTAATCTACGCTGAGAACGATGATATGGCTAAGGGTGCTGTAGCAGCTCTTGATGCAGCTGGTATCTCACACGGTGTTGGCAAAGACGTAATCGTTATGGGCTTTGACTGCAACAAGTGGGCACTTGAAGAGCTTCTTGCTCAGAACTGGAACTATGATGGACAGTGCAACCCATTCCAGGCTTCATACATTGATGAAATCATCAAGACAATCGAAAGTGGAAGCGCTCCAGCAGAGAAGGTTGTAATCATGGAAGAGAAGGGCTTCGATGCTGAGACAATTACACAGGAAGACGTTGATACATACGGAATCTAATTGTCATTGTAACTATAGTAATTCATGAGGCGCGGATTTCCGCGCCTCTTTCAAAAAAGAGATTAGGGAGATAAGCCGGTGAAAGACAACAGAGTACTTGAAATGCGTGGCATTTGCAAAAGTTTTCCTGGTGTTCGAGCCTTAGCAAATGTGGATTTTTCCTTGAACGAAGGTGAGATTCACGCTTTGATGGGGGAAAATGGTGCGGGAAAATCTACATTAATTAAGGTCCTTACCGGAGTTTACACAAAGGACGAAGGAACTATTAGCTTGAAAGGATTGGGTGAAGTTCAGATTCACTCACCACAGGACGCACAGCGTAGCGGTATCAGTACCGTATATCAGGAAATAACATTGTGCCCAAACCTTACGGTTGCAGAAAATATGTACATTGGACGTACCGAAGGTGCATTTACAAATTGGAAAAAAATGAATGAGGACGCAGACCGTATATTAAAATCACTTGATATACCAGCGTCTGCAACACAACAGTTGGCAAGCTGCTCAATAGCAGTGCAGCAGATGGTAGCTATCGCAAGAGCGGTAGATATGGATTGTAAGGTTCTTATTTTGGATGAGCCAACATCATCCTTAGACGCACAGGAAGTTCAGAAGCTTTTTGGATTAATGCGTGACCTAAAGGCAAGAGGAGTTGGAATCATCTTCGTTACACATTTCCTTGACCAGGTGTATGAGGTATGTGACAAGATTACAGTTCTTCGCGACGGTCAGTTAGTGGGAGAGTACGAAATAAAGGATTTACCTAGAGTTCAGTTGGTAGCAAAAATGCTTGGAAAAGAGATGGATGACCTTTCAGACATCAAGGGCGAGCATGAAACCTACAGCGGAGCTGACGCAGGTGAAACCATATTTGAGGCAGAGAACCTGCAAAGTGATGCAGGTATCGAACCATTTGATTTTTACATTAAAAAAGGTGAAGTTAACGGCTTTATCGGATTGCTTGGTTCTGGTAGATCAGAAAGCGTTAGAGCAATATTCGGTGCCGACCGTATTCTTTCTGGTAAGGTAAAGGTTCATGGTAAGGAGGTTAAGATTCAAAAGCCTCTTGATGCAATGAAAAATGGTATCGCTTACCTTCCAGAGGATAGAAAGATTGATGGTATTATTGGAGATCTTTCAGTTAGGGAGAATATTATCTTAGCTCTTCAGGTTCTAACTGGATTTTTCAAGCCATTCTCAAAGGCCGAGCAATATAAATTTGCAGATGAATATATTAAAAAACTAAATATTAAAACAGCCTCTGCTGATACCCCTATCAAATCACTTTCAGGTGGTAATCAACAGAAGGTTATTCTTGCTCGTTGGCTGCTAATGCACCCAGAGTATTTAATTCTTGACGAACCAACTCGTGGTATCGATGTTGGAACAAAGGTAGATATTCAAAAGCTTGTACTTGAGCTTGCCTCAGAGGGCATGAGTGTCACCTTTATATCTTCAGAAACAGACGAAATGCTACGTACCTGTTCAAGGTTGATTGTACTTCGCGACCGCAAGATCGTAGGTGAGCTTTCTGAGGATGATTTAAGTCAGAATAAGATTATGAAAACCATAGCCGGAGGTGATAGCGAAAATGAGTAAAACAAACAAGAAAGAAAACTTTTGGCGCGGGTTGGTATCTAATCAATTGTTTATTCCAATTATTGCATTACTGCTTTTGGCAATAATCAATTTGTTCCATGACCCAACATTTTTCAAGGTAACAATGGGACTTAACAATGCAGGTAATCCTGTATTATCAGGTTATTTGATTACTATTTTGGATTACGGCTCAGAGCTTGCAATCCTTGCAATTGGCATGACTCTTGTAACAGCAGCATCTGGTGGACAGGATATTTCTGTAGGTGCCACAATAGCAATCGCAGGTTCAGCTATGCTAAGAGTTTTGTGTGGCGGCGAAGCACGTCCTACAGAGCTTGCTGCTCCTGTAATCGTAGCATTTTTGGTGGCATGCATAGTTGGTATGCTTTGCGGATTATTTAATGGTGTGCTTGTTGCCATATTCAAGATTCAGCCAATGATTGCAACACTTATATTATTTACAGCTGGTCGTTCAATCGCAGCTTGGATTAACAACAACGAGCTTCCAATTGTGCCAGATCCAAAGTTTGGATATTTTGGTGGATTCATTCCTGGAATCCCTGTTCCAACAACAGTATTTATTGCAATTGCATGTATTATCATCATTGCACTTGTTCTTAAGTTTACTAACTTAGGTCTTTACACACAGGCAGTTGGTATCAACGAAAAATCTTCTAGATTAAATGGTATCAACCCAACAGCAATCAAGATTTTAGCATTCGTTATCCTTGGACTTTGCGTTGCAGTGGCAGCTCTTATCAAAGTTAGCCGTCTTTCAACAATCAATTATTCAGTAATTGCAAAGGATATCGAAATGGATGCAATCCTTGCAGTTGCCCTTGGTGGTAACTCATTATCAGGTGGTAAGTTTAATATCTGGGCATCGATTCTTGCAGCTTATGTTATCCAGTTCTTAACCACTACACTTTACAAGTTCGAAGTTAGCTCAGATGCTCTTGCAGCATACAAGGCAGTAGTAGTAATTCTCTTAGTAGTTTTCTCTGCTCCAACTGTTCGCAATTATCTTAGCTCACTTGGAAAGAAATTCACTAGCAAGAAGGAGGTGGCATAATGGAAAAGGCAAAAAAGGAGAGCATCTTCACCCGAGTAAGTGATACAAACCTTCTTCTTTCAATTACAATTATTGTTTTTGTACTTATGTACATTGGAGCAGCCCTAATCCTTGGTGGTGCCTTTACCAAGCCACAGGCCTTCTTCAATATATTAAATGCTAACGCTGCACTTATCATTACATCATGTGGCATGAGCCTTGTAATGATAACAGGTGGAATCGATATTTCAATCGGTGGTGTAGTTGCACTTGTATCTATGTGCTGCGCAGTTTATTTGGATTATCATGATGGTTCAATTTTTGGCTCAGTACTTATTGCTCTTGGAATTGGACTTGCTTATGGAATCGTTCAAGGTGTTTTAGTTGCATACTTAGATATCCAGCCATTCATCGTATCTCTTGCAGGTATGTTCTTTGCCAGAGGTATGACAACAATAGTTAACACAGCACCATTCAACGTTTCAAACGAAAAGTTCGTAGCTTTAAAGCTTACACGTATCAACGTTCCAGGAATGGGTTCAACAAACAAGCTTGGTGCATATGTTCCTGCTTATGTTGAAATCGGTGTTGTTGTTGCAATTATCGTTGTGCTTGTACTTTTTGTAGTGTTACGCTGGACTAAGCTGGGCCGCAGCTTCTATGCAGTTGGTGGCAACATGCAAAGTGCTCTTATGCTTGGTATCAATGTAAAACGTACAAAATTCTTATCACATCTTATCTGTTCACTTTTAGCAGGTATTGGTGGATATGTATATTTCCTTCATGTAGGCTCTGGTGCAGCAAGCCATGCAATGGGTATGGAAATGAATGCAATTGCTTCATCTATCATCGGTGGAACAATGCTAACAGGTGGTGTAGGAAATATTATTGGAACATTGTTTGGTGTTCTTTCGCTTAGCACTATCCAAAACATCGTTTCATCAGCAGGTTTCGACCAGGCTTGGTGGACAGGAATTACAATTGCTGCAATGCTATGCTTGTTCCTTTTGATACAGAGTGTTATCATGGCTAATAAGAAGAAGGCATTAAAGGCAGTGTAAAATTATATGAAAAATAAAAAGACTTTTATGTGGCTTCTGCTCTCGTTGCTGGTTTTGACTGGCTGCGGGAGCAGTCGTCCTGTTCAGACAGAAGAAATTGAAAATGAGGATGCCGGTAAAATCGTGGTAGGTTTCTCTCAACTTGGGGCGGAATCGGATTGGCGTAGTGCAAATACAGCCTCTATGAAGGAGGCCTTTGGGGATGGCACAGGCTATTCTTTGGTATTCAAGGATGGTCAGCAAAAGCAGACCAATCAGATTACGGCTATACGCACATTTATCCAGCAGGATGTGGATTATATTGTTCTTGCGCCGGTTATGGAAACAGGTTGGGATTCAGTTCTTGAGGAGGCGAAGGAGGCTGATATCCCAGTTATTCTGGTAGATAGAATGGTGGATGTGGCAGATAGGTCACTATATAGCTGCTGGGTTGGCTCTGATTTCGAGCTTGAAGGGAAAAAGGTTTGCGAATGGCTCCATCAATACACCCTTGCCAAGGACATTGCTCCAGAGGATTTGCACATTGTAGATTTGCAAGGTACACTTGGCTCCACAGCTCAGCTTGGTCGATCACGAGGTCTTAATGAGGCGGCTTTAGAACATGGCTGGGATATAGTGGCTCTTAAGGATGCTGATTTCACCCAGGAAAAGGGCAGAGAGGTAATGGCTCAGTTGCTTCGTGAATACCATAATATTAATGTGGTTTATTGCGAAAACGATAATGAGGCCATCGGCGCAATCAAAGCCATAGAAGCTGCAGGTCTAAAAGCCGGGGCAGATATTGAAAATGGCGAGATTATGGTGTTGTCCTTTGATGGAATTAATGAGGAAGCTCTATCCTATATGGCACAGGGAAAGATTGCCTGTATCGGTGAATGCAATCCTCATCACGGTCCTAGAGTAGAAGCCCTTATTCAGTCTATTGAGGATGGTGGGATTCCAGAGAAGTTTAATTATGTGGAAGAGAGCATATTTAGCACTATAAAAGAAGTTACCACCATAACTGTTGACGGGCAGCAGTATACGGTGGCAAATCCTTTTGATAATTAAATATTTTTGAATTCAGGATGACTGAATTCTCTTCTAATCAATATAAAGCAAATGGTAAATGAAAGTACATCTGCTATTGGTCCTGCGTAAAGGACTCCGTCAAATCCAAACAATAATGGAAGACAGATAATCAGTGGTGTAAGGAATAATACCTGTCTTGTTAGTGACATAAATATTCCCTTGTAAGGCTTTCCTATGGCTGTAAAGAAATTTGATGTAAGTGGCTGTAGGAAAGCTGTACAAATACCAAACAGGAAAATTCTAAAGTATCTAGTACAGAAATCAAAGTAAAGCTCACTTCCTGAGCCAAAGATTGAAACAATCTGGCGAGGGAATAGCTGGAAGCATAGCCAGCTAACAGTGGTGATGCATGCAGCAAGCTTAATAGCTAAGTGGTATGCATCCTTAACTCTTTTATAATTCTTAGCGCCATAGTTAAAGCTAATGATTGGCTGCAATCCCTGTGAAATTCCAATTACAAATGAAAAGCAAATTCCATTAACCTTTGAGATAATACCTGCACAGGTAATAGGAATATCTGCGCCGTATATTGACTGTGCGCCATAGTGTCCCATTACATGATTCATAACAATCTGCACGAGCATCATTGCAATCTGATTGATAAATGGTGCAGTACCAAGGGATGCAATGGCAATTATTATTGAAAGCTTAGGAATGAAATGCTCTTTCTCAAGCTTAATTGTCTTAAACTTAGTAAGGTAGATAAGTACCATGAATCCTGAAATATATTGGCCGATGATTGTGGCAACAGCAGCACCTGTCATGCCCCATCCAAATACAGCAACAAATAAAGCATCAAGGATGGTGTTGATAATGGCACCTACTAAGTTAATAGCCATAGTCATGTTAGGACTTCCATCGGCTCTTACCAAATGGCTACCGCCACCTGATAATATAAAGAAAGGAAAGCCTAAAGCGCATATTCTTGAGTATTCCATAGCGTATGGCAATATATTTTCTGTGGCGCCACAGGCAATAAGAATAGGTTTTAAGAATAATTCTGTAATAACGGCAAGAATAAGTCCACCGCAAAGCATTACAGTAACAGCATTTCCTATATAATATCCGGCCTTCTCTGTTTCACCTCTTCCCATTGA
>SVER01000005.1 GCA_015057315.1 Pseudobutyrivibrio ruminis | reverse complement strand
GGGGACTGGTCAAATGGTATGATAGGGGTCTCCAAAACCTTTGGTGGGAGTTCGATTCTCTCGTCCCCTGTTTGACTAATAGCTGTGAACAATATTGTTCACGGCTATTTTTTTATGCTATTAATTGAATATAAAAAAACAGAGTGCTATAATAAAAATAAATATTCTGAATATTCTGTCAGAATATATTTGCGGCTTTAAATACCTGGATTAAAAAGGAGAAAAATTATGCTTGCTACGTTAGTACCACTTTTTTATGAGGATATGTCTGTTGCATCTTATTGTTTATATGCACAGAAGGAGAACATGTATGAAAGACCACATTTACTTATTGCAGGTAAATATGATGGTGCTGGTTCTATTGTTGGATTAGAAGTTTTTGATAGTGTTTCTGAAGATGATTTAGTAGCTAATTGTAGTATTATTATTCCTATTAATAATATTTCTCTATTTTCGAATATCGAGCAACAACTAACGGGATTTGATGGAAGAATAGTTTTATTAATTGACCAGACAATCAAGCCTGAAGAATCATATAATAAGCGCTTGCAGGATTTAAAGAGTAAAGGTTTTAAGCTAGCTCTTAAGGATTTGCCTATAACAAGCCTGGATGAATTCAAATTCATGATGAATGATTTTGACTTATTACTAATTAATAGTGATACAGGTGATGTAATAGAACAAGCTAAAGAATTTAGAAAAATTTTGCCTAATATAGATTTATGCGCAGAAAATCTTCACACAAAAGAAGAATTTGATAGTGCTAAGGAATCTGGTTTATTCAAGGTATTTGAGGGAACATTCTTTAGAGTTCCTATCAATAAAGGGGATACAGAGGTAGCTCCAATCAAAATTAACTATTTAAAACTTATGAAGGTTATAAATGAGCCTGATTTTGATTTGGATGATGTTGCTAATGTTATAAGTCAGGATCCAGCTCTTACTATTGAATTATTAAAAATAGCAAATAAGCTTACTATTAACTCTAATATTCGTTCTATTGCTCAGGCAACAGCTTTACTTGGCCAAAAAGAACTTAGAAGATGGCTAAATACCACACTTCTTAATGGACTTGCAGCTGGTAAACCAAACGAGATTACAAGATTGTCATTGGTACGAGCTAGATTTGCTGAAAATTTAGCACCTATTTTCGATTATGCAATGAGAAAAGATGAGCTATTCTTAATGGGATTGTTCTCATTATTAAATCTTATTTTGGATATGCCAATGGATAAAGCATTAGAGCAGGTAGGTGTAAGTAATGAAATTAAGAAGGCTCTTGTTAGTGATGATGGTATATTTGCTCCACAGCTGGAATTTCTCCTAAGCTATGAGGCAGGTGATTGGCAGGAAGTTTCAAGATTAATGGTATTGCATGATATAGAAATGGATGACGTATACGAAGCTTATGTAGAAGCATTAAAGTGGTATGGAAGTATGTTCATTCAGTAGAGTATAGATTTTGGCTGACATTTTCATTATTCTGTCAGCAAGAAATCATAGGTTAAGCCTCGGTTGATTAAAGCCGAGGCTTTGTTTTTGAATGAATGCAATAATTGAAAAGTCATTAGCAATAATTACATTGACATGAGCCTGTTACCATGTTATAACTTAACATAAAGTTATAGTCTTAATTAGTAATAGGAGTTGATTTTTATGAAATTTAAAATTCTTTTAGAGAATACGCAGGACGCAGAGGAGTTTGTTAATGCAGCTTCTAAGTGTGGTGGTGATATTGACCTTCACAGCGGCGTGGTATACATTGATGGTAAGTCTCTATTAGGCGTGCTTGCAATGGGGGTTAAGCGTGAGATGGATGTTTATGTTTCAGAGCATTCAGATTCAGGTTTCTTTAATGCAGTTAAGAAGTTCGTTGTAGCTTAGTTTAGATTCAAAGGATATCGCATAAGCGAATAGCTTTTGTATGAAATAATAATATATTGTATAATATGACCTGTAAGTTAACACTTGCAGGTCTTTTTTTATTATGAAAGTTTCGAGATTAATTACTCCAGATGGAGAAAAGGCACAAATAAATATATCTGTCAGAAATCTTGTAGAATTTCTTCTTAGAGAGGGAGATATAGACGACAGAAAAGGTTCGGTAGATCCTTTCGAGGCTATGCAGGCAGGAAGTAGGATCCATAGAAAAATTCAAAATTCTATGGGTCCCTTTTATAGTGCGGAGGTACCACTTAAATATCAGGTTGAATATGAAGATTATACACTTGGTATTGAAGGCAGAGCAGATGGCTTGGTTTTAGATAGAGATGAGGATGGTACAGTCGTTGCAGCAACTGTAGATGAAATTAAGGGCATGTACATGGATGTAATGACATTTGAAAAGCCTGTACTAGTTCATGAGGCCCAGGCTAAATGCTATGCCTATATAGTCGCCAGTGAATACCAATTAGACACAGTAGAAGTTCAGATGACCTACGTTAGCCTTGAGACAGAAGAAATAAAACGATTTAACCAGGTCTATACTTTTGATGAAATTGAAAAATGGTTTTTAACTATCATAGGAATATTTAGAAAATGGTCTGATTTTCAATATTATCATAAGCAAGAATTAATAGATTCTGCTAGAGATTTACAATTTCCATTTGAGTATAGAGATGGGCAAAAGAAGCTTGTATCTGATGTTTACAGGAGCATCTATAGGCAGAAGATTTTATTTATGCAGGCACCTACAGGAACAGGTAAAACTATAGCCAACGTATATCCTGCTGTGATGGCTTTGGGACAAAACTTAGCGGAACGAATATTTTATCTAACTGCCAAGACGGCTACAGCTATAGCCGCGAAGGATGCATATACCATGCTTACAGAAAAAGGCTATGAGGGAAAGACAATTATGCTCACTGCCAAGGATAAAATGTGTATGTGTGATGAAGCGGATTGTAATCCTGATCATTGTCCTTATGCAAGGGGGCATTTTGATAGAATAAATGATGCCATATATGAGGTCATTACAAAGGAAAATGTTATAACAAGGGATGTTATTCTTTCCTATGCTGAGGAGTATGTGGTATGTCCTTTTGAGTTGGCACTGGATGTAAGCACCTGGTGTGAGGGAATTATTTGCGATTACAATTATGTGTTTGACCCTAATGTCTATTTAAAAAGATTTTTTGCAGATGGGAAAAATGGGGAGCATATTTTCTTGGTGGATGAGGCTCATAATATGGTTGACCGGGCTAGGGAAATGTATTCCGAAACTCTTATCAAAGAAGAAATACTTTCTATCAAAAGATACGCAAAGCCTGTTAGCAAAAAGCTGGTTAATGCACTTGAAAAATGTAACCGGATAATGCTTGAATACAAGCGTGAATGTGAAAGTGATATAACAGTTCTTGATGATATAGATTTGTTACTTAATGCCTGTGATAATTTGCAGATGATATTAGAACAGTTATTTAAGAAGGAAATCAAGTTTGGCATATATCAAGACGAGGTTTTAGATTTTTATTTCAGATTAAGAAATTTTACAGCGCTGGCATATCAGCAAGACAAAGATCATTATAGGATTTATTGCGATTTTGATGAGGATAAGAACTTCAATCTTCATCTATATTGCATTGACCCTTCAGCACAGCTGCAGGATAGACTTAGGATGGCAAGAGCTACAGTATATTTTAGCGCTACACTTCTTCCAATAGAATATTATAAAAATCTATTGTGTAATGAAAAGGATGTATATGCCATCTATGTTGATTCGGTTTTTGACCAGCAGAAAAGGGCATTGCTTTTAGGCACTGATGTAACTAGCAAGTATACCAAACGTGGCGATGAGGAGTATTTAAAATATGCTACATACATAAATACTATTGTAAAGGCTAAACAGGGTAACTACATGGTATTTGGTCCATCATATAAATTCTTAGAGGATATCCTAAGCAAGTATGAGACTATTTCAAATAATGTTGATATATTGGTGCAGAGTCAGAATATGACTGAGCAGGAGCGAGAAGAATTCCTTATGGAATTTGAAAAGAAGCGGGAAAAGTCTATGGTTGCCTTTTGCACATTAGGAGGCATTTTTTCAGAAGGAATAGATTTAGTTGGTGGAAAGCTTATTGGTGTTGTGATACTCGGCGCCGGCCTACCTCAAGTTGGAAATGAGCGAAAGCTAATGGCAGACTTCTTTGATGAAAGTGGCAAGAATGGTTTTGAATATGCTTATTTATATCCTGGTATGAACAAGGTTATACAGGCAGCTGGAAGGCTTATTAGAACAAAAGACGATGTTGGCGTAATTGCACTTTTAGACGACAGATTTAGATTATCAAGCTACAGAAAAACTTTTCCTCGAGAATGGAATGATGCTTCTTTTACCACAGTGGATGAAGTTTCGTTAAAATTAACAAAATTCTGGCAAAAATTGACCTAAAAAATTATTAGGAGTTGTGAATTTTTTGTGTTATACTCTTTTTAACTGTGAGGCTGACTGTCAGCAACTTACTAGTTTTCGAACATAAAAGTCTGACAGGAAGCATTACTCACAGATTTTCAAGTAAATATACGGAGGTGTAAAGTGGGCAAGGTAAGAAGAGTTTACGTTGAAAAAAAGCCACAATTTGCAGTATCTGCCAAGTCATTGCTATCCGAAATAGGAAGCTACTTAGGCATCAAGGATGTTACGGGAGTTAGAGTCTTGATTCGTTATGATGTTCAAGATGTTTCTGACGACGTTTTTAAGAAGGCAGTTAAGACTGTTTTTTCGGAGCCTCCTGTTGATAATGTTTACGAAGGGACTTTTGATTACAATGGCAGAGTCTTTTCTGTTGAGTTTCTTCCAGGACAGTTTGACCAGCGCGCTGATTCAGCAGAGCAGTGTCTTAAGCTTTTAAATGAAAATGAAGAACCTACAATTCATACCGCTACTACTTATGTTATTGAGGGCAATATTACAGATGAAGAATTCAATGCTATAAAGAAGCATTGCATTAATCCAGTTGATTCTAGAGAGACTTCTCTTGATTTACCAGAGTCTCTATCTAATAATTTCGATGAGCCAGCCGACGTCAAGACATTTGACGGTTTTTCTTCAATGGCTGAAAATGATTTAAAAGATTTATACGATTCCTTAAATCTTGCTATGACATTTAAGGATTTCCTTCACATTCAGCACTATTTTTCCAAAGATGAACACAGAGACCCTACTGTCACTGAAATCAGGGTATTAGATACATATTGGTCTGATCATTGTAGACATACTACATTCTCTACAGAGCTTAAAAATGTAACTATTGAAGATGGTTTTTATAAGGCTCCTATTCAGGAAACTTTTGATGATTATCTCGATAATTTCAAGATTCTTTATAAGGACAGAGATGACAAGTTTGTATGCCTTATGGATCTTGCACTTCTTGCAATGAAGCGTCTTAAGGCAGATGGCATGCTTGATGATCAGGAGGAATCTGATGAGATTAATGCCTGCTCAATCGTAGTTCCAATCAATGTAGATGGAACTGAGGAGGAATGGTTAATCAACTTCAAGAACGAAACACATAACCATCCTACAGAAATCGAGCCATTTGGTGGTGCTGCAACATGTCTTGGTGGTGCAATTCGTGATCCACTTTCAGGACGTACTTATGTATATCAGGCTATGCGTGTTACAGGTGCGGCTGACCCAACAGTTTCTGTTAAGGATACAATAGAAGGAAAGCTTCCGCAGAAGAAGCTTGTTCGTGAGGCTGCTCATGGTTATAGCTCTTATGGTAACCAGATTGGTCTTGCTACTGGATATGTTAAGGAAATCTATCATCCAGATTATGTTGCTAAGCGTATGGAAATTGGTGCGGTAATGGGTGCTGCTCCTAGACGTGCAGTTCAGCGTCTTAACTCTGACCCAGGAGACAGAATCATCCTCCTTGGTGGACGTACTGGTCGTGATGGAATCGGTGGTGCTACAGGTTCATCAAAGGCTCACAATACTGAATCTACAGCAGTTTGTGGTGCTGAGGTACAAAAGGGTAATCCACCTACAGAGCGTAAGATTCAGCGTCTTTTCAGAAGAGAAGAGGTTTCTTATATAATTAAGAAATGTAATGACTTTGGTGCAGGTGGTGTTTCCGTTGCAATCGGCGAGCTGGCACCTGGTCTTACAGTAGACCTTGATAAGGTTCCTAAGAAGTACGCAGGTCTTGATGGAACGGAGCTTGCTATTTCAGAATCACAGGAGAGAATGGCAGTTGTTGTTGCTCCTGCTGATGTAAACAAGTTCTTACAGTATGCTGCAGAGGAGAACTTAGAGGCAATTGAGGTTGCTGTTGTAACAGAAGAGCCTCGTCTTGTTCTTAACTGGAGAGGCAAGGAGATTGTTAATCTATCACGTGCCTTCCTTGATACAAACGGTGCTCACCAGGAGACAGATGTATATGTAGAGCTTCCTGATGCTAGTGAAAAATATATTGATAAATATGGAATTGAAAAGGTTGCTAAGGATTTAGAAAATGGTGATGTTAAGGCTGCTTGGCTTGATACTTTATCAGACCTTAACAACTGTTCACAAAAGGGACTTGTTGAGATGTTTGATGGTTCTATCGGAGCAGGCTCAACACTGATGCCTTTCGGTGGTAAGTATCAGCTTACAGAGACACAGTCTATGGTAGCTAAGGTTCCTGTAGCAGATGGAAAGACTGATGCAGTTACTATGATGGCATTTGGATTTAATCCTTATGTAAGCTCTTGGTCACCATATCACGGTGCTCAGTATGCAGTACTTGAATCAGTAGCACGTATCGTTGCAACTGGTGGTGATTACAAGAAGATTAGATTCACTTTCCAGGAGTACTTCCGTAGAATGAGCGCTGATCCAAAGCGTTGGAGTCAGCCATTTGCAGCACTTCTTGGTGCATATAGAGCTCAGATGCAGTTTGGTCTTCCATCAATTGGTGGTAAGGATTCTATGTCAGGAACATTTAACGAAATCGATGTTCCACCTACACTGGTTTCATTTGCAGTAGATGTTGCCAAGGTTGGTGATATAGTAACACCTGAGCTTAAGGAAGCAGGAGATAAGCTCTTCGTTCTTAGAGTTCTAAGAGATGCTTATGATCAGCCTAACTACGAACAGGCCAAGCAGATTTACGCAGCTGTTCGTCAGATGGTTGAGATGGGAAATATTAAGGCTGCTTACGCTCTTGATGCTTACGGACTTGTACCTGCTGTATCTAAGATGGCTTTTGGTAACAAGTTTGGTGTTAAGATTTTAGATGACTTTACAAATAAAACATTATTTGGATACTCAGTTGGTGATATTGTCCTTGAGGTTTCAGAGGATGCTGCACTTGCTATTGAGAGAGAGCTTTCTAAGGTGGGACTTACAGATTGCGGATATGTGGTAGGTGAGGTTACAGATGATGCAACATTTAGCTACAGAGATGTAAGAATATCTATGGAAGAAGCACTAGATGCTTGGACAAAGCCTCTTGAAAAGGTATTTAAGACAAAGAGTACAGATGATAAGACACCAGTTCAATCTGACATATATCAGGCTAAGGACTTCTACATTTGCAAAAACAAGATTGCTAAGCCTAGAGTATTTATTCCAGTATTCCCAGGTACAAACTGTGAGTACGATTCTGCTAGAGCATTTGAGCAGGCTGGTGCAATCACAAATGTTAAGGTCTTTAAGAACCAGACAGCAGAAGACATTAGAGAGTCTGTAGATGAGTTCTCAAGAGCTATTGCACAGTCACAGATTGTAATGTTCCCAGGTGGTTTCTCAGCTGGCGATGAGCCAGAGGGTTCTGCAAAGTTCTTTGCTACAGCATTTAGAAACGCTAAGATGAAGGAGGCTATTACAAACCTTCTTGAAAATAGGGACGGTTTGATGCTTGGTATTTGTAATGGTTTCCAGGCACTTATTAAGCTTGGACTTGTGCCATATGGAGAAATCCATACACAGACTGAAGATTCTCCTACACTTACATACAACACAATCGGACGTCATATTTCAAAAATTGCATATACAAAGGTGGTCAGCAATAAGTCACCATGGCTTGCAGGTACAAAGACAGGTGAAGTTTATTGCGCTCCAGCATCACACGGTGAAGGCCGATTTGTTGCACCTGAAGAATGGATTAAGAAACTATTCGAAAACGGTCAGGTGGCAACTCAGTATGTTGATTTAGATGGAAATGCATCTATGGACGAGGAGTGGAACATCAACGGAAGCTTTGCTGCTATTGAGGGTATTACCAGCCCTGATGGTAGAGTTTACGGAAAGATGTGCCATGCCGAGCGTAAGGGAGATGGTGTTTCAATTAACATCTATGGCAACCAGGACATGAAGTTGTTCGAATCTGGTGTAGACTATTTTAGGTAAAAACAAACTCCAAGGTAAATTTACTACCTTGGAGTTTTAATAAAAAGGGTAGAAAAGAGGAAAGATGAAAGCATTTTTAATTTTGGAAGATGGGACAGTTTTTGAAGGAACTAGCATAGGGTCAACAAGAGAAGTTATAAGCGAAATAGTTTTCAATACTTCTATGACAGGTTACCTAGAAGTGCTCACAGACCCTTCCTATGCAGGACAGGCAGTGTGTATGACATATCCACTTATTGGTAACTATGGAATTACAGATGATATGGAAAGCGGTAGACCTTGGCCAGATGGATTTATTGTAAGAGAGCTTAGCAGAATTCCATCAAATTTCAGATGCAAGGGAACTATTCAGGATTTCTTAGTAAAGCATAACATCACTGGCATTTCTGGTATTGATACACGTGCGCTTACTAAAATCCTTAGGGACCGTGGAACTATGAATGGTATGATTACAACAAATGAGCATTTCAACTTTGAAGAGATTAAGCCAAAGCTTGCAGCTTATGCAACAGGTGATGTTGTTTCAAAGGTTACATGCCATGAAAAATCTGTGCTTAAGGGAAATGGTAAGAAGGTTGCACTTTTAGATTTTGGTGCAAAGCGCAATATCGCAAAATCATTAAATGATAGAGGGTGTGAGGTAACTATTTATCCAGCACATACAAAAGCTAAGGAAATTTTAGCAGGAAATCCAGACGGAATTATGCTTTCAAACGGACCTGGAGATCCAAAGGATTGCGGTCCTATCATTGATGAGGTTAAGAAGCTTTATGAATCAGATGTGCCAATTTTTGCAATCTGCCTTGGACATCAGCTAATGGCGCTTGCAAATGGTCTTGATACACATAAGCTAAAATATGGCCACAGAGGTGGCAATCATCCTGTAAAGGATTTGGAGACTGGCAAAGTATATATTTCATCTCAAAACCACGGTTATGTAGTTGATACAGACGGACTTGATGAAAAGATTGCAGTACCAGCATTTGTTAATGTAAACGATGGTACAAATGAAGGATTGAAATACACAGGAAAGAACATCTTCACTGTTCAGTTCCATCCTGAGGCTTGCCCAGGACCACAGGACAGCGGATATTTGTTTGATAGATTTATTAAGATGATGGGAGGAGAGCAGTAATGCCAAAGAGAAGTGACATTAAGAAAGTAATGGTGATTGGCTCTGGCCCTATCGTCATTGGACAGGCAGCAGAGTTTGATTATGCTGGAACTCAGGCTTGTCGTTCCCTTAAGGAAGAGGGGATAGAGGTTTGTCTTGTAAACTCTAACCCTGCAACAATCATGACTGATAAGGAGATTGCTGATGAGGTTTACATCGAGCCACTTACAGTAGATGTTTTAAAGCAGATTATTATTAAGGAAAAGCCAGATTCACTGCTTCCAACACTTGGAGGTCAGGCTGGACTTAACCTTGGTATGGAGCTTGCAGAAAGCGGCTTCTTAGATGAGCAGGGTGTTAAGCTAATTGGTACTACTGCAGAGACAATCTTTAGAGCTGAGGATAGACAGGCATTTAAGGACACCATGGAAAAGCTTGGGGAGCCTGTGGCAGCATCCCTTGTAGTAAATACAGTTGAGGATGGTATTAAGTTTACAAATACAATCGGCTATCCAGTAGTACTTCGTCCTGCATACACACTTGGTGGTTCTGGTGGTGGTATTGCAAACAATCAGCAAGAGCTTGTAGAAATCCTAACTAACGGACTTCGCCTTTCACGTGTTCATGAGGTACTTGTTGAAAGATGTATAGCTGGTTGGAAGGAAATCGAGTACGAGGTAATGCGAGATGCTAACGGCAACTGCATCACTGTTTGTAACATGGAAAACATCGACCCTGTTGGTGTACATACAGGTGACTCAATCGTAGTTGCTCCTTCACAGACACTTGGAGATAAGGAATACCAGATGCTTCGTACATCTGCACTTCGCATTATAGATGAGCTTGGTATTACAGGTGGATGTAACGTACAGTATGCACTTCACCCAGAAAGCTTTGAGTATTGTGTAATCGAGGTAAATCCTAGAGTATCTCGTTCATCAGCATTAGCATCAAAGGCAACAGGTTATCCTATTGCAAAGGTTGCTGCAAAGATTGCACTTGGATATACACTTGATGAGATTCCAAATGCTATTACAAAGAAGACTTATGCATCATTTGAGCCAATGCTTGATTACTGCGTAGTAAAGATTCCAAGACTTCCATTTGATAAGTTCATCACAGCGCAGCGTAAGCTTACTACCCAGATGAAGGCTACTGGCGAGGTAATGTCTATCTGCAACAATTTCGAAGGTGCATTGATGAAGGCTATCCGCTCATTGGAGCAGCATGTGGATTCTCTTTTAAGCTACGACTTCTGCGACATGACAGATGCAGAGCTTGAGGAAGCACTTACGGTAGTTGATGATAGAAGAATCTACTGCATCGCAGAAGCACTTAGACGTGGTACATCTTACGAGACAATACATGAAATCACAAAGATTGATATGTGGTTCATTGATAAGATTAAGATTCTTGTTGAAATGGAGCTTAGACTTCAGCAGGAGGAGCTTACAGTAGACCTTCTTAAGGAAGCAAAGAGAATCGAATTCCCAGATAGCGTCATCGCTCACTTAAATGGCAAGATGACAGAGGAAGAAGTTAGAAAGATGCGTTACGACAACGGCATCGTTGCAGCATACAAGATGGTTGATACCTGCGCAGCAGAGTTTGATGCCATGACACCTTACTACTACAGTGTGTACGGCAGCGAAAACGAGGCTGTTAAGACTGAAGGTAAAAAGAAGGTACTTGTTCTTGGTTCTGGGCCAATCAGAATCGGACAGGGTGTTGAGTTTGATTATTGTTCAGTTCATGCTACATGGGCATTTGCAAAGGAAGGCTGGGAGACAGTCATTGTTAACAACAACCCTGAGACAGTTTCAACAGACTTTGATATTGCTGACAAGCTTTACTTCGAGCCTCTTACAAATGAGGATGTTGAATCAATCGTAAATCTTGAAAAGCCAGACGGAGCTATTGTACAGTTCGGTGGCCAGACAGCCATCAAGCTTACAGAGCATCTTATGAAAATCGGTGTGCCAATCCTTGGTACAAAGGCAGAGGATGTAGATGCAGCAGAGGATAGAGAGCTCTTCGATGAAATCTTAGAGCAGACACAGATTCCTCGTGCAGCAGGCGGAACAGTATTTACAGCAGAGGAAGCAAAGGAAGTTGCAAATCGCCTTGGCTACCCTGTATTGGTTCGCCCATCCTATGTACTAGGTGGTCAGGGAATGCAGATTGCCTTTAATGATGATGAGATTGAGAAGTTTATGGATATCATCAATCAGATTGCTCAGGACCACCCAATCCTTGTAGATAAGTATTTGCAGGGTAAGGAGATTGAGGTAGATGCCATCTGTGATGGAGAGAATATCTTAATCCCTGGTATCATGGAGCATATTGAAAGAACTGGTATCCATTCAGGTGATAGTATCAGTGTATATCCTGCTCATACCATCACTCAGGATATTAAGGACAAGATTGTAGATTATACAGAGCGACTTGCAAAGGCACTTCACGTACTTGGAATGATTAACATCCAGTTCATCGCGATGGATGGAGAGGTGTACGTAATCGAGGTAAACCCACGAAGCTCTCGTACAGTACCATATATCAGTAAGGTAACAGGTATTCCAATTGTTGACCTTGCAGCTAAGGCAATACTTGGTCACAAGATTACCGAGATGGGATATAAGCCAGGTCTTCAGCCTGAGGCAGATTATATAGCAATCAAGATGCCAGTATTCTCATTTGAAAAACTAAGAGGTGCTGAAATCAGCCTTGGTCCTGAAATGAAATCTACTGGTGAATGCCTTGGTATTGCAAAGACCTTTGAGGAAGCTCTTTACAAAGCATTCCTTGGTGCAGGAGTTGTTCTTCCAAAGCATAAGCAGATGATTATCACAGTAAAGGATGCTGATAAGCCAGAGGCACTTGAGGTTGCCAAGAGATTTGAAAAGCTTGGCTATACAATCTACGCAACACGCTCTACAGCAAAGTATTTGCAGGATGGTGGCGTAGAAGCAAGACAGGTTAACAAGATTACACAGGAATCTCCAAACGTAATGGACCTTATTTTAGGACACAAAATCGACCTTGTAATTGACACACCTACTCAGGGCCACGGCGATAAGACCCGTGATGGTTTCTTGATTAGAAGAAATGCTATCGAGACAGGCATCAACTGTATTACTGCTATGGATACCGCCGTTGCTCTTGCAACATCACTGGAATCAGCAACTACTGAATACACTCTTGTGGATGTAGCAACAATCTAAATATAATTAGTGATTTAAAGCTATCTTGCATTTAATAGATGCAGGATAGCTTTTTTACTATTATTGCTTGACATAGAGGTAGTGGAGATGTATATTAACAATATAAATTGCGTACAATTAAATAGTATATAAAATCGATTATGATTCAGGAGGTAAATTATGGTAGCAGTTAGATATTATTCAAAATCAGGAAATACAAAGCTTCTTGCAGAGGCTATTGGAAAAGGTGCTGGTGTTATTCCTATTTCTGTGGATGAGGACAGCGCCAAGATTACAGAAGATATTGATGTTTTATTCATTGGCGGAGCTTTATATGCTTATGGCTTAGATAAGCGTTTGAATAAGTTTTTGTCTGAATTAGATGGCAGCAAGGTAAAGAAGGCTGTTGTATTTTCAACATCTTGGATTTCAAAGCACTCTATTGATTTAATTAAGAATGCTCTTAAGGAAAAGGGCATAGAAGTAGCTGAAGAGACCTGCTATGCTAAGAATAAGCCAAATGAAAAACAGATGGCTGAGGCAGAGGCTTTTGCAAAGAAGATGATTTCTTGCTAATTGAGCTTTATGGTGGTTAGTGAAATGCTAAAATGCATCCCTAAAGACAATTTTGTTGGGAGGGATGCATTTTTTTTATTCTACATGCATCCCAAGAGTCAATTTTTTTTTAATAGGATGCATGGCTATGATTCATTATGCATCCCAAAAACTATTTAATCTTTAAGGGATGCATATCTAAAAATCTTATATAGATTATGGTATACTTTAAAAGAATTGTAGATTATTTATAAATTAAAAAATTATGTTGACCTTCCACCTTATGGAAGGTTTATATTCAAGGCATAGACAAGGCCAAGTCTTAAAACTAATTCTTTTAAAGGAGGCTGTTATGGGAACAGTACCTGCATTATCAATTATAGGAATGTGCTTTGCTTTTATAGTGGCAGTTGGGCTTCCAATGGGACTTATGGTTTATGCATTTCTTAAACTAAAGGCAGACATGCTTTGGTTTGGGATTGGAGCTGCTACATTTATTATCTTCGCACTTGTGTTAGAGCAATGTCTTCATGTTGTTATGATTAAACAATTTGGTGAAGCATTAACAGGAAATCTTTTAGTGAAGGCTGTTTATGGTGGACTTGCAGCAGGTGTGTTTGAAGAGCTGGGGCGCTTCACATCCATGAATCTCTTTAAAAAGAAGGAACTCAATAAACTTAATGCATTAATGTATGGCGTTGGTCACGGCGGAATAGAGGCTATTATCATTGTAGGCTTAACATCAATTTCAAATCTGATTACATCAATAATGATTAATACAGGAAGCTTTGAACCAATGTTAGCTTCACTTGATGATGAGGTAAAGGCTCAAACCTTAAAACAGGTTTCCTTACTTTGGACGACTAGCTCATTAGATTTTTATTTGGCAGGGGTTGAGAGAGTTGTTGCAATCACTTTACATATCTGTCTATCCTATATAGTTTATAAGGCAGTGAAGGGCAAAAAGTTGCAGTTACTGTTTTTAGCCATTGCACTTCATGCAGGCTTAGACTTTATAACAGTACTTTTGGCTGGATATACTTCAAGCTTAGTGTTAGAAATTGTGTTATTAGTGATTGTATTTATCCTTGCAGCTTTAGTATATAGGATGTATTCAAAGGATATGGAGACAGAATCTTATGTTAGAGAAGATTTATAGCACAAGGTGTGGACAAATTCATTATTGGATTAATCCTGATGGAACGAATCAGGACAAGCAGCTGGTGTTTTTACCGGGGCTAACTGCGGATCATAGATTATTTGACAAGCAGATTGAATATTTTGAAGGTAAGTATCCTGTTTTTGTATGGGATGCGCCGGCACATGCTGTTTCTTATCCTTTTGATATGGATTTTTCTCTGGCAGATAAAGCTACATGGCTAAATGAAATTCTTTTGGAGAATGGTTTTGACAAGCCTGTTATTATTGGACAGTCCATGGGTGGATATTTGGGCCAAATGTTTATGCAGTTATTTCCTAATAAGGCTGTTGGGTTTGTATCCATTGATTCGGCTCCATTGCAAAGACAGTACTATACAGGAATTGAGCTGTGGCTACTTCATAGAATGACTCCTGTGTATCGCTATTATCCTTGGAAGACACTATTGAGACAGGGTACAAATGGGGTGGCAACTACTGAATACGGACGTGCCTTAATGAGAGAGTTCATGATGACCTATGATGGTGACCAGGAAAGATATTCAAGTCTTGCAGGCGGCGGCTACAGGATTTTGGTAGAGGCTATTGAAGCAGAGCTACCTTATGAGATTACATGTCCTGCAATGCTTATATGCGGCACCAAGGATATGGCAGGCTCCACTAAAAGATACAACAGAGCTTGGCATGCTAAGACAGGATTGCCAATTCACTGGATTGAAGGTGCAGGTCATAATGCAAACACCGACAAGCCAGAGGAAATTAATAGGTTAATCACTGAGTTTTTAGGAGAAGCTACTATCTGAGAGGGAAAAATGTGCTACAGGTAGTAGTGGCAAAGAGAGAGATTACTACCTGAAAAGGAAAAATGTCTTATAGGTAGTAGTGGCAAAGAAAAAGACTACTATCTGAGAAGGAAAAATGTCTTATAGGTAGTAGCAGCAAAGAAAAAGACTACTACCTAAGAAGGAAAATGGAGCTACAGGTAGTAGTGCGACAGAAATAGACTACTATCTGAGAAGCAAAATGAGCTACAGGTAGTAACAGGCAAGTGGAGACAGCATGAAGATTAATCAAGTAGAAGAACTAGTTGGGATTACAAAAAAGAATATCCGCTTTTATGAGGAGCAGGGGCTTATTAGTCCTGAGAGAAATAGAGACAATGGATATAGAGAATATTCTTTAAAGGATGTGGAGCTTTTAAACAAGATAAAGCTACTTAGAAGTTTGGATGTTCCAATAGAAGAAATTAGAAAATTGGAAATTGGCGAAGTCTCTATGATGGATTGTCTTGATAGACATATTTCTCATTTTACACATAGACAGCAGGAGCTGGATGTGATGAAGGAAATGTGCAGAGAAATGATTGAAGCAGATGTTAACTTTGATAATCTACAGGCTGAATCGTATCTTGAGGAAATGAAAAAGCTTGAGAAGGGAGGCATTAGGTTTATGGATGTAAACAAAACTGATATAAAGAAAAGTAAGCAGGGGCCTATTATTGCAGCAGTTGTTAGTATAGTATTCTTTTTGGCAATGATTATTTTTATCTGCCTGACAGCTATGAGTGACCCAGATACACCAATTGGATTTATTGCTATTATTGTTGTGCTTTTTGGTGCCATGATTGTTGGAACAGTTATTGCACTTAAACAAAGATTAAAGGAAATAGAAGGAGGAGAAATATATGAAGCTCGTAAGTATTGAAACAATCCCAGGTCAGAATTTTGAGGTGATTGGAGTAGTAAAAGGAACAATCGTCCAGTCAAAAAATTTTGGTAAAGATTTTATGGCAGGTATGAAGACACTTGTTGGTGGAGAAATCAAAGGCTACACTGACATGCTGGTTGAGGCAAGACAGATTGCCACTAAAAGAATGGTGGATGAGGCTGAACAGCTTGGAGCTGATGCTATTGTAGGAATAAGATATGCATCATCATCTGTAATGCAGGGCGCAGCAGAGGTTATGGCCTACGGAACTGCTGTTAAATACCTTTAGAATATTTGAGCCAGAGATGCTACTCTCTGGCTCTTTTCCTGTAAATGATGTATAATTGGACAAAATATAGTTTTATTCAATGGAGATATATTATGTCATATTTAATTAAAGACACAACAAAAGAAGAAAGAGAGCAGATTGTAAAGGAATCTCTTGGAAATATCGAGGCAAACTGTGATGGTTGCATGGCAGGCTTAGCTGAGATGTATGATGATTATATTGAAGGCAAGAAGGAGCTTCGTGAGATTAACATGGAGTTCAACGCCAGATATGTAAAGGACGAAAACATGGAAGGCCGAGACGGCAGAAGCTGTGTAATGTAGGAGGGAAAATGACAGATTATAATTTACTAGCAGAACAGATAAAGGCACTAGCAGAGGATGAGCCAAACTACATTCCAGTGCTTTCAAACGCATCGGCAATTATTTATGATGCGATGGATGATTTGAACTGGGCAGGCTTTTATCTGATGAATAAGGGTTCGCTACTTCTTGGACCATTTCAGGGTAAGGTGGCTTGTATTAGGATTGCACTTGGCAAGGGTGTATGCGGTACTGCAGCAGGAAATGATGAGACACTTGTAGTTCCTAATGTACATGAGTTTCCAGGGCACATTGCATGCGACTCGGCATCTAATTCTGAGATAGTAGTGCCAATTCACAAGGATGGAAAGGTAGTTGGTGTACTGGATATTGATAGCCCTAAGCTTGATAGATTCTCAGAGGATGATAAGATAGGGCTTGAGAAATTTGTACAGATGCTTGAAGCCGTTATTAGCTTTGATTAAGATTTGTGCAAAATGTCCTTGGACAAGCTAGGGACTTTCTGATAAATTTCATAGTTAGAAATAAGTAGCGTGTGTAGCGAAAGCGTAAGTCCAGCGTATGTATGGCGGCTCGTTGCACACGCTTTTTGTATGGAGGTATTAATGAACAATCCAATGAAGGAAGCACCAGTAAATAAGCTGATGCTAAAAATGGGAACACCAATTATTTTATCTATGATGATGCAGGCGCTATATAACATAGTGGACTCGGCATTTGTTTCAAATATGGGAGCAAATGGGGAGATGGCACTTAATGCAGGATCACAGTCACTTGTCATTTCAATATTAAGACAGTTTGTGCTTGTCATTCCTGTAGCATTTGTTTTTTCAAATCTAGTAATCGCAGGAACTACTTTCAAATCTATTATCTGGTTTACATTTATAATTGCAGAAATGTTAACAGCGCTAATAGGATATTTTATGCTTAATAGAATAGTGAAGAATAGCCTAACATTTAGGGCTATATAGAAGAACCGCAGCTTAGGCTACACTTTGAAGGCCTACAAATGATAAATTTGTGGGCCTATTTATTATTTCCTGATTTTTGATAAGTTAAAGAAGTGCATTTTACCCTCCTGATTTGGAACTTCGCGCTGAGGCTTTTCTCCAACCTCTGGATTAAAGAATACACCCTTTAGGCTGTTAGTACGGTTCCTGATACAGTCAGGGCAAAATCTACCATAGCGAATGCTGCAGCCACAGCTTTCGCAAGTTATATATACGGCACTTCCTTCAGGAATTTCAAGTCTACCCTGGCGAAGCATCCCGTTTATAATATCTTCTGGAACACCTGTATTTTCTGATATGATAATGGCAGGGGATGGTCCATTCTCGTCAATATAGTCCTTTACTTTGCCAAAATCGTCGATTTCTTCATTCCCACAATCAAAGCATTCATAACGGCCTGCGCCAATATATCTTATACGTCCTTTGCACTTAGAACATCTAGTAGGTTTTCTTTCGATAAATTCTTTGACGAATTTGTCCTGCTCTTTTTTGTTCACTCAAATCACCTCTTTAAAATTGGTCTCTATTAACTGATGATAGCATTAATTTTTGACAGAATGATGTTTCCCTCCTAAAAGTCCATTTTATTTTTTTGAAAAGAATTTATAATAGTGTGTAATATACAAATCTTATTCCTGTCTATATAGATGTAAGGCTTACAAATAACAATTCGAAGGGAGCAACAATGAGAGACGAGGAGATAATAGAGTTATATTTTAATCGTAATGAACAGGCGATTGAAGAGACTGATATTAAGTATGGCAATTATCTGGCATCCATAGCAGGAAATATTTTAAAGTGTCCGGAGGATGTGGAAGAAACTCTTGATGATACTTATATGAAAGCATGGAAAAGAATTCCACCTACAAGACCGCAGATTTTTAGAATCTTTTTAGGAAAAATTACTCGTAATATTGCATTTAATAAATATGAGAATATGACGGCTAAGAAAAGAGGTGGCGGTGCAATTGCAGAAGTAATAGATGAGCTTGAGGAATGTATTCCTGATTCTAGTGATGTGGAAGGAACAATTCTTGGCTCTGAGCTTTCTAGCATTATCAGGGACTTCGTAAATACGTTACCTCAAAAGGAAGCTTATATCTTTTCATGTAGGTATTTCTATACTGAGGATATCAGTTCAATTGCAAAGAAATTTAATATGACTAGCAATAATGTATCAGTTACTCTTAGCAGACTAAGGGGAAAGCTTCAAAAAAGACTTGTAAGGGAGGGATATTTAGCATCATGAAAAGTAGAGATTTGTATTTAAGCATGGTTGGAATAGACGATACTGTTTTGGCAAAAGCATATAAATATACAGAAGAAAAAAAGGTTTTAAAATTTCATAAGCCGCTTTCATTTGTAGCATGCATTTGTTTGGTATTACTTGCAAGTGCAACAGCAGTAGCAGCTATTCATCATTTCTGGGGTAGAGGAATGAGCGGAACACTTAAATCAACGGATACTCAGCAGCAGGCTTTAACTGAACAGGGGCAGGCTATCGTATATCCGGAGCTGACAGATTATTCATCTTATCAGGTGACGGATCAGGGGGTAACAATCGCCCCTGAGGCTGTTGTTGTAGATGATAAATTTGCTTATGTTTCATTTAAAGTCACAGGATTAAACATATCTGACAAGGAGGAGCCAGGGGCTGAGGTGGATTATTACTTAGGTGATGACAAAGCTTCTGAGGCATCATGGTTAAATGGAAGCAGCTCTTTCTATGATGGAATCGTGAGTGATGACAATGGCATGGGTGTATATGAAGATGGCACGCCACTTGAACAGGATGGATTTATTGGTCACTATATAGATGAAAATGGTGATTTGGAATATGTAATTCAGTTGCAGGCTTTGGATGGAGTTAATAATATCCTTGGAAATACTCTTCATGTAGATTTTTCTTCCCTTGGAATATATGGAGGAAAAACAGAGTATAAACAACTAGTAAAAGGCAAATGGGATTTTGAGCTAAAGCTTCCAACTGTAAGTAATGGACAGACTATTACAGTAAACAAAGATGTCCCAAACAGCAATTGCACGATTACTACAATTGATATTTCACCAGTATCAATAACTGTTAATTATAAAGTAAATAAGCCAGTAGAAAAGAATGAAGATTCCATTGGTATTCCAGAGTTTACTGGTTTTGTTATGAAGGATGGCACAAGAATGCCTTATGTAGCAAACGGTGGCACAGATGGCTTTACAGATGAAACAGAGCAGTACGCAGTTTGCGCTAGAGCATTTGATAGGGTTATAGATATTTCTGAAGTTAAGTCACTTTTGCTGTGGCCTGATGATGAAGGTGGAAAAGAAAAAGTAGAAGTAGATTTGACCACAGAGTAAATAATGATACAGTTACTGTAAATGTTGAAGAGCATGTGGATTTGTGAAACTATTATGAATATTGAAATTTAGGGCAAGAAGTATGAGATAATCTATATATTCAAATATAGTGGGGTGGATTATGGAAAATTCAATTTTCAGGAAAAAGACGATGGATAGAATATCTTCGCCTGAGCAATTAACGGATTACCTAAAGGTGACAAATCCTAGTATATGGCTTGTGCTTTTTATTGTGATGCTTATTCTTGTTGGATTTATTGCCTGGGCATCTGTTGGTAAGCTAACAACCACTGTGGATGGTTCGGCAATCATCACTGAAGGGGAGGCCAGCATTGTGGTTACCGGAGATGAAAATAAAGATTCCAATATAGAGGCAGGGACTAAGGTTGAAATAGCAGGGCAGGAGTATGTAATTTCTTCAGTAGATACTGATGCTTTTGGAAGAACTGTAGCACACACCAGGATTCCACTTGCAGATGGCAAATATGATGCCAGCATAGTTATAGAGGAAATTAGACCAATACAGTTTTTGTTTGAGGATAGGTGAAATTATGGCTAATAAAAAGATTCCACCTACAATAACAAATGGTGTAGCAAAGGTTCCAGTTATATTACAGCTAGAGATGCTAGAATGTGGTGCAGCTGCTCTTGCTATGGTCATGGCATATTATGGAAAATGGGTGCCATTAGAGCAAGTACGTCTTGATTGTGGCATTTCAAGAAATGGTTCTAATGCCCAAAATATCTATAAAGCGGCAGTATCTTATGGGTTCGATGTAAAAGCTTTTAAATGCTCCCCAGAAGAATTAAAAAACGATGATAAATTTCCATGTATCATACATTGGAATATGAATCACTTTGTTGTGCTTAATGGCTTTAAGGGGAACAAAGTGTATATAAATGACCCTGCAAGGGGAAGTATATGTATAAGCTATAAGGAATTTGATGATTCATTTACCGGTGTTGCAATTATACTGACACCATCTAAGGAATTTGTGCCATCTGGAAAAAAGAAAAGTATCATTTCATTTGTTAAAAAGCGAATGGTTGGGACAGGGGCAATGGTATTATTTGCAATGCTAACAACTGCTATTGCCTATCTATTTGGAATATTTGATTCGGTGTTTTCAAAAATATATTTAGACAGAATTCTAACAGGAATAAATCGAGAGTGGCTTAATTCATTTATCACCATATTAGTAATCTTTGCAATACTTCACATAGTGGTTTTGTGGGGCAAAACAATATATTCCCTAAAAATTAACGGAAAAATGGCAGCTATAGGAAGTTGCTCTTATATGTGGAAGGTTCTTAGGCTTCCTATGGATTTTTTCTCCCAAAGATTGGCAGGAGATATAGAGGGAAGAGTGGTTCTTAATTCGTCTATTGCCAGTACACTTGTTAATACATTTGCCCCTTTGTTGATTAATACCTGTATGATGATTTTCTATCTGGTATTGTTATTAAAACAGAATATTATGCTGACAATTGTGGGAATTGGCACTGTAGTTTTGAACATAATAGTCAGTAGGATTATTTCTAATAAGCGAATAAATATAGCCCGGGTTGAAATGCGAGATATTGGAAAACTGGAATCTACCACAGCCAGTGGTATCGATATGATTGAAACCATTAAGGCAAGTGGGGCTGAAACTGGTTTTTTCAAAAAGTGGGCAGGGTATCAGGCCTCGGTTAATTCTCAAAAGATACTTGCAGAGGAGACAGAGCTATTCTGGGGTGGCATACCTGTATTTTTTAATACAATCGCCAATTATGTAGTTTTAGTTTTGGGCATTTATTTGGTAATGAGGGGAAACTTCACCTTAGGTGCTGTTTTTATGGTTCAGGGACTTATTACATCCTTTATAGAGCCTGCAAATACTTTGATAAATGCAGGGCA
Source organism: Pseudobutyrivibrio ruminis (assembly GCA_015057315.1). Taxonomy (GTDB): domain Bacteria; phylum Bacillota; class Clostridia; order Lachnospirales; family Lachnospiraceae; genus Pseudobutyrivibrio; species Pseudobutyrivibrio ruminis_D. The sequence goes on along the minus strand of SVER01000005.1, from coordinate 112,141 downwards.
AACTATACAGGAAATGCGAACTAACATGGAGCGTATAGAAGATGTAATGGAATACCCCGAGGATGTTGCCCTGGCAGAAAATGTAGGTGTGAATAATCAATCACTTGCAAAGCTTAAGGGAAATATAAAAATAAAGAATCTTACATTTGGATATTCAAAGCTGGATGCTCCAATACTTAGGAATTTTTCGTTGACAATAAATTCGGGAGAAAGAATTGCCATAGTGGGAGCTTCAGGTTGTGGCAAATCTACCATATCAAGGCTAGTATCTGGTCTTTACATGCCTTGGAGTGGAGAGATTCTATTTGATGGAAAAAGAAGAGATGAGTACCCTAGGGAGGTTATGACAGGCTCTATTGCAGTTGTAGACCAGGATATAATATTGTTTGAGGATACTATTGCAAACAATATACGTATGTGGGATGACTCAATCAAAGATTTCGAAGTTATCCTGGCGGCTAGAGATGCTCAGATACATGATGATATTTTAAAAATGCCTGGTGGATATAACCACAAGATTACATCTGGAGGCAGGGATTTATCTGGAGGTCAGAGGCAGCGTATGGAGATTGCCAGAGTGCTGGCCCAGGACCCTATGATTATAATTTTGGACGAGGCAACCAGTGCATTAGATGCAAAGACTGAATATGATGTTGTAAAGTCCATTAAGGATAGAGGTATTACTTGTATTGTTATTGCCCATAGACTTTCAACAATTAGGGATTGCGATAAGATTATTGTAATCGATCATGGGAATATTGTAGAGCAGGGAACTCATGATGAATTAATCAAAGCTGGTAACGTATATGCGAATTTGATAGCTAATGAGTGAGGAATGTATGAAAAGCTGGTTTGAAGACCAAATTGAAGAGAGAAGAGAATCAGACAGGCAGGCTCTAGAGGAATCCTTTCAGAAAATCGCATCGGTAGTTTTGGGACAACGATTAGCAGATAAGCTAACAGATGAAAGGATAGTAACAAAACAGGCATTGGATTCAGTTTTAAAATACTATCATTATAAGCCTGTGGATATTCCAGAAGAAATATCAGATGGGCTAGAGCAAATTGATTACTGCCTAAGGCATTACGGAATGATGCGCAGGGATATAGAGCTGAAAGAAGATTGGTATCATGATGCCTTTGGTCCTATATTAGGTTTTATGAAAGGCTCTAGAAATCCTGTGGCACTTTTACCTAATGCATTTAAAGGTTATTATTATATTGATTCAAATACAGGAAAACATGTAAGGATTAATAGAAAGAATGTAGATTTATTTGAAAATGAAGCAATATGCTTTTATAAACCATTGCCCTTAAAAAAACTTGGCATTCCAGATTTAATCATATATATGAAAAGCAATATTAATACTGCTGATATAATGGTTGTGTTTTTTGCCAGTTTGATGGTAAGTAGTGTAGGTTTGTTTCTTACAAAAATTACAGTTGCTTTATCTGGACCGGTTTTAAACAGCAGGAGTACAAGAGCCCTTGTTTGTGCAGCTATTTTTATTTTTTGCATAACACTTTCTACCCATCTGATTTCAACTATAACTGAGCTACTTTCAGGAAGATTGAATACAAAAACTTCTGTGGCAGTAGAGTCGGCTATGATAATGCGAATAATATCTTTACCTGTAAGCTTTCATAGAAACTATAGCCCGGGAGAATTAAAAAGCAGAAGCATGGCTGTTAATGAGCTTTGCCAACTGCTTCAGGATATTTTTGTAACAACAGGCTTTACAGCTATAGCGTCACTTTTAAATGTGACTCAGATTTTTAGATATGCTCCAGGCTTAGTGGTACCATCCTCCATTATAATTCTTATTACAGTGGGGGTTTCACTAATTACAACTTTACTTCAAATTAGAGTGAGCAAAATAATTAGGGAAAATACAGCCAAAGAAGAAGGAATGAGCTATTCTTTGATTACTGGAATTCAAAAAATCAAATTAGCCGGGGCAGAAAAAAGAGCTTTTGCAAGATGGTTAAATATTTATTCAGATAAGGCTGCACTTCAATATAATCCTCCAACATTACTTAAGGTAAGTAATGTTATTAATACTGCCATAAGTTTATTTTCAACTATTATTATCTATTACATTGCAGTTACAACCGGTGTAAATCAATCTGAATATTTAGGTTTTACAGTGGCCTATGGATATTTGATGGGAGCATTTAATTCATTTTCTAATCTGGCTATTTCTATGGCACAGATAGACCCTATACTTAAAATGGCAGAACCATTTTTAAAAACAGTACCCGAAGTTTCTGAAGACAGAGAAATTGTTACTAACATATCGGGAAATGTGGAGATAGCCGATGTATCCTTTAGATATTCTGATAAAACACCATTTGTGCTTAAAGACCTGTCACTCAAAATCAATGCAGGAGATTATGTGGCAATTGTAGGAAGAACAGGCTGTGGTAAATCTACTTTAATCAGGCTGCTATTGGGGTTTGAAACACCGGAAAGTGGAGCAATCTATTACGATGGTAGGGATATGGCAACACTTGATTTAGGCTCTTTAAGAAAAAATATTGGAACTGTTACCCAGGATGGGGGCTTGTTCCAGGGAGACATATATTCAAATATCGTAATTACTAATCCTAATCTAACAATGGATGAGGCTTGGGCAGCAGCCGAGACTGCAAAGGTGGCTGATGACATTAAAAGCATGCCAATGGGAATGTTTACTGTTATTTCTGAAGGGCAGGGTGGAATATCAGGCGGTCAAAAGCAGCGTCTAATGATAGCCAGAGCCATAGCTAATAAGCCAAAGCTTTTAATATTTGATGAAGCAACATCAGCCCTTGATAATATCACCCAAAAGCAAGTGTCAGAAGCCCTTGATTCTATGGGATGTACCAGAATAGTTGTGGCCCATAGACTATCCACAATCAAACACTGTGATAAGATTTTGGTCCTTGACCAGGGGCAAATTGTGGAGTCCGGCACTTATGATGAGCTTATAGAAAAAAATGGAAATTTTGCTGAGCTTGTAGCTAGGCAAAGGTTAGAGTAATGAGATTTTGCCTGGTATGTAAAAAAAGACAATAAATAATTAAATAAGTAGTATAATGTATTGGGGCTTGGGGTAAAATACCGAGCCCTAATTTTTTGAAGGAAGATTTTAATATGAAATATTTGAAACAGTTTTTAATTATTCTGGCAGTTTCATTAATGGGTGAGATTTTAAAAGCAGTTCTGCCACTGCCTATTCCTGCCAGCATCTATGGAATGGTGCTTATGTTTATATTCCTGTTAACAGGAGTGATTAAACTTAGTCAGGTTAGGGAGACAGGTAGATTTTTGATAGAGATTATGCCTGTAATGTTTATTCCCGCTGGTGTTGGGCTTATGTCTTCATGGAATGTATTAGAGCCAGTGCTTCTTCCAGTTTCTGTAATTACCGTGATTACCATATTTACAGTTATGGGTGCAACAGGTCTTATTTCTCAGGCAATCATTAGACGCAGTGCAAAGGAGGGAAAATAATGACAGAGTTTATGCAAAACAGCGCCTATGCAGGGGTTACCATTAGTTTGATTTCCTATGCAATCGGAGCAAAGCTTAAGAGAAAATTTGGTTATGGCTTCCTTAACCCACTGCTAATTTCTATAATAGTAACAATCATTGTGCTTATAAGCTGTAACATCAGCTACGAGACATATAACGAAGGCGCTAAGTATCTAAGCTGGCTGCTTACTCCTGCAACAGTATGTCTTGCCATTCCACTTTATGAGGAATGGGAGCTACTTAAGAACAATGCTAAGGCAGTATTACTTGGTGTATTTGCAGGTGTTATCACATCCCTTGTTACAGTTTTTGTATTGGCTAAGATGATGGGCTTGTCACATGCTAATTATGTAACACTTCTTCCTAAGTCAATTACCACAGCTATTGGCATGGGTGTATCAGAAGAGCTTGGTGGATATGTTACCATCACTGTTGCTGTAATTGTTATTACAGGTGTTCTTGGAAATATTTTTGGAGAATTGATTTGTAAAATCTTTAGAATCAAAGAGCCTATTTCTAAGGGCTTGGCACTTGGAACAGCAGCTCATGCTATTGGAACAGCAAAGGCCATGGAGCTTGGTGATGTAGAAGGTGCCATGAGTTCACTTTCTATTGCAGTAGCAGGCGTTATCACCGTAGTGTTTGCCTCACTTTTCGCAAGCTTTATGTAAAAAATAAGCCTTCCCCCTATTTTAGGGGGAAGGTGTCGACGCAGTCGACGGATGAGGGTAATAAAATTTTACTTATGGCTGATCAGGACTGTGTCCGCTGTTTCCGTAAGGTGGAATTTCATCAATTGCTGACATGTCATCATCTGAAAGCTCAAAGTCAAACACATTAGCGTTTTGTATGATGCGGTCTTCATTGACAGATTTTGGAAGAGGCACAATGTCGTGCTGTACTTCCCAGCGAAGAATAATCTGAGCAACAGTTCTTCCGTATTTATTAGCAAGCTCTTCAAGTAATGGGTGAGCAAGAGATTTGCCTCTTCCAAGAGGGCTCCATGCTTCCACCAATATTCCATGCTCTTTACAGTAATCTACTGTATCCTTCTGTAAAAATCCTGGGTTAACCTCAATCTGATCTACCGCAGGTGTTACTTCCATATCTATAATAGTATCCAAATGATGTGTAAGGAAGTTTGATACGCCGATTGCTTTAACACGACCAGATTTGTAAATCTCGGTCATGGCCTTCCAGGTCTGTCTGTTTGTATTTTCCCAATCATCATCAAAGGCATAAGATGCTGGCCAATGAACTAAATACAAATCCAGGTAATCCATCTGCATTTCATTCATAGTCTTTTCAAAGGCAGCAAGAGTTTTGTCGTAGCCAAGCTCTGTTTTCCAAGCCTTGCTGGTAACAAAAATATCTTCACGCTTAGTGTGGCTTTCCTCCATAAAATCCTTTATAGCATTAGCAACGAATTTTTCATTTTCATAAAAAGCAGCAGTATCGATATGACGATAGCCGTTTTTCAATGCAAGCCTTACAGAATTGTAGGCTTCATTTGAGTCTTTGATTTTGTAGGTACCATATCCAAACATTGGAATTGCAGTACCATTATTCAGGTTGATTCTTGTTGTAAGTGATTCCATAGCCTTCTCCTTAAAAGTTTATAAGGCAATTATATGTATTTTGAAGGTGAAATACAATTTTAAATGTAATAGAATATAAACGTTGAAAAATTTTTTATTAGGAGAAAAAGGAAAATGTATATTATTGATGATGGAATTAAACTAAACGCAATTTTGGATATGCCAGAAGGGGGAGCAGAAAAGTGTCCACTTTGTCTTGTATTTCATGGCTTTACAGGACATATTGAGGAAGATCATATCGTTGCAGTAGCAAAGGGACTTAATGAAATCGGAGTTGCTACACTTCGTGTAGATTTATTTGGTCACGGCAAGAGCGAGGGAGAGTTCAGAGAGCACAATCTTTACAAGTGGCTCAATAACATCCTTGCAGTAGTTGATTATGCAAAGAAGCTTGACTTCGTTACAGACCTCTACATCTGCGGACATTCACAGGGCGGTCTTGCAGTTACACTTGCTGCTGCAATGGAAAGAGATACTATCAAGGCTCTTATGCCACTTTCACCTGCATACGTCATTATTGACGGTGCAAAGGCCGGCATGCTTTTAGGTCAGCCATTCGACCCAGAGCATATTCCAGATGAATTAGTATCATGGGATGGTCGTACACTTAACGGTAACTATATTAGAGTAGCACAGTCAATCGATTTAGATGCAGCCATGAAGAAATTCACAGGCCCTGTACTTATCGTTCACGGTGATGCGGATGATACTGTACCTGTTGAATTTGCCATTGATGCATCAAAGAAATTTGCTAATTGCAAGTTAGAGCTTATAAAGGATGATGATCACTGCTATGGCAAGCACATGGATCTTATGGTTGAAGCCGTACAGAATTTTGTAAAGGGATTACAATAATATATGAAAAAAAGAATTGTAGTTATATTAGCCATTTCTATGTTAGCTGTGCTGACAGCCTGCGGTAATAAGAATCAGGGGATAGAATCTGCCACTTCGGAAATACAGGCTAGTGATATCAAAGAATCCGAGGAAGCTGTTGAGCTTACACAGGAGGAACTAGATTCATTTACGGAGTTATTTGGTACTACAGAGTACAATGGATTTTTAGTACGACCATTTAACAGTGTAAATGATATTGACTGGAGCGAAGTACTATATAACGGAGCAGGAATTGGTGCTACTGATGTTTCCGAGGAAGAAAAGGATGCTTTTTATAAGCAAGCTTCCTTAGATGAAGAATGTGGGGATTTGGTTGTTCTTAGGGCAGATGATATTAAGCAGTTTGTTCAGTCTCATGCTGGAGTTCAGTATGAGGATATGAAAGAGCAGATTGGCTTTGAATATGTAAAGGATTATGATTCTTATTATTCTTTACATGGAGATTCTAATTGGATGTCTTATTCTTGCATTAGCGGAAAGAAGCTAGGGGATTTGTATATAATCCAATTACATAACGATACTAACGAAGATGTAGATTGGCATGTATGGGAAACTCCTGACATCGAATTAACATTTGAAAAAAATGGTGATATTTATAAGATGATTTCCAATGTGTGGGCCTGGGAAGTTGGCAATGATGAAGCCCAAACATTTGATATCAATGTTCCAGGGATTGATACCCCAGGGCGCTTCATTACATATCAAGGAAATCCTGAGTCTGGGGATGAAGCCAATATGATTGTCACAGTTGATGGTAAGCGCCTGTCTTGGCTTGGAAATTACTTTGGAGATAATTTTGCTAATCAGGAGCATTTCACAACAGTAAAAGCAGTTGGAATCTTTGATTTTACTGCAGATGGTGCTGATGATATTGTGGTTATAGCAGAAGGCAGTGATGGTAAGGATCATGTTGGATTGTACGAATATGGTGTTTCCTATGATGAAGCTGGCTACAATTATCTAAAGGATGCATCTGAGTGGCTAAGCAATTATTATACAGAAGAATTAAACATTCCTAATGTGAAGAGCTATCTCTTAGGCGATAATGAGGCAGCTGTCTATAATACATGGAATGATGCCTACAATCAGGTTGTCCGCATCACTAATCTTGATGGAGATTATAGCTATAATCTTATATACATAGATGAGGATGATGTGCCTGAGCTTGTAGTAGATAATTATGGTTATTATCTATATCTTTACACCTACAAGGATGGTCATGTAGTTCCTTTTGGTGATGAATTTGGCTATGGAGCAGGTGGTGTTGCTGACTATGAATATTCACCAAAGAAGAACTGCATTAGATATTGGAATACCGATTATGCTGGAATTGTTTGTTACCTTGATTTCTTATCAATCCATGATAACAAAATGGTAGAGGATTGCACCTGCCAAATGGACAACTATGACGACCTGGATGGCAATGGTTACCCTTCAGAAGATGAAATGACAGAAGAAGCTCTTGCAAATGCTACAGGCTCTACCAGCTACTATGCTAATGACAAATCCTTAAGCCAAGATGCCATCGAAAAGAAAATCGAAGAGCTCCAAGAATACCAGTACGAGACCATTCATGGCAGATATGATTCTGTGGAATTTTATGATGTTTTGTATAAGAAGTAGTAAAGGGCAAGGGAAAATATCGATTTAAGGTATGAAATAAATAATTATGTCACAGGGAAAACGAAAATATAAGGCTTGTAGGGGATGCTGTGACAGAAAAGTAAGCAATATAGTGAATTTCTGTCACAGGGAAGGCGAAAACAATGGATTTACTAGGGTGTTTGTGACAGAAATGTACCAAATTTCAAGGAATTCTTTCACAAGAGGTTCGCTAAATCCACTAAATACGTTAGCTCTGTGACAGAAGAATCCAATTAGGCATAACAGGTGTGTGGACCGTGCTTGTTGAGTTAGTAGTAGATAATAAACGTGTCTATTTCTTTTTATTCAATCATAAATATAGTAAAATTGTACTGAGTACTTATATGGAGTGAATTATACTATATGAATATATTCTCAAAATTATTTTCAAAAAAAGAGATTAATAAACCATTTAACACACCTTCTACAGAAGAAGGTGTGAAAATTGTGGAATTATATAATAGATTTAATGAATTATTATCAATGAGCCATTATGTAGCTAAGAGTGAATATTTGCCTATTATAAAAGAATATGCAGAGGTAATTAATTATTTTACAGTTCTTAAAAATAGCAACATGCTTGAACAATATTGTCAAACTAATAATATTGATAAAGATTTGGCAAATGAAGTGATTTCAGATTTTACAAATATAGAAAAGATAATAGATGATTCTAATGAGCACTATTTGGAAAAAGCATTAATATCTGAAAAAGACTATTTGGATAATATATTAAGGGAGGTTGATCCAGTAATATCGCTAGACGATGACCAGAGAAAGGTCGTACTGTCTGATGAAGATTATAGTTTGGTTATAGCAGGAGCTGGTGCAGGTAAAACTACTACAGTTGCTGCAAAAGTAAAATATTTAGTTGAAAGAAAAAATATTGAGCCTAAAGATATTTTGGTGATTTCGTTTACAAATAAGGCTGTTGGAGAACTTAGAGATAAGATTAATAAGGCTTTAAAAATTGATTGCCCAATTGCAACTTTTCATTCGACAGGTAATGCAATACTAAACATAAATAATCCAGAAAAATTAAATATAGTCGATGAAAGTCGATTATATTTTCTACTTTTGGATTATTTTAAAGAGAGTGTGATGAAGAATGAATCGATGGTTAATAATTTGATTCGTTTTTTTGCCTCTTATTTTGATGCACCATACGAGGGCGATGATTTAAACGCTTTCTTTAACAAAATTGCTAAGGCTAATTATTCAACAATGAAAAGTGATTTTGATGAAATCAAGCAAGATATTGTTGATACGAGGACAAAGAAGAAGGTTACTATCAGAAATGAAATTGTTAGGTCATATCAAGAAGTTGAAATTGCTAATTTCTTATATTTAAATAATGTTGAATATGAATACGAACCCAAATATCCATATGTTATTCCAGGAATGAAACGCCCTTATACACCTGATTTCTTAATTAAGCAGGGTGAAGAGGTCATATATATTGAACATTTTGGAATTTCAGAAGATGGAAATAATACTTTATTTTCAGCAGAAGATTTGGAAAATTATAAGAAACATGTTAATGATAAAGTAATGCTCCATAGGACTCATAATACTAAACTTATATATACTTTTTCTTCGTATAAAGATCATAAGTCTATTACAGAACATTTAAAGGAACAATTAATAGAGGCTGGAATAGAACTTACACCTAAGTCAAATGAGGAAATAATGGCAAAACTTATTTCTTCAGAGGAGTCAAGGTATATAAGAAAGCTTATAAATCTTATATGTCGCTTTATACATAATTTTAAGACAAATGGATATACTGCTGAGGAATTTGATAGGATGTATCACTCAACTCAAAATGTTAGGTCCAGGTTGTTTTTAAATATATGTCAAGATTGTTATTTAGAGTATCAAAGATACTTGAAAGAAAATGACGCTGTAGATTTTGAAGATATGATTAATGAGTCAGCACGTGTCTTAAGAGAAGTTAAGGAAATGAAGCAACGCCTTAATTTTAAGTATATTATTGTTGATGAGTATCAAGATATATCGCGACAAAGATTTGATTTAACAAAGGCACTTTCTGAAGTATGTGATGGGAAGATAATAGCAGTTGGAGATGATTGGCAATCTATATATGCGTTTAGCGGGTCTGATATTACATTATTTACACAGTTTAAAGAAAAGATGGGCTATGCTAAGCTTCTTAAAATCGTTAAGACATATAGGAATGCTCAAGATGTTATTGATATAGCAGGGGGATTTATACAAAAGAATCCTACTCAGATTACAAAATCACTTGAATCACCTAAGCGAATTGATGACCCTGTAATAATTTACACTTATGATAGTGATTATAAGATTCCTGGGGCTGATAAATATTCAGGAAAAAATTATGCAATGGCGAAAGCTGTTGAAACAGCTATTGAGCAAATTTTAGCGTACAATAAGGAAAATAATAGAAAAAATGGCACAATATTGATACTAGGGCGTTTTGGCTTTGACGCTGATTTGTTAGAACGTTCAGGTCTTTTTGAGTACCAGTATAGGGGAACAAAGATTACCTCTGTTAAATATCCTAAGTTAAAGATGACTTTTATGACCGTTCATTCATCAAAAGGGCTTGGATACGATGACGTTATTATAATAAATGGTAAAAATGAACTATATGGTTTTCCCTCTAAAATAGAGGATGATCCTGTCTTGTCTTTTGTAATTAAAGGGGACAGGTCTATTGATTATGCCGAAGAGCGGAGACTATTTTATGTGGCATTGACACGCACTAAAAACAGAGTATATTGCATAGCTCCAGAAAAAAATCCATCTGAGTTTTTATTAGAAATAAAGAGAGATTATAAGAACGTTGTTCTAAATGGCACTTGGAATGAGGAAGAGGTAAAGAGTTCATTTACAAAGAAGACTTGTCCTATATGTGGATATCCATTGCAGTTTAGGTATAAAAGGGCTTATGGTTTGAGACTTTATATGTGTACTAATGAGCCAGAGATATGTAGTTTCATGACTAACGAAATTGCTGCTGGAAAAATGTCCATAATGAAATGTGATAAATGCGTAGATGGTTATCTTATAGTTAGAAAAGGGAAAAATGGATATTTTCTAGGATGTACAAATTACAAGCCTAATGGTTCTGGATGTAATAATATGATTAGTAGTATGGATTATTATACTCTAATGAATATGGCGCCAGAAAAGGTAAATATATTAAATACTGAGAAAAAAACAGATAAATCAAATTCTGATTCTGAAAACGAATCTAGTGATAGAATTGATATCTCTAGGAAGAAAAAGATTAATGAGCTCATTACCTATAAAGGGAATGATTTGCATGAATTGGTAAAAAATGTAATTTTAGCATTAAAACATATTAGTGAAAGAAGATTTTTCGGTATAACTGTATTGATTGGGGTGTTGCGGGGTTTTGAAGCTAAAACAATAGTTAAATATGATTTGAATTTAGTAGAGGAATACGGAATCTATTCTAATATTTCCAAAGATGATTTAAGAGCACTTATACAATGGCTTATTGATAATCATTATATGCTTAGAACAAAAGAACGCTATCCTGTATTACATATGACCTATGAAGGTAATCATTATGATGAGTGTATTACAAAAAGACAATTGAAGGCAATCAAAGAATATCTAGAGAGCCCCAATAGAGAGTTCTTTGAGGATATTTATTTTGATGAAGAATAATTGTTCTTTTATTTTATATTGGAGGTTTCTATGGAACGCGATCCATTTGAAGAATATTATAAGCAGTTAGAGCCTAGCAAAAGAGAAAAAGGCAATGCATGGAATACGGCTATCGGACTACAAGCTGTCGATGGTTTGAAAACATCTGACTATTTGAAAGATACTGCTATTCGAAATATCGAAGGAGAAATATCTTTTGAAGAAGCGCAAGAGTTACTAAATACTTATTACGAACATAAGCCTGTAAAAGAAGATGATAGTAGAGTGGAGGAGGCCGATAAAGTTTCTGCAAGAATAGCTGCTATATTATCTGAAAATGCTTTTACATTTACGCCTAACCAGTATCTTTCAATCCATAAAAGGCTTTTTAGTGGAATATTTGAGCACGCTGGAACAATTAGAGATTATAATGTCACAAAAAAAGAATGGGTTTTAGATGGAGACACTGTCACTTACGGAAGCGCTTTAGATTTAAAAGAAACCCTAGAATATGATTTATCAGTTGAGCGTGAGTTTTCGTATAAGGGGTTAGAGATTAATGAAGTAATAAAACACTTAGCTAGATTTGTATCCAATCTTTGGCAGATTCATGTATTTAAAGAAGGAAACACAAGAACTACTGCTGTATTTTTTATTAAGTATTTAAGAACTTTGGGATTTGATGCTACCAATGATATATATGCTGAAAATGCATGGTATTTTAGGAATGCGCTAGTAAGGGCAAATTATTCTAATTTGCCAAAAGGTATTCATGAGACAACAGAGTATGTTGAGATTTTTCTTAGAAATCTTTTGCTAGATGAAAACAATGAGTTGCATAATAGAGAAATGCATATAAGTGGAAAGTATAATTTTGAGAAAAATAAAACATTGAATGAAAAAAGAGAATATTCAAATCAAAAAAGTGAACATTCGTGATGAAAAAGTGAACATTGATGCGAGAGAAGCTTATATAAATAATATATTTAATAAAACTATTAAGGACAGAAATGAACTTGACACAATTTCCAATATTTCAAAAAAGCAAATAATCAAATTGTATATGGAACTAGTTGATTGCGAGTATTTTGGGAGGTCTGATGTAGAGCATGTGCTTGATATAAAATCGGTTAGAGCACATAAGATTATCAAACTAATGAAAGATTTAGATATTATCACACCAGTCCAAGGTAAGGGAAAGGGAAAATATCGATTTAAGGTAGGAAATAAATAATTATGTCACATGGAAAACGAAAATATAAGGCTTGTAGGGGATGCTGTGACAGAAAAGTAAGCAATATAGTGAATTTCTGTCACAGGGAAGGCGAAAACAATGGATTTATTAGGGTGTTTGTGACAGAAATGTACCAAATTTCAAGGAATTCTTTCACAAGAGGTTCGCTAAATCCATTAAATACGTTAGCTCTGTGACAGAAGAATCCAATTAGGCATAGCAGGTGTGTGGACTGTGCTTGTTGAGTTAGTAATAAATAATAAAAAAAATAATTGTTGACAACAAATATTCCAAATGGTATAGTTACTTCAACACAATAAAGTATTAAACCGATGAGGGAGAGGAGTACCTCTTTGTGATTCATGGTAGAGAGCCGCGATGGTGGGATGCGGTATGATAGCAATTAGGGAATGGACTCCTGAGGGCGTGAGGAAATGATTAAGTTCAGAGTATTGCACGACGTAAGGCTTACGTTAGTAGCCAGGGGTATGATGGTATCCTGTAAGAGCATAGGCTAGCCTATGAATTCAAGGTGGCACCGCGGATTAGATTATTCGTCCTTGATAGAAACTAGAAACTGGTTTCTATCAAGGACTTTTTTTATACAAAAGTATGATAGAAACCCTCATCAGTCAGCTGCGCTGACAGCTTCCACCTAAAAAGGGGAAGCCTTTAATAGGAGGTAAACATGATTAAAGAGGCTATTGTAAAAATTGTAAACAAAGAGGACCTTACTTATGATGAGGCCTACACAGTAATGAATGAGATTATGGGGGGAGAGACTTCTCCAACACAGAATGCCGCATTTCTAGCAGCACTTTCTACAAAAAGTGCCAGAGCGGAAACAACAGATGAAATTGCAGGATGTGCAGCTGCAATGAGAGAGCATGCTATCAAGGTAAACACAGGTATGGATGTGTTTGAGATAGTAGGAACTGGTGGAGATAACGCACATAGCTTTAATATTTCTACAACATCAGCATTAGTTGCTGCAGCTGCAGGTATGAAGGTGGCAAAGCACGGTAACAGAGCAGCATCTTCACTTTGTGGAACAGCAGATTGCCTAGAAGCCCTTGGAGTAAATATTAATCAAAGCCCGGAGAAATGTGTAGAGCTATTGAATGAGGTGGGAATGTGCTTCTTCTTTGCACAGAAGTATCACACATCAATGAAATATGTAGGTGCTATCAGAAAAGAACTTGGATTTAGAACGGTATTTAATATACTAGGACCTCTTACAAATCCTGCTACACCTTCAATGCAGCTTCTTGGTGTGTATGATGAATATCTGGTTGAGCCACTTGCACAGGTTTTAATAAATCTGGGAGTAAAAAGAGGAATGGTAGTGTACGGTATGGATAAGTTGGATGAGATTTCTCTTTCAGCTGATACTAAGATTTGTGAGATTAATGATGGATGGTACAAAACATATACAATCACTCCTGAGGATTTTGGATTTGAGAAATGCTCAAAGGATGATTTAAAGGGTGGCACACCAGAGGAAAATGCCAAGATTACAAAGGATATCCTAAATGGAGCAAAGGGTCACAAGAGAAATGCTGTGTTACTTAATGCAGGTGCAGCACTTTATATTGGCGGTAAGGCTGATAGCTTTAAGGACGGTGTAGAGCTTGCTAAGGAGATAATTGATTCTGGCAAGGCGCTTAAGACACTAGAAAAGCTAATTCTTGTAAGTAACGAGATTTCAGAGGATAAGATAGATGAGATTTCAAATGCTGTAAGTGGAGCTTGCTAAGGAGAGCCTATGAATATACTAGATCAATTAGCTGAGCATGCTAAAACAAGGGTTGCTGAGAGAATGAAAAATAAATCACTTGATGTGATAAAGGAAGAGGCTCTAAGCCTTCCCAAGGGGAATTTTGAATTTGAAAAAGCACTTCGTAAAGACGATATCGCTTTTATCTGTGAGTGCAAAAAGGCATCTCCATCAAAGGGGATAATTGCAGAGAAATTTGATTATCTAAGTATTGCAAAAGAATACGAAGAAGCAGGAGCGGATTGTATCTCAGTTCTAACAGAGCCTAAATGGTTTTTAGGAAGTGATGAGTATTTGAAGGCTATCGCAAATACGGTAAATATTCCATGCATCAGAAAAGATTTTACTGTAGATGAATACATGATTTACGAAGCCAAGCTACTTGGTGCAAAGGCAGTGCTGCTTATATGTGCCATTCTAAGGAAAGAGCAGATAGCAAGCTATATTAAGATTTGCGATGAGCTTGGAATCAGCGCTTTAGTTGAAGCCCATGATGAAGAAGAAATAAAGATGGCAGTAGCTGCAGGGGCTAGGGTAATTGGTGTAAACAATCGCAACCTTAAGGATTTTTCAGTAGATACATCAAACAGTAAACGCTTACGACAGATGATTCCTGAAAACATAATTTTTGTATCAGAAAGTGGGATCAGTACAGGTGATGATGTAAAAGCATTACAAGATGCCAAGGTAAATGCGGTATTAATCGGTGAAACACTTATGAGAGCTACTGATAAGAAAACTAAACTAGCAGAATTAAGGGGGACATTAAGATGACAAACATAAAGCTATGTGGACTCACAAGAGAAGAAGATATCAAAAATGCTAATGAGCTAAAGCCAGAATACATTGGCTTTGTATTTTATGATAAGAGTAGAAGAAATGTATCTAAGGCTCAGGCCAAGAAACTAAAAAGCCTTCTTAATCCTGAAATCAAGGCTGTTGGTGTATTTGTGGATGCGCCTACAAGCACAGTGGAGGAGCTTTACACAGAAAACATTATTGATGTGGCGCAGCTTCACGGTCATGAGGATGAGGATTACATCAAAGAGCTTATGGATAACAATATTCCTGTTATCAAGACCTTTAATGCTAATTCTCCAGAAGAATTAATTAAGGCAGAAAAGTCAGCAGCAGATATGATTATGATTGATGCAGGAAGCGGCGATGGAGTTCCAATCAAAGATTTGAAACTTCTTACATATCTTGATAGACCATTTATTCTTGCAGGTGGTCTTAATAAGGAAAATGTAGCAGATGCCATCGAGATAACAAAGCCATACGCAGTGGATGTCAGCACTGGTATTGAGACAGATAGTCATAAGGATAAGAATAAAATGAAGCAGTTTGTAGAAGCAGTTAGAAAAGATGAAGTAGCAGTTAGAAAAGATGAAGTAGCAGAAAACAGCAATGGAAGATTTGGTGTACATGGTGGACAGTATATTCCAGAGACACTTATGAATGCAGTAATTGAGCTGGAGAAAGCCTACAATCATTATAAGAATGACCCAGAGTTTAACAGGGAGCTTACAGATCTTCTTAATAATTATGCTGGAAGACCAAGCCTTCTATATTATGCTAAGAAGATGACTGAAGACCTTGGTGGTGCCAAGATTTATCTTAAGCGAGAGGATTTGAACCATACAGGAAGCCACAAGATTAACAATGTACTAGGACAGGCACTTCTTGCAAAGAAGATGGGAAAGACTAGACTGATTGCAGAAACAGGTGCAGGTCAGCACGGTGTTGCAACAGCTACAGCAGCAGCTTTACTTGGCATGGACTGTGTTGTTTTTATGGGAAAGGAAGATACCGAAAGACAGGCTCTTAATGTGTATCGTATGAGACTTCTTGGAGCAGAGGTAATTCCTGTAACATCAGGTACAGCCACACTTAAGGATGCAGTTTCAGAGGCTATGAGAGAATGGACTAGCCGAATAGATGACACACACTACTGCCTTGGTTCAGTAATGGGACCTCATCCATTTCCAACTATCGTAAGAGATTTCCAGGCTATTATTTCTAAGGAAAGCAGAAGCCAGATTCTTGAGGCAGAGGGAAAATTGCCTGATGCTGTTATTGCCTGTGTTGGTGGTGGAAGTAATGCTATAGGAAGCTTTTATCACTATATTAATGATGAGGGAGTTGAGCTTATAGGTTGTGAGGCCGCAGGAAGAGGCATTGATACATTTGAGACAGCAGCAACAGTAAATACAGGAAAGATTGGTATATTCCATGGAATGAAATCATATTTCTGCCAGGATGAATATGGTCAGATTGCACCTGTCTATTCAATTTCTGCTGGCTTGGATTATCCAGGAGTTGGACCAGAGCATGCATATCTTCATGATATCGGCAGAGCAAAATATGTACCGGTAACAGATGAGGAAGCGGTAGAGGCATTTGAGTATATTGCCAAAACAGAAGGAATCATTGCAGCAATCGAGTCAAGCCACGCTATCGCATATGCGAAGAAGCTTGCACCTACAATGAATAAAGATCAGATTATCATTGTTACAGTTTCAGGAAGAGGCGACAAGGATTGTGCAGCAATAGCACGTTACAGAGGGGAGGATATCCATGAGTAAGATAGCAGAAGCATTTAACAATAAGAAGGCATTTATTCCATTTATTACATGCGGTGACCCTGATTTGGAGACAACTAAGAAGCTTGTTATAGAGATGGAAGCAAATGGTGCAGATTTAATTGAGCTTGGTATTCCTTTTTCTGACCCTACAGCTGAAGGACCTGTAATTCAAGGTGCAAATATTAGAGCACTTTTAAATGGAATTACTACAGATGATATTTTTGGTATGGTTGCAGAGCTTAGGGAAACAGTAAAAATACCACTTGTATTTATGACCTATGCCAATGTGGTTTTCTCTTATGGCAAGGATAGATTCTTTGCAAATTGTAAGAATGCAGGTATTGATGGAATAATTCTTCCAGATGTTCCTTTTGAGGAAAAGGCTGAGTTTGAGGTGGTTGCAATGGAATATGATGTTGATTTTATATCTATGATTGCCCCTACATCAAAGGAGCGAATCGATATGATTGCAAAGGAAGCAAAGGGATTTATCT
This sequence comes from Pseudobutyrivibrio ruminis, assembly GCA_015057315.1. Classification (GTDB taxonomy): domain Bacteria; phylum Bacillota; class Clostridia; order Lachnospirales; family Lachnospiraceae; genus Pseudobutyrivibrio; species Pseudobutyrivibrio ruminis_D. Next base: position 94,732 of record SVER01000005.1, on the reverse strand, counting down.
ATGTGGTATCCAGCCTTGGAGTTACAGGAACAAGAGCAGAGATAAACAGCAATATTAAAGATTTGGTAGAGCGCGTTAGAAAGAATACTGATGTACCATGTGCAGTAGGCTTTGGCATTTCAAATCCGAAACAGGCAGCTACTATGGCAGGTATTTCCGATGGCGCCATCGTTGGTTCGGCAATTGTTCGTATGATTGAAAAATATGGTAAGGATTCACCAAAGGAAGTTGGCAGATTTGTTAAGGACATAAAGGAGGCTTACCATGCATCCTAGTATTGATGAGGTAAGAAATTTATCTAAAAAGGGAGATTACAAAAGAATCCCTGTAATGATTGAAATGCTTTCCGACGGCTACACCCCAATAGAGGTTATGAGAATTATCAGAAACACAAGTAATCAATGCTATCTGTTAGAAAGCGCAAGCCAATCAGAAACATGGGGACGATATACTTTCTTAGGATTTAATCCTAAGCTGGAGATAACCTGTTCTGATGGCAAGCTGTTAATCAAGGAAAACAATGGAGGAAACAAGGCTTTAATAGAAGAAAGAAATGTAAAGCATCCAAATGAGACCTTGAGGGAAATTCTTGCCAAATACAAGACTCCGAGGGTTGAAGGCTTTCCCACATTTACAGGAGGACTTGTGGGATATTTTTCCTATGATTATATTAAGTATGCTGAGCCTAAGCTTGGATTAAAATGCGATAGTGAGGATGATTTCAAAGACATGGATTTAATGCTCTTTGATGATGTTATTGCATTTGATAATTTCAGGCAGAAAATCTATTTGATTACAGGTGTAATGGTGGATGAAAAAATCCCTTATACCGATGATTTTAATGAAGGCTTTGACGAGCTTAATATTAAGTACGAAAGGGCTTATAACAAGCTTCTTGAGATTAAGTATCTATTACAAAATGGTACAAAGAAGCATTTTGAACCAATTAGACTTAAGACAGAAATCACCCCAAAGTTCACACCAGAAGAATATGGTCAGATGGTAGAAAAAGCTAAGCACTATATTAAGGAAGGGGATATCTTTCAGGTAGTGCTTTCTAATCCGCTTAGTGCCAAAGCTTCTGGAAGTTTGTTTGATACCTACAGGTTGCTTCGTGCCAGCAATCCATCTCCATATATGTTTTATTTTAACAGCTCCGATATAGAGATTGCAGGTGCATCACCAGAGACGCTGGTTAAGGTAGAGGATAATAAGGTAAGCACATTTCCACTGGCTGGCACCAGGCCAAGGGGCAATGATGCTATGGAAGACAAAGCTTTAGAGGCAGAGCTACTTGCTGATGAAAAGGAGAGAGCAGAGCACAATATGCTTGTAGACCTAGGCAGGAATGATATTGGAAAAATCGCCAGTCTCGGCAGTGTAGTTGTTGATAAATACATGGATATAGAGCGATTCTCTCATGTAATGCACATAGGCTCTACTGTGGTGGGAGCGCTTTCTGAGGATAAGGATGCAATAGATGCAGTGGATGCTATACTTCCGGCAGGCACCCTTTCAGGAGCACCAAAGTTCAGGGCATGTCAGATAATAGAGGAACTAGAGCAAAGTAAGCGAGGAATTTATGGTGGAGCTATAGGCTATCTGGATTTCTCAGGAAACTTAGATGTATGCATTGCCATAAGGCTTGTATATAAAAAGGATGACAGCATTTACATTCGCTCAGGAGCAGGCATAGTATATGATTCTGTGCCAGAGAAGGAAGCAGTGGAATGTATTAATAAAGCAAAGGCTGTGGTAAACGCCATCAAGCAGGCTGAGGGAGGAATAGAATGATTTTACTAATAGATAATTACGATAGTTTTTCATATAACCTCTATCAGTTAATAGGAAAGATTAATCCTGACATAAAGGTAGTAAGAAATGATGAGCTACGTATATGCGATATAGAAAAGCTAAATCCTAGTCATATTATTATTTCACCTGGCCCAGGCAGGCCAATTGAGGCAGGTATATGTGAGGATGTGATAGCTCATTTTGCAGGAAAGATACCTATGCTTGGGGTATGCTTAGGGCATCAGGCTATTTGTGAGACCTTTGGAGCTAATATCACTTACGCTAAAGAACTTATGCATGGAAAACAGTCCAGGGTGACAATTGATAACAAATGCAAATTGTTCAAAGGTCTTCCTGAAAAAATTGCTGTGGCAAGATACCATTCACTTGCAGCAGAGGCTAAGAGCCTGCCAACAAATCTTAAGATTTTAGCCACCACAGATGATGGAGAGATAATGGCTGTAGCACATAAAGAATATGAAGTGTATGGCTTGCAGTTTCACCCAGAATCAATTCTTACGTCATATGGTGAGAGGATGATACAAAATTTTTTAGGGTAGCATAGCACGCTTTAGCACGTTAAACTAAAAAAGTGCTTGCATTATTTTTAAAATAGTTGTATAGTTTTGCACAAGACAAAGGCGTCTAAGGAAATTCCCTTTAGGGGGAGTTTCTTTAGGCGCCTTTATTTTTTTACAAAGAAACTACGATGTGGAAGGAGTAGCGGACATGGACAATCAAATGAAAGGTCTGTATGACCCTAGTTTTGAGCATGACAATTGTGGTATAGGAGCTGTTGTATCTATCAAAGGAATCAAGACTCATCAGACAGTTTCAGATGCCCTAAAGATTGTTGAAAACTTAGAACATAGAGCTGGCAAGGATGCATCAGGTGAGACTGGTGATGGTGTAGGAATTCTGCTTCAGATATCACACAAGTTTTTCAAGAAGGCATGTAGTGAGCTTAAGATTGAAATAGGCGATGAGCGTGAATACGGTGTGGGAATGTTCTTCTTTCCAAAGGATGAGCTTAAAAGAAAACAGGCAATGAAGATGTTTGAAATCATTGTGGAAAAGGAAGGAATGGAGTTCTTAGGCTGGAGAGATGTTCCAACAAGACCTGAAATCTTAGGAAAGCTTGCAGTGGATTGTATGCCATTTATTGCTCAGGCATTTATCAAAAAGCCTAAGGATGTTGAAAAGGGACTGGCATTTGATAGAAAGCTTTATGTGGCAAGACGTGTGTTTGAGCAGACAGCTGAGGACACCTATGTGGCATCCCTTTCAAGTAGAACTATTGTATATAAGGGAATGTTTCTTGTAGATCAGCTAAGACTTTTCTTTGAGGATTTGTTAGATGAGGACTACGAATCTGCAATAGCAACAGTACATTCACGTTTCTCTACCAATACAAATCCATCATGGGAGAGAGCCCATCCAAACAGATTTATCGTGCACAATGGTGAGATAAATACAATAAAGGGGAATGCAGACAAGATGCTATCCCGAGAGGAGACAATGGTTTCCCAGGTGCTAGAGGATGAGATGACAAAGATTACTCCTGTATGTAATCAGGCTGGTTCTGATTCAGCAATGCTTGATAACGCACTTGAGTTTCTTGTAATGAATGGAATGCCACTTCCTCTTGCAGTAATGATTACTATTCCAGAGCCATGGGTAAAGAACAAGGCTATGGAGCAGGCAAGGAGAGATTTCTATCAGTATTATTCAACAATGATGGAGCCATGGGATGGACCAGCATCTATTCTGTTTTCAGATGGTGACATTATGGGTGCGGTGCTTGATAGAAACGGTCTTAGACCATCCCGCTACTATATTACAAACGACGATTATCTTATTCTTTCATCAGAGGTAGGTGTACTTCCTATTGAGGAAAGTAGGATAAAGCTTAAGGATAGATTAAAGCCAGGTAAGATGCTTCTTGTTGACACTGTAGAAGGACGTTTGATAGATGATAATGAACTGAAACTTACCTATGCAAATAGACAGCCTTATGGTCAGTGGCTTGATGCTAATCTTGCACACTTAGCTGATATCAAGATTCCTAATGAGCCAGTGCCAAAGTATTCTGCTACTGAACGAGATAGATTGCAGAAGGCATTTGGTTATTCCTATGAGGAGATAAAGGATTCAATTCTTCCAATGGCACTTAACGGTGTGGAAAACACCGGAGCCATGGGTATTGATGTGCCACTTGCAGTACTTTCAAAGAATCATCAGCCACTGTTTAATTACTTCAAGCAGCTGTTTGCCCAGGTAACCAATCCGCCTATTGATTCTATCAGAGAGGAAATTGTTACAGCTACAACCATCTATCTTGGAACAGCAGGAAACGTCCTTGAAGAGAAGGAAGAAAACTGTAACATGCTGCAGATTAATAATCCTATCCTTACAACAACAGATTTGATGAAGATTAAATCCATGAAGGTTCCAGGTCTTAAGACTGCCACTGTGCCTATTGTATATTACAAGAACACATCCTTAGAGAAGGCCATTGAGCATCTATATGTAGAGGTGGATAAGGTGAACCACGAAGGAGCTAATATCATCATCCTTTCAGATAGAGGAGTAGATGAAAATCATGTAGCTATACCTTCACTTCTTGCAGTTGCAGCAGTACAGCATCATCTGGTACAGACAAAGAAGCGTACATCACTTTCACTTATCTTAGAATCAGGTGAGCCAAGAGAGGTACATCATTTTGCAACATTGCTGGGATATGGCGCATCTGCAATCAACCCTTATCTTGCACAGGAGACTATTGCGGAGCTTATTGAAAAGGGACAGCTAAAGAAGGATATACATGCAGCCATCGATTCTTACAATGAGGCTGTAATCAGCGGAATTATAAAGATTGCATCCAAGATGGGTATTTCTACCGTACAGTCTTACCAGGGTGCTAAGATTTTTGAGGCTATTGGAATTAGCAAGGATGTTATAGACAGATATTTCACTGGCACCATTTCAAGAATTGGTGGAATAACGCTAGAAGATATTGAGTCTGATGTGGAAATGCAGCATTCTAAGGCTTTTGATCCACTGGGCCTTGATGTGGATGAGACTCTTGATTCAAGAGGTCAGCATAAGATGCGCTCTGGTGCAGAGGAGCATCTATATAATCCTGCTACAATTCATCTTTTACAGCTTGCTACAAGAACAGGAGATTACAATACATTTAAGGAGTACACCTCACTTGTAAATGAAGAGGATAATGTTAGAAATCTAAGAGGACTTATAGATTTTAATTATCCTAAGAAGGGTATTAGTATTGATCAGGTAGAATCAGTTGATTCCATTGTAAAGCGATTTAAGACTGGTGCCATGAGCTACGGTTCTATTTCAAAGGAAGCCCATGAGACTATGGCTATTGCTATGAATCAGCTTCACGGCAAGTCTAACTCTGGTGAAGGTGGAGAAGAGGACGAAAGATACGAAGTAGGTCCTGATGGACTTAACCGTTGTTCAGCTATTAAGCAGGTGGCATCAGGACGATTTGGTGTTACCAGCAAATACTTAGTATCTGCCAAGGAAATCCAAATAAAGATGGCACAGGGGGCAAAGCCTGGAGAAGGAGGCCATCTGCCAGGAAAGAAGGTATATCCATGGATTGCAAAGACACGTCTTTCTACTCCTGGTGTAGCCCTTATTTCCCCTCCACCTCATCATGATATTTATTCAATTGAGGATTTGGCAGAGCTTATCTATGATTTAAAGAATGCAAATAAGGATGCACGTATTTCTGTAAAGCTTGTATCAGAAGCTGGTGTCGGCACTATTGCATCAGGTGTTGCTAAGGCAGGTGCCCAGGTAATCTTAATCTCTGGATACGATGGTGGTACCGGTGCAGCACCAAAATCATCAATACATAATGCAGGCTTGCCATGGGAACTTGGTCTTGCAGAGGCTCATCAGACTCTTATTATGAATGGCCTTAGAAACAAGGTAGTAATTGAGACTGATGGTAAGCTCATGTCAGGCCGTGATGTTGCAATAGCTTGTGCACTTGGTGCAGAGGAATTTGGATTTGCTACAGCACCACTTGTAACTATGGGATGCGTAATGATGCGTGTGTGCAACCTGGATACATGCCCTGTGGGAGTTGCTACCCAAAACCCTGAGCTTAGAAAGCGCTTTAAAGGAAAGCCAGAGTATGTAGTTAATTTTATGAGGTTTATTGCCGAGGAGCTCCGTGAATACATGGCATCACTTGGCTGCAAAACAGTGGATGAGTTATGTGGAAGAACAGATTTACTTAAGCTAAAGGAGACTACAAAGAACAGTCCATTTGAAAAGGTGGATTTAACAGCTGTACTTAGCAATCCATCAGGTGGAGAGAAGATTGAGTATGCTAAGAAGAATGTATATAACTTTGAGCTTGAAAAGACTGTAGATGAAAGGGTACTTTTAAAGGAGCTTAAGAGTGCAATTGCAGCAGGAAAGCCAAAGGAAGTAACAGTTGATATCGTAAATACGGATAGAAGCCTTGGAACACTTCTTGGAGCAGAGCTTACAAGAAGGTATGGTGAAAGCTTAGCTGAGGATACCTATAAGGTAAATTGCCATGGTGCTGGTGGCCAGTCCTTTGGTGCATTTATTCCAAAGGGACTTACACTTAAGCTGGCTGGTGATTCTAACGATTATTTTGGTAAAGGCCTATCAGGCGGAAAGCTAATAGTATATCCACCAGAGGGTGCTACCTACAAGGAGGATGAGAACATCATCATCGGAAATGTAGCACTATATGGTGCTACCAGTGGCAAGGCATTTATTAACGGTGTTGCAGGTGAGCGTTTTGCTGTAAGAAACTCTGGTGCCACAGCCGTAGTAGAGGGTGTCGGTGACCATGGCTGTGAATACATGACAGGTGGCCGCGTGGTTGTACTTGGTGAAACAGGCAAGAATTTTGCAGCAGGTATGAGCGGTGGAATCGCCTATGTACTGGATGAGGATGCTACCCTATATAAGAAGCTGAATAAATCTATGGTAAGTCTTGAGACAGTAACAGATAAGTATGATGTTATGGAGCTTAAAGATATTATCGGCGAGCATGTGAAGGCTACAGGCTCTAAGAAGGGTAAGGAAATCTATGATAACTTTAGCGATTATCTGCCTAAGTTTAAGAAGATTGTGCCATTTGATTACAAGAAGATGTTAGAGGCCATGGTAAAGATGGAGGCTAAGGGCTTGTCCTACGAGCAGGCTCAGATTGAAGCCTTTAATCTACTAATGAATGGTCAAGGTGCTTAAGGAGGATTAGTCATGGGAAAATCTACAGGATTTTTAGAATATGAGCGTGTAGAGGAAGTGGCTTCACATCCTCTGGAGCGTATTAAGAATTTTAATGAATTTCACACACCATTATCTACTGAAGAGCGTCAGCGACAGGCAGCCAGATGTATGGATTGTGGTGTGCCATTTTGCCAGTCAGGAATGACTATTAAGGGGATGACATCAGGCTGTCCGCTTAACAATCTGATTCCTGAATGGAATGATTTAGTGTATCAGGGAAACTTAGATATTGCTTACAAGAGATTACATAAGACTAGCAATTTCCCAGAGTTTACCTGCAGAGTGTGTCCAGGCTTATGCGAAAAGGCCTGTACCTGTAGCCTAAATGGTGAAGCTGTTACCACAAAGGCTAATGAAATGGCAATAATAGAGTATGCCTATGACCATGGCCTTGCTGATGTTAATCCACCAAAGCAACGCACAGGAAAAAGAGTTGCTGTAGTAGGCTCTGGCCCATCAGGCCTGGCTGTTGCAGACCAGCTTAATAGAAGAGGTCACAGTGTAACAGTTTATGAAAGAAACGATAAGGTAGGTGGATTACTTCGCTACGGTATTCCAAACATGAAGCTTGAAAAGCAGATTATTGATAGAAAGATTCATGTGATGGAGCAGGAGGGGGTTAGCTTTATCGTAAATGCGAATATTGGTGATAACGTTAAGTCATCAGAGCTTACATCAAAGTATGATGCAATAGTGCTTTGCTGTGGTTCATCTAATCCTAGGGATATTGATGCCATTGGTCGCAAGGAAGCTAAGGGAATACATTTTGCTGTGGATTTCCTTGCCTCTACTACAAAGTGTCTGTGGAATAACAATATGCAGCTTGTAGATGGTCAGTATATATCTGCAAAGGATAAGGATGTGGTTATCATTGGCGGCGGCGATACAGGAAACGATTGTGTTGGTACAGCTATTCGTCATGGCTGCAAATCAGTGACCCAGCTTGAGATGATGCCAAAGGCACCAGATCAGCGAGCAGAGAATAATCCTTGGCCACAGTGGCCTCTTGTTTGCAAGACTGATTACGGTCAGGAGGAGGCAATTGCAAAATTTGGCCACGACCCACGTATCTATACCACTACTGTAAAGGAATTTAAGACAGACAAATCAGGTAATCTTAAATCTGTTGTGCTTGTATCACTGGAGTCAAAGGTGGATAAAAAGACAGGTCGCAAGATGATGGTTCCTGTAGAGGGAACTGAAAAAGAAGTGAAATGTCAGCTGTGTCTGATTGCAGCAGGATTTTTAGGTTCTGAAAAATATGTGGTAAATGCCTTTAAGGTAGGATTAGATGCCAGAACTAATGTGGCATCAGTAGCTAAAGACAGCTTTGCCACAAATGTAGATAAGGTATTTACAGCCGGCGATATGCACACAGGACAATCCTTGGTAGTGAAGGCAATCAGAAGCGGAAGAGACTGTGCAAGACAGGTAGATGAATATCTTATGGGGTATACAAACCTCTAGAATTTAATACCGTAATTTATTATTATGATATTAAAATAACCCTCAGGAGGGAAGGAAATGTCACATTTATCAATCGATGATATATTAGAGTTTGTTGAAGAAAACGACGTAAAATTTATCCGTCTGGCATTTTGTGACCTGTACGGAAATCAAAAGAATATTTCTATTATGCCATCAGAGCTTAAGAGCGCATTTGAGGATGGAATTAATTTCGACCCATTTTTAATCCTTGGCTTTGAGGATGGAATGGGGAAGGATTTATTCCTAAAGCCTGATGCAGATACGCTTCATGTGTTGCCATGGCGCCCATCATCTGGCCGTGTAATCAGGTTTTACTGTGATGTGGTTTATGCAGATGGTACACCATTTTCAATGGACTACAGGCAGTTTTTAAAGGACACTCTTAAGCAGTGCGAAGACATGGGCTTTTCTACCAAGATGGGACTGCGTTCAGAGTTTTATCTCTTTAAGACTGATGATAACGGAATTCCAACAGATGAGCCATTTGATAATGGTGGATACTTGGATGTCGCTCCTAGTGACAGAGCAGAAAACATAAGGCGTGAGATTTGTCTTAGCTTAGAGGAGATGGGAATCTCCCCTCAGTCCTCACATCATGAAAGAGGTCCTGGTCAAAACGAAATAGATTTTCAATCTGCAGATGCACTGACTACTGCAGATAACTTCGTGACCTACAAAAATGTAGTTGAAAATATTGCAGCAAGAAATGGTGCCTATGCCTGCTTTGAGCCGAAGCCAATAGATGATGCACCAGGTAATGGCTTGCATATTCTCATGTCTACACATAAGGGGGAGAAGAACCTTATCAGTGAGGATAAGGAATTTTCCGATAGCTTTATGGCAGGCATTATCAATAGAATGCGAGACATTACAATCTTCTTAAACTGCCGTAGGGATTCCTATGATAGATTAGGTTATCTGGAGGCTCCTAAATATATTACCTGGTCTATGCAGAATAATTCCAGATTATTTAGAGTGCCAGAAATTAATGGTAGAAGAAAGCATTTTATTCTTCGTTCACCAGATTCATGCCTTAATCCTTATCTTGCAACAGCAATTATTTTACAGGCTGGTATTGCAGGAGTGAAGGGCAAGGAAAAACTTCCACCTGCACTAGAGGTTAAATCAAGGCTTCTTACTGAGGAAGAATACTCTAAGCTAGATACGCTTCCAGCAACTATTGAGGAGGCTATCGAATGCGCTTCAAATAGTAGCTTTTTGAAGGAATCAAACTTTGCAAAAATCGCAGAAAATTATATTGAGACAATCAAAATGAGCATATAGCTTTTAAGGAGTGGACTATGGAAAGAGCGTTAATTGTCTGCGATAACGAAAAGGCTAGCGCATTCTACAAATCCTATCTGAAGGAAAATGGGTATATTGATATGCTTTTAGTGGAAAGCATACCAGCAGCAAAGCGTGCTATTACTGACTATGATTTTGATATATGCTTTGTAAATCTGCCTCTTGGTGGCTCTAATTCCATCGAACAGGTTATAGATATAGCTGAAAAAAATGTGTGCCAGATACTGCTGTTTATCAAGGCAGATTTGTATGATGAGATAACAGATAAGGTGGCAGACTACGGTATTATCACAGTATCAAAGCCTATTAGTAAGCAGCTGCTTTGGCAGGCACTGCGGCATGCACTGGCGGCGCAAAGACGTATTGGAATGGCTCACAAGGAAAGTGCCAAGCTTGAGAAGAAGTTAGAGGAGCTAAAGACCATTTCAAGGGCCAAGCTACTTCTCATTATCAACGAGAATTTGACTGAGGAAGAGGCTCATAAGCAGATAGAGAAGAGTGCCATGGACTTACGAATATCTAGATATCAAATGGCAAAGGATATTATAAAAAAATATGGGTAAATTAAAAAATAGTTATTGACAAATTATTGTCAAACGAATATTATACTTAACAAATAAAAATCAATGGAACGACAAAGGCGTCGTGATTAGTGCTTATGCACCAGTCACGACGCCTTTTTGTGTTTCTTGGGAAGGTGATTTTATGTGTTCAATAATGGCTTTAAGTAAATGCCACATCGAGATGAAGGATTTTGAAGAGGCATTTGCAAAAACAGTAACAAGAGGACCTGATATGCAAAAGGTCATCACAGTAAACGACAGCGTCTTAGGGTTCCAGAGGCTCTCCATCATGGGATTAACTGATTCAGGAATGCAGCCCTTTGAGCTTGATGGAAATTACGTAATATGCAACGGAGAGCTGTACGGATTTAAGCAGGTGAGGGAAGAACTTAAGGCAGAGGGCTATCATTTCCTAAGCGATAGTGATTGCGAAATTATTCTTCCAATGTATCGTAAATACGGATGTCAGATGTTTAATAAGCTTGATGCAGAGTTTGCAATGGTTATCTATGACAAGGAATTAGATGACCTGGTGGCAGCAAGAGATCCAATTGGAATCAGACCTTTGTTCTATGGATACGATAGTGAAGGTGCAATCATGTTTGCATCAGAGGCAAAGAACCTGGTAGGTCTTACCGATGAGGTGAAGCCATTTCCACCGGGACATTACTATTACAAAGGCGTGTTTACCTGCTATAAAGACCTGGCGAAGCGAATGCCTTACAGTAAGGATTCAATTGAGGAGGTTGCAGCAAAGATTAAGGAAAAGCTGGTAAGAGGTGTTGAAAAGAGGCTGGATGCAGATGCTCCTGTAGGATTTCTTTTATCAGGTGGACTTGATTCTTCTTTGGTATGTGCCATTGCAACTAAGCTTATGAATAAGCCTATTAAGACCTTTGCAATAGGAATGAATGAGGATGCAATCGATTTAAAATATGCCAAAGAGGTTGCAGATTACATAGGCTCAGAGCATCACGAAATCATCATCAATAAGGACATAGTGCTAGAAAGCTTAGAAGAAGTTATAGCCGCACTTGGAACCTATGATATAACAACAATCAGAGCATCCATGGGAATGTACCTTATCTGCAAAGGAATCAAGAAGCAGTTTCCTGAAATAAGGGTTCTACTTACTGGTGAGATTTCGGATGAGATTTTCGGATATAAATATACAGATTTTGCTCCAAACGAAGAGGAATTTCAAAGGGAAGCAGAAAAGAGACTTAGAGAGCTTTACATGTACGATGTACTAAGGGCAGACAGGTGTATTTCCGTACACTCCATGGAAGCCAGAGTTCCTTTCGGAGATTTGGATTTTGTTGAATATGTAATGAGCATTAATCCAAAGCTTAAGATGAATACTTATAACAAGGGAAAGTATTTGCTTAGACATGCATTCGAGGAAGGCGACTACCTGCCACATGAGATACTGTTTAGGGAGAAAGCAGCATTTTCAGATGCGGTAGGTCATTCCATGGTGGATTACCTAAAGGAATATGCAAACAGCCTTTACACAGATGAGGATGTAAAGAATGCATATCGTAAATACGAATTTGCTACACCATTTACAAAGGAATCACTTCTCTATAGAGATTTGTTTGAAAAATATTATCCAGGGCAAGCCCACATGGTAGTGGACTTTTGGATGCCGAATAAAGCTTGGGAAGGCTGTAATGTAGATGACCCGTCAGCGAGAGTGCTGAGCAACTATGGTGCATCAGGTATTTAAATAAATATTACCCTCATCAGTCACCTTCGGTGACAGCTTCCCCCAGAGGGGGAAGCCTTAAAGCCTTCCCCCTCTGGGGGAAGGTGGCGACGAAGTCGACGGATGAGGGCATACATAAGGAGGATTTGATATGAGTAAAGTAACAGAGATTTTCGGAAGCAAAGTATTCAACGATGAAACTATGAAGGAGCGTCTTCCTAAGGATGCCTACAAAGCCCTTAAAAAGACAGTAGAGGAAGGTCGTCCTCTAGATAGAGAGCTAGCCAACGTAATAGCACATGCCATGAAGGAGTGGGCTATAGAGCTTGGAGCAACACATTTTACCCATTGGTTCCAGCCAATGACAGGTGTAACAGCAGAAAAGCACGATTCATTTATTCAGCCAGAGGAAGGCGGAAGAGTGATTATGACCTTCTCAGGTAAGGAGCTTATTAAGGGCGAGCCTGATGCATCATCTTTCCCTTCAGGAGGACTTCGTGCAACATTTGAGGCTAGAGGATATACAGCATGGGACCCAACAAGCTATGTGTTTATAAAGGATGATACACTTTGTATTCCTACAGCTTTTTGTTCATATTCAGGTGAGGCACTTGATAAAAAGACTCCACTACTTCGTTCTATGGAAGCCCTTGATAAATCAGCAGTAAGAGTCCTAAAGCTTTTTGGTCATGATGATGTAAAGAGAGTTATTACAACAGTAGGTCCAGAGCAGGAATACTTCCTTATTGATGAGGAAATGTATAACAAGCGACCAGATCTTATCTATACAGGTAGAACCTTATTTGGGGCAAAGCCACCTAAGGGCCAGGAATTAGACGACCACTATTTCGGAACTATCAAGCCACGTGTATCTGCATTTATGAAGGAGCTTGATGAGGAGCTTTGGAAGCTTGGTGTACTTGCAAAGACCAAGCACAACGAGGTAGCACCTGCTCAGCATGAGCTTGCTCCAGTGTACTCAACAACAAATATCGCTACAGATCACAACCAGCTTACAATGGAAATGATGAAGGTAGTGGCAAAGCGTCATGGCATGACCTGCCTTCTTCATGAAAAGCCATTTGCAGGTGTTAATGGTTCCGGTAAGCACAACAACTGGTCTATTTCGACTGATACCGGAGTAAACCTGTTAGAACCAGGTGCTACTCCTTCCCATAACGCACAGTTCTTACTATTCCTTACAGCTGTTATTAAGGCAGTTGACGAATACCAGGAGTTACTCCGAGTATCGGTTGCTTCTGCAGGAAATGATCATAGATTAGGCGCTAACGAGGCACCACCAGCAATCATTTCTATGTTCCTTGGAGATGAGCTAGAAGCAATTGTAGAATCTATCATTGATGGTACAGATTACGAGGATATCAAAAAGAAGAAGATGTCAGTAGGTGCTGCTGTAATTCCAAGCATCTCACAGGATACAACAGATAGAAACAGAACATCACCATTTGCATTTACTGGCAACAAGTTTGAGTTTAGATCACTTGGTTCATCTGCATCTATCTCTGGTCCAAACGTAATCTTAAACACAATTGTAGCAGAAGAGCTTGATAAGTTCTCAGAAGAACTTGAAAAGGCTGCTGATTTTGATAAGGCATTAGCAGAGCTTTTAAAGAGAGAGCTTACAGCCCACAAGCGCATTATATTTAATGGTAATGGCTATGCAGAGGAATGGGTTAAGGAGGCTGAAAGAAGAGGTCTTAAGAACCTTAAATCTACAGTAGATGCTCTTCCTGCATTTATTGATAAGAAGGCTATTGATGTATTTACAAAGCATAACGTATTTACAGAGCAGGAGCTTTACAGCCGTTATGATATCCAGCTGGAGAACTATTATAAGGTAATCGATATTGAGGCTCTTACAATGGATGCCATGGTTAAGAAAAATATTATGGCAGCAGCAAACGACTATCAGTATTCACTTGCCGAGACTCTTAATGCAAAGGCAGCAACAGGCCTGGCTGTAGATTCATCTGTAGAAAAGAAGAGACTGGAGCAGGCAGCTAAGCTTACATTTACAATGGATGAGAGATTAGAGAAGCTGGAGGCAGATATTGAAAAGGCTAAGGAATTAGAAGATACATATGAGCTTGCTAAGTTCCATCATGACGTAATTTTTGCAGATATGAATGAGCTTAGAGAGGTTGTAGATGAATTAGAGACAGTTGTACCTAGTGATATCTGGCCTTATCCTACATACGGTGAGATTTTATATTCAGTTAAATAATTTAAGTCAATAAATATTATTAATAATGCAATATAAATAATAATTATATCTTGACTTTATATGCGGCTAAACATATACTTTTTACGAAAGAAAAGTAAATGTGGTTAGCCGCATTTACATTTTTTTGACTAAAGCACTTTAACAGTGCAAAGCGATAATACTTTAAATCAATATATTAAAATGCGCTTTAACTAACATCTGGGAATAAGTCCCGTTTTAATTTCTGAGAAAAACTATCTGGTTTCTCATCTGGGTAGTTTTTATAAATACATTAAAGGGAGGTAATGTCATGAGAAGAAGCTGGATACCAAAAAAGGTATTGTCAGTAATTATGGCGGCAGCACTTGCTATGGCCCCAACAGTTACTGCAGTAGCTAGTCCAGTAGAAGATCAGGTAGATGAAAAGGTTGTAGATGAAACAACTGAAAAAGCTACAGATGAAGCATCAGAAGAAAAAGCTGATGACTCAGAAGAAAAAGCAGATTCAGAAGCGACAGAAGCTACAGAAGATTTACCAGTCTTCGAGGAAGTAGACCCTAAGGAAGAAGGGTTAGAAGATCCAACAGAAGCTTTAGCTGGTGAAGAGGTCGATGTACCAGCCAAAGAGGTGGATCCAAACGAGCAGACTCGTGTAATCATTGTTATGGAGGGCGATAGTGTCCTTGACAAGGGTTACGACACAGAGGATTTAGCAGATAATAAATCTGCTATGAGAGCGGCTGACAAGATTGAAGCAGCTCAGGAAAAGGAAATCACAAAGATTTCTGATGAGGCATTAGATGGAGAAGAGTTGAATGTAAATTTCAATTTCTCAATTCTTACAAATGCCATTTCAGCAGATGTTGCATTTAAGGACATCGAAGCTATTGAAAAGGTTGATGGAGTTGAAGCTGTATATGTTGCAACTCAGTATGAGCCTTGCGTAGAGGCTGAGCCAAACACTATTACATCTGGTGATATGGTAGGCTCTTACACAACATGGGCTACAGGCTATACAGGTGCAGGTACACGTATCGCAGTTATTGATACAGGTATCGATATCGATCATCCATCATTTGATGCAGATGCATTTGACGCTCATTTAGAGGAAACAGCAGAGGCAGCAAGTAAGAGTGTTTCTGATTATAATCTTCTTAATGCAGAGGAGATTGAAAATGTTCTTCCAAATCTTAATGCGGCAAAGAAGTATGAAGGTCTTACAGCTTCAGAACTTTTCAATAATGATAAAGTTCCATTTGCATTTAACTATGTAGATAAGAACCTTGATATCACTCATGATAATGATGACGAAGGGGATCATGGTACACACGTATCTGGTATTGCTACAGCAAACTACTATGTTAAGAACGCAGCTTCTGAAACAGGTTATGCAAGAGAAGCAGCAGGGGTTGTAGGTATCGCACCAGATGCACAGCTTATCTCAATGAAGGTATTTGGTACAAATGGTGGTGCATACACAGATGATTACATGGCAGCTATAGAAGATGCACTTCTTCTTAAGGCAGACGCAATCAACTTAAGCCTTGGCTCATCAGCAGCTGGTAACTCATCTGATGAAGAAGAGTATGTAAATGAAATCTTCAAAAAGCTTGAGGGAACAAGCACAGTAGTATCAATCTCAGCAGGTAACTCTGGCCGCTGGGCAGATGATTCAGTATACGGAGTAAACCTTTCAAAGGATGTTAATCAGGATACTGTAGGTTCTCCTGGTTCATACACTAACGCATTTACGGTAGCTTCTGCAGTAAATAGCGGTATGACAGCTAACAACTTTACACTTGCTGATGGAAAGAACATTTTCTATACAGATGCAAATGATACACTTGCTCCTAAGTTCTTAACACTTGACACATCAGCTGACAAGAGTGGAACAGAATATCCATTTGTTTACCTTGACACAAAGGGTGAGGCAGCTGATTACGAAGGTGTAGATGTAAAGGACAAGATTGTATTTGTATACAGAGGTGCAATCACATTTGGTGAAAAGCAGATGAATGCTGAAGCAGCTGGTGCAAAGGCTGTTGTAATTGTTAACAACCAGCCAGGCTCAATTAGCATGACAATGCAGGGAAGCAAAGCTGTTATTCCAGCGGTTTCTATTAAGCAGACAGAAGGTGACGCAGTTAAGGCTACTGCAACTAAGGTTGCTGAAGGTGTATATGAAGGTACAATTACAGTTAACACAGCTGTTGCAACAGACAGAGACGCTGATGGCGGATATACAATGAGTGACTTCTCATCTTATGGTGTTCCAGGTTCACTTGATCTTAAGCCTGAAATTACAGGTCCAGGTGGAAACATCTACTCAACAAGAGATGATGGTACTTATGGTCAGATGAGTGGTACATCTATGTCAGCTCCATCTCTTGCAGGACAGAGTGCACTTGTACAGCAGTACATTAAGGAAAATGATTTGGCAGAGAAGACTGGTCTTTCAGTTAGAACTCTTGCACAGTCACTTATTATGAGTACTGCATCACCTCTTTATGAGGATAATGACAAGACTGGTCTTGAGTATTCACCACGTTCACAGGGTGCAGGTCTTGCTAATGTTCAGGATGCTATTTCATCACCTGCTTACATCTTAGTGGGAGATAAGGAAGGCAACGACGGTAAGGTTAAGGCTGTACTGGGTGATGATCCTACAAAGTCTGGTAACTATACATTCGATTTTGATGTATATAACATGGATGAGGATCCTAAGTATTATGTACTTGATTCTACAGTACTTACAGAAGAGCTTTATGACAGCAATGGAACTACATACTTTGCAGGAAGCTCACACAAGCTTAATCCAGAGGTAACTCTTACAGCTGATGATACAAAGCTTGTATATGATCTTAACGATGATGGCAAGGTAAATCATAAGGATAGAAAAGTTTTACTTCAGTACATCAATGGTTCTAGAGACGTTGCAATTGTTGATCAGAATGCAGATTACTACGATTTCAATAAGGATGGAGTAGTAAATACAAAGGATGTTTATGCTTTATCTAAGCAGCTTAAGGGCGGTGAGGCTGTAGCAGACCTTGACCTTGCTGTTGTAGAAGTAAAGGATAGCACAAAGATTAATGTAGCTATTAATCTTTCTGAAAGCGATAGACAGTACTTAGCTGGCTTTGAGAATGGTATGTATGTTGATGGATTTATCTATGTAAAGGGTGGTGTTGATTTATCAGTTCCATTCCTTGCATTCTATGGAAGCTGGATGGATTCACCAATGTTTGAGGATTTTGATTTTGAGGAGTACGTTCACAATCCAGAATACGCTGAAAATGCTGCAACATATTCAGGTATTTCAAAGACAAACTTCCTTTCAATCTATCCACTTGGAATAGATAACGAGCAGTATTACATTCCAAATTACTTTGCAGACGATGCTAAGTACATTGCTGATAGAAATGCAATCAGCTCTGAAAATGGAACAATGCTTGGTGCACAGTATTACTCACTTATGAGAAATGCTGGTAGATTGATTCTTACAATTACAGATAAGAATACAGGGGAGAAGTATTTCGAGCATATCGAAAAAGACCAGTACGCTGAGTTCTATAGCGCAAGCAATGGAAGATGGCTTGAGAGCCTTGCAGCACAGGATCTTAACTGGGCTGGTACAGATGCTAATGGTAACCCACTTGCAGATGGTACAGAGGTTGAGATTTCACTTCAGGCTATTCCAAGCTATTACAATGATGTAGAGGATGTTTCTACACTTAATGCTCCTGGTATGTTCATCAAGACACCAATGGTAATTGATAACACAGCACCAGTAGTAACAGACGCTGTTAAGACAGAAGACGGAAAGTACTCTATTACAGCTTATGATAACCGTTACACAGCAGCAGTAGTCGTTATCGGAAGCGACAAGAAGACAATTCTTGGTAAGTATGCTGTAAACCAGGAAGAAGCAGATACAGATATGGAAATCCTTATCGATGCTCCAGAAGATGTATTCTATGTAGAGGTATATGATTACGCTCTTAACTCAACAGTTTACAGATTTAACAATACAGGTCATGCTGATACAAAGTTCGTAACAGATATTACTGTAGACAAGAGTGAAGTAGAGCTTAAGGTTGGAGAACAGGCACAGGTTAAGGCAACAGTTTCTCCTAAGTGGCTTGCAGAAAACTACAATCTTGTTGAATGGTCAAGCGATGATGAAAGCATTGCTAAGGTTTCAGCAAACGGTGTTATCACAGCAGTTGCAGAAGGCGAGACAGTAGTAAAGGCAACAACACTTGCAACTGATAAGAAGGGTAAGCACCTTACAGCTGAAATTAAGGTTAAGGTAGTTGATGATTCTAAGGACAAAGATTCTAAGGACGAAGACAAAGACCTTAAGACAGATGATAAGGAAGAAGCTTTAGACGATGCTGATAATGCTGAAGCTAAAGAAGCTACTGTTGATGAGAAATCTGATGAAGAGACAGATGATAAGACAGCAAAAGATGATTCAACAGAAGAAGACACTTTAGAAGATGATACTATAGGAGGAGAAAGTAATGAATAAATCAATAAAGAGAGCAGCTGTTCTTGCATTGACAGCTCTTACATTATTTACATCTACTCCTTATACAAATGTAGCTAAGGCTGCAAGCGTTGCACCAGTTCACACAGCAGTTACATCTACTGGCAAGGCAGATAGTCAGAAGATTACATACAAGCTTACACTTGATAAGACAACTGTGACAGATGGTAGAGTAGCTGTTGAATATGATCCAAATGTTTTAGTTCTTAAATCAGATTCTGAGGGAATTAGATTTAGTGAAGTTGATGTAAATAAGAATTATGAAAATGAAGAGGCAAAGGGTATTGCTTACGCATTCGTAAATGATGCTCCAAAGACAGCTGCTGGTACACTTATGACTGTTCAGTTTACAGTTAAGGCTGGTCTTAAGACACAGGATACTACAATCAAGACAAAGGTTCTTGGCCTTAACAATGAAGCTACAGATGTTGTTACAGCACAGGATTTGGAAGATGTTGTATCTGTAGGACGTCCTGCACTTAGCACACCAAAGATTACAGGCATTAGCCAGACAATCCTTGGTGTATACGTAAAGTGGGCTAAGGATACTAACGCAGATGGCTATGTTGTTTACAGAAGCACATCTAAGAATGGTAAATATTCTAAGATTGCAACTGTAAGCGGTCTTACAAGCTTCTGGGATTTAACAGTAGCAAACAACAAGACATACTACTACAAGGTAGTTTCTTACCAGGGTAGTGGAAAGACAAGAGTATACTCTGAGGAGTCAGCTCCTGTATCAATCAAGGTAAAGAAGTTCTTTGGACTCTTTAGCTAAGATTGGATAGGAAACTTAAGCTCTAAAGTAAACTTATTATTGGAGGTTCTAGTAAAGCTAGAGCCTCCTTGTCTTTTCATAAGACTAGATATACTAATAAGGCCGATTTTGGCGCTTTCATTTTTTCTTGGTTCAGTTCTAATGGTATTTGTAAAAGTAACAATGGCTCTTGTTTCATCCTTTACAAAGCTGATTTCAACTGGAGAGGACTCATCAGCATATTTATCTATATTCGTAAATACGTTATTAAAGATTCTTAAAATGTCATCTGCATTTACTTTGATAGTGAAGCTTTCAGATGGCTCTTTCACATCAAATCTAAAGCCCTGCTCCATAAGAGGTGGGGTAAGCTCTGAAATAATCTGCATGAAAAATTCCATTCCATTAAATTCCTCCAAGGCATCATCAGCTCTCTTTGGGTTAGGATCAAATGCAAGGAAGTACTCAAACAGTCTATCAGACATTTCCTTTATTTGATGGCAGGTATCAAGGGCTGTGCTTAAGTATTTGTCCATTTCCTCAGGGGAATTATAGTGATGCTCCTTTAGAATCTCTAAGTATCCCATTTGTGTAGTAAGGGGAGTGCGAAGGTCGTGAGATAGGGCTGTAACAAGGCTGTTATTGGCCTGCAGCGCTTTCTTTTCATTTTCCATCTGCTGGATAACAGCAATACGCATGGAATTAAGGCTGGTTGCCACATTTGCGATTTCGTCATAGCCCTTAACAGGAATGTTGTAGTTCAAATCGCCACCCTCAAGAATGTTGATACCAGAGGTAACCTCTTTGATGTAGTGAATCTTTTTTCTAACAAGGATTGTGATAATAGTGATGATTATTATGGCTGCTATAAATAGATTTATAATGTGGATTTTGTTGTATAAATCATATTGAAAATCTTCAAAGACATGCATTATATACTGGCCATCAGCAAAATCTATGGTGTATTCTTTTGCGTAAGGGTTGTATTCATAGCTTTCTTCCAATTCTTCATCTGAGATATTATAGTCCGAATCTGGATCTGTATAATCCACCAAAAAATTGTAGGTGGTTTTACCATCCTTTTCGATATAGAAATATACGTAAGGGTTTTGTGTGCCCCAGGCCTGAATTGACAGGGGGTCATTACCGGCAATATCATTTTTGGCTATATATTCTTTAAAGTCCTCAACGGATTTTTCAAGACGATTAGCAGCGTATTCCTTGGAACTCCATTTTGATGAGAATATGGCAACATTAACCTGCTGTAGTAGAAGATAAATAACCAAGCCTGTTAGCAGGGCAAAGCCAATGGTGAGCCATAGCTCTATATATAAAGATTTTGTTGTGAGCTTTCTTAGTTTTCTCATTGTAATTTATATCCCTTTCCCCATACAGTAAGCAGATGTGTAGGCTTGGATGGATCATCCTCAATTTTAGTGCGTAGGTTCCTAATATGAACCATAATAGTTGCATTTGAGCTGTAAAAATATGGTTCGTTCCAAATGCTTTCATATATAAGCTGAGCAGGAAATACCCTTCCTGGACTTTCTATAAGAAGGCGTAGAATCTGGTATTCAAGCTCAGATAAATCCACCGCAGTTTCTTCACCAGTAGATGATGTGATGAAAACCTCGTTTCTGTCTTTTGCTACCTTAAATATATCGTAGGTAAAGTAGTTGTCGTTTGTGGCAGCTTCCTTTCCTTTATAGACATAGTAGCGACGCAGCATGGATTTAACCCTGGCTGTAAGCTCACTATGTGAAAAAGGCTTTGATAAATAATCATCAGCACCTATAAGAAGACCAAGTGATTTGTCTGAATCTGTACCCTTTGCTGTAAGAAACAGGATTGGCATTTGATAAGTTTCTCGAATTTTCTTACATACATCAAGACCCGATATACCAGGCATCATAATATCAAGTATGATTAAATCAATGGTGTCGTCTACAAGTGTAAGTGCAGTCTCACCATCTGGAGCTTCTATTATAATGTAGCCTTCGCTTTCTAATAATATATGAAGTATGTTTCTGATTTCTTCGTTGTCGTCTACAACTAATATCTTTTGATTTCCCATAAAATCCTCTTAAATGATTAGTTTAATTTACTGTTCTGATTGTATAGTATCACAAAATCTGCAAAGAAATATGAAAATCCGGTTTCTTTAGTTTTCTTTAGATTTACTTTAGGTATTTCTTAAGAGTTTTCCTTCATACTTTCTACTGTGGTTGAAAACAAAACCTATGGAGGAAAATATTAATGAAGTTAAAAAACGTACTTGAAAAGATTAAGTTTTGGAATAAGGAAGAAGAATACTTAGATGACGATATAGATGAAAGCTTAGAGGAAGAGGCATCTGATGCAGATAAAAGATTCTTTAAAAGGCTTAATAAGAAGATAATTGCAGCTATGGTTGCGGCAGCACTGCTTATCAGTGCGTTTGCTGGTGTGACTGGTGTAAGACATGTGATGGCTAAGGCTAAGGAGTCAGAGAATACTATCGCTACAGTTTCAGTAGTAAAGCAGGATGTACAAAAGACATTATCTGCAACAGGCACTATAATCTCTGCAGAAGAAAGTGGCCAGTTTGCAACAGTTACAGGCAGCTATCCTGTAGAAGAGGTATATGTAAAGGTTGGCGATGAAGTAAAGGCCGGTGATCCTCTTTATAAACTAGACATGTCTACTATGGAAGAAACACTTAGCTTCCAGCAGCAGGCACTTGATTTACAAAACCAGCAGAATGCCATCTCTCAGCAAAATGCTGATAAGGCCTTGCAGGATGCTAAGGATGCAGGAGCAGTTCAGGTTAATGATGCCAATAGAAGCTTAGCACAGGCAAAGCAGGATAAGGCAGCAGCGGATAGACAGCAATCAAACAGCAACTCACAGCTTGATAGTGCAAGAAACGCAGAAAGTGATGCAAAGCGAGCTTATGATAACGCTAATTCTAATGTATCTTCTATACAAAAGAAGGTTAATGATATTCAAAAGCAAATAGATTCAGCAGATGAAAACACTAATGTAGATGAGCTAAAGAAAAGCTTAGATGCTGCAAAGGCTGATTTAAATAGTGCTATGTCAGATAGAGATGGTAAGAAATCAGCTTATGATTCTGCTGTAAGCAACAGACAGTCAGCAGAGCAGACACTTCAATCTGCTAAGGATAGCGCAGCAACTGCAGCACGCTCATTAGATTCTGCATCAGCATCAGCTGCTAATACACAAAACACTGCTAATAACAATATTATCAATCAGTATCAGACAGCAAAATCCAATGAGCTTTCCTCTAAGGCTAACACATTATCAAGCCAGCAGGAGATAGCAAAATCAAAGGAAGAGCTTTCAAAGGCAGTAGTACGAGCAAGCCAGGATGGAACAGTTACTAATGTAAACATCGTTAAGGGACAGACATATTCTGGAACAGATGCCGTTGTAATAGATAATGTAACAAGCCTTAAGGCTACAGCTGATATTGATGAAGCCCAGATTCCTCAGATTGCCATGGGACAAAAGGTGCAGATAAAGACAGATGCCACAGGAGATGAAATCCTAGAGGGAACAGTATCCTTCGTATCACCCACAGCGACAAAGAATAGTACTAAGACAACAGAAGGAGAATCATCTACAGCATCAGTTTCAAAGAGCCGAGCTACATATAGAGTTGACGTAACTTTAGATACATTAAATGAAAACTTAAGACTTGGTATGACTGCAAAAATGACATTCATTACAGCAGATGCTAAGAATGCACTTGTAGTACCTACAACTGATTTGCAAACAGATGCAGATGGAAACAAATATGTAGTTGTTCAAAATGCAAATGGCTCTACCAAAAATGTGACAGTAACACCTGGAATATCTGATGATTTCTATACAGAGATTAAGGATGGCAAGCTCAAAGAGGGTGATGTAATCGTTGAAGCTGGACTTGACGGAAGTGCAGATGCAGTACTAGATGAAATGGGCGCAGATGGAGGTATCTATTTTGAGTAATGATATTTTGTTACAGGCCAGAGACATTAAGAAAAGCTACTACGTAGGTACACCTAATGAGCTGGAGATTCTTCATGGAATTGACCTTGATATAAGACGTGGTGAATTTGTCTCTATAGTAGGTCAGTCAGGCTCTGGTAAAAGTACACTTATGAATATACTAGGCATCCTGGATAGACAAACATCAGGAAAATACATACTTGATGGAGTAGATATTTCAAAGGCTCCTAACAAGGCATTATCCTCTTTACGTAATAAGCATATTGGTTTCGTATTTCAGACCTACAATCTGATTGCAAGAACAGATGCTATTGCAAATGTGGAAATGCCGCTTCTATATGCAGGTATAAGTGAAAAGAAGAGAAGAGCCAGGGCTATTGAGCTTCTTGAAATGGTAGGCATGGGCGAGAGAATGCATCACACCCCTGATGAGCTATCAGGTGGACAAAAACAGCGTGTTGCCATTGCTCGTGCTATGGCAAATGACCCGGATATCATTCTTGCTGATGAGCCTACAGGTGCTCTTGATTCAAAAACAGGACGGCTTGTAATGGATATTTTCCACGAGCTTCACGAAAAGCAGGGTAAGACTATTGTGCTTATCACTCATTCAAACGAGCTTGCAGCAGAAACTCCAAGAATCATTACAATCAGCGATGGCAACATTATTTCAGAGAAAATAAATCATAAGGAAGGTGTAGCATAATGATTAAAGAAAATTGCAAGCTTGCTATTATAAGCATTAAGGCTAACAAGATGCGTGCCTTTCTTACAATGCTTGGTATCATCATTGGTGTATGTGCTGTTATTGCCATTATGACTGTTGGTAATTCTATGACAGCTGATGTAAAAAAGCAGTTAGAAAGCTACGGTGTTCAAAATATCACATTATATATGAACCCAATCGATTACAATGCAGAACTTAGCGAAGCGGACTATCAGGCAATGGCCCTTAAGCCAGAGACACTGCATAAGCTTTCTGAGAAATTCGATGGAAGAATAAGCGCTATTTCAGTGGAAGACCAGGTAGGTTCTGGAACTGTAATAAAGGATAGCAATAAAGCAAATGTTGATATTAACGGTGTAAGCGCCGGATATTTTAAAGCTAACAATATAAAGCTTATTAATGGAAATACATTTACAGAATTTGATTATTCCCAGGGTAAAAACACGGCCATAGTTTCTAACAAATTTGTAGAGCAGCTATATGGCAAAAACTTCAAGCCTGAAAATCTGCTAGGCAATGAGATAGAAGTAAACGTCAATGACGAATATATGCATTTAACTGTTATTGGTATTTACGAATTCAAGCAGGAAGGCAGTATGATGAGAGGAAACAACAAAAATATTAGTACTACCATGTACATTCCTCTTAAGAATGCCTGGAACTTTACCCATGATGAGTTAATATTTGATGCTACAGTTGTTGCAGCAGAAGGCGAAGATGCCGCAGCTCTTTCGACAGAAATAAAAGAATACCTAACTACACTACTTTCTAGTTCCTTAGGTGACAAATTCATGGTGGATGCTTACAGCAATCAGTCGATGATTGAAGAAAATACAAAGACTATGAATCAGATGACTATGGCAATTTCAATGATTGCCGCAATAGCACTTATTGTAGGTGGAATCGGTGTAATGAATATTATGACTGTATCCATCACAGAACGTACCAGAGAAATCGGTACAAGAAAAGCCCTTGGTGCACCTGATGGTATGATTATGCTGCAGTTTATCAGCGAAGCAATTATTATCTGCCTGATTGGAGGCATCATAGGTATTGTCCTGGGACTAATCCTGGGAAACGTGGCAGTCCATTTTATGGGCTATACACCACATGTTTCATTTGCAAGTATCTATTTATCCGTAGGGTTCTCAATGGCTATAGGCGTGTTCTTTGGCTACTCCCCAGCCAAGCACGCAGCCAACATGAATCCAATAGATGCTCTTCGTTACGAATAATGCAAATAATCTGCAATGCTTGACATTGCAAATTGTTTGCCACGACGCACGCCCTTTGCCGTAGGCAATCATAATGCGTGCGTCTTCCCGTTTATGGGATTATTTATTTGCTTTTTCCATGAATTTTTCATTATTAATAATGAAGCGTTCGTGAGTACCTTTGCCGATTACATTGTCTCCGTCGAAGCAGGTTACTTCAAAAACAAGACGGCGTCTGTCGATTTCGGTAAGTACAGCTTCGCATGTGATAGTGTGACCAATAGCTGAAGCACGGTCATGGCTGATATCAACCTTTATGCCAACGCTTCCTTCACCTTCCCCAAGCTCTGGCTGAATCATTTTCCAGCATGTCTCTTCCATTAAAGAAAGCATGGCAGGTGTAGCAAAAACATCAAGTGCGCCACTGCAAAAAGCCTTGGCTGTGTTCTCTTCTGTTACTTTTGTCTGGGCAGTGCCCTTCATACCAACTTCTAGCATTATTTCTACCTCTTTTCCTGTGTTCTATGGTTTGTATAATAGCTATTTTTGTGCTATAATTCAACTCCGTGAGTTCGTAACCATCCTCACGTAAATCAAAACTAGGAGATATTTAAATGAATAGAAAAGTTTTATTATTATGTCAGGGTGCAATGATTGCAGCCATTTATGTTGTATTGACAGTGTTTATCAATGCATTTGGTCTTGCTAATGGTGCGATTCAGATTCGTATTTCTGAGGCACTTTGTATTTTGCCAATATTTACACCGGCAGCTATTCCTGGACTATTCGTAGGTTGTGTTATTTCTAATATTGTTACAGGCTGCGCTATCTATGATATTGTTTTTGGAAGTCTTGCCACATTGCTTGGTGCTATTGGTACATACTATCTTAGAAAGACTAATTTTTTATTTACATTACCACCAGTTATTTCAAATGGTGTTATAATTCCATTAGTGCTTAGATTTGCTTATGGTATTCCAGACGCATATTGGTTCTTAGTTGTTACTGTATGCGCAGGAGAGGTTATTAGCGTTTGCATTTTAGGAATGATTTTAAAGGCAGCTCTTTGGAAAGAGAGAATGTTTATTTTTAGAGATAATCAGGTGAATGCCTAATATTATTTTTTGGAGGACGAGATGAAAGAAATACTTCAGCAGATTAAAGAAGAAGTAGTTAAGGGCTTTACAGCTTGCGGGTTTGATGAGAAATATGCGATGGTTACCCTCTCAAACAGACCTGATTTGTGCCAGTTTCAGTGTAATGGCGCTATGGCAGCCGCTAAGGAATACAAGAAGGCTCCTATAGCTATTGCCAACGAAGTGGTAGAGAAGCTTGCAGAAAATGCAATGTTTTCAAAGTGTGAGGCATGTCCTCCAGGATTTATTAATATGAATCTTTCAGATGAGTTTATTGCAGGCTTTGTTTCAGGCATGGCAACTGATACTGAAAGATTTGGTGTTGAAAAGGTTGCCACACCTAAGAAGGTTATGATTGACTACGGCGGACCAAACGTTGCTAAGCCACTTCACGTAGGTCACCTTCGTTCAGCTATTATCGGTGAGTCTATCAAGCGTACAGCTCGTTTCATGGGTGACGAGGTAATCGGTGATGTTCATCTTGGTGACTGGGGTCTTCAGATGGGTCTTATCATTACAGAGCTTAAGCTTCGTAAGCCAGAGCTTGTTTACTTTGATGAGAATTATGATGGTGAGTATCCTACTGAGCCACCATTTACTATCTCAGAGCTTGAGGAGATTTACCCATGTGCATCAGGTAAGTCTAAGGAGGATGAGGCTTATAAGGAAGCTGCTCTTAGAGCTACTTACGAGCTTCAGCATGGAAGAAAGGGCTATCAGGCACTTCTTTCACACATTCTTAATGTTTCAGTTACAGATCTTAAGAGAAACTACGAGAAGTTAGATGTTACTTTTGATCTTTGGAAGGGTGAATCAGACGCACAACCTTACATCCCTGATATGGTTCAGAAGATGAAGGATGACGGCTTTGCTTACATTTCAGAGGGGGCTTTAGTTGTTGATGTTAAGGAAGAAACAGATACTAAGGAAGTTCCACCATGTATGATTCTTAAATCAGATGGTGCTTCTCTTTACAATACAACAGACCTTGCAACAATGGTATGGAGAATGAAGGATTATAATCCAGATTCAATCATTTATGTTGTTGATAAGCGTCAGGAGCTATACTTTACACAGGTGTTCCGTTGTGCTAAGAAAACAGGCATTGTTCCAGCTGACAAGAATCTTTACTTCGTAGGCTTTGGTACTATGAACGGTAAGGATGGTAAGCCATTTAAGACTCGCCAGGGTGGCGTTATGCGTCTTGAGTATCTTCTTAAGGAAGTAGAAGATAAGATGCTTGAGAAGATTAAAGAGAATGGCACAATGAGTGATGAGGATGCTATTAAGACAGCTCAGATTGTTGGCCTTTCAGCTATTAAGTATGGCGATTTATCTAACCAGGCTTCTAAGGATTATATCTTTGATATTGACAGATTCACATCTGCAGAAGGTAACACAGGTCCTTACATCCTTTACACAATTGTTAGATGTAAGTCAATTCTTGCTAAGGCAGGAGTAGAAAGCATTGATGGCTCTATCCTTCCAGCACATTCTGATTCAGAGCGTGGATTACAGCTTGAGCTTACTAAGTTTATGGCAGCTCTTACATCAGCTTACGAGGATATGGCACCACACAAGATTTGTGCTTATATCTATGATTTGGCAAACGCATTTAATAGATTCTATCACGACACTAAGATTTTAGCTGAGGAGGATGAGGCTACAAAGGCAAGCTACCTTAAGCTTCTTATGCTTACACGTAGCGTCCTTGAAAAGTCTATCGATTTACTTGGCTTTAAGGCACCGGAGCGTATGTAATGGGTGATACTTCATTTTTACCAATTGATTTTGTTAATCGCATGGAGCAGGACTTAGGTCCTGACTTCCATGCGTTTTTGCGTTCCTTTGAGGAAAGCAAGATATCAGCTTTACGTTTTAATCCTATAAAATCAAATGAAAAGGCTGTTGCAAACACTAAGTCTATGCTTGAAGAGCAGGTGAAGTGGAGTCCTAATGGCTATTACTATGATGAAATAAACCGTCCAGGTATTCATCCATATCACGCAGCAGGATTGTACTATATTCAGGATGCATCAGCCCAGCTTCCAGTGGAGATGTTAGCTCCAAAGCCTGGGGATATTTGTCTTGATCTTTGCGCTGCTCCTGGTGGAAAATCCACCCAGATTGCCGGCTATTTAGCTGGAGAGGGAATCTTAGTTTCCAACGAGCCTATGAAAAACAGAGCAAAGATTCTTTCAGAGAATGTAGAGCGTCTTGGAATCAGAAACTGTATCGTAACATCTGAATATCCAGATAAGCTTGCTGAAAAGTTTGTAGAATACTTTGACAAGATTATGGTGGATGCACCTTGCTCTGGGGAAGGGATGTTTAGAAAGAATCACGATGCCTGTAATGAATGGTCGCTTGATTCTGTTAAGATGTGTGCATCGCGTCAGGCTGAAATCCTTGATAGTGCATACGAAATGTTAATTCCTGGTGGAAGGATTTGCTATAGCACCTGCACCTTTGCAAGGCTTGAGGATGAGGAAGCAGTAGCAGCATTTGTAGAAAGACACCCAGATATGAAGGTGGTAGAGGAGCGTAGGCTTTGGCCACATAAGGACAAGGGGGAAGGACACTATGCATGTCTTTTGGAAAAGGACGGCGCATTTGACGGTGATAGAAACTACTATGATATTAAGCGGCCTAGTGATAAAATGTTAGTGGATTATTATGCCTTTATTAAGGAGATATTTAAGGCGCCTAAGGAGTGGAAGAATAATCTGCTTCTTATTAATGATTTGCTGTATAAATTACCGGAGAATTGTCCTGATTTTAGCGGACTTCATGTGTTAAGAGGTGGGCTATTCCTTGGCACTCTTAAGAAGAATCGTTTTGAACCAAGCCATGCTATGGCTTTGGCGCTTAAGGCTGATGAGGTTAATAACAGTATAGATTTTTCCTGTGACAGTCAGGAGATTAAAAACTATCTATTAGGTCAATCACTTCGTATAGAGGGTGTAGCTGATGGATGGACGTTAATTACTGTTGATGGGGTTTCTATTGGTTGGGGAAAATCTGTTAAAGGTCAGATAAAGAATCACTATCCGAAGGGACTAAGAAGATATGATACATAAAATTTACAGACACAAACAAGACATATATGAATATCTTATGTTTACCATAGCATCTGCGGTAATGGTAATTGGAATATATTTCTTTAAATTCCCAAATCACTTTTCATTTGGAGGTGTCAGTGGTCTTTCTATTGTTTTGGCTGCGCTGTTGCCTCATACACCAGGCTACATTAACCTGGTTATTAATATTGTCTTGCTTATTTTAGGGTTTATTACCTTTGGTAAATCCTTTGGAATTAAGACTACATATATTACACTGCTTGTTTCTTTTGGACCTAGCATCTTAGAGAAGATTGCTCCTATGAATGGGCCACTTACCAGTCAACCAGTGCTTGAGCTTATGTTTGCCATAGCTTTGCCTGCATTTGCATCTGCAGTATTTTTTAACTTAGGTGCATCTAGTGGTGGAACAGATATAGTTGCCATGATACTTAAGAAATACACTAAGGTAGATATTGGTACAGCACTTTTCATGTCTGATGTGATTATCGTTATTTTGGCATGCTTAGTATTTAATGTTGAAACTGGTTTGT
This sequence comes from Pseudobutyrivibrio ruminis, assembly GCA_015057315.1. Lineage (GTDB taxonomy): Bacteria > Bacillota > Clostridia > Lachnospirales > Lachnospiraceae > Pseudobutyrivibrio > Pseudobutyrivibrio ruminis_D. The sequence continues at coordinate 64,348 of SVER01000005.1, read as the reverse complement.
TTTCTCTTGTTGGTCTTCTTGCAAAATCACTGGTAGTTGATGAGACAATAGAAAACATCAATCTTGCAAAGTATTTTACAATAATCTGTACAAATCCTGAGCCTATAGTAGATTATATTATGAATGATTTAGGCAAAGGGGCTACAGTGTACAAGGCTGAGGGAGCCTATGGTCACACTGAAAAGACAGTTATTCTTACAATTCTTAAGCGTCAGCAGGCAGTGGAGCTTAAGAACTATATCAGACGCAATCAGCCAGGAGCATTTATTGCGATTACAAACAGTAGCGAAATTATAGGAAAAGGCTTTAGAGGATACAATTAATGAATGAGGCATGGGGAATTCTTGCTCACGTAGATGCAGGCAAGACTACACTATCAGAAGCAATTTTATATAACGCTGGAGTTTTGGCGGACCTTGGTCGAGTAGACAAGGGGTCCGCCTTTTTGGATACAAATCAGCAGGAAAAAAATAGGGGTATCACTATATTTTCAAAACCAGCAGTATTTGAATATGAGGGAACTAAGATAACACTTCTTGATACTCCGGGGCATGTGGATTTTGCTACAGAAACAGAGCGTGCAATCTGGGCACTTGATTTTGCTATTCTTCTTATTAGCGGTACAGATGGAGTGCAGGCTTATACTAAGACTCTGTTCTCTCTTCTAAAAAAGAATAATGTACCTACTATTATCTTTATAAACAAGACTGATATGCCAGGCTTCGATGAGGATATGTGTCTTAATGATTTAAAGGATATATCAAGCTCTTGTCATTTGCTCACCTCACTTGAGGATATTGCTATGGCAAATGAAGAGGCAATGGAGGAATATCTAGATACAGACACTCTATCAGATAATCGTATATACGAATTAACATTTAATAGAGAATTGTTCCCGGTTTTTAAAGGCTCAGCCTTGAAAAATCAAGGTGTAGATGAATTGCTTGGTTTTATTAAAGGCTTAAGTGAATATAAAAATAAGAAAAATGAAGATGTGAAAGAGGATGAATTTGGGGCTAAAATCTATAAGATAGAAAGCCTTGGAAGAGACAGTCGCCTTACCTTTGCCAAGATTACATCAGGAAAAATAAAAGTAAAGGATACACTATCAAATGGTGAAAAGGTAGATCAGATTCGCCTGTATTCAGGGGCAAAATACACCCAGCTGGATGAGGCAAATGCAGGTGATGTTGTGGCATTTGTAGGCCCTAAAAATACATTTGCAGGACAAGGCCTTGGTATAGTTTCTAACAGGCCGGAGCTAAATATTACCCCAGTGCTTAAATATAAGCTTGAGTTTTTGGATGATACTATTCCTCGTCTTGCATACCCTAAGCTGATGGCTTTAGGTGATGAGGATTCATCCTTAAATGTAAAATGGAATGAGGCCTTAGAAGAAATCACATTTAACCTGATGGGTGAGGTTCAAACAGAAATCTTACTTACACGGATCGAAACAGAGCTTGGTATTAAGGCTAAGTTTACAGAGGCTGGGGTATTATATAAGGAGACTATAAAGGAGCCAGTGGAAGGTGTAGGTCATTTTGAACCTCTTCGTCATTATGCAGAAGCCCACATTCTTATGGAGCCACTTCCTACTGGAAGTGGAATAGAAGTTAAAAGTCAGGTTTCAACAGATGATTTGGCACTTAACTGGCAAAGATTAATCACTACCCACATCCTTGAAAGGGAACATCTAGGAACTGCAATAGGCGCTCCACTTACAGATGTCAGGTTTACTATAGTAGGAGGAAGAGCCCATATCAAACACACCGAAGGTGGTGATTTTAGAGAAGCCACCTACAGAGCTATCAGGCAAGGTCTTATGGAAGTTGGCACTGAAGTTTTAGAACCATATTTTGATTTTGAAATAGTGTTGCCATCCACTCAAATAGGACGAGTTATGACTGATATTGAAAATATGGGTGGAAGCTTTGATGCACCAGAGGATTTAGGCGGCGATTCCAAAATCACAGGTCAGGCACCGGCTGTTGCAATCAGAAATTATCAGGCCAGTCTTGTGACATTTACAAAGGGCATGGGTCGAATTACTTTAAGCAATGCACACTACGATAAATGCAAAAATAGTGAAGAGGTAATTGCAAGCTCTAACTATAATCCTGAGGCGGATATAGATAATCTGGCAGATTCAGTATTTTGTTCTCATGGGGCAGGGGTTATTGTACCATGGTTTGAAGTGAAGGAAAAATGCCATGTGCCTTGTATTGAAAATGCAGTTGATAAGGATACAGATATGAATACTCCAATCAACTCAAAGCGAATGAATCACAGTGTGGACGAATGGTTAGACCCTGATGAGATAGACAACATATTAAGGCAGGCTACACATAGTAATCATGGTAAGAATCCTAAGAAGGGCTGGCATTATGGAGAATCGTCAAGACCAAGGCGAGTGGATTCGGATTACGTGTATACTGCACCAAAGGAGGTTAAGCCAAGGCAGAAGTATCTTCTTGTGGATGGCTACAATCTCATTTATGCATGGCCTGAGCTTAAAGAAGTATTAGACGTAAACTTAGACGGAGCAAGAGGAAAACTACTTGATATACTTAGTAACTACAAAGCTATGACTGATTATGAGGTGATTGCTGTATTTGATGCTTATAAGGTAAAGGGGCATGAGATGACAGCATCGGACTACCTTAATATTCACCAGGTATTCACTGCAGAAGCCCAAACTGCTGATGCATACATAGAGCGTTTTACCCATGAGCATGGTAAAAAATATGATATTACAGTAGTAACTTCTGACGGGCTGGAACAGGTTATTATTAGAGGGGCTGGAGCTAGACTTTTTTCATCAAGAGATTTTATAGAAGAAGTGGAACGAAAGGCAAAGGAACTAAGAGAAAACTTCAATATACAATAAAGCTTATAAAAAGCACAATACATCTTTTTTTTAACAGAAATTTCATAGATTTTGATTATAGTTAAAGAGGACGCATCATGAGGTGACCTGAAAACATTCACGGAGGATGACAATATGGTCAGATATGAATTTGGCGATAACGAAAGAATGGTCCTTGAGAAGCTTAATATCCCAATGGCTATATACCAGTTTATTGATAAGAGGGTAGTTACACTTCTTGTTACAGATGGACTATGTAATATGATGGGAGTTAAGCGGGATGAAGTGATTAGGAATTTAGATAACGATATGTATCGTGACGCCCATCCAGATGATAAAGCCAGGGTGGCTGATGCTGCGCTTAAATTTGCCTCTGGTGGGGATTCCTTTGACTGCGTTTACAGGACAAAATCTCATTTAACAGGAGATTATGTAATTATTCATTCTCATGGCAACCATTTCTTTACTGAAAATGGAATAATGCTTTCTACCACTATCTATATGCTTGAGGGTATAGGAGCAGATTTTGAAAATCCACTAACAGAAAGGCTTGCTTCTAATTTCAAGGAGCTAATGACTAAGGAAAGTCTTATTCGTGATAATTTCTATGACACATTAACAGGTCTACCAAATATGTCATACTTCCTGACTCTTGCAGATGCTGGAAAAGAGGCTATTTATAAAAAGGGAGGTACCCCTGGAATAGTATTTTTTGACCTTACTGGTATGAAATTCTTTAATGAAAAATATGGTCTGAGAGAAGGGGATAATCTGCTTGTTGCCTTCAGTATGATTCTGAAAAAGTATTTCGCAAATGAAGATTGTGGAAGAATGGGTCAGGATCATTTTGCTGTATTTGCTGAGATGGAAGGAATTGAAGAAATTCTCCATGAAATATTTGAAGATATTAAGTTTGCCAATGATGGAAAAACATTGCCAGTACATGTGGGCATATATTCCATGGCATTTGAGGATGTTACAGCCTCTAGTGCCTGCGACAGGGCAAAGATTGTCAGCGATAAGGAAAAGGGGGCTTATGTTTCCAAGTTCGCCTACTATGATGAGAACACTCATGCTGCAGCAACTCACTTTGAATATGTAATTAATAATTTTGAAAAGGCAATGGAAGAGGGGTGGATTCAGCCATACTATCAACAGCTGATAAGATCTGTTAATGGATTAGTGTGCGACGAAGAGGCCCTTGCTAGGTGGATAGACCCTACCAGAGGATTAATACCTCCAAACCATTTTATCTATGTATTAGAGGATTCAAAGCTTATACATAAGCTTGATTTATATATCCTTGATTGCGTATTAAGGGATTTAGAGGAAGTGGCTGAAAGGAATTTACCTATTGTGCCGGTTTCTATTAATCTATCAAAATACGATTTTGAACTTTGCGATATAGTAGAAGAAATAAATAAGAGGGTGAAGGCATCAACTATTACACCTGACATGATTACCATTGAAATAACAGAAAGTGTATCAAGCCTTGACAGTGATTTTGTTGCCACCCAGATTCGTAGATTCCATGAAGCAGGCTTTAAGGTGTGGATGGATGATTTTGGAAGTGGATATTCATCACTTAATACCTTACAGAAGTTTGATTTTGATTTGATTAAATTTGACATGAAATTCATGCGTGAATTTGATATGTCAAAGAAGAATCATATCATTTTGCGTGAGTTAATTCAGATGACTACCAAGCTTGGATTAGATACAGTTGTTGAGGGTGTTGAGACTATAGAGCAGGTGAAATTCTTAAGAGAAGTTGGCTGTAGTAAGATGCAAGGCTTTTTCTTTGCAAAGCCAATACCTCTTTCAGAATGGTATGCTATTTGTAATGCTAAGGTTGGTAATAGAATTGAAGATTATAAAGAAAATGACTATTACGAAGCTATAGGTAGGGCTAATTTAGTGGAACCACTTGTCAACGAGGATTACAATTGGAAAGCTGATGAATTCTTTGGACAGCTTCCTACAGGTGTGCTTGAATTCAGAGGTGAAGATGTTTATATAGTGCGTTACAACAGAACCTTTGCTGATTTTATGCTGAAAGTTGACTATCTAGATGAGATTGATTTGGGGCATGAATTAATCAAGCAAAAACGTCAGCCTGAAAAGGGATTTTTGGATGTAATAAAAACATGTAATAGAATAAATAAATGGGAAATTGTTGAGAACCTGAAGATAGAAGGATTAACAATGAATTTGTTTATTAGAAAAATTAGCAAAAATCCTGTACACGGATATGAAGCCTTTGAAGTTGTTGTTGTGGCTGTAAGTAGTGGGGATTAAGGTTTGACAGTATTTGATAAATGTGGTATGTTCTTTTACGAAATTTAAAAATATGATTTAGGTGCCTATGGAATATTAATTTGCATAGGTGAAAAGGGAATCTGGTGAGAATCCAGAGCGAAGCCGTCACTGTGTTAGGGAGTTTGTACTCATATCACTGAGCTAGTCTTGGGAAGAGAGTGCAAATGATGATCGAAGTCAGGAGACCTGCCTATATCAGGTAATTTTGATTTGCGGAACTCGAATCAGATTAGCAAAACGCACTTTAGGTTTTAAGTGCAAGGCTTTGATTTTAGAGACTGCTATTTAATAGCAGTCTTTTTATTTCTCATGTCAAAATTACCAAATGAATTCTAGGAGGATTGACATGAAGAAGAAATTAGTTACAAGCTTGGCTTTAATGCTAAGTGCCACAATGATGTTTGCAGCATGTGGAACAAAATCAGAAGAAACAGTAGATACAGCTGTAGAGGCTGAGACTGAGGTGGATGATCAGGCTATGGCAGATAATTGTGCAGCATTAATCGATGCTATCTATGTGCAGGAGCGTACAGATAAGACAGATGAGCAGTGCAAGGCTGCTAAGGAAGCTTGGGACGCTCTTACAGATGCACAAAAGGAATTAGTTGAAGGTGAATTTGCTGACCCTGATTACTTCGGAAGAGATACAGGTGATGCATCTAAGGATGACCCATTGAACCAGGATGAAATAGGTGAGAATGAGATCCTTGTAGTAAGCTTTGGTACATCATTTAATGATAGCCGTGTTGCTGATATCGGTGGTGTAGAAAAGGCAATCGCTGCAGCATATCCTGATTGGTCAGTTAGACGTGCTTTCACAGCACAGATTATTATCAATCATATCCAGGCTCGTGATGAGGAGAAGATTGATAACATGCAACAGGCTTTAGATAGAGCTGTTGCAAACGGGGTGAAGAATTTGGTAGTTCAGCCAACTCATTTAATGCATGGTGCTGAGTACGATGAATTAACAGAGGCGGTAAATGAGTACGCTGATAAGTTTGAAAGTGTAAAGATCGCTGAGCCATTACTTGGAGAAGTTGGTGCAGACGCTAGTGCAGTTAACGGTGATAAGGAAACAGTTGCAAAAGCAATTACAGCTGAGGCTGTTTCTGATGCAGGACTTGAAAGCATTGATAAGGCAGCAGAGGATGGTACAGCCTTTGTATTTATGGGTCATGGTACAAGTCATACTGCAAAGGTTACATACAGCCAGATGCAGACACAGATGGATAAGCTTGGTTACAAGAACGTATTCATCGGTACTGTAGAGGGTGAGCCAGAGGAGACATCAGTAGAAAATATTATTGCAGCTGTTAAGGAAGCAGGATATAAGAATGTAATTCTTCGTCCACTTATGGTTGTAGCTGGTGACCATGCTAACAACGATATGGCTGGTGATGAAGAGGATTCTTGGAAGTCAATGTTTGAAGCTGATGGTGCTTTTGAATCAGTTGAGTGCCAGATTGCAGGTCTTGGTGAGATTGCAGATGTTCAGGCTATTTATGTAGCACATACTTCAGAGGCTACTGGTGTTAAGCCAGCAGAGGTTGCAACTACAGATGAGCTTAAGGAAGGCGAAACTTACGAAGCAAAGTTTACAACAGATAGCAGCATGTTCCATGTGAACGAAGCAAAGAATGGCAAGGGTGAGCTTACTGTTAAAGATGGCAAGATGACAATTCACATTTCACTTGTATCTGATAAGATTGTAAACCTATATGTAGGTAAAGCAGCTGATGCTGAAAGCGACAAGGCTAACTGGCTTCAGCCTACAAAGGATGAGGTAACATATTCTGATGGAACAACAGAAACAGTTAATGGATTTGATGTTCCTGTAGAGGCACTTGGTAAGGATTTTGATTTAGCAATTTTAGGTGAAAAGGGTACTTGGTACGACCACGTAGTATCTGTAACATTATAAAGCCTTCCCCCTTAGGGGTTGCTAGGCTCCAGTGGAGCCTGTTTAGCAACGACCGAGCCGGGAGGCGAGACAAGGTGTCACCGCAGGTGACGGATGAGGGTAAATGAAAAAGTTATTTTATACAATCGCTGCAGCGCTGGCTATACTTCTAACAGCCTGCAGCTTTTTTAATAAGGAAGAAAAAACAGAATATGGAACCTGCTTTTGTGAGGTGACACTTACTGGTGGCAGCGGCAAAGCCACAGTAGAATCTCCAGCCGAAGTAGTAACTTCTGAATCGGGAAATACGGTAAAGCTTGTTTGGTCCAGCTCTAACTATGACTACATGCTAGTAGATGATGTTAGATACGACAATGAGGCAGAAGCTAATGCTAATTCCGTATTTACCATACCATTTGATTCATTCAATGAACCATTCACTGTCATAGGCGACACTACTGCCATGAGTACACCTCATGAAATAGAGTATGAGCTTACTGTTTTTTCTGAGGGAAAAGGCACATCGGTTCAGGAAAAGAAGGGTTCGACAGTTGGTAATAAATCAGAAGCTAAGAATGAAGACGGTTCATTTGGTGATTTATCTTTTGTAAGCTCCTATTCACTTGATTATGCCAGGGAATATTCTGTGGATTTTTATGTAGATAGTGATAATAATGAATACGCTGCAATCACGATTGGAAGCGGTGATAGTAAGCAGTGTTTTCTTAAGCCTATGAATGGGGCACATGAAAGGCCTAAAGGGGTATCTGATGATATTAAATATTTACCAGATATTTCAAAGACCTATCTAGTGTCAACATCTGTGATGGATATGGTATGCCAAATAGATGCTCTTAAAAGTATTGCATTGTCTGGCACAAAGGCGCGGGATTGGTATATATCAGATGCAAAAGCTGCTATGAAATCAGGAAAAATAATATACGCAGGAAAATACTCAGCACCTGATTATGAATTGCTCTTATCATCTGGCTGTAATTTTGCAATAGAAAACACCATGATATATCACAATCCTGAGGTTAAGGAAAAGCTGGAGGAAATAGGAATACCTGTTATGGTAGAGCGTTCCAGCTACGAGGAAAAACCTCTAGGTAGATTAGAGTGGATTAAATTATACGGAATACTGTTTGATAAGCAGGATGTGGCAGAAGCTTATTTTAATCAGCAGGTCGCAAGAGTAGATAAAATCGGGCAGCTTCAGTCTACTGGAAAAAAGGTGGCATTCTTTTCTGTTAATTCCAATGGACAAATAATAGTAAGAAAACCTAAGGATTATATTGCTACCATGATATCTATGGCAGGGGGACATTATGTGCCTGATGATATAAGCGTAACAGAAGATAATGCATTATCCACCATGAAAATTACCACTGAGGATTTTTATATTAGAGCATTAGAAGCTGATGTTCTTATATACAACAGCACCATTGAAGGGGAGATTGAATCTCTTGATGAGTTAATAGCTTTAGAACAATCTTTGGGGGATTTTAAGGCGATAAAACAAAAAAATGTGTATTGTTTAAGAGAAGGTTATTTCCAAAAGAGTACAAATGTGGCAGAATTTATAGAGGAGCTTAATGAAATTCTAGAGGGTTCTTTTGATACGGGAGATTGCTTTATAAGGCTAAGGGAGTAGAATAATGGATTCAAATAAGAAAAGGTATAATGTTTGCTTTCTAGTGATGATTTGCGCGCTTGTCATAATCTTTTTTATAGGAATGGGAGTTGGCAGTGCAGATATTTCTGTGTTAGATATCAGTAAATCTCTTATTAATCCAGGGGATGTTTATATGGGAAGGATTTTACTTTCCATAAGACTTCCCAGGATTATTGCTGCCATAGTTTTAGGTGGGGCATTATCAGTGTCTGGATATTTATTGCAAATCTTTTTTGGAAATCCAATAGCAGGTCCTTATGTTCTTGGAATATCTTCTTCAGCAAAGCTTTTTGTTGCATTATCCATGGTGTTTTTACTTGGTAGGGGAGTAATGATTAGCTCTCTTGTAATGGTCATTGCTGCATTTATCGGCTCTATTATTGCCATGGCTGCTGTTATGGCATTGGCACAGAAGGTTCGTAATATGTCACTTTTAGTAGTATGCGGAGTAATGATTGGATATATTTGTTCTGCCATCACAGAATTTGTAGTTACATTTGCAGACGACACAAACATAGTAAATCTTCATAACTGGTCCTTAGGAAGTTTTTCTGGAATCAATATGGAGCAGGTCCTTGTATCATCTGTAATTGTGATTATTGCAGTTATTTGTACATTCATATTTTCTAAGCCTATCGGGGCTTTTCAGCTAGGTGAAAACTATGCCAGAAATATGGGTGTAAATATAAAACGTATAAGAATTATTTTGATTTTACTTTCTAGCATTTTATCTGCAACTGTTACAGCTTTTGCAGGTCCTATATCTTTTGTGGGAATAGCTGTGCCTCATATTATGAGAATGGCTATGAAAACAGCCAAGCCTGTCGTGATGGTTCCAGGCTGTTTCTTAGGAGGAGCAATTATCACCCTTTTGTGTGATTGCATTGCCCGTACAGCGTTTGCACCAACCGAAATTAGCATTAGTGCAGTTACATCTGTTTTTCTTGCACCAGTTGTGATTTATCTATTGGTGGCAAGAAGGGAGGTATCCCGTGGATAAGGGAATAAGATTAGAAGATTTAAAGGTGGGCTACGGCACATCTATTGTACTTAATAATGTTAACATAGATATTTTACCTGGTGAGATAGTATGTCTGATAGGTGCTAATGGGGCTGGCAAATCTACAGTGCTTAAGACTATTGTAAGGCAGCTAAAAAAGCTGGGAGGAAGCATTATCATTGATGGAGCAAATGAGGCGAACCTTCGTGAAGAGGATGTGGCAAAGTCTGTTTCTATGGTAATGACAGAACGGATTCATCCTGAGCTTATGACATGCTTTGAGGTGGTTGCCACAGGAAGATATCCATATACAGGCAGATTAGGTTTTTTGTCTGATGAAGACAAGGAAGCTGTGAATTCTGCTATAGATTTAGTAGGTGCAAGAAAGATAATAGATAAGGATTTTTCCAAAATCAGTGATGGACAAAAGCAGCGTATAATGCTTGCCAGAGCTATTTGCCAGGATACAGGAATAATGGTTTTGGATGAGCCTACTTCATTTTTGGATTTGCAGTATAAACTAGATATTCTAAAGGTTATTAAGAAAATGGCAAAGGAAAAGAATGTTGCAGTTCTTATGTCTATCCATGAGCTGGAATTTGTTCCTGCCATTGCTGATAAAGTGATTGGTGTAGCAGGTGATGAAGTGTACGTCGCAGGCTCCCCAGAAGAAGTCCTCACTGGAGAGAACTTAGAAGTAATGTATTCAATGTCCCCAGGAACTGGTGAGATTATATGTAGTGGGCTGTGGAATTATTCAGCCTCAATAAAAAGGCTTCTCTAAATTATGCCTTCCCCCTAAGTAGGGGGAAGGTGCCCCGAAGGGGCGGATGAGGGTATGAATATATGTCAAAAGTAATCATGATTCAAGGCACCATGTCAAACGTAGGCAAAAGCCTCCTAGTTGGTGCCCTATGCAGAATATTCAAACAAGATGGCCTAAAGGTGGCCCCCTTCAAATCGCAGAACATGGCGCTCAATTCCTTTGTAACAGAAGAAGGACTTGAAATGGGCCGAGCCCAGGTAATGCAAGCAGAGTGCGCAGGAGTAAAGCCTTCTGTTTACATGAACCCTATATTACTAAAGCCTACCAATGATGTAGGATCCCAGGTGATTGTAAATGGGGAAGTGCTAGGCAACATGACGGCTAGAGAATATTTTGCCTACAAGAAAAACTTAATAGGTGATATTAAGGCTGCATACAATAAGCTTGCTCAGTGGGCAGATGTAATAGTAATTGAGGGAGCAGGAAGCCCTGCGGAGATTAATCTAAAGGCAGATGATATTGTAAACATGGGAATGGCCAAGCTTGTGGATGCACCAGTACTTCTTGTGGGAGATATTGACAGGGGCGGTGTGTTTGCTCAGTTGCTTGGAACATTGGAGCTTTTAGAAGAAGATGAAAGAGATAGAGTAAAAGGATTAATTATTAACAAATTTAGAGGGGATAAAACACTACTTGATTCTGGAATAGATATGCTAGAGGAACGAGGTGGAGTGCCTGTAGTTGGAACCATTCCTTACACAAGGCTTATGATAGATGATGAGGATAGCCTTAGTGAAAGGCTTGATAATAAGGGAGATGTTAAAGGGGATGCAGTAATTGAAATTGCAGTTATTCGTTTACCTAAGATTTCAAACTTTACTGATGTGGCACCATTTGAAAATATTGATGGCGTAAAGGTTAATTTTGTCTCAAAACCATCTGAGCTGGATGGGGCTGATATGGTGATTATCCCTGGTAGCAAAAATACCATTTCAGATATGGTATGGCTGATTGAATCTGGCATGTCTACCGCCATCAAAAAATTTGCAAACCATGGACCTGTAGTAGGAATCTGCGGAGGCTTTCAGATTATGGGAAACACTATCAGTGATCCGGATTTAGTTGAGGGTGCAGGAGTAGGCAGAATTAATGGACTTGGACTTATTCCTATGGATACAGTTATTGTTGATGGCAAATACAGAAGCCAGACAAAAGGCCATTTTAGAAAAATGGACGGAATTTTCGAAAGTCTTTCAGGAGAATATTTTGAAGGCTATGAGATACACAACGGACGCTCAAAAATTAACGAAGAATTTGTGAGCAGCTATCAAAACGGTAATATATTTGGCACCTATGTACACGGCTGCTTTGATAATGGAGACATTGCACTTAAGCTTGCCAAGTCACTGGCTAACAAAAAAGGCGTTAGTCTTTCAGAAGATTCAATGGACTATCAGGCAATCAGAGAAAAAGAATACGATAAACTGGCTGACGCAGTCCGTGCAAACCTAGATATAAACTATATATACGAAATAATGAGCCTTCCCCCGCTGGGGGAAGGTGCCCCGAAGGGGCGGATGAGGGTATGAACATGCAAATAGAATACATCTTACCAACAGAAATAGAACATCGTAGCTTCGAAATCATAACCGCTGAGCTAGACTCCCTGGGAATCACCATCCCCGAGGAAGAAGCTCCCATCACCAAGCGTGTAATCCACACCAGCGCTGATTTCGATTATGCTAAGACAATGTGTTATTCGCAAGGTGCAATTAACCTTGCCAAGGAATTAATAAAAAATGGTGCTCACATAGTTACTGACACTAACATGGCATTAGCCGGCATCAACAAAAAAAAATTGGCATCCTTCGGAGGCCAGGTACACTGCTTTATGGCAGATGAAGACGTAGCCAAGGAAGCAAAGGATCGCCAGGTTACAAGAGCTACTGTATCCATGGAGCGAGCAGCAGCTCTGCCTATGCCAGTAATCTTTGCCATAGGCAACGCACCAACAGCCCTTATTTCACTTTATGAAATGATGGAGCAAGGCAAATTCACACCAGAGTTTGTCATTGGCGTACCAGTTGGATTCGTAAACGTAGAGGCAGCCAAGGAACTTTTCCTTAACTCCTCAGTTCCACACATCATCAACAAAGGCCGCAAAGGCGGCAGCAACATCGCAGCAGCTATCGTAAATGCGATACTTTACAGCCTATAGAAAATGTGGTTTTCCAATTGGCATTGGAAAACTTTGATTAAGGCTTCCCCTTGAGGGGAAGCTGTCAGCGAAGCTGACTGATGAGGTGTTCTATGAATGAAACTTATAATCAAAAATTAAAGAAGAATTCTCAAAAACTGAGAAAGAACATGACAAAAGAAGAAAGACATTTGTGGTTTGATTTCTTGAAGGGATTAAAGTACACAATAAAGCGACAACAAATCATAGGGAACTATATTGTAGATTTTTACTGTGCAAGTAAAAAAATAGTAATAGAACTTGATGGTAGTCAGCACTATGAAGCTGATGGAATTAATAGTGATACTAGAAGAGATGAATATCTAAATAGTATAGGTATAAAGGTATTAAGATATTCAAATTATGATATAAACAAAAATTTTATAGCTGTATGTGAGGATATTCTAAAAAATATGGAGTGTTCTAATGAATAAAAATATGACACCTCATCAGTCACCTTCGGTGACAGCTTCTCCTCAAGGGGAAGCCTTTAAAAAAGGTTTTACTACAGGTAGTTGCTCGGCGGCGGCTGCGAAGGCGGCGACCTACATGCTTTTGTCAGGGAAGGAAAAACTGAATATTGGAATAGAAACTCCTGCAGGGATTATGTTTAATGCGGATATTGTAGATATTAAACGGAAAGAGTCACAGGTAAGCTGCGCTGTTATCAAGGATGGTGGTGATGATCCTGATGTTACTACAGGAAGCCACGTGGTGGCTACAGTTACAATTGAATCTGTTGCAGATACTGGTGAGGCTGAAATTGTAATAGATGGAGGCTTTGGTGTAGGCAGGGTAACATTGCCAGGGCTGGATCAGCCTGTGGGAAATGCTGCAATCAATCATGTGCCAAGAGAAATGATTGAAAAGGAAGTGCTACAGGTGTGCAGGCTTTTTGATTTTTGTGGAAAGCTTAGTGTAATCATATCTGTTCCTGAAGGAAAAGAGCTTGCCAGTCACACCTTCAATCCTCGTCTTGGAATTGTAGGAGGCATTTCAATACTGGGAACAACAGGTATCGTTGAGCCAATGAGTGCAAAAGCATTGGTGGATACAATAAGAGTTGAGCTTTCCCAGAAGAAAGCATTAGGATTTAAAACAGCCTTCGTAACCCTAGGCAACTACGGCCTGAAATTTATGAAGGATAATTATGACTATGATTTAGATAAAAGTGTAAAGTGTTCCAACTTCATAGGCGAGACTGTCGACATGGTTTGTGAGATGGGCTTTGAAACTCTTGTCATCACAGGACACATCGGAAAGCTTATTAAGGTAGCTGGCGGCATCATGAATACCCATTCACACGAGGCCGATGCCAGAATGGAAATCCTTTCAGCCTGCGCCATCAAAGCAGGGGCAGATGCTGAACTTGCCAGAAAGATCTTAGCTTGTCTCAATACTGAAGAAGCTCTTCATTATATAGAAGATGCAGGCTTGCTTAGACCTACTATGGATATTGTCTTAGAAAGAATTTTATTTTACCTGGATTTTAGAGCCCAAGGTAAAATAAAAATAGAGTGTTTACTGTATTCCAATGAATTTGGATTTTTAGCACAGTCTAAAGGCTTCCCCCTCTTTAGGGGGGAAGCTGTCACCGTAGGTGACTGATGAGGGGGAGTAAATAAGGCTTTCAAATTGTTTTCGAGGAGAAAATAAATCTATGTCAAAACTAAACCCTATATTAAAACAGTATTCAAGAAATCTAAGAAATGACATGACCAAAGAAGAAAAACACCTTTGGTACGATTATTTAAAAGACTATCCTGTTACAATTAAAAGACAAAAAGTCTTTGAAAAATATATAGTAGATTTTTATTGCGCTAAGGCCAAAATAGTAATAGAACTAGATGGAAGTCAGCATTATGAAAAAGAAGGACATGAAGCTGATTTAGTTAGAGATAAATATTTAGCTGATTTGGGAATAAAGATTTTAAGATATTCTAATTATGATATAAACAATAATTTTATGGCAGTTTGTGAAGATATAGATGCCAAGATTAAAGAGAGGATTTAATTATGAATAATAATTTACATACACCCTCATCAGTCAGCTGCGCTGACAGCTTCTTCTCCGCTTCCGCTCCGGTCGGCTCAAGGCAGAGGTCCACTGGACCTCTTTCGCCCCAAAGGGAGAAGCCTTTGGTTTATTTTGTTGGAGCCGGCTGTGGGGCGGCGGATTTGATTACAGTTAGGGGAATGAATCTTTTAAAGGCGGCTGATGTGATTGTATACACAGGGTCTTTAGTGAATCCAGAGCTTTTGAATTATGCGAAGAGAAATTGCGAGATTCATAATAGTGCTACCATGACTCTTGAGGAGGTAATGATTGTGCTAATTGCTTCTGCAAGGCAGGGCAAAATGGTTGTAAGATTGCATACAGGTGAGCCTAGTATATATGGTGCAGTGTTAGAGCAAATGCAGATATTGGAAGCTAATGGTATTGAGTATGAAAGCTGTCCAGGGGTGAGTGCATGCTTTGGGGCAGCGGCAAGCCTTAATCTGGAGTATACTCTTCCTGATGTTAGCCAGACACTTATTATTACAAGAATGGCTGGGCGCACTGCAGTACCGGAAAGGGAATCTATTGAAAAGTTGGCTGCACATAATGCATCTATGGCAATTTATCTTAGTAGTGGCATGATGGATAAGTTATCAAGAGCACTTATAAATGGTGGATATTCTAAGGATACACCAGCAGCTATAGTTTATAAGGCTAGCTGGCCAGATGAACAGAAGTATATTTGTACTGTGGAATCACTTGCAAAGACCGCTGAAGAACATGGGATTAGTAACCTGGCTGTTGTGTTGGTTGGAGATGTGATTTCAAAGTCGGGGTATTCGTTGTCTAAGTTGTATGATGCTGAATTTGAGACGGAGTTTAGGAAGAGTAGATGATGGTTGCCCTCATCCGTCAGCTGCGCTGACACCTTCCCCCAGAGGGGGAAGGCTTTGGAGTTTGTATGATTGAAAATTATTTGATTAGAATTACATATTTTACTGAGGAAGGAAAGAGCGTTGGCGCAAAGCTTGTACAGGCATTTGAAAATATTACCTTTGAAGTGAAGGATGACAATATATCTTTAAAGGAGTTTGCAAGGGATAGCTTTGAGGGGCATATTCCGCTTATTTTTATTGGAGCTGTGGGGATTGCTGTAAGGACTATTGCGCCTTTTATAGATAACAAGCTTTCAGATATTCCAGTGATTGTTATTGATGAAAAGGGATTAAATGTTATTCCTGTTTTGTCTGGACACTATGGAATGGGTAACGATTTGGCGAGAGATTTTGCAAAAGTACTTAATGCAAATCCTGTGATAACTACTGCAACAGATGTGGAGGATGTATATACCATAGATTCTTTTGCGGCAAGAAATGGCTTTAGAATTCTTGATAAATCAAAGATTAAAAATGTATCCATGAAGCTTTTAGAAGGCCAGATAGTTTATTACAAAAATGAAATTGAAGATTTGAAATTCCAAGATAAAGAGCCTAAAAATATTAATCAGGCAAGTGGCGAAAAAATAGACTTCGTATTTACGAATGATAAAAAGAAAGACGATGGCACCCTTATATTAACGCCCAAGACTTTAGTAATTGGTATGGGCTGTAAAAGAGGAAAAAGCTTTGAAGAATTGCTTTCTTTTATCCTAGAGGATTATACCTTAGAAGAACTTAAGGATAATCTATATGGAATTTGTTCAATAGATAAAAAGGCAAATGAGATAGGCTTACTTAAGCTTGCGGCATATCTTCATTGCAAATTTATAACCTTTTTGGCTGAGGAGTTAGAAGCCGTTTCAGGGGATTTTAGTGAATCAGAGTTTGTGAAGGAAAATGTAGGCGTAGGAAATGTAAGTGAAAGAGCAGCAGTGTGTGTAGGGGCTAAGCTAATAGCTAAAAAGCAGGCACGTGATGGTATGACAAAGGCATACGCCACTAGAGATTTAAGGAGCATAAAATGGCAGGAATGATATACATAATTGGCATGGGGCCTGGAGACAGAAATATGATGACTGATGAAGCCTTTAGTGCCATGAAAAAATCTGATGTTATCGTAGGCTATACAGTCTATGTGGATTTGGTAAAAGAGTATTTTGAGGATAAAGAATTCTTTACTACTCCAATGCGTCAGGAAATAGAACGGTGCAGGGCATGCTTTGATTTTGCTAATGAAGGTAAGAATGTTGCTTTTATCTGTAGCGGAGATGCAGGGGTGTATGGCATGGCAGCCCCTATGTTTGAGCTTATTCCTGAATACGTAAATACGAATTCAGATTTCACGGAAGATAATATCATTGTTATTCCAGGAGTAACAGCGGCTATATCAGGTGCGGCAGTTTTAGGGGCACCTATAAATCATGATTTTTGTGTAATCAGTCTTAGTGATTTGCTTACTCCATGGGAAGTGATTGAAAAGAGATTAAGGGCAGCAATAATGGGAGATTTTGCCATTGTTTTATATAATCCTTCTAGTAAAAAGAGGCATGATTATCTCCAGAGAGCCTGCAAAATAATGTTAGATGCAGGAGCAGATAATAAAAGAGCCTGCGGTTATGTAGAAAATATTGGAAGGGAAGGAACTAACTCAAAGGTACTTTCTTTAGATGAGCTGAAGGATGCTTCTGTAAATATGTTTACTACCGTATTTATAGGCAATTCAAAGAGTGAAATTATAAAAGGGAAGCTTGTAACAAAACGAGGATACAGAATTTGAAAAAGGTAATTGTTTTTGGTGGAACTACAGAGGGAAGACAGCTGGCGGAGAAGCTAAATCTGGCTAAGATAGCTGTAGTCTACTGCGTTGCAACTGAATATGGCAAAGATATGGTGCTAGGTGATAGTGGCATAGATGTTAGGGTAGGTAGGCTTGATAGTAACCAAATGATAAAGCTGTTTGAAGCTGAAAATCCAAATGTAATAGTAGATGCCACTCATCCTTTTGCAGAAGTTGTAAAAAAGGAAATAGATAGCGCATTGTTTTCGTACAAAGCTACCTGCTTTATAAGAGTGTGCCGTGATGCAGATGAAGTAGATTATAAAGATTGCACTTTCTTTGAAGATGTTGATTCATGCGAGAAGGCACTAGAATCCACCAGTGGAACTATATTTCTTACAACTGGAAGCAAAGAGCTAAGCGCCTTTTGCAAGAATGAAGCTTTGAAAGAGCGATTAGTTGTAAGAGTGATTCCAAGCATTGAAAGTCTTAAAATATGCATGGATAACGGGCTTACAGGAAAACAACTCATTGCAATGCAGGGACCATTTTCTAAGGCTATGAATAGAATTCAACTAAAAGAAACTAATGCTAAGATTATGGTTCTTAAAAGTAGTGGTAAATCCAGTGGAGAAGCTGAGCGAATAAATGCAGCAAAAGAAGAAGGGGTACAATGCTTTATCATAAAAAGGCCTGATGATTCAGCAGAAGGCTTATCTAATGAAGATGCAATCAAAAAGCTAGAAGAGGTTTTACAGGTGAGCCTTAAGCCTAATGCTTTTTCAGAAATTACTCCTGATGTGAAATGCCATATCACATTAGCTGGATTTGGAATGGGATTTGGCTCTATTACGGAAGAGGTTAAAGCGGCGATTCAAAATGCGGACATAATATTTGGGGCTGCCAGGATGCTTTCTTCTATAGAGTGTAAGGGAAAGAAATATCCATATTATTTGGCGAAGGATATTATGCCTGTATTAAATGAACGTATTGAGGCGCTGCCTTATGGAATTCTTAATGCTTTAGTACTGTTTTCAGGGGACACTGGATTTTACAGTGGAACAAAAAAGCTTAGGGATGCACTTAAAGCAGATGGTAGGATAAAGGTAACTGTAATGCCTGGCATTTCATCAGTAAGTGCCCTGGCAAGCCGCATAGGGGAAAGCTATGATGATGCAGTTGTTATGAGCTGCCATGGTATTGAAGAAAGTATATGGCAGCCTAAGTTGATAGATGCCGTGCTACATAATGCCAAGGTTTTTACACTTACATCAGGTGGTAAAGATGTTCGCATTATCGGTGAAATCCTATGCAAGCTGGAAGAAGATTATGGTGTTAAATATGAAATAGTGGCTGGCGTTAATCTATATTCCTATGAAAAGATTGTTACTTTAAGTGCCATGAAGTGTGCCACCTTCCCAGAGGATGGTCTTGTGGTTCTTATGATAAAAAATAAAAAGCCTGCTACCAGAAGACTATCGCCTGGATTATCGGATGATGTTTTCTTGCGTAACAAGACTCCTATGTCAAAGGAAGAGATAAGATCACTTTCTATTTGCAAGCTAGGGCTTACAGAGAATGCAGTTGTCTATGATATAGGCGGAGGCAGCGGATCTGTTTCTATTGAAATTGGATTGCTTCACCCATCAATTAACGTATATACGGTAGAGTTTAAGGAAGAGGCATGTAAGCTTATAAGAGCTAATATTAACAAATTCAATCTGAAGAATGTAAAGCTTTACGAAGGAGTTGCACCAGAAGCATTAGAAAATCTGCCTGCACCTACACACGTGTTTATAGGCGGTAGTGGTGGCAGACTAGAAGAGATTCTAAGGACTATAAAAGCCAAAGGAAATAATACAAGGGTTGTAATCAATGCAGTTACTCTAGAGACTATAGCAGAGGTTAATGGCATCCTAAAGAATTTTGCAATAAGTGATGCTGATGTAGTTCAAGTTGCTATAAGTAAAGCAAAAACTATCGGCGACTACAACGTAATGCAAGCTCAAAATCCCGTATACGTGGTATCGTTTTCTTTGTAATTAGATGAGCTCGTAGGTAACAAGCTCTTATGTTTCTTAAGTGGAGCTTTCCATGCGAAGCGTAGAAATATAATGGCTTGTTACCGTGACGAGCGGAGAAAAACTATAATACTAGGAGACAAATGAAGAAACCAAGAATTATGATAGCAGCCACAGCCAGTGGCAGTGGCAAAACTACAATTACATGTGGCCTGCTTACAGCCCTAAAGCAAAGAGGCCTAAAGCCCTGCAGCTTTAAGTGTGGTCCAGATTATATTGACCCTATGTATCACAGAAATGTGCTGGGGATAGAGTCAGGTAACCTGGATACTTTTTTTACTGAGGATGAGGTTACCAGATGGATTTACGGCAAAGAATACACTGGTGATATCAGTGTTATAGAAGGTGTAATGGGGCTTTTTGATGGTGTAAGGGGTGTTGAAGAAATAGGATCTAGTTATGATTTAGCAAGAGCGCTAAATTGCCCGATTATTTTAGTAGTCAACAGCAAGGGGGCTGGTAAATCCGTAGTGGCTACCTTAAAAGGTTTTATTGATTATGACAAGCATAAGCTTATTAAGGGCGTGATTTTAAATAAAACTTCAAAGAGCTTTGGGCAGATTCTAAAGCCTATAATTGAACAGGAGCTTGGCGTAAAATATCTTGGTAGCCTTTCTGATATTTCAGATATAAATATTTCAAGCAGACATTTAGGACTATATCTTCCTGAGGAAATAACAGATATTAAAAGCCAGTTATCCCTTCTTTGTAAAAAGGTTGAAGAAGAGATAGATGTTGATGCAATATTGGAGTTTGCCAATGGGGCATGTGAGGATATAGGAAAGGCTAAAGCACCTAAGCAATTAGATACACTAATGAACAGTATGCAATCCGTAAATACGATAAAGCTTGCTGTTGCAAGGGATGAGGCATTTTGCTTTTACTATAAAGAAAATTTAGAGCTTTTTGAAAGCATAGGAATTAAGCTTTGCTTTTTTTCACCTATAAAAGATTTCCATCTTCCTACAGGTATTAGTGGAATTTTGCTTGGTGGTGGTTATCCTGAGAATCATTTAAAGGAACTTTCTATTAATAATCAAATAAAAAATGAAATAAGATTAGCCTATGAAAATGGGATGCCAATAATGGCTGAATGTGGAGGCTTTATGTATCTTATGGATGAGATAGTAGATAGTGATAATACAGCTTATAAAATGGTTTCTGCCATTAATGGAAAAGCCACATTTACAGGGCATCTTGTTAGGTTTGGATATGCTATAATAGATGATGGAGAAAGAAAGATAAAAGGGCATGAATTTCATTATTATGATACAGATAATAATGGAAGTGATTGTAAGGCAACAAAGCCATCTTCTACAAGAAGCTGGCAGTGCATTCATAAGGCAAATGGTGGGTTCGTGGGGTTCCCACATTTATATTATCTTTCTAATCTGGATTTTATCAAAAATTTTGTGGAGGCTATGAAAAATTATGGGGGATACTAGAGTATTATTTGACGACATTTTAGAGGATAAAATTAAAATAGAGCCTGTTAATAAAGAAAAAATCAAACAGGTAAAACAGGAATGGAACAGGGTTTCAAAGCCTATTGATAGTTTTGGAAACTTTGAGAATATTCATTCCAAAATCGCTGCCATTCAAGGCTTTGATGCACCTGATTTATATCATCCAAGGCTTATTGTGTGCTGTGGAGACCATGGAATTGTTGAAGAAGGTGTGAGTCAGACTGACCAGGATGTTACAAGAATCTGCGCAACAAATATTGGAAAAGGGCTTACTACTGCTGGTGTCATGGCAAAATCCCTAGGGATAGATATTATGGCTGTGGATGTTGGTATTAATTATGCCAAAGAGGTGCCATACACATTAAATCGAAGAGTGAAATATGGAACCTGCAATTTTTTAAAGCAGCCAGCAATGTCGGTGGAAGAATTTTCAAGAGCTGTTCAGGTTGGTATGGATTTAGCCTTGGAGAGTAAGGAAAGTGGATATGATTTACTGCTAGTTGGTGAAATGGGAATAGGAAATACCACATCAGCTGCAGTCATCGCAGGCTATCTGCTGGATTTGAATGCAGAGGCGGTTACCGGAAGAGGGGCTGGCTTAGATGATGAAGGCTTCAGCAAAAAGCGTGCTGTTGTATCTATGGCATTATCAATGTACAGCGGTCTGTCACCAGTGGAGATTTGCAGTAATTTTGGTGGTCTTGAGCTTGCAGCAATGACAGGAATCATTCTTGGTGGTGCTGTATATAGTGTGCCAGTAGTGTTAGATGGAATGCTTAGTATGGTATCAGCTCTTGTGGCTGACAGGCTATTAGATAATACTAAGGATTATCTGATTCCATCACATATTAGTAAAGAACCGGTGGCAAAGAAGCTTGTAAATAAGCTTAAACTTACGCCTGCAATTGATGCAGCTATGGCTGTAGGAGAGGGCGTAGGTGCTGTTATGATGGTATCTTCCCTTAGGATTGTAGATATTGCATTTCATGATGCGTTAAAGTTTGGTGATTCTGGAGTGGAGCAGTACAAGGATTTTAAAGAGGAAGCATGATTACATTAGTATATGGTGGAAGTGGTAGCGGTAAATCAGCATTTGCTGAGGATTTAGTTTGTAAAACTAATTACCAAAACAGATATTATCTGGCTACAATGAAATCATTTGATGAAGAAGCTGATAGGCGAATTGAAAAGCATAGAAAACAAAGAGAAGGCAAGGGCTTCATTACAATAGAACAGCCTACAGATATCGCAAATACGATAGTAGATCCTGATTCGATAGTGCTTCTTGAATGTATGTCTAATCTGGTGGCAAACGAAATGTTTGCAGGTGAAAGAAATGTCTCTTTTACCGAATGTGCAGACAAGATAATAGATGATGTAATTGCTTTGTCTAGGAAAGCAACTGCCCTTGTAATAGTTAGTAATAACATATTTGAAGGTGGGGTAAGCTATGATGAAGGTACTAAGGAATATATGAGAGCCTTAGGGCTAATAAACGAAAGACTGGCGAAGCTTTCTAATGAAGTATACGAAGTAGTGGTAGGGATTGGAATTAAATTATGAGAATTATAAAATCGTTTATCGTAGCATTTTCAATGTATTCAAGAATTCCTATGCCAAGATTTACCTGGGATAGTGAGGATATGAAATATCATCTTATTTTCTTTCCTTGGATTGGGGCTGTGATAGGGCTGTTAGAATATGGACTTTTGCTATTAACTGAAAAGTATGGTTTTCCAAATGCTGCATTTGCAGCCCTTGCAATAGCAATACCTCTTATAGTAACAGGGGGCTTTCATCTGGATGGCTTTATGGATGTTGAAGATGCTATTAGCTCCTTTAAGACTAGGGAAGAGCGCCTTGAAATACTTAAGGACCCTCACATCGGAGCTTTTTCTGTTATAAATGTAATCATTGTTGGATTATTACTATTTGCTTCTATTCTTATTATGGATAGAGAAAGCTTCATAATCTGGAACTTTTCATTTTTTATGGCAAGAGCCTTAAGCGGAATGCTTGTAGTAAAGGGGAAAAAGGCCAAGTCAGAGGGAATGCTTTATTCAGAAGCCAAAAATACTTCTGATAAACCGGTATTTGTGATTTTGTGCATAGAGCTGATAATGAGCTTTTGCCTGGCATTTGCAGTGTCTGCTTTTAGGGCAGTGTATGCATTTATCATTCCAATAGTGACAGTGTATATGCTGCAAAAGAGAGCCAACAGGCTGTTTGGTGGAATCACTGGGGATGTGGCTGGCTGGTATGTGGTGAACGCTGAGTTTCTAGCAGCTTTGTTTCTAGCATTATTTAAGTTTTTTTGAGGTAGATTATGAATCTTGTAATAGGTGGCAGTTATCAAGGTAAAACTGAATATGCACTTAATACTTTTCCTCGAGCTAAGTTTTTTAATCAGGCACATCTTTTTATAAAAAAGAGATTAACAGAAGGAAGGGTTAAGGAAGAAATCTTAGCTGAAATCCTGGCTGCAACATCAGAGGGGCAATGGGTAATCATTGCAGATGAAATAGGAAATGGTGTGGTTCCAATGGATGCCAATGAAAGAAATTGGCGTGACATTGCAGGTCAAATATTAATAGAGCTTGCTAAGGAAGCCACAGAAGTACATAGGGTAGTTTTAGGCATAGGTCAGAGGATTAAATAATGGAAAAGACAATCACTTTAATCCGCCATGGTAAAACTCCAGGAAATTATGAAAAAAGGTATATTGGAATCACTGATGAACCTTTGAGCGTAGATGGAGAAAAGGAAATCATATCGAGGCATTATCCCGAATGTGATATTGTTTTTTCAAGCCCATTAAGCCGTTGTATCAGGACGACAGAGCTTATATATCCTGAATATAAACCTGTGATTATAAAGGAATTACGGGAAACAGATTTTGGAATCTTTGAAGGTAAAAATTATATAGAGCTTGCTGAAACCAAGGAATATATAGATTGGATTGAATCAGGGGGAACGACGCCTTTTCCAAATGGAGAAAGCAGGGATGAGGCAAGCAGCCGTACCATGATAGGTTTTGAAAAGCTTATTAAGCTAAGTGGCGATTGCAAGAATATTTCAGTCGTTTGCCACGGCGGAACTATCATGGCAATTTTAAGCAGTCTTTTTGAGGGGGATTATTATTCATATCATGTAGAAAATGGCGAGGGATATACATTTGAATTATCATCTAACGGCCTTTATCATGGGCTACGTACTAGATCTTTTATTAGGTGATCCATTTGGTAGCTTTCATCCGGTGGTTTGGATTGGGAAGCTTATTTCTGCATTAACAGGTAAGCTTTTACAGGAAAATGATTCACCTGATAAGAAAAGATTAAAGGGAAAAATACTTGTAATTATCGTAATTACGATATCAGTTTTATTGACAGGCTTTTGCCTTATATTAGCGTATAAAATAAATAGGATTTTTGGGATTGCAGTAGAGGCAATTATTACTTATCAATGTCTTGCCACAAAGAGTCTTTATACTGAGAGCATGAAGGTGTATCATGCACTTAAGGAGACTTCACTTGAAGCTGGAAGGGCGGCAGTTTCAATGATTGTAGGAAGAGACACTGCATCCCTTGATGAAGCAGGGGTTACAAAGGCGGCGGTAGAAACTGTAGCAGAAAATACTTCAGATGGTATAATTGCTCCAATGTTATATTTAGCTATAGGCGGTCCAGTACTTGGAATCTGCTATAAAGCCATTAACACCATGGATTCAATGATTGGATATAAGAATGATAAATATCTGGATTTTGGCAGGGCAGCAGCGAAATTAGATGATGTAGTAAATTTTATTCCTGCAAGAATCAGTGCTTATCTTATGATTATGGCTACATTTTTTTTAGGAAAGGGTTATAATACCGTAAATGCCATATATATTTTTAAGAGAGACAGGTTTAATCATCCAAGCCCTAATTCCGCTCAGACAGAAAGTGTTTGTGCTGGGGCATTAGGGGTGCAGTTGGCAGGTCCTGCTAGCTATTTTGGAAAGCTTAAGGATAAGCCTTATATTGGAGATATGTTAAGAACCATAGAAATAGAGGATATTAAAAGGACAAATAAGCTTATGGCTTGTACCTCTATATTATGTGTGATAATTTGCAGCATTTTGATTTTGGCAGTAGAAGGAAGGTTTTAACATGCACGGCGGTGATATTTACAGAAACAGTATTCATTTCGATTTTTCAGTAAACACTAATCCACTGGGGGTTCCATCAGAGGTACAGTGGGTTCTTACTGAAGCAGCTTTACATGCAGGAAGATATCCTGACATTGTTCACGAAAGCTTAGTTACAGAAACGGCTAAGATATTTAATGTAATAAATGATGTGGTGGTGTATGGAAATGGTGCTTCGGAAATAATAATGGCAATATGTCATGCACTGCTTCCTAAAAAGGCTATGCTGGTAGTTCCAGGCTTTTCAGGATACGAATACTGCTTACAGGGAGCCTGCCCAAAATGTGATGTGGTTTATTATCAGCTAAAGGAAAGCGATGATTTTAAACTGACAGGAGGCATATTAGATGCCATCGAAACAGAAAAGCCTAGGGTACTGTTTCTTACAAATCCTAACAATCCTAATGGGCTATTAATTGATAAGGATTTGCTTGAGCGAATAATTGAAACCTGCGAAAGCATTTCTTGTACAGTGGTAGTTGATGAGTGTTTCCTTACACTTACAGGCAAGGAAAAGGAACTTTCATTAGCTTACAACATCAGAAAGTATAAATCACTTGTTGTCCTTAGGGCATTTACAAAGACCTTTGCCATTCCAGGAGTTAGACTAGGTTACGCCATCTGCTCACGGAAGGTTCTTGCAGAAAGTATTAAGTCTCATTTGCCAGAATGGAATCTTTCTATTTTCGCCCAGATGGCAGGGGCAGAATGTCTTAAGCACATGGATTATGTAGAAGATTCAGTAAAAATCATAAACCCAGAGCGAAAATATTTGAGTGAGGAGCTCACAGCTTTAGGCTTTGAGGTTTATCCTACGGAGGCTAATTACATCCTGTTTAAAACAAAAAGAAAGGATTTGGCAGAAAGATTACTTGAGTATAATATCATGATAAGAGATTGCTCAGATTACGTAGGGCTTGAGAAAGGCTATTATAGAGTTGCAATCAAATTACATAATGAGAATAATGGATTGATTTCAGCATTGGAGAATATTCTGAATGAGTAAGACAACTTGTGGCAGCGCTGCTGTAGTGTGTTAGAAAATAGAAGGAGAATAACATTATGAAACTTGGAATAGTAGGAAATGGAGTTATCGTTCAGGAGATACTTACATTTATTGATGAGATTGGATTTGATGAGATTTATATTTGTGGCAGGAAGGCCAGTGAGGATAAGTTAAATGCCTTGGCTAAAAAGCATCATCTGAATCAGGTTTTTACAGATTATGATAAGCTTCTTTCAAGTGATGTGGATGTGGTATATATTGGGTTGCTTAATGATATGCATTATGATTATGCTGTTAAGGCGCTTCAGGCTAAAAAGCATGTTATTTGTGAGAAGCCAATGTGCGTTACTTTAGCTGAGGTGGAAGAGCTTGAAAAGAAGGCTAAGGAAAATGGTGTGATGATATTTGAAGCTATGAGTATCTATCATATGCCAGCATATAAACAGCTGCAGCAAGATGTAAAGCTTGTTGGTGATGTGAAGTTTTGTAACTTCAATTATAGCCAGATGTCTAGAAGATATAAGGCTTTCCATGAAGGCGGTGAGGCACCGGCTGTGTTTTCACCAGACCATGCAGGGGGATGCCTTAGGGATTTGAATGTATATAATATCTCTGCAATGGTGGGGCTGTTTGGAATGCCAGAAAGTGTAACATATAGTGCCAATATGGAGCGAGGCATTGATACAAGTGGAGCTTTGCTTGCTGATTATGGCAGCTTTAAGTGCATCTGCATGGCTACAAAGGATTGTAATGCTCCAGGACCATCAACTATTCAGGGTGTGGATGCAACAGTTTGTATTTATCCTCATGTAAACGGAATGACTGAGTATGATGTACTTTTCAATGATGCAGATACTGATACAAAAGAAGTGTCTCTTTCAGATGGAAGTAATCGCTTGTACTTTGAATTTGCAGAGTTTAAGCGTGCTATTGAAGAGAAGGACACTTCTTTGATGGATAAGATTTTAGGATATAGTAAGATGGTGGCGAAGATTATTGACTTAGCTGTTTAGACCCTCATCCGTCAGCTTCGCAATATAGCTTCGCATTGTGTTCATTACAAGCTTCTTGTTGCCACTCCAAAGAGGGGCAATGAGGAGCTTTTTTGGTCCGTCGCCAGTGAGCCTGTGGATTACAGTTTCTTTAGGAAGAGCCATTAGGCAGCGGCCGACAATTTCACAGTATTCATCTAATTCGTATATACGAAATGGCTCCTTTTCATACATAGCGGCAAGCTTAGTGCCTTTAAGTATATGTAGTAACTGCAGCTTTATTCCAAACAGGGTAGGGGTAAGGGCTGCTAAATATTTTACTGTTTCAATAATATCGTCATCCGATTCCCCAGGAAGGCCTAGTATTACATGGACTACAACCTTTAGCCCGGCATCAGTAAGTCTTTTATAGGCATCTTCAAATACAGGCAAATCATAACCTCTATTAATAAGTCTTGCTGTATTTTCATGAATAGTTTGAAGACCTAGTTCAACCCAAACTTCTTTTTCTTTGTTAAGCTGACTTAAAAACGAAATCATTTCATCTGACAGGCAGTCAGGCCTGGTTCCAATGGAAAGCCCTAGGATAAATGGATAATCAAGAACTCGCTTAAAAAGCTCCATAAGATATTTTTCATCTCCATATGTATTGGTAAACGACTGAAAATATGCTATGTACTTTCGCTGATCTGCAGGAATCTTAGCTGGTATTTTTGCATCGACTTTTTCACGGGCATAGGCAATCTGTTCATCTAAATCCATGCCTGTAGCAGCAAAATCCCCAGAGCCACCCTCAGAGCAGAATATGCAGCCACCATAAGAAATAGTTCCATCCCTGTTAGGGCATGTGCAGCCTGTTGAAAGGGATAACTTGTATACCTTGGTTCCATATTTATTTTTTAGATAATCAGATAAACTAATGTAATTCATACTAAGATAATATAGTCCATTGACCCAATTTTCAATAGCTTCAAGCGAAACGTTTGTTTGCATTTGCCTGAATATGTTGTATTATATATTAAGAGGTTATTTTATGTCAGATAGATTGATTTTTCACGTAGATGTTAATAGTGCTTTTGTTTCCTGGTCGGCTGTTGAGATGCTTAAAAACGGTGGGCCTGATTTGCGTGAGGTTCCATCTATAGTTGGTGGTGATCCAAAATCAAGGCGAGGCATAGTTGCAGCCAAATCTATTCCTGCCAAAAAGTACGGAATAGTAACAGGGGAGCCAGTTAGTGCAGCCCTAAGAAAATGCCCTAATCTGGTTATCGCTGGTTCCAACTTTAAGTGGTATGTAAAATGCTCCAGAGCTTTTAAGGCAATTTGCCAGGAATATACCCCTTGTATGCAATCCTTTTCAATTGATGAGGTGTTCCTTGATATGTCAGGCATGCATCTGATTTATCCAGACCCTATTGCCACAGCTCATGAAATAAAGGATAGGATTTATAAGGAACTTGGATTTACTGTAAATGTTGGAATAGGTCCTAACAAGCTTTGCGCTAAGATGGCATCTGATTTCGAAAAGCCTAATAAGGTTCACACATTATTTTTAGATGAAATACCTAAGAAAATGTGGCCTCTTCCTGTAGGTGAGCTTTTTTCATGTGGCAAATCTACTACAGCCAGGTTAAAGAGCCTTAATATAAAAACAATAGGTGAGCTTGCAGCAACTCCTGTAAATCAGCTTGCCCTTGTTCTTGGTGAAAGGGCGGCAGTGCATTTTCATAACTATGCTAATGGTTATGACGACTCGCCTGTTGTGGATGAGCCTGAGGATGCTAAGGGATATTCAGCTGAGACAACTGTGGAGGATGATTTGGTAGATTTGGAATCTATTAACAGATTGCTTTTAGCTCAGGCTGATGTGGTGGCTGCCAGAATGAGGGCAGATAATGGTAAATGCAGGTGCGTCGGGGTTACCTTCAGAAATCTTGATTTTGTTAATAAATCACATCAAACTAAGCTAAGTGATGCTACAGATGTTACAGAGGTTATATATCAAACTGCCAAAAGGCTTATGAGGGAAAGCTGGCAAGGAGAACCCCTTAGACTTATTGGCCTTTCTGTTACTGATATAGATAGAGATGGCTTTGAACAAATGAGCTTATTTGCTGATGAAAATAAGGAAAAAAGAAAGGCGTTGGATGGGGCACTGGATTCCATTCGTGGTAAATTTGGCAATGCTTCTGTCCAAAGAGCCAGCACAATTGATACCAGCAAAAATATTAACAGGCGTCATAAGGCAGAAATGGAAGACAATAGAGAAAAATAGCAATAATTTTTCAAGGTTTTTTCTAAAGAATACAGGTGTTTAATACCTCTTTGAAATAGTAAGATTACACCATCAAATAAAGGGGGAATTAGACATGGGAATAATGATTAGACCAACAGTTAGAAAGCTTACTGATGGAGGAAAGTTTTGGGAGCATGAATATGAGCACTTCTATCTAAAGGCTTACGTTCCAAAAACAGATATAGATGGAACAGTGCTTAACTACGGATTTAAGGCTCCAATGTTAATTGTTTTTGAGGAAACTAAAAAGACAGAGGAAGAGGCAATTGCGTTTGCTAAGGAATCAGGATTAGCCGATATTGCAGCTTCATACGATTCAAGTGTGTTATTTGTATATCCTACTTGCGATGGCGGTTGGGATAATGCAGATGTTAGCCTTTACAAAGAACTTATTGCCAATACCAGAATTGACCCTAGATATGAAGATGGAATTGTAGAATACTACGATTTTCCAAACAAGCAGTTTAGGGGATATTATATCCGCGGCGCTATTTACAGAGCAGATATTTTTAGCTTTGGCAAATCTGCTGATTATTGTGCTAAGAATCTTATACAGACAATTGATGGGGAGTATCTTTGGGGACCAGGTGAGATTACACCAATAATGATTTCCATGGAAGGTCTTTCAGTTGTACCTGATGTAAGGCGTAAGGATATTGCTATTATAAGTGTAGGGAATTCTTTAGATGTTAACGAGGCTTTTGAATCATGTGAGCATGTGATGATTAAGGATAAGGCTGATTATGTTGCAGATTTTAAGAGCTTTATCTGGAAATATAAAATGTGGTGTGGTAAGGTGGAAATCGAGCCAGACTTTAATGAAATAGGCATGGTGGCAGAGCCTGGGGATGGTTATTTTGCGTATTATAACAAAGATGTTTTTGATAAAGGCCCAGCGCCTCTTGTGATAGGATTTCATGGTGGCGGTGATTCCGCATTATTTTTAACATACGTTTCAGGCTGGTGGGAGGTTTGCCATAAGCACAACTTCTTATTTGTTGCAATCGAAAATCATCAGAATGTTACTCCTACCAAGGCTATACAGATTATTGAAGGTCTCAAAAAGCGATACAACATAGATGAGAAGAGAATCTATGCCACAGGATTTTCTATGGGAAGTGCAAAGACCTGGGATATGTTTCAGGAATATCCAAATGTTTTTGCTGCAGTGGCTCCACAGAGTGCACTGTTTCCAGTAAAGGATAATCCATTTGGCAAATCACTTGGCGACCCTGGTATGAACACATCAGTGTCAGTTCCAATCTTTTATGCCGGAGGTGTAAAGAGTCCACTTCCAGAATTGCCATTTCAGGCAAATGAATCTTTAGAGCGCATTCAATATGCGGCATCGGTTAATAAGCTAAAGATTAATTTTGATGTGGATTTTTCTGATAAAGACAACTGGGAAGATAAAATCTACGGTATACCTGGTGACAGAGTAGAGCAGTTTAAGGATCCATCTACAGGTGGTGTACTTACTGTCAATTATTATGACAGCGAAGATGGTATTTGCCGTACAGCCTTTGGAAGTGTGGATAATCAGGTACATGAATGTAGAGAACACACCTGTGAGGTGGCTTGGAACTTCATGTCATCATTTACAAAATAGCAAAAAAACAAGGGGATTTCACAATGACAAGAATATTATTTGTGTGTCATGGTTCGATTTGTCGCTCACCTATGGCCAAGTATGTTATGCAGGATATGGTTGATAAAAAAGGAATAGCGCAGGAGTTTTATATAGATTGTGCGGCTATGACCTATGAGGAAATAGGAAATCCTGTATATCCGCCTGTTAGGCAGCTGTTAAATAGCAAGGGGATAGATTGCAGTGGATATGGGGCTCGCCATATTAGGAAGGATGAGTATAGGGATTTTGACTATATCATCGGAATGGATGCAGAAAATATGCGTGACCTTAGGTATGAGTTTGGCGAGGACAGGGAAGACAAAATCTATAGACTGTTAGATTTTACTGATAGGCCTAGGGATATAGATGATCCTTGGTACACAAGAAAGTTCGATGTCTGCTATGAAGATGTAGTAAATGGTTGTAATGGATTATTAAAGCATTTAGGATATGAAATATAATTAAGAAAAGCTAGCACGATGCTAGCTTTTCTTGTATTTTGATATAAATTCATTTGGTGGTATTGGCTTTGAGAAGTACCAGCCTTGTAGATAATCGCAACCGATTTCGGTCATGGCTTTTGCCATTTCAAGGGTTTCTATTCCTTCGGCTGTGATGCTGTAGCCATTGCTTTTTAGGGTTTCAATAAGCATTGGAAGCATCTGGTCAGGTGCAGCACAGTAATCCCAAACAAGACTCATATCTATCTTTACATTGATGAATGGGAAATGCTTTAGGCGGCTGGCGTTTGAATATCCTGTGCCGTAATCATCTAATGCGAATACAAATCCAATCTTTTGAATTTCCTGAATCTGGCTTTTCATAATAGATTCATCAATAATAGCGGCTTCTGTAATCTCTAAATGTATTTCTGATGGATTTACATTGTATTTCTTTGTAAAAGCCTCAAAGGTATGGGCTAAGTCGTTCTTCATAAACTGGGCGGTGGAAAGATTTACGTTAATCCACTTCATATTAAAGGAAGATAGGCTGTTTTCACTGATAAACTTACAAGTGTTTTCAAATACCTGCTCACCTAACTGATTAATTCTACCATTACTTTCGGCAATGGATATAAACTTGCCAGGAGGAATGATGTTTCCTTCATAATCTCTGATTCTGCATAGACTTTCTGCGCCAACAAGTTCATAGGTATGAGCGTCCACAATAGGCTGTAGGAATATTTCTACAGCGTTATTTTCGATGGATTTTTCTAAGCATCTTTTTATAGTGGTTGATTCCTCGCTTGCATCAAATTGAGTTTCGCTTATTATATATGTTTCATTTTCTGTGTTGCTGACAAACTCTAAGGAATTGGCTAACACGTTTAAGATTGCATCTGTAGAGTATCTGGTGCAGTTGCAATCAATTTTTGTAAAGCTTACGTTTAAGTAAAGCTCAGTATCATCAGATGTCCAAGGCTTATTAAATCTATTTTCAATATTATCTAAAACATCATCCATGTCCACATCAGGTTTTGCAATTATAATGAACCTGCCGGAGCGATAATAGAACAAAAGTAAATCAGGAAAAGTCTTCTTTAAATATAAACCAATTAAGCCGATACCTTTATCCATTTGTTTTCGTCCATATATTTCTACAACCTCTTCATAATGGTTTATAACAAATGCGGCAATCACAGAATGATTTTTTGGAGTCATTTCGTTTAAGTACATTCTAAGGCCTTCGGTATTAAAAAGCCTGGTTCTTATATCTATGTAAAAATCAGGATTCATAAATACAAGAGTGATTGTTAAGATGGCCATGATACAAAATGTATCCATCAAAAGAAATTGTGGTATAAAGGTTCTACAAGTTAGGCCCAAGCATAGTAATACAAGATATATGGCAATTCCATATAATTCGCGACGTCGTCTTATATTTTTTCGATATATTATGGAAACACAAGCACTGAATAATATATAGAAGAAAAATATAAATACAATTAACATATAGTATTTTCCACGATGATAGCCATTTTCATCTACACTATATATGGCTTTGGTCCATGGTGATGAAATAATAACAATTTCATTGAATATTAGCGGAAGTTGGCATAGAAAGGTCCTGAATTTATTTTCACTAGGATCTAGTCCCAAAAAACTGCAGGTAAAGGCAAAGAAGGCATGACCTCTGATTGCAAAGAAAATGAAGAAAATCATGTTTGTCAATATTACAATAGTTTTAGGTAAATCTCTATATTCTTCACATGCCCAGCTTGAAATAATATCGGAAGAAATGACGATAGCTTCAATGATTAATAAACCTACGAAAAATCTATTTACCCTAAGCGGAAGACGCTTAAGCAAAAAGTAATTTGACATTAATAGGCCTAGTATCATAAGGCTAGGTATGGCAAAACTGTAATCCCACATAGTTAGTCTCCTAAAAAAGATTATAGAAAATAAAACCCTTCAACCTTATTGTATTGGAGAAAGTGTACCTTTTCCAATGAACAATTTGTGTCCTAGAAATAAAGCTTGTTAGCGCCACTGATTATCTGTTAAAATAGGGCGAAGTTTGTATTTAGAAATGGATTAATATTATGAGTATTTTAAATGTTGAGCATTTATCCCATGGATTTGGAGATAGAGCGATTTTTGAGGATGTTTCCTTTAGATTACTGAAGGGAGAGCACATTGGGCTTGTTGGAGCTAACGGCGAGGGTAAGTCTACCTTTATGAATATTATCACCGGAAAGCTTCAGCCAGATGAAGGCAAAATAGAGTGGTCTAAGAAGGTGCGTGTTGGCTATCTTGACCAGCACACAGTCCTTGAAAAGGGAATGACTATCGGTGATGTGCTTCGTTCAGCTTTTGATTTCCTATATGAGATGGAAGCAGAGATGAACGATATCTATGCAAGCCTTGGTGATGTCACAGATGATAATGAAATGAACAAGCGCATGGAGGAGGCTGGAACTATTGCAGATCTTCTTACAATGCATGATTTTTACATGATAGATTCTAAGGTGGAAGAGGTTGCAAGAGCACTTGGAGTACTTGATCTTGGCCTTGACAGAGATGTTACTGAACTATCAGGTGGACAGCGTACCAAGGTACTGATGGCAAAGCTGCTTCTTGAAAAGCCTGACATACTGCTTTTGGATGAGCCTACTAACTATTTGGATGTGGAACATATTGAATGGCTTAAAAGATATCTTAATGATTATGAAAATGCCTTCATTCTTATTTCCCATGATGTTCCATTCTTAAATTCCGTTATAAATCTGATTTATCACATGGATAACAAAAAGCTGGAGCGATACGTGGGAGATTATGATAAGTTCCAGGAAGTATACGCTATGAAGCAGGCTCAGCTGGAGGCTGCCTATAACAAGCAGCAGAAGGAGATTGCCGAGCTTAAGGATTTTGTTGCAAGAAATAAGGCAAATGTGGCAACACGTAACATGGCAATGTCTCGTCAGAAGAAGCTTGATAAGATGGATAAGATTGAGCTTGCTGCTGAAAAGCCAAAGCCGGAATTCTATTTTAAGGAAGCGCGAACACCAAGTAGAGTGATTTTCTCAACAAAGGATTTGGTAATTGGTTATGAAAAGGATGAGCCTTTATCAAAGCCGCTTAACCTGGAGATGCAAAGAAAGCAGAAGGTGGTTCTTACAGGGGCTAATGGTATTGGTAAGACTACACTTCTTAAAAGTATCTTAGGCCTTATTCCACCAATTTCAGGCACAGTATATCAGGGAGAATTCCTTGAAATAGGATATTTTGAGCAGGAGATGGACCAGCATATTTCAACTACATGTATTGAAGAGATATGGAATGAGTTTCCTTCTTACAACCAAAGCGAGGTCAGAGCTGCCCTTGCAAAGTGTGGTCTTACAACAAAGCACATCGAAAGCTTATGTCGCGTGCTTTCTGGAGGAGAGCAGGCAAAGGTTAGACTTTGCAAGCTACTTAATCGTGAAACAAACTTACTTCTTCTTGACGAACCTACAAACCACTTGGATGTGGATGCAAAGGATGAACTAAAGCGTGCTCTTAAGGAATATAATGGCTCTATCCTTATGGTTTGCCACGAGCCAGAGTTTTATGAAGGCCTTGCTACAGATGTGTGGGATGTTAGTCAGTGGACTACAAAAGTATTATAAAAATGCATTAAAAGACAAATTAAATTGTACACAATATATACACTATTAATATAGCACTTTTTATAATAGTGTGCTAAAATTAAGTGTTGTTTAGATAATAAATTTTTCTTTGGAAGGAAGGTTACATTATGACAAAGATTGATATAATTTCAGGTTTTTTAGGTGCAGGTAAGACTACTTACATTAAGAAGATGCTTGAGGAAGCATACAAAGGTGAGAAGGTAGTTCTTATTGAAAACGAATTTGGTGAGGTAGGTATCGATGGCGGTTTCCTTAAGGATGCTGGTATCACTATTTCAGAAATGAACTCAGGCTGCATTTGCTGTTCACTTGTTGGAGATTTCGACAAGAATCTTCACGAAGTTCTTGAGAAGTTCAGCCCAGACAGAATCCTTATTGAGCCATCAGGTGTTGGTAAGCTTTCAGATGTTATGACATCAGTTATCAAGCTTGAGGAATCAGCAGATGTTAAGCTTACTGGTCTTGTTACAGTTGTTAATGCTCTTAAGGCTTCTAAGCAGATGAAGGCTTTTGGCGAGTTCTTTAACAATCAGATTGAGTTTGCTACAACAGTAGTATTATCACGTTCACAGACAGCTACAGAGGATCAGCTTGAGTTCTGCGTTAAGCAGATTCAGAAGCTTAATCCAAAGGCTGCTATTATTACAACACCTTGGGATGAAATCTCAGGTGAAAAGCTTCTCTCAGTTATGGAGGGACAGGATAATCTTGCATCTGAGATGAAGCATCTTGCAGAGGAGGCTCATGAGCATGAAGAGGAAGAGCATGAGCACGAGCATCATCATGACCATGACCACGAGGAGCATGAGCACGAGCATCATCATGACCACGATCACGAGGAGCATGAGCACGAGCATCATCATGACCATGATCACGAGGAGCATGACCATGAACATCATCATGAACATGACGAGAATTGTACATGCGGTTGTCATGATCACGACCATGAGCATCATCATCACCATCATGCAGATGATGTATTTACTACATGGGGTAAGGAGACACCTCACAAGTTCGAGAAGTCTACTATCGAAAATGCTATGAAGGCATTTGCTAACACAAATGACTACGGTACAATCATCCGTTCAAAGGGTATGGTTGAGGACGTTAATGGCGGATGGATTTACTTCGACTTCGTTGACGGTGAGTACGAGCTTAGAACAGGTGAGCCTGATTACACAGGACGTCTTGTAGTTATCGGTGCTGACATTGACGAGCACAAGATTGAAGAGATTTTCGGATTATAATTAGAGGTTTTATATGGCAAAGGATATACCAGTATACGTCTTCACTGGATTTATGGATAGTGGAAAAACTACCCTTATCCAGGAGACTTTGTTTGAAAATGATTTCACCCAGGGCGGTGATGATAAAATCCTCATTATTGCATGTGAGGATGGAGATGTTGAATACGACATCGAGAAGCTTAAGACAGTTAATGCCAAGGTTACAATGATTGAGAACGAAGAAGATTTCAATCTTGAAAACCTTAACAAGCTTCAGAAGGAATATGACCCAGATGTTATCTTCCTTGAGTACAACGGTACATGGGGCGTGGATCACATATATGATGAGCCACTTCCAGAAGGTTGGGTACCAGCTCAGTCCCTTGCAACTGTAGATGCTACTACATTTGAGAATTACCTTAACAATATGCGTACCATGATGATGGAGCAGCTTTTTAAGGCAGAGGTAGTTATCTTTAACAGATGTACAGATGCAACACCAAAGACTAAGTTCCGCGGACAGATTAAATCTATGAACAGACCAGCTCAGATTGTATATGAGAGAGCAGATGGCACTGTTGATGATTCTCCAGAGGAGCTTCCATTTGATATTAATGCAGATGTGATAGAGATTACAGATGCTGATTATGCTCTTTGGTTTATGGATTGTATGGAGACACCTAAGAAGTATGATGGTAAGAAGGTTCATTTCACTGGCCTTGTTTACAATCCTAACGATGGAAAGCTTCGTCGTGATGTATTTGTTCCAGGAAGATTTGCTATGACATGCTGCGTTGAGGACATTCAATTCCTTGGAATGAAGTGCAAATGGGATAAGGCTTCATCATTAGAGCACAGAAGTTGGATAGATATTACAGCTC
Organism: Pseudobutyrivibrio ruminis; assembly: GCA_015057315.1. Taxonomy (GTDB): domain Bacteria; phylum Bacillota; class Clostridia; order Lachnospirales; family Lachnospiraceae; genus Pseudobutyrivibrio; species Pseudobutyrivibrio ruminis_D. The sequence goes on along the minus strand of SVER01000005.1, from coordinate 26,970 downwards.
AGATAAAGGTTGAGTTCGCTAAGGAATATAAGGGTAAGGGACCGGTTCTTTATCCAATTAGTGTAGATCCTACTGAAAAGCCTGAGGATGAGTTAGTATATTTTAGTTAAAGTCTTTAAAATAGCCTCTAGTAAATAAACTAGAGGCTATTTATTAGTATTTGGTTAATTTAACACTTTACAATGCTAAAGTAAAAAGATATAATACCTGATTAAAGGATGATAGGGAAGGAGTCTAATTTATGTATTCAATCTTAAAAAAGGAAAAGCTTTCAGATAAGATTTTCCTAATGGTTGTCAAGGCACCTCGCGTTGCTGCAGGTTGTTTGCCAGGACAGTTTATTATTGTAAAAATCGACGAAGAGGGCGAGCGTATTCCGCTTACTATTTGTGATTACGATAGAGCCGAGGGTACAGTTACAATAGTATTCCAGACTGTTGGTGCATCTACAGAGCGTATGGCTCTTTTAAATGAGGGGGATGCATTTGATGATTTTGTTGGACCACTTGGTCAGCCATCAGAGCTTTGCTTAGAAGAGAATCTTGAAGAGACCAAAAAGAAGAACATCGTTTTCATAGCAGGTGGTGTTGGTACAGCGCCAGTATATCCTCAGGTTAAATGGCTTAAGGAGCATGGCATTGATTCAACTGTTATTATTGGTGCACGTACTAAGGACATCCTTTTCTACGAGGAAGAAATGAAGGCAGTTGCTACAGAGCTTTATCTTGCAACAGATGATGGTAGCTATGGCTTCCACGGAAATGGTTGTCAGCAGCTTCAGGCTTTATGGGATGAAGGCAAGAGATTTGACCACTGTGTAGCAATCGGTCCTATGATTATGATGAAATTTGTATGCCTCCTTACAAAGGAATTAGGCATTCCAACAGTAGTTTCTATGAACCCAATCATGGTTGATGGAACTGGTATGTGTGGAGCTTGCCGTCTTGTTGTTGGTGATGAGGTTAAGTTTGCTTGTGTAGATGGACCTGAGTTTGATGGTCACCTGGTTGATTTTGATCAGGCTATGGCTCGTAGCAAGCAGTACAAGACAGAGGAAGGTAGAGCGCTTCTTAAGATTCAGGAGGGCGATACACACCACGGCGGATGCGGAAATTGCGGAGGTGACAAATAATGGCAGATATGATGGTTAGAGTACCTATTTCTGAGCAGGACCCAAAGGTTCGTGCTACTAACTTTGAAGAGGTATGTTTAGGATATACAGAGGAAGAGGCAGTTGCAGAGGCAAGCCGTTGCCTTAATTGCAAGAAGCCTATGTGTGTAGGCGGTTGCCCAGTTTCTATTAATATCCCTGCATTTATCGAGCAGGTTAAGGAACGTAATTTTGAGAAGGCTTACGAGATTATTTCTGAGTCATCTGCACTTCCAGCAGTTTGCGGACGTGTTTGTCCACAGGAATCTCAGTGTGAAGGTAAATGTATCCGTGGTATCAAGGGCGAAGCTGTTGCCATTGGTAAGCTTGAAAGATTCGTAGCTGACTGGGCTAGAGAAAACGGAATCAAGCCAAAGAACACATCTACTCCTAACGGACACAAGGTAGCTGTTATTGGTTCAGGCCCTTCAGGTCTTACAGCAGCTGGAGACCTTGCTAAGCTTGGCTATGACGTAACAGTATTTGAAGCTCTTCACGAGATGGGTGGCGTACTTGTTTATGGTATTCCAGAATTCCGTCTTCCAAAGGAAAAGGTTGTTAAGGCTGAAGTAGAAAACGTTAAGGGACTTGGCGTTAAGTTTGAAAAGAACGTAATCATCGGCCGTTCAATCACAATTGACGAGCTTATTGAGAAGGAAGGCTTCGAAGCAGTATTTATCGGCTCAGGTGCTGGACTTCCAATGTTTATGCATATTCCTGGTGAGCAGGCTAACGGCGTATTCTCAGCAAACGAATTCCTTACAAGAAACAATCTTATGAAGGCATTCAAGGAAGGCTATGATACACCAATTGCCCGCGGTAAGAAGGTAGTAGTTGTTGGTGGCGGTAACGTTGCTATGGATGCTGCCCGTACAGCACTTCGTCTTGGAGCAGAGGTTCACGTAGTATATCGTCGTTCAGAGGCTGAGCTTCCTGCAAGAGCAGAAGAAGTACATCACGCTAAGGAAGAGGGCGTTATTTTTGATCTTCTTCAGAACCCTGTTGAGATCCTTGTTAACGAGGAAGGTTCAGTTAAGGGATGTAAGATTATTAAGATGGAACTTGGCGAGCCAGATGCTTCAGGCAGACGTAGACCAGTTGAAATTCCAGGTAGTGAATACGAAATCGAATGCGATACAGTAATCATGTCACTTGGTACATCACCAAACCCACTTATCTCAAGCACAACAGCAGGCCTTGAGACAAACAAGAAGGGCTGTCTTATTGCAACAGAGGATGGCGCAACAACAAAGGCTGGCGTTTACGCTGGTGGTGATGCGGTAACAGGCGCCGCAACAGTTATCCTGGCTATGGGTGCTGGAAAGACAGCGGCTGCAGCCATCGATGAATATTTCAAGAATAAATAAATGTTATTGGTTAGAAAATCCACCTTATTTAGGGTGGATTTTCTTATTTATGTCACAAATTCATGATATATTTGCTTTACAATCCTTAAGTTTTGCGATGGAGGTATTACCTATGGCATTTGTTGAATTTAAGAATGTAGGCAAAACCTATAAGACTGGTGATATAAAAATTGAAGCATTGAAGGATGTTAATTTTGAGATAGAAGAGGGGGAGTTTTGTATTATTGTAGGAGCCTCTGGCGCAGGCAAGACTACAATACTTAATATTCTAGGTGGTATGGATACTTTGACAGCTGGCGGAGTATATCTTGCTGATAGAGACATATCAGGCTATAGTCCAAGGGAACTAACCAGCTATAGGCGCTATGATGTAGGCTTTGTATTTCAGTTTTATAATCTGGTGGGAAATCTTACTGCTAAGGAAAATGTGGAATTGGCGGCTCAGATTTGCAAGGATCCAATTGGGGCTGAGGAAATACTTACATCTGTAGGCTTAAAAGATAGAATGAACAATTTCCCGGCTCAGTTATCAGGTGGAGAGCAGCAAAGAGTTGCTATAGCAAGAGCTTTGGCAAAAAATCCTAAGCTACTTTTGTGTGATGAGCCTACAGGAGCCCTTGATGATGAAACAGGACGAGCGGTGCTTAAGCTATTGCAGGAAACCTGTAAGAAGAATCATAAAACAGTTGTTGTAATTACTCACAATCATGCCTTGACGGCAATGGCAGATAGAGTGATAACTGTAAAATCAGGAACAGTTTCAAGCATTAAGCTAAACGAGAATCCTAAGAGTGTAGATGAGATAATTTGGTAGATGTAATCATTTTTGAAATGATGTTTCAAAATGTTCTTCCTTGTTTATAGGTGATATGTATGCTGTTGGTTTCATTATTAAGAGAAATTAAAGATACCTTTGGCAGATTTTTAGCATTGCTATTAATCATTGCTCTTGGTGTGGGATTTTTTGCTGGATTAAAGGTAACAGATCCTGCTATGCGCACATCTATGCACGACTATTTAAAGGACAAGGAATTTTTTGATTATCGATTAGTTTCTACATTAGGTTTTGAAGATGAAGATATAAATTATCTGGAAAATAATATAAAAGCAAGGGCTGTAGAGCCTTCCATTTCTTTTGATGTATTGGCAGATTATGAGGGAATGTCTCATGCCATCAAAGCCATCAGTATTCCAACTAAAATCAATAAAATAGAGCTTGTTGAAGGAAATATGCCATCAGAGGACAATGAATGTCTTGTGGATTCTTATCTGTTTGATAGTTCTTCTATTGGAAATATGGTGACGATTTCTAACAGCAATGAAAAAGAAGATAGCGACCATTTTAAATACAAGGAGTATAAAATAGCAGGTCTTGTTAAATCGCCCCTTTTTATCCAGTACGAGCGTGGCAATACAGCTCTTGGAAGCGGTGTGTTAGATGGATTTATCTATATAAATGAGGGTGGCTTTGATTCAGAGGTTTATACGGATTGCTACGTTAAGCTGGATAGTGATTTACCTCTTTATTCAGATGAGTATAAGGATTTGATAGAAAGTAATGAGGATAATATACAAAAAGCCTTAGATACGGCTGCTGAAAACAGGTATGAAAGAATAATAGCCGATGCCACAGAAGAATTAGCTGATGCTGAAAAAGAGCTTGAGGATAAAAGAAAAGAAACAGGGGAAGAGCTTGATAATGCGAAGGCTGATTTGGATAAGGCAAAAAAACAGCTTGATGCTGGAAAGGCTCAAATAAATGAATATGAAAATAAAGAAGCTGAGCTTAAAGTTGCATTAGATGAAATGCTTTCTAATATAAATAAGATGGAGCAGGTCAAGCAAATGTCCCCTGAATACTATGATGAAGCTCAGTATCAGACTTTAGTTGCTACCTATCAACAGTACAGTGCAAATCTTTATACACTACAAGCAGGATTAGAATCTGCAAGAAAGGAATATGCTAGTGGTCTAAAGAAATATGAGGATGGTAAGGCTGAATATGAAGATGGAGTAGAAGAATTTAATACTAAGATAGATGATGCCGAAAAGGAGATTGAAGAAGCAAGGGATAAAATAGATGACATAGAAGAAGCCAGTACATATTTAATGGGCAGGGATTCAAATGTAGGTTATGTCTGTTTTGAAAGTGATTCCACAATAGTAGGTGCTATTGCAAATGTATTTCCTATATTCTTTTTCCTGGTGGCTGCACTTGTATGTATGACTACTATGAACAGAATGGTAGAGGATCAAAGAACCCAAATAGGTGTATTGAAGGCTTTAGGATATAGCAGTGGAAGTATTATGGGCAAGTTTGTGGCATATTCAGGAAGTGCTTCTCTGATTGGTGCAACCATTGGTTTTATTGCAGGTACAATTGCTTTCCCAAAGGCTATCTGGTTTGCTTATCAGATGATGTACAACACTTCTGATATAAGCTACTACTTTAGTTCATCAATGCTGATAATCAGCTTTATAGTTGCATTATTATGTTCGGTGGGAGTGACTATTCTTTCATGTAGATATGAGATGCAGGAAATGGCAGCTTCATTAATGCGCCCAAAGGCTCCTAAGGCCGGTAAGCGAATTTTCCTGGAGTATATTACATTTTTCTGGAACAGGCTAAAGTTCTTAAAAAAGGTTAGCCTTAGAAATATATTTAGATATAAAGGACGCTTGTTTATGATGGTGCTAGGTATTGGTGGCTGTACGGCACTTCTTGTGGCAGGCTTTGGTATATATGATTCTATTGCTGATATTGCTGTTAATCAGTTTTCAAATATATCTAAGTATGATGTAGATATTACATTAAAGAATGGGGAAGAAGATGTATCCTTACTGGAAAATATGGGATATTCTAACGAAGACTATCTTTTGTATTATCATACATCTGTGGATATGAAAGCAGGTAAGTACACTAAGAATATCTATCTTAATGTGTATGATAATGATGCTCCTTTAGATAAATTTTATGATATGCATGATGAAAAGGGAAAGCATATTAGCTTTTCAGATTTAAAGGATGATGAAGCTATAATCAATCAGGGCTTAAGTGATAGATATAATATAAAAGTGGGAGATACAATAACAATATCTTCTGAGAATCTGGCGAAAACTAAGTTTAAGGTTACTGCCATAAATGAAAATTTCATATACAATTACATGTATCTTACCAAAACAGGATACGAAAACACCATAGGCCAACTTCCTGAAAAGAAAAATGTATATCTAAATGTAAAAGAAGGGGAGAATGCCCACGGAGTTGGGGCTAAGCTTATGAACGATAAAAGGGTGACTGTTGTATCTGCTACAGATGATATGCTTGATAGAGTAGACAATATGATGGAAAGCCTTAATATCATTGTGTACTTGGTAATCGGCTGTGCTATGGCTCTATCTGCTGTGGTTGTTTACAATCTTACCAATATCAATATAGCAGAACGAGTAAGAGAAATTGCCACTGTAAAGGTATTGGGCTTTTACAAGGAAGAAACAAGGTCTTATGTATTTAGAGAAAATATAATATTGTCTATTATGGGAGCAGCAGTTGGACTATTCCTTGGTAAGCTTCTACATGCTTTTATTATGAGTGAGATAGTGGTTGATTTAATTACATTTGATGTTAGAGTTACAATACTTAGCTATACAATAGCCTTTGTACTTACGGTAGTATTTACTTTTATTATCGATTTATTCATGGGAAAGAAGCTTGAAGAAATAAGTATGACAGAATCGCTGAAAGCTGTTGAGTAGATTTCTTCAAAATTGTGTAGATATTCACTAGATTTTAGCGCTTTAGTGTGTTAATGTATTTGGAAAGAAAATAATATAGAGAGGAAGAATCAATGGGAATCAATTACGTAAGTACAAGAGATACAAATAAAACAGAGATTACTGCTTCACAGGCTATCTTAAAGGGCTTGGCTGACGATGGAGGTTTATTCGTTCCTACATCTATTCCAAAGCTTGATAAGTCACTTAAAGAGCTTTCTGAGATGAATTATCAGCAGGTAGCTTACGAAGTATTAAAGCTTTTCCTTACAGATTTCACAGAGGACGAATTAAAGAAATGTATTGAAAATGCCTATGACAGCAAGTTCGACACAGAAGAGATTGCACCTTTGGTATACGCTGATGGGGCATATTATCTTGAGCTGTTTCATGGTGCAACAATTGCTTTTAAGGATATGGCACTTTCTATCCTGCCACATCTTATGATTACTTCCGCTCGTAAAAATAATATTAAGAACGATATCGTAATTCTTACAGCTACATCTGGTGATACAGGTAAGGCTGCACTTGCTGGTTTTGCAGATGTTAAGGGCACACGCATTGTAGTATTTTATCCAAAGAATGGTGTTTCTGCTATTCAGGAGCGCCAGATGGTTACCCAGAAGGGTGATAACACTCATGTAGTTGGTATCAAGGGTAACTTTGATCAGGCTCAGACTGGTGTTAAGAAGATGTTCAATGACAAGGCATTAGCTGAAGAGCTTGATAAAGCAGGCTTCCAGTTATCATCTGCCAACTCAATTAACATAGGACGTCTTGTTCCACAGATTGCTTACTACGTATATGCTTATGCTAAGCTTTTATCAGAGGAAAAGGTAACAGAAGGTGAAACAATTAACGTAGTAGTTCCTACTGGAAATTTTGGTAATATTCTTGCAGCATACTACGCTAAGAACATGGGACTTCCAATCGAAAAGCTTATTTGTGCATCAAATGAGAACAAGGTTCTTTATGATTTCTTTACAACAGGTGAGTACGACAAGAACAGAGAATTTATCCTTACAAATTCTCCATCAATGGATATCCTTATCTCTAGCAACCTTGAGAGATTAATCTATCACATTGCAGGTGATGATGCTGCTAAAAATAGCGAGCTTATGGAAAGCCTTAAGACTACAGGCAAATACGAGATTACAGCTGATATGAAGGCTAAGCTTGATAGCTTCTATGGAAACTATGCATCAGAGGAAGAGACAGGCAATACTATTAAGAAGCTATATGAGGATACAGGCTATGTAATCGACACACATACATCTGTAGCATCTACAGTATATAATAAATACAAGAATGAAACAGGAGATGACAAGACTACAGTTATTGCATCTACTGCAAGCCCATTTAAGTTTACAAGAGCTGTTATGGGCGCTATCGATTCAGCATACGAATCTGAGGAAGACTTTGTACTTGTAGACAAGCTTTCAGAAATCGCAAAGGTTGCCGTTCCTGGCGCCATTGAAGAAATCCGTAAAGCTCCTGTTCGCCACGACACAGTCATCGAAGTAGAGGACATGTGCCCAGAAGTAAAGCGCTTCCTTAATGTATAAGTAAGCGGTATCCAATACAAAAGCCAGTGAATTCAATCACTGGCTTTTTTCTGGGCTTATTAGTCGCCGTACTAAAGTCGTACTAGAAGCATATTATCAAATGTATAGTTCCAAATGGGTAGGCTACTGGAAAGTCTACGCACTTGTTAGGGCCACTGAGGACTCCTTCCATGGTGATTTCTGGTGGCGCAAGCGAAATCGTCTTGGAGGTGTCGTTTGATACGTTGACGATGAAGAGTCCATTGTGAAGGTTTAGAAAATCTTCTAAGGCTGCAATGACATATTCATCGAACTCTGCAAATTCTTCGTTGGCATATCTGGATGCAAAGGCAATGGCTGTGTCTCTGTCGCAGTCTATGTGGGTTACATAATCTCTGTCACTGGAAATGGCCTGAGACACTCCAAAGGTGATTGGATATTCATCAAGTACCATAGGCGTGAGAGGAGAAAAGTCCTCACCAACAAATCGAATCAAGCTGTTAAACATCAGCTCAAGGTACATTACATTTGTAGGCTCTACAGGCATCTCTGCAACCAGGAAGAACTTTGATATTATGGCAGCTATTGCATCCTGGTTTTCTACATCTAAGCTTAGGTCGTAAAGCTCTGTATCATTTCTGTAGTCGAAAAGGATTCTCTCTAAATCTTCGTAGGAGAAGACACCATCTTCAACTAGATTCTGTCCTAAAAGAATGTAATCAGGAGTTTGCATTGATAGCAAATCGTTTACCTGATCTTCTGTAAGGTAGCCTCGCTCAATTGCTATTTCGCCAAAACGTTTATCTTCTCTGGATTGTACATAGAGACACTCGTCCACTTCCTTGGCAGTCATAAGGCCTTCTTTAATAGCGATAGTGCCAAGCTTGATATGAGTTTGTGATAAGCGGGACATGGCTTCGAATAACTGATCCTGAGTTACAATTCCTCTTTGAAGCAGATAATTGCCCAAGAACTGTGTATACATAAATTATTTTCCTCCAAGACGAAGTTCGATTATTTCTTGAATCTGGTTCTTTTCAAAAGGCTTTTGGATAAAATCCTTTGCGCCAAGCTGAATAGCCTTTTTTAATTGGTCCTGAGTACCAACTGAAGAAACAATTATTATGACTGCTTCATTATCAAATTCTTTAATTTCAGATAGAGCAGTATTGCCATCCTTCTCTGGCATAACGATGTCCATAAATACTAAGTCAGGTTTTTCTGATTTATATAATTCAACAGCTTCAGAACCGTTTTTACCTTCGATAAATACGGCTCCTTCGGAAACTTCTTTGACGGCATCCATCAATTGCTTCCTTGCCAATACAGAATCATCGCACACTAGTATCTTTTTGCCTGAAATGTTCATACGCCGAATCCTCCTATATAGAATTATAATACAATATACAAAGGCAATATTCAAATGTATTTATCAGATAATAATGTTAAAATTTGTTGAATTGAAGTAAAACAATCTTGTGCGAAACAATCTTCTTAATTATGGAAAATAAATGAAAGTTTGAGTATAATTATTCATGTTAGAAAAGTATTTGGAGGATTTTGTTATGGACATGAGTTTTATGACTATTTTTGATGTAATTATAGGTATTCTTGGTTTTTATCTTCTCTTTATCGGTATTAAGGGCTATAAGAAGGGGGAGGTAGATCCAATGCTTGTAACTTCAGATGAGCTTCTTAAATGTAAGGATGTTAAGGCTATGTCTAAGGAATTAATGCCAAAGACAGCTATATTCGGTGGCTTTTGTATATTGTTTGGTATACAGGGGCTTTTAAATGATACAGGAAAGCTTGTGGTTTCAAAGGCTGTAAACGCAGGATTTTTGATTGCATTTGTTGTAATCTACGTGCTTTTTTCTTATTTCCTTCATCAGGCAAAAAAGAAGTATATTCAGTAAAATGTAAGCTAAGCATCACTTAGAATTCACATATTTGTGCAAAATTATATTACAGGAGAATTTCGTTTACGGAGGTATATATGAAGAAGATTTTAGTTGTAGATGATGAGGAAAAGATTCGTTCTATAATTCGTAAATACGGTGAGTTTGAAGGCTATGAAGTATCTGAGGCCTGCGATGGCATGGATGCAATTACGAAGGTTAAGGAAAATGGCGATTATGATGTTATCATCATGGATGTTATGATGCCAGAGCTTGATGGCTTTTCAGCTTGCAGCGAGATTAAGAAGCTTAAGGATATTCCTGTTATCATGCTTTCTGCCAGAGGTGAAGAGTATGATAGAATACATGGATTTGAGGCTGGTGTTGATGATTATGTGGTTAAGCCTTTTTCACCAAAAGAGCTTATGATGCGTGTAAATGTTGTTACTAGCAGAACCAGAGCAGAGGAGTCTAGTGCTGATATTTTCAGATATGAGGGGCTTGAAATTAACTTTACTGCAAGAACAGTTTCTATTGATGGCAAGAGAGTTGATATGTCACCTAAGGAATATGAGCTTTTATTCTATCTGGTAAGAAACAAGAATATTGCATTAGAGCGTGAGAAGCTTATTACTGAGGTGTGGGGTTACGATTACTACGGTGATGACAGAACCTTAGATACTCATATTAAGCTTTTAAGAAACAGTCTTGGTGAATACCGCAAGCTTCTTGTTACACTTCGCGGTGTTGGTTATAGATTTGAAGCCTAATTTGGAGGAAGCAATTGAAAAAAAGTCGAATTAGTGTAAAGTGGAAGACATTTTTTATATTCTTAGTTTTTGCCATAGTACTTTTGGGAGTACTATGGTTTTTTCAGATTGTTTATCTTGACGATTTTTACAAGATTATAAAAAGGCAGGAAACAGAAGTTGTGTTAAAGGATGTGGAGGACATTCTTTATACATCTGAAAATCCTACTGATGACATAGAAAAAATAGCGGCCAGCAATAATCTGGGCATTTACATTACAGATAAGAATGGTGCGCCACTTTATAATGCTGAGTACATATCTAATTCTCAAATGTCATCTTTGCCACAATTCATGTTTGGTTTGTTCTATGACCAGGCTGTAGCAAATGGGGGCGAGGCTGTTATTGAATTCAAGGGCAGCGAAATGCAAAAGAAGGTAGAAAGAGCAAGATATGCCTTTGAAAATATAGGAGATAACCCAGCTGAACAAGCAGAAAATGGTACTGATACTACCGAGGAAAGCGATAATGATAATTTAGATGATGCTGACGATACTGATGGTGGGGATGAAAATGATGAGGCCCAATCACAAGAAGAAGCTGCTCCTGAAAAACCGGCTGGTAAAATTGCATATACCATACCAGAAGAAAAGCGTGAAGAGGGATTTAGACAAAATATAGGTAATGATATGGCAGAATCTGTAATCTATGTTCGCATTATTGAGAACAATGGATTAGAAGAGGTTATAATGGTAAATTCTGTGCTAACCCCTGTAGATGCCACAGTATCTACATTAAAGGTTCAGCTTAGATTCATATCTGCAATTATGATTGTTATTGCCTTTGTTCTTGCTGCTACTTTATCTAAAAGCCTGTCCCATTCAATAATTCGTATAAACGAAGGAGCCAAGAAGCTGGCAGATGGTGATTACTCTGTTAAGTTTAACTCTAGGGATTATATGGAGGTGGCAGAGCTATCTGATACTCTTAACTACACAGCCACAGAGCTTGGTAAGACAGATAGCTTCCAAAAGGAATTGATTGCAAATGTATCCCATGATTTGCGTACGCCACTTACCATGATAAAAGGCTATGCAGAAGTTATGCGTGACATTCCAGGAGAGAACACACCTGAAAATGTGCAGGTTATCATAGATGAGACAGAGCGACTTACAGGACTTGTTAATGATATGTTAGATATCTCCAAGCTAAAGGCTGGTACAATCACCATTCAGCCAGAGGAGTACAATATCACCGAAAGCATTCGTCATGTGTTAGAACGATACAATAAGCTTAGAGAAGTGGAAGGGTACACAATCGATTTTCAGTATGATGATGAGGTTATCGTATATGCGGATGAGCAGAAAATGTATCAGGTTCTTTACAATCTGGTAAACAACGCTATCAACTACACAGGGCCTGACAAGAAAGTTACTGTTATTCAAAAGGTGATTGATGATACCCTAAGGATAGAAGTAAAGGACACAGGTGATGGTGTTAAGCAGGAAGACATTCCTTATGTTTGGGATAGATACTACAAAGATAAAACAGCCCATAAGCGTGCCATCTCTGGCACAGGCTTAGGACTGTCCATTGTTAAAAACGTATTAGAACTACATGGCGCCAAGTATGGTGTTTCATCAAAACAAGGCCAAGGCGCCACATTCTGGTTCGAATTATCGTTGGATTTAAACGAAGAGTAATTATTTCACACCGCTATATTTCTCTTCGCAATACTTACAGCGATATACTTCGTTTTCTTCGTCTGTAAGGATGAAGATTTGATCTAGCTCTTGTTCCACGGTGCTTATGCATCGTGGATTTTTGCAGCTAATTACATTTTTGATTTCTTTAGGCAGCTTTAGCTGTCTTTTTTCAACTATGGCATCATCCTTAATAATATTACAGGTGATGTTATGGTCGATAAATCCTAATATGTCCAAATCTACACGCTCTATTGGACATTCTATTTTTATAATATCTTTGCGACCCATTTTATTTGATTTTGCATTCATAATCATGGCGATTGTGCAGTCACAGCCTAGGTCTTCTAGATGCAGGTCGCGATAAATAGTCATAGACTCGCCGGCTTTAATATGATCTAACACAAATCCCTCATGTATTCCACTTATATTAAGCATGTCATTTCCTCCTAAGTTTATTGGCTCGCCTGTTACGCAGACAATAAAATATATTCTTTCGTCGACTGATGTCTCCTACAGAAAATATTTTATTGTCTACTACAGGCTATCTATACTAGTTCGAGTAGCGTTAGGATTAGCGCCATACGTATGTAGACGCCGTATTGGGCTTGGGTGAAGTACATGGCTCTTGGGTCTTCGTCCACGTCCACGGAAATTTCGTTGACACGAGGTAGTGGGTGAAGAACCATCATGTCTTCTTTGGCAAGTTGCATTTTTTCAGGTGTAAGTATGAAGAAATCCTTTAAACGGATGTAGTCTTCTTCGTTGAAGAAGCGTTCCCTCTGAACACGTGTCATATAGAGTATATCAAGCTCACTCATAACATCATCCAAAGAATCCACTTCCTTGTATTCGTATCCGTTTTTCTCAAGCACATCCTCACGGATGTATTCTGGAACCTTTAGCTCCTCAGGTGAGATAAGTACGAATTTGATTCCAGGGTAGCGCACAAGTGCATTAATCAAAGAGTGAACTGTACGGCCAAACTTTAAATCGCCACAAAGTCCGATAGTAAGGTCTTTGATTTCACCACGTAAAGAGCGGATAGTAAATAAATCTGTAAGTGTTTGAGTGGGATGTTGATGACCGCCATCACCGGCGTTAATAACTGGAATACGTGAACGTTGCGATGCAACAAGTGGAGCGCCTTCTTTAGGATGACGCATAGCGCAAATATCTGCGTAAGAAGAAATGACGCGAATGGTGTCGGAAACACTTTCGCCTTTAGCTGCTGATGAAGAATCAGCGGAAGAGAAACCAAGAACTGAACCGCCAAGGTTAAGCATGGCAGCTTCAAAAGAAAGTCGTGTACGTGTACTTGGTTCGTAAAAACAGGTTGCAAGCTTTTTGCCGTGGCACTTTTCGGAGTAATTCTCAGGATGATTTTTAATATCATCGGCCAGGTCCATAAGCTGCTCTAATTCCTCCCTAGAAAAATCTAGAGGGCTCATTAGGTGTCGCATTGATTATCCTCCCTATGAAATTAGTTTTCAAAATCAATTTATTGTACCACATTGAATTTAAAATAAAAGCCTTTTATGATAAAATATTTTTCATGAAATACGCAGATATTATTATTGACATATCTCATGAGAGATTAGATAAAACATTTGAATATATTGTTCCACCTGAACTGGAGGATGAAATACATGAAGGTGTGCAGGTGGTTATTCCATTTGGCGCAGGCAATCGCGCCATCACAGGTTATGTGGTGGGGCTACATGATAAGCCTCAGTTTGATGTTACAAAGCTAAAGCCGATTGCACGGGTTGTTAAGGACAGTATCGCTATAGAATCTCAGCTTATTTCTTTGGCTGCATTTATTAAACGCAATTATGGAAGTACCATGAATCAGGCCCTTAAGACTGTTATTCCTATTAAGAAAAAGGAAAATGAGAAACTTAAGAAAGAAATTAGCTTAGCAGTCAGCACCAATCAGGCCAGGATTGAATTAAACGAATTGCTTACTAACAAAAGACATGCTGTTGGTAAGGAGAGACTTCTTAAAGAGTTACTTGAGGTAGATGTATTAGACTGGGAGCTTGCCACTAAAAAGCTTCAGATTCCCTCATCTAACATCAGGGATTTGGAATCAAAGGGGATAGTTAAGATTGATTCTGTCAGAACCTTTAGAAATCCTCATTTGCAGGCAGATTCTACCAGAGGCAGGGTTAACTTAAATGAAGAGCAGGAGGCGGCAGCAGAGCAGATAAAGGCAGATATTGATACAGGCCGTCACAAAACATATCTTATACATGGTGTTACAGGTTCGGGTAAGACTGAGGTGTACATGGATGTTATGGAGCATGTGATAAATATGGGCAAGCAGGTGATTGTGCTTATACCAGAGATTGCCCTTACATATCAGACTGTTATGAGATTTTATACCAGGTTTGGAGATTCTGTTAGTATCTTAAATAGCCGCATGTCTCCAGGTGAGCGCTTCGACCAGTTCGAGCGGGCTAAATCTGGAAAAATCAGTATTATGGTAGGTCCTCGTTCGGCATTGTTTACACCATTTACTAATCTTGGTCTTATTATTATTGATGAGGAACATGAGCCTAGCTATAAATCGGAGGTAGTTCCTAGATATCATGCCAGGGAGACAGCTGTTTATAGAGCTTCGCTTACAGGAGTCACTGTTATTCTAGGTTCAGCCACCCCTAGCTTAGAGGCCTACTCCAGGGCTGTTTCAGGTGAATATCAGCTTATCACCCTTAACAACAGGGCCATGGGACAGGATATGGCACAATGCGAAATAGTAGACCTTAGGGCTGAGCTTCAATCTGGAAATCGTTCAATGCTTAGCCGCAGGCTAAAGGAGCTTATGGCAGACAGGCTATCAAAGAATCAACAGATAATGCTGTTTTTGAATAGGCGAGGTCTTATGGGCTTTGTTTCATGCAGAGCTTGTGGTCATGTACTGAAATGCCCACATTGTGATGTGGCACTTCATCTCCATGCAGGTGGGGTAATGAAATGTCATTACTGTGGATATACCACTAAGGCAGCCAAGACTTGTCCTAGCTGCGGCAGCAAATACATTGGAAGCTTTAAGGCTGGAACTCAGCGCTTAGAGGAGATTGTTAAGGAAGCATTTCCAACGGCCAGGGTTCTTAGAATGGATGCTGATACCACATCAGGCAAGAATGGCCATGAGGAAATCCTATCGGCATTTGCAGCCCATGAGGCAGATGTTCTTATTGGAACACAGATGATTGTTAAAGGACACGACTTTGCTAATGTAACACTAGTTGGTATAATAGCAGCAGATATATCACTTAATGAATCAGATTTTCACAGTGGTGAGCGCACCTTCCAGCTTCTCACTCAGGCTGTTGGTCGTGCAGGAAGAGGAACGGAGCCTGGTATTGCTGTTATACAGACATATCAGCCTGAAAACTACGCAGTAGTTACATCAGCTAATCAGGATTACGACAGCTTTTTCAAGCAGGAGTTTGCTTACAGAAGGCTGCTTCAATACCCACCTTGCTCACATATCCTTGGAATACAGGTAAGCAGTGAAAAGCAAGGGGATGCTATTGCACAGGCAGATATTTTAGCATCTGTGATTAGGCAGACAGACCCTGAAATCATTATTATGGGTCCAGAGGATGCCTACATAGGAAAGCTTAAGGATATTTATCGAAGAGTAATCTATGTAAAGGCTGACGATTATGATAGACTAGTAAGGGTTAAGGATGAAATCGACAAATTCTTACTTGAACAAAAGGAGTATCGAAGTACAACCACATGGTTTGACTTCGACCCAATTTCAACAATATAGTTTTTTATGAAAGGATTTATGAAATGGCACTTTTAGAAATTAGAGAATATGGAAAAGATGATGTATTACTTAAGGTGTGCAAGCCTGTAAAGGAGCTTACACCTCGTCTTAAGACCTTAATCGAGGACATGTATGAGACTATGTATGATGCGGATGGTGTAGGACTTGCTGCCCCTCAGGTAGGTGTTCTTCGTCGCATTTGTGTTATCGATATAGGGGAAGGTCCTGTTACACTTATTAACCCAGAGGTTCTTGAAACATCTGGAGAGCAGACAGGTAATGAGGGATGTCTTTCGGTTCCTGGTAAAACTGGTGTGGTTACTCGTCCTAATTATGCCAAGGTAAAGGCACTTAATGAGGATATGGAAGAGTACATCGTAGAGGGTGAAGGCCTTATGGCTCGTGCCCTTTTACATGAGATTGATCATCTTGACGGTCATATCTACACAGAAAAGGTAGAGGGCGAGCTTTACAATGTAGAAGACCTTATGGAAGAGTACGAAGAAGAATAAACATAAATGGACTTGAATAAGCGACATGAATAATGATTATGAAAAATTAAATAGCCAGAGGTCTCATAGCTTAAGCAGAGCCAGAAGAAAGAGAGAGCTTCAAAAAAGAAGAATAATGTTTGCATCTATTGCAGGCGTGGTAGCATTAGTACTTATCATTGGTACAGTGTTTATAGTTAAGAATGTGCATTCTAAGAATGATGAGGCAGACTTGGTGGCAGAGACTGTGGAGACACCTTCCAAGGAAGATGACGATGCTAAGATAGAGGTGGTCTATCCTGATGAAGAAGGGGCTGCTGATTCTGCTGAGGACTCTGACCCAGAAAGTACTGCCACAAAAGAAACTGGTGCTGAAGTAAATGTTGTAGATATTGTAAATGCCAGCAATGTTGGTGAGAATTCCAGCATTACATATGGTATTGACGTTTCTAAGTTTCAGGGCACAATAGATTGGGCTCAGGTGGCAAGCACAGGCATTAATTTTGCAATGGTTCGCGTAGGCTATAGAGATTCTGTCACCGGAGAAATCAAAGCAGACACTAATGCCAAATACAATATGCAGGAAGCTGAGAAGAATGGCATTAAGGTTGGAGCCTACTTCTTCTCTACAGCAGTAAATAACACTGAGGCAGTGGAAGAAGCTGATTGGGTAGCAAATTACATCAGCAAATATGCCATTACATATCCTGTGGGTTATAACTGCGAAGGCTTTGAAAATAGTAAGAGTAGACAGTATAACATTACCAAGGACGATAGAAGCAAGGTTGCAATGGCATTTCTTAATGAAGTTTATAATAAAGGGTACACACCTATCTTTTATGCTTCCAAAAATGAGATGGCGAATGATACCAAGTGGAATACTTCTACAATAGGCTCTAAGTACAAGATTTGGATGGCTTGGTACAATCAGGATACATCAAATGTTGCAAATGGGCCTTCTGCCGGGTTTAAATATGATATGTGGCAGTATTCTAATCAGGGAGATGTTCCTGGAATCAAGGGTAAGGTAGATGTTAACATTGCTTACTTTGGATATAATGGTACAGAAAGTGCTAAGGACACATCAGAACGTGAAGTGGCTACTGCTGATGTGGAAGCACTGATGAAGTTTACTGAGGTTAACGAGGCTGTTACAGCTAAAAGTAAGACTAATCTTAGAGATAAGCCTAGCCAGGGAGCAGACAGCACCGTTAAGACTACGCTTCTTAATGGACAGGTTGCAACAAGAACAGGCGTCAGCAACAGCGGATGGTCTAGAGTAGTGTTAGATGGCGCTACATACTATGCGGTATCTAGCTATCTAACTACAGATACATCAGCACCAGCTCAGGCAACTACACCAGCCCAAGCACCAGAGCCTGCACCAGCTCCTGCGGCACCAGGCTTTAAAACAAAGTTTACTGATGTAAACGAAACAATCACTGCAAAGGAAATGGTAAACCTTCGTAGTAAACCAAGTGTAACCGATGCCGATTCAGCTGTAGTAGTTACTTTGTACAATGGCCAGACAGCAGTCCGCACTGGAGTAAACAACGAGTACGGCTGGTCTAGGGTAGAATACAACGGCCAGGTGCTTTACTGTGTAAGTAGCTTTATTAAGGTTGTGGAATAAGTGGAGGAATTATGCTGAAAATTTATTTTGGAGAATTGGAAGCAGACAACTATATATTTAATCCCGATGTTTATTTTAATAATACATACGAAGATGAATGGATTGTAGATAAGCTATCAGTTGATATGATTAAGGATGTTGATGGTTCAGATGTGATAGGACCTAGACTAATTGATAGTCCCTACCTTGGTTCAATTCCTGTTGAAAGATTATCGGGTGGTGTAAAAACACTTATCCTTATGAATAATGATGATTCCCATGTGTTTAATGCATCTGCATGTGGTGATAATTGTGCTAAGTGGATTTTAAAGATTGCTGAAAATAAAGATATCATGATTCGATTAGGATATCTGATGGACTTTGGGGACACTTCTTTTGAAGTAGAAATTGTTAACACTGGTAAAATGGTTCATTCCAACAAGGAATTAGTTTTAGAGGTACTTGATAATAAATTGATTTAAGGAATGGTGATATGGTAGGCAAATACGATATTGAAATATATAATAATAAAGTCCATTATTTTTTGACAATTAAGAGGAATATCACAATTCTTAAGGGAAATAGTGCAACTGGCAAAACTGAATTGATTAGATTAATCAGTGAGTATGAAGCTAATGGAAATTCCTCTGGTATTAGTTTAAAGTGCGATAAAAAATGTTCTGTATTAACTAATATAGCCTGGGAGTTGAGATTGGCTTCAATGTCTCAAACTATCATATTCATAGATGAAACAGCAGATTTTATAAAAACCAAGAGATTTGCTGAACTGGTCAAAGGCTCTGATAATTACTTTGTAATTGTTACACGTGATGATTTAAGTCAGCTACCTTACAGTATTGACGAGATTTATGGTCTAACCAATGTATCTTCAACATCAAAATACAAGGCTTACAAAAAAGTTTATAATGAAATGTATAAGCTTTATAATTTAAATCCAATTCAGAGGGTTAATCCTGAGCTTGTAATCACAGAAGATTCCAATTCAGGATACCAATGCTTCTCTCATATTTTTGCAAATTGCGTATCTGCTAATGGAAAGAGTAACATATATGCTAATATAAGAACGCAGAGCGACAAAAGGATTCTTGTGATTGTAGATGGAGCGGCTTTTGGGCCTGAAGTAGGCAAGATAATGAGCTATCTAGCTGTTAATGATAACTCTTGTGTACTTTATGCGCCAGAGTCATTTGAATATATTTTACTTAGTTCAGAACTGTTAGATGTTCCAAAAGATATTCTGCATGAAACATATAATTATGCTGATAGTAAGGCATTTGTAAGCTGGGAAGAATATTACACCAGATATTTAATTGATGCCTCTGGTCAAACAATATATAAGTATTCTAAAACACAATTAAATAAAAACTATTTGGGCAATAAAGCTTTAGAAAAGATAAAGCAGGTATTGCCTGAACAGATACAGTAGAAATGAGTATCTTCTAAAATTATATGATTTTAGGAGAGACTTTTTGATGTTTGTAAGCTGCCTATGCATGCTTTAAATAGAATATGGCTAGTTGAGTACGATCTCTCAGATTAAGCTTTTCTAGGATGGTGGACAGATAGTTTCTAACTGTGCCTTCGGAAAGGAAAAGCTTCTGGGAGATTTCTTTGTTAGAGAAGCCTTCAGCTACAAGTTGGATGACTTCGTATTCTTTTTCAGAGATATCGTATTTACGATAATCAAAACCATTCTCGTTATTAATAGAAGACATAAGAGTAGGAAGCTTATCTACTACAGCACCACCAAATACACTTTGGCCATTAATTGCAGCATGGAGGGCTGCAGGCAGAGATTTGTAATCTTGCTTTAAAAGATAGCCTTTAACACCAAGCTTTAATGCCTTTACGATATATTCATCATCAGAAAAGGTTGTTAAAAAGAGGATAGTAGCGTCCTTATGTTTTGATAGAATTTCTTCTGCTGCTTCAAGTCCATTCATATCCTCCATACGGATGTCCATAAGTAGCAGGTCAGGCTGAAGCTCATCAAACAAAGCTACAGCTTCACGCCCGCTGCAACCTTTGCCTATAATTTCAAATTCTGGTTCTGCAGATATTATCATTTCAAGCGACATTGTAATTAGTTCATCATCATCAATTAGTAAGATTCTTTTCTTTTCCATAATAAATCCTCTTATTTTTTTAATTCAAATGGTAATCTTGCAAATACTGTGAAGCCATCGTTTAGATAGAAGTAAGCTTCGCCACCTAAAGAGATTGCTCTGTTTTTTATATTGGTAAGTCCTATGCCATCAAAGTTTTCTGAGGTAATCCCCTCTTTTTGCTCAGTTGTCAGGGTGCCGTTATCAGTGATGGATAAGGTGCAAAAGCTATAATTCCTGTGTAGAATCACAGATACTGAATTTCCGTTGGAATGTTTTATAATGTTGGTGACGGCTTCCTTTAATATTCCTATAACGGAAAGTTTTACATTAGTAGGAAAGGCTTCCTCTAAATCTAACTCCGTATTTACGGTAAATCCATTTAGTTCATTAAGAATCTCATTTATATTTTTCTCTAAATCAATAGAATCATCATGCAAATCGTGTACTGAGCTTCGCATTTTTTCCATGGATTCATCCAAGGTGTCCGACAGCATCTTTAGCTGAGGGGCAATTGCTTCATCTTTATTTACAGTGGAGATAGCACCAAGAAGAAGGATTGCTCGAGATAGTAGATGTCCCACGTTGTCGTGGATTTCTCTGGCAATTCGATTCCTCTCGGCTAGGGTGGCTAGGTGAACCTGTTGATCCTGCTCCATGAGAAGAGCTTTGTTTTTATTTTTTAGAATTTCTTCAAGCTCAATGCTATCATCACGGGTGCGGTGAAGTTGATTTTTATAAATAATCATTTTGTCAAAAAGTGAAATGGAAATGATTGTAAAGGAAGCTATGATAATTAAAGCAATAATCTTAATCATCATATTAGTAGATCTAGCTGTAATCATGTAAATGATTGCTAATGCAAAAGGAATAGCTGTGAGAATAAAGTTGGCTAACTTCGTATTTACGATAACACCAATTTCCATAAATAAAAAAACGCAAAGAGACATTACCACAGTGCCTGTGGTAATGCCATTTGCGTTAATAAGAATTGTTAGTCCGGCGGCTGAAAGAAGCCTGATGATTATGTCATACAGCATATTGTTCCTTTTTCTTAGAGATAATTAATCCGGCTGCGAAGAATATGCCAGCAAATAATATCTCTATTAGCAAATATTCATAGAATGTTTTTCCAAGAATTTTATCTACAGGTGTATCATTAATAAGCCTAATGGCAGCTGTGTACCAGTATAGTGGTAAGAAGTGTGCAAACTTCACAATAGCTGGCGATAAAAACTGAATATCAATAAATACGCCACAGAAAAAACTCATTGAAAGTACAAACATATTTGTAACCATATTTATTATATTTTCGTTGGTTGTGATGGCGCTAATCATATAGGCCATACCAAGGCCAACCAGCATAAGTGCAATTACATCAATACAGTAGAATATGAACTTTCCGTTGGTATCGGATAATCCCATCAAGCCAACTACAACAGTGACTGCAGCGGTGATAACAATGCCGATACAAAATACAGCAGCTATAATTGCAAAATTTCTGGTTTTAAAATGCATTCCACTGACACTAATACGATTTTTAACATCAACATCCTTTGTAAAGCTCAGTACTGAGCTAATTGAAATGCAAAGTATCATCATTAACGTATATCCGTTAAATGTAAACATTCCTGTGTAGAAGGAACGATGGTTTTCGTCTGCGTTGTCCATGATGCTGGCCTTAGTGTCTGAAAGCTTAATCATGTTTTCTTTGGTTAAAGCTATTGCTTCATCCTCTGAATAACCACTATTTAAATATACCATAACATCCTGCATATAGGTACGTATTTTCTCGGTCAGTAGATATTGTGGAGCGGTGGCTCTAGGTGCAACGAATTCCAACAAATCCTCAGTTTCCCCTTTTTTTGCCCTTTCGGAAAAATCATCAGGGATAATTAATGCATAATCATATATGAGAAAACGTACATTATCATTCATTTCTTTTATGGAAGTGGTTTGTGGGTCTACCACATCTTCAGTTTCATTTAGATATTCTATTAGTCCACGGCTTAAAGCAGAGTTGTCGTTATCAGTTATGGCTACTTTAACAATGGAATCCTCAAACATGGTATCTTTAGTGGTAGCAGTTGCCTTTGCTGATATATTTCCAAATAGAACAAAAACTGAAAAGTAAACTATTATTGTTACGAGGCATGCCTTCGTAGATTTTAGTATTGCATTAAAGACTGACATATTTTCTCCTCCTTAGGAATAATGTACTGACGATGAGACAACCTACAATCATTAAGCACATGATAAAAGTGTCTTGGTAAAATTCATCTGTTGGTCCGTAGGTTGATCGGATATACATAGCATCAGTAAGAAGTGCTGCAGGATTTATTTTGTTAATGATTGGGCAGTTATATTGAAGCAACTGCTTGATCTGTCCCCACATAAGTCCACTGAAGAATGAGCAGATCATTGTGAAAAATAGTGGTACTGTGACAAGTAGTCTTTCATTTCTAATCATTGAACCCATAAGTGTTCCAAAGGAAATTCCAAGTCCGCTACCTATACTGCAGAGGATAATCATAGTGCCCATTGGAACTCCTAAATTTATTCCAAGTATGTATTGAATGTAAATGACAACTATAATGTTGGATACTATTTGTAAAAGAGTTCCAGCCAAAATTCCAGCTGCAATGCTAAGGAATTTGGAAGCAGGAGAGCACTCCACTCGCTTTCCACGTTCCGACATATTTGCGCACATACCTTCTAGCATGGAAGTGCTTATCCATGAACTAAAGAGAGAAGTCATGGCTAGCAGTGCGTAGAAATATTGTAGGTATTGACTGGTGTTTTGTCCAAAGCTATGTTCAGAAATAAAGCTGTTATTTGAGCTGATTGCATCCATCGCCTCTGGTACTTTCTCAGGATGCTTTTTCGCAATATCATTAATCACATCAGTGTAATTATTATATTCTCGAACGATTTCGTTCATGATGGTGGAAACGTAGCTGTTTGACCGGACAACTGTTTCAATTCCATCTTGGGATTCTAGATAAAATCCGAAGATTATATCAGAATTCATATCCTCGACAGCTTCATCTTTAGATGAATAGGTGTGTAGGTTTAGAAGAGTAGTTCCCTCATCATTTTCTTTTGAAAGCTCTTTTAGCACCTGTTCAAATCCAGCAGATTTATCTAATTGGTTTACATAGCCAACATCTATGGTTTGAAGAGTGTCAGGATCTTCCTTTATAAGATTTCCAAATCCTAAGAAAAATGCTGTGGCAAGAACTAGTGGGAAAACAAAGTTCCAGCCCACCAGCCAATATTTTCTGGATAATTCCTTTATTTTATAGACGAAAATTCTTAAAAACATTAGTCTCTAAGCTCCTTTCCAGTAATCTCCAAGAATACATCATTAAGAGTTGGAAGCTCTGTAGTTACATGGCCAAATGGAATATTGTTATCTGTAAGATAGCTAAGCACATGAACTAGATTATGTTCGCCACCATCGCATTTGATAATCACATCATCACCATCCTCCTTAACCTTATATACATGGTTAATTTCCTTAAGGCCTGCAAGAATCTCAGGGGATTTGTTAGGTAATCCTATTCGGATTTTTTCTCGGCTGATAAGTGACGATTTCAGTTCATTTGATGTGCCATTTGCAATGTTTTTGCCGTGATCCATAATAACAACTCTACTGCAAAGCTCTTCAACCTCTTCCATGTAGTGAGATGTGTAGATGATTGTTGCACCTGCTTTATTCATTTTTTTGATGCCTTCAAGGATTGCATTTCTACTTTGTGGATCAACAGCAACTGTTGGTTCATCAAAGATGACTAGCTTTGGCTTGTGAGCAATTCCGCAGGCGATGTTAAGTCTTCGAAGAAGTCCACCGGAAAGCTTCTTTGGCTTTTGTTTTTTGTATTCTGTCAGCCCTGTGAATTCCAATGCTTCCTCTACATACTGTTTTCTAAGCTTTTTATCATTTATATAAAGGCCGCAGAAGAAATCTACATTTTCATATACATTTAAAGTATCTATAACAGCCACGTTTTGCATGACTACTCCAATCCTGGCTTTTATGTCATAGGAACTTGGACTCATTTCTTTGCCCCAGATTTTGATGTCTCCCTTATCAAAAGAAAGAAGAGAGAGCAGGCAGTTGATTGTTGTAGTTTTGCCTGATCCATTTGGTCCTAAGAGACCAAGTATCTCACCTTCTTCGATTTTTAGAGAAAAGTGATCTACAGCTACGTTTTCTCCATATCTTTTTACTAAGTTGTCTATTGATACTACTGGTTGACTCATTTTACTTCTCCTTTTTATTTGTTTTACAGCCGCTGCTGTTTATCTTTTGTTTTGTTCTGAGATTATAATACCGAAACTTTTGTCACATATGAAGTGAACTGTGTCATAAGTGTACATGACAAATGTCATGTTGTTGTAGGGGTACAAATATGCTATATTCTACGTAATGATTATTATGAGGCGGTAGTGTGCCTTTGTAGCTATACATTTGAACAGTTACTATCTGAGGCGTGAATTATTCCACAGGAAGTAATCGAACCCGCTAAAACTACTATCTACGGCGCAAAATATCCTGTAGATAGTAGTCGGCTTACTATCTGTAAGAAAAAAGTGGTGCATAGGTAGTAAAAAAAACAAGCACGGTTACTAGCTTTAAATTAAAATGGAATATAGATAGTAATTGTTGTTCATGAAGACACTTATAATGGTAAGATGTTTAAAAGAATGCTTATTGAGAGCAAAAAATATTTATAAAGAGAATGAAGATTGACATGATTACAGAGAGATTAGAAATTAACCGAATCACCCCTAATGATAAGGAAGATTACTTTAGAAATATTTCAAATGACAAAAAAGTTTTGGAAACCTTTGTATGTGCATACGCAGAATCTCTTGAGAAATTTGATTTTGACCCATATTTAAAAATGGAGAATCTCTTTGCTATACGTATAAAGAAAACAGGGAAGCTTATAGGAATTATATTGTATTTTGATAATAATGGAGAATCATGCGAAATAGGTTATGGTATTGGTTCTGAATATTGGAACAAAGGATATGCTACTGAAGCTGTTGCTGCTTTTATAGAGTATTGTTTTTATGATTTGAACCTAAAAAAAGTATATGCATCATATTTTACAGGAAATGATTCATCCCAAAAGGTTATGAAAAAATGTGGTATGACTTATGATAGGTTTGTTGAAAAAGAATTTGAATATCTAGGAGAAGAGCGTGATTTAACGTATTATGTAATAGAAAGATAAATCGGAGTTTTTAAGGATCACGGAGATAATGATTGAGATCACATACTTTCAACTTTTTCTATTTATAACGATAATATGGATAATCACTCGATGTTTCATAGCGATAAAATCGAAGATATTTTCAGTAAAGCGTGAATGTCGGCAACTTTTGGTTTATGTGTGTATTGTTGTTATTTGCAGATTTGTATACTTCGGATTCCATCTTGAGAATGGAAAGATACCGACATTAAAGATAGGCTTTGAAGATGATATCCGTGATATGATCAGTTTCATCCCATTTTATTTTCTTGTAGACCGATATGATGGTTGGAAGATGAACATTATTGGAAATATCACAATGTTCATACCGGTTGGGATCGTATGGCCGATTTGTTTTAGCAGACTTGATACGGTTAGAAAAACCATATTTGCAGGGGCCGGGTTTACTCTACTTATCGAAATGACTCAGCTCTTTTGCCTCGGAAGACATACGGATGTAGATGATTTGATCTTAAATACGATCGGTGTAGTAATTGGCGCATGTATTGTATTCCTGATTCGGGGAAAGCAGAAGAAAAACAGTTCTTTATAGACAGTTGAATCCAAGTATGCCGGGATGATGTGATAGTAAGTTGTTCCGGAATTTTATAGACGATGACAAATCGAAATTTGTATAAAGGGAGAACATCAATGGAAAAGACAACATATACAAAGTGGGATGGTTTTAGAGCGATAATATTATATGTAGTAGGTTGCATCATTCCAGTTATTTGCTGCGGAATACTGCCACAAACGAGAATCAGCTATGACACAATAAACATATTGCTATTTACATTAGATTATATACCGATATTGCTATGTCTAATGTTCGTAAAATATGAAAAACGTGGCTTATCATCAATTGGAATAAGATTAACAAAATCATGGAAACACATCATTATACTATTGATTGGAACAGTGATAATGGTCTCTATTAATGGAGTGTTCAGCTGTATATTTATGGAGAAAACGCATATTACAACATTGTTTGGTTCTTATATAAATATATTGATATTTCTTCCAGGGGCAATTGAAGAAGAGCTTACCTGTAGAGCATATTTACAGACCCGATTAAGAGGTTTAATTGATAATGAAAAACTTGTTCTTTTTATAGGAGCATTTTTGTTCCTTCTATCACATTATCCGGTAAAGTGGTGTGTGGGAAAGTGGTTTCTACCAATTGATAGTGTGATTTTATTAATAATCTTAGGTTTAGTTTGTGGAATTCAGTATAACAAAACAAATAATGTTTGGATTCCAATAATTACGCATTTTATTTATAACATGGTACAGTTTGTATAAATCGTTGTTGCCCGAGCTCTTTAGAGCGAGGGATGCTTCTTGAACGTCAGTTCAATAAGATGGGCATGTCGACAAATTCAAATTTATAGAGCAAATTGAGTGGAAGTTATTATGTAGAAAAATAATTAGCCTGCAAATAAAAAGTCAAGGCTAAATTAAAGAACATTGAAAATTTTATACAGGTTGAAAAGAAGGTATCAAAA
>SVER01000050.1 GCA_015057315.1 Pseudobutyrivibrio ruminis | reverse complement strand
GATTTGGTACTCATAGAAGAGGAAGATAAGTTCGTTCCAAAGAAGGGCACACGTGTTAAGAATATGACCTACGGTGGATTTAACAAATCAGCGACTATCTCTCCAGAGATTAATCTGTTAGGATGCACTGTTGACGAGGGAATCGCTAAGCTTGAAAAATATTTGGATGACGCTTACATCAGTCACCTTACATCTGTAAGAGTTGTTCACGGTAAGGGAACAGGCGCACTTCGCGCAGGCGTGCAGCAGTATCTTCGCAAGTGCAAGAACGTTGCCGATTTCCACTTGGGAGAATTTGGCGAAGGTGACGCTGGCGTTACCATAGTGACTTTCAAATAAACAATAGAGGATAACTATGTTATTTAATTCTTATATATTTATATTTTGTTTTTTACCAATTTGCATATTGGGATATTTTCTTTTGAATAAGACTAAGAAATACCAGCTTGGACATGGGTTCTTGCTGGGTATGTCTTTGTGGTTTTATGGATATTTCAATCCAGGATATTTGCTTATTATTATAGCCTCTGTAGCTGTCAATTATCTCATCTACAAATGGATGAAGCTGTTGCAACAAAAGGCACTGCTAGAGGCATCTACAGTAAATCCTGAGTTGGATATTCTTCCAATATCTTCTGTTGGAAAGCTAAAAAAATGCAAGCCAGTAGTAATACTTGGTGTCCTGATAAATCTTGGAATAATATTTTATTTCAAGTACATGGATTTCTTTATCGAAAATGTAAATGCCATAGCGGGAACTGATTGGCCACTCATGCACATTATTCTGCCACTTGGCATCAGCTTTTTCACATTCCAGCAGATTTCATTTATCGTGGATACATACAGAGGTGAGGTGCCTGACTACGGGTTCTTAACCTATGCCTGCTACGTTACATTTTTCCCACAGCTGATAGCAGGCCCAATTGTTACCCATGATGAGCTTATTCCTCAGTTAAGGGATGTAAGCAAGAAGTCCATTAATTGGGACAATATGGCAAAGGGCTTTTACATGTTTGCCATGGGTCTTGGTAAGAAGGTGCTGCTTGCAGATGTTTTTGGAGTGGCAGTAAACTGGGGATTTGAGGATGTGGCATCACTTAAGGCTACCAACGCAATCCTTGTGCTGCTTGCTTATTGCTTCCAGCTGTATTTTGATTTTAGCGGTTATTGTGATATGGCAATAGGTCTTGGCAAGATGTTAAATATTGATTTGCCAGTGAATTTTGACAGCCCATACAAGTCACTTACAATCACTGAGTTTTGGAACAGATGGCACATGACCCTTAGCCGATTCTTCACAAGATACGTGTACATTCCACTTGGAGGTAATCGTAAGGGTAATGTGAGAACCTACATTAATCTGTTTATCGTCTTCCTTCTAAGCGGATTTTGGCACGGGGCGGCCTGGACCTTCGTAATCTGGTCAGTGCTTAACGGCATTTTTGTTATTATCACCAGGATGTTTAGAAAGCAGTTTGAAGCCATGCACCCAGCCCTTGGTTGGATGCTTACACAGGGATTTTTTAATCTCACATTGGTATTCTTTAGAGCTGATACAATCAGTGATGCAATAGAATTTATCAAGCAGATATTGTATGTGGATTTCACAAATATCGATGTGCATATTCTATATGCATTCCAGACACCAGCCCTTAAGTTTTTCCTTGATGGAACACCGGTGACACATTCCCTGCCATTTATTTATGTGGGAATGTATTATTTCTTGGCACTTTTTATAGTCCTTGGCTCACGAAATTCACATCGGCTAATGGCTGCCTTTAAGCCAACTGTTAAGAACATGCTTTGGACTGCCGCCTTGATTGCTGCCAGCGTTATGTCATTGTCAGGAATAAGCACATTCTTGTATTTCAACTTTTAGATATTGAACACTTTCTCGAAAATGAGTATGATAAAAACAGAGAGTATAGAAGAATCTATGACTTCTTGTGGGCTACTTAAGGAAAAAGCCCACAAGAATCTGTATTATGGGGGATATTATGAACGAGAAGGTAAGCAAGCTAAAGGCTGCCATGGAGCAGCGTATTGTGGGAAAGGGGGATGTGATTGACAAGCTAATCACAGCACTCTTGGCTGAAGGACATGTGCTTTTAGAGGATGTGCCAGGCGTGGGCAAAACCACCCTAGCAAAGACTTTGGCAGATGCTATGTCGCTGTCATTTGCTAGGATACAATGCACGCCTGATACCACGCCCTCAGACATTACAGGCTTATCAATATACAATGCCAGCACCGGCACATTTCAGACAGTGCCTGGCCCGGTTATTAACAATATAGTTCTTGTGGACGAATTAAACAGAACATCTCCTAAGACACAGTCGGCTCTTTTAGAGGTAATGGAAGAGTTGGCAGTAACAATCGATGGTAAACAAATCTCAGTGCCTAAGCCCTTCATGGTAATCGGCACCCAAAATCCTGCCCAGATGGCAGGAACTTATCCCATTCCAGAATCACAACTTGATAGATTTATGATGAAATTATCTGTAGGATATCCTAATACATCAGCATCAGAGGATATGGCAAAACGCTTTATAGAAGGAAGCCTTCACAGCCAGACTGAAGCTGTTATTACAGGTGATGATGTAAGTGAAATGCGTGAGCAGGTAAAGAAAGTGTCTGTACATGAGAAGCTTACGGGCTATGCTGTAGAGCTTGTGGAAGCAACAAGAACCTTTCCAGAGATTAAATGCGGAGCATCTTCTAGAGCGCTGCTTGCACTTCTTCGCTGTAGCCAGGCTATTGCCTTTTTAGACGATAGGGATTACTGCGTTCCAGAAGATATTGCAAAGGCAGGGGAGCTCACATTATCTCATCGAATCATCCTTAGTACTGAGGCAAAAATGAATCATATCACAGGAAGAGATTTAGTAGAGCAAATCCTAGGACAGGTGAAGGTTTCATGAAGGTGGAAATCAGAAAATGGAGGGTAGCCATATATGGGCTGGCTTTAGCGGCTAGCGTGGTTTTTGTAAGCTTTTATGGAGGACCATTGCCTTACGTGTTGATGTATGCAATGGTGTTGCTTCTTCCAGTTTCTATCGTATATACGATAATTAATTACATGAATCTTAAGGTGTATCAGGAAATCGACACCGTAAAGGTGACGAAGGGAGAACTGCATAACTACAGAGCAACCATTGAAAATGCCTTTATTTTTCCTGTTTATAAGCTTGGGATATATCTATATGAAGATAGATGCATTATGGAAAGTCTGACAGGGGATTTAGTTTATTCTCTTAATTCAAAAGAAAAGATTGAACTTAAGTCAGAAATAAAATGTAAATATGCCGGAGCTTATGATATTGGAATAGAAAAAATATCCTTGGAGGACCCATTTGGAATCTACAAGGTGATACTTGATGTGCCGTATAAATTCAGGGCGGTGGTGAGCCCTCAGATAACAGATATGGCTAGCAAGGCCATAGAGATTGAAAACATATTCAATAACAGAGGTCTTAGTAGCGATAATCTTGTGCAAGAGATTCCAGGAAGCGATATCAGGCCATACGTTCCAGGAGATAGCTTTCATTCTATCAACTGGAAGTTGTCTGCCAAGATAGGGGATATAATGGTGCGAATTCCAGATAACATGGAGCGACAGACAGTTACTATGCTTTTACTTGCCGATGAAAAGGAAGAGGATAAATATACCATTACTGCATTAAAGCGCAGGGATTATTTCCTGGAATTCATTGTATCTGCGGCATGGTATTTTGCCAGTGAGGATATGCCGGTTAAGTTCATCTATCCAGCTGGAAGAATCTCTCAGTTTACGGTAGATTCTAAAAAGAGCTTTTCGGAGTTTTATAGCATAGTTGCAGATGGTATTTTTTATAATTCGCCTGGAGTTTATAAGGATTTGAAGAATACATTAAATGATCAGGGGAAGGGTGTCTATGGGGAAGATACTTGGATTGTTGTTACGGAAAATCCAAAAGAGAATGAAGAATTCTGTAGGATTTATTAGAGATATTAGAGCTACGATTTTTGTTTTTATCATCTCTGTTATATGGGTGGAAGTGTGCCTGCTTGGTGGCTTTAGGGAAGCCATAGGTGTAGCTGATTTAGAAAGAAATAGCTTTGTAATCTGCTCCACTTTATTTTATCTTTTGTTTTGCCTCATCGGGTATATGATTAATCTATTTGAAGATGGAAAAATGGCTATAGTCCTGTCTGTGATTGTGGCACTTCCTCTTGGGGTGCTGCTTTTTAGGTATCGTCATATAGCCCTGCTTTTAGCCCTGATAATAGCTGTCGGACTTAGGCTGTTACTTGGGCTGATATCATGGCAACAGCAGCTTATTAAATACGGCATATTTTTAATGGGCGCTGTAGCTGTATTTTTATGGTATTTTTACGATTGCTTTGAAACCGTAAATACGGTAAATCGTATACTGTTTGCAGCCATAATCGTTATATCCTTATCATCAATTCAACAAATCCTAGTGGAGAAAAACAAAGGGGAATTTCCATTTCATTTCTTTCTGTTACTATGTCTTTTTATCCTGATAATTCCAGTAAAACCAAATCCATTAGATTGGAGCAGGGTGCAGTCCTTGGCTGGCAAAATAGCAGATGCATCTGATAACGTGGCATATTATTTTTCAGGTATCTATGATAATGGCAACTACGATACAGGCTACAGCAATCTGCAGGTCAAGGTTGGTAAGGTGAAAAAATCAAACAAAAATCAGCTGGTTCTTACTACATCCCAAATACCATATATCGTATATACGGATTCAACTACCGGCAAGCAGATGAAGGGGCGAAAGGTTATTTATCTGCAAGGGCAGCAAGGTGTTGATAACAGGCAGCTGATTGAGTTTTTGCAGTTTCTATATAATCACGATGTGGATAGAAGTAAGGCTGGTGTTTTCTCACAGATATCAAAGATTTCTATTGAATATGTCTATCTGACAACAGGTGATGAGATAGTTCCTAGAGGGGTGATTTCCCTTAAATCATCAGGGGGAGAAATCCATAAGAAGGGATACATGGAGAATACTGTCTATTTAGATATAGATTATGGTAGTCCGGTATTTATGCAGCTTTGCGAAGAGAAAACCGTGGATAAGTCACCTCTTTCCTATGAGCTAATGTGTAAATATACAAATGAAATATACAGGATGGATTTATCAAAAATAATAAGCAAACAGGAGTATGAGGCATCACTTTTAGATGATGATTTATCAGAGTTTGAAGCTCTTCCTAAGGATGATAAAAATCTACATGACCTTGCACTTAAAATAACAAAGCTTGCAGACAATGACTATGATAAGTGCAGGCTTATCGAAGGTTATCTTAGACAATATCCCTATACCACAGATGCAGTAGGTGGCTATGATAAGCAGTCCACCATGGCAACTGCCGATGGCATGGGAGATATTGCTGACAGGTTTTTGTTTGATACTAAGGAAGGCTACTGCGTTCATTTTACCTCATCTATGGTGATACTACTTAGGGAAGCAGGAATCCCGGCAAGGGCTATGTCAGGTTTTAGATATTTGTATCCTTATGAAAGGCAAAAGGAATACAAGGTTCAGGCAAACTGCGCTCACCTGTGGCCGGAGGCATATATAGATGGAATAGGCTGGATCCCTTTTGAACCTACCAGCGCTTATTACAGCAGCGAGGAAGTAACCTGGCATCGTGGGGAAGGGGAAAAAGCGGTGGATAATGGTGATGTAATGGAATCGTTGGTACAGATAGCCCCAGAAATACCAACAGATGAAAAAGCAGATTCCAGAAAAGTGGATAAGGGATTTGTGGTCACGGTGGTGGTGATAATTGTTTTATCCATTGCTGCATTAATAGGATTTGCGATAGCCATTACAGTATTAATCAGGTATGTGAAATATAAGCATGCATCATTGGACGAAAGATTAATCATGGATGTGGAAAGCATCAAGCTTCAATTGGTAAAAAATGCTGCTTCACAAATAGAAGATAGAGGCCTGCTATCCGATTACCTTGTGTTGGTAGCCGATGGCCTTAAACCAGAGGTACAGCACAGCTTTAATCTGTATTACAAGATTTTGTATGGTGGCAAAACTGGCACAATCACCAAGGAAGACAGCATACGTACCCATCAACTTGTGGAAGCTATTAGTAAATCATAGGACAAAATGTGTTATACTGTAGTCTATGAAAAACGAGAAGAATAAAAATACTAAAAATTGGTTAATAGGAATGATGGCGGTGATGCTGGCCTTTTTGGTAGCCCAAGCCGCTGTTATTTGTGTGGTGGATCCATATTTTCATTATCATAAGCCTTTGAAGGGGCTGTATTACACCCTTGATAACGAGCGCAGCCAGAACGATGGCATCATTCGCCATTTCAATTATGATGCAATGATTATTGGCACATCCATGGCGGAGAATTTTAAGACAAGTGAATTAGATGAGCTGTTTGGCGTGAACTCCATCAAGGTGCCATTTGCAGGTGGCACATATAAGGAGCAGAATGATAATATCGCAAAGGCGATAAAGTACAATCCTGATTTGAAGCTGGTGGTACGCCCACTTGACTATGCGTATATTATGGATGACAAGGACAGAATCAGAAATGACCTGGGATCTTACCCGGATTATCTATACGATAACAATCCATTCAATGATGTGAAATATTTCTTTAATAAGGATATTTTGTTTAGCATCTGTTTTCCTATGTTAGAGGATGCTAAGGCTGGCAAGGCCGGGGGCATAACATCCTTTGATGAATACGCAAATTGGATGAATGATGCTGATACCAAGTTTGGGGCAGATGTAGTGCTTGGTGACAGAACAGAGTACAAGGAGCCTCAGGAGATTCAGCCATTTGTGGACGAGATAAAGCAGATGGTGGCTGACAACATCAATCAGAATGTTGTAGAGCTTGCAAAGGCTAATCCTGATGTGGAATTCTATTATTATCTCACTCCTTATTCTGTAGCCTGGTGGGGCTCCCAGAAAGAGCTGGGAAATCTAGACCGATTTATAGCCGCCGAGGAATATGCTATTTCCTTAATGCTGGAGTGTGATAACATCCACCTGTATTCTTTCAACACAGAATTTGATATGACCTGCGACCTGGATAACTACAGCGACGAATGCCACCACGGTGATTGGATAAATTCCCAAATCTTAGGCTGGCTATACTCTGGCACCGATGAGCTTACAAAGGATAATTACGAAGAGTACATTCAGGTGGAGAGGGAGTTTTATAATAACTACGATTATGAGTCGTTATTGGGGAGCAACTAAAGTATGACTGAGATAAAAAATATACATAAATCTTATGGTAAGAAGCAGGTTCTCGCTGGCGTGGATTTTACTGTGGAGCCAGGTGAGATTGTGGGAATCCTGGGGGCAAATGGCAGTGGCAAGAGCACACTTCTTACAATACTTGCAGGTTTACAAAAGTGCGACGCAGGCTTTTTTAACATGGATGGGAAGAATCTGTTAAAGGATACAAAGCTAAGAAATCAGCTGGTGGCATACGTGCCACAGGAGATGCCGCTTATCACTGAGCTTACTGCCTGGGATAACCTGAGGATGTGGTACAGCACTGACAGGCTAAAGCGGGAGCTTGATTCAGGGGTGTTAAAGCTGCTTGGGATTGATCAGTTTATCAAGGTGCCTGTGCATCAGATGTCTGGTGGTATGAAAAAGCGCTTGTGTCTGGCCTGCGCCATGAACACAAGTCCTAAGCTAATGCTTTTGGATGAGCCAACAGGTTCACTTGATCTGGTGTGCAAGGAAAAGATATACAATTATTTGGAACGCTACAAGAACGAAGATGGTTCCGTGATAATAGCCACCCATGAGGTGCAGGAGATTGAACTATGCGATAAGTGCTATATCCTAAAGGATGGCAGGCTTGTAGATTATAAATACGATGGGGATATTCCACATTTGATTGGAAGATTGTAATGTTATGAATGGGTTTAGGGATTATTTGCTAATTCAATATAAGAGGATTTTTAAATTGCTGCCAGGCATCATATTAATGATTGCCCTGGTGGCTATTTTGCTATCAGCAGTTTTATTTGCACTGCTTAATAGTGACGCCTACAAATCCGAGCAGATGCGCTACAAGCTTGGCCTTGTAGGCAGCACGGACAATGAGATGATTGACCTGGGTGTGCACCTGCTCGAAACTGAGGATGACATGCAATTTGTATTAGAACTGGTTCAGTATGAAGATGAAGCTGAGGCAAAGGCTGCACTTAGAAGTGCAGACATATCAGCGTATATCGTAATTACGGATGAGTTTGCAGATGCAGTGGATGCTATGACAAATGATGCCAAGCTTACATACTATGCCACCTCAGGGCAAAAGGGCATATCAAATGTAATGATGGATGAGATAGCACTTGTTGCAACCAACATCATTGTACCATCGGAAAAAGGTATCTGTACCCTGCGAGACATTATGGCCCAAGAAGGCTATGACAAAACTGATACCTACATGGCAGTGTACGAAATCTTCATGGCTTATGTAAATACTATGATGCTGCGAGGTGAGATTTCCACAGTAACAGAGCTTGGCATATCAAATGGACTTACAACGCCACAGTACTATTTTGTAAGCTTGCTATTGTTTTTCCTTTTGCTTGTGACTATGTGCTTTGTGTCTTATTTTATTGGTATTAATCATGCCCAGCACAAATTCTTTTCTTCCAAAGGGATAACACCGTTGCAGCAGGTGCTGGGGGAATACATACCATTTCTTACTGTCAATATAATTGTAGCACTGCTAGTGGTAGGCCTTGCTAAGATAACTGGCTTGGGTGATTTTATCGGAGTGGATATTGACAGTGGATTTGTGCTTGGAATGTTTGTTATAGAAGCACTGTTTACTGGATTAGCATTCTTGTTATACGAAATCCTAGAAGGAATAATAAACAAAGTGTTAGTGACATTTTTGCTGTACATAGCAGGCTCATACGCTTCTGGTTACTTTTATCCTAGGAGTATCTTACCTGAGATTATGCAGCAGGTAGGCCAGTGGCTACCTACAGGCCTCGCCTTCGATTATCTAGGTGGTGTCGTTACAGGCGAAAGCGGAGCATTTGTCATGGTGATTATGATTATCTACGTGGTTATTTTTGTGGGTGCTTCAGTGCTTATTAGGCTAAGGTATTAATGAATTGAGGCATATCTGGGATAGATGTGAGGATAGAGATATTTATTGGACATAAGATTTATGATGAGTTCTAATCTAAGTGTTTTTATAGCTCTCATAAAAAACACTTATCACAATTAAAATAAAGTTAAGTGGAATAAGAATTATATGGAAAAAAACGCACTATTTTCAGGCTAAGTTAAGTGATTGCAGGGCTATGTAATAAAACACTTATATAATAGTTAAGTGTAATTTGTTCATAATCTTAATGCACTTAACTAGGGGCTGAAATAGTAAGCTTTTTAAGAAATTCAGTGAAATCCACTTAACTTTTCAAAAAAGGTGATAAGTGTTTTGCGATGACATTGAAATAACACTTATATTATTTAAGTGGATTGGCGAAACTCAGATTTTCACTTAACTAAAATGGATTATATATGTTTGGAGAATACTAAAAATGATTCTTACTAGATATATGTTGCTTTTAAAGCGACTGTTTAAAAAGAAAAGCTATATAGTGATGCTGGCTATAGTGCCACTGATGGTGCTGGCGCTTAAAGGGGTGAGCCGCGGTGACGCTGGGCTTATGACAATCGGTGTATATGTCCCAGGGGAGGACTATGCCAGCAGCGCCCTGAAGGAAAGCATTGAAACAGAGCCTGGTAGATTTAGATATATCTTTTATGATGATAGCGACAAGCTTATAGCTGATGTGAAATCACAAAAGCTTTCAGAAGGGTGGATATGCCCTGATAATCTGGATGAGGCAGTGGAAAATATTGTGGCGTCAGGACAAACAGATGAAAAAATAGAAATCATAATAAGAGAGCAGGGGTTATCTCATTTGTTAGGCAGGGAAGTGCTTAATAGCAGAGTGTATGAAAGCATGGCAAGGCAGATGGCATCTACCTACATCGCAGACAAGCTGTACAAAGGTAGCCAATCCAAAGAACAGAATGAAAAAATCCTAAATACCTTTGATAGCTACGAAATAAATGGCAATCTTTTTGAAATGGGCTACCTGGATGATACTAATCCCCAAAACAACAATGTTACGAACTACATTATGATGCCCCTAAGAGGCATACTAGCCCTGTGGCTGCTAACCCTATCCATCGCAGCATCTATGTATTATTTAGAAGATGAAAAAAATGGATTATTCATTTGGTGGAAGCCCCGTTTTGGACTGATAAGAGATTTTTTGTACTACGTAGTAATAATGGCAATCCCTACAATTATGGTTATAGTGGGCTTAAGATTTGGTGGTGTTAGCACCAGCCTACATAGGGAGATACTATCAATTACTATTTACGATTTTGTCTTAATTTGCCTGGCAAACATTCTGCGTGAAATAATTGGTACAATAAAGGGACTTGGTATAATAACGCCAGTATTAATTATGGCATCAGCCTTGCTGTCCCCTGTGTTTGTAGATTTTAAAGAGGGTAGAATACTACAAAAACTATGCCCTACATTTCACTATTTGAATAGTATCAATGATGCTTACTATCTTAAAACATTAATATTGTTTGGCATTACGTTATTATTAATACACAGTATTGTTCGATTAATTATTCGAAGGTGAGTACTACCTTCTGTACTCCCTCGGTGTCTTACTATATTTCTTTTTAAACTGTCTGTTAAAATGAGATAGATTTTCAAAACCTACCTGCTGAGATATATCAAGTACAGAATCCTCAGTAGAAAGAAGCAGGCGGGCAGCCATAGAAAGCCTGTAGTCGTTTAGGTAGGTTACGAAGCTAACCCCAAAGGCTTCCTTGAAAAATCGCATAAAATGAGATTCTGAAAATCCGGCAAGCTTTGCCATTTCATCAACTGATGTGGGTTCATCATAGTGAAACTCCACATGCTTGATAACTGGCTTAAGCTTGTCTATTTTTTTCTTGGTAGATGTATCAATCTGCTGCTCGTAAATAGTAACAAGATTAAAAAGCAACAGATACATATTCCCCTTTATGGCCAGACCCCAGGCACCTTCACGATGGCTGGAAATGTTGTCGTTGCTATCAAGATATCTTTTGATGCTTTCATACCCGGTAACACCAGGCTTGAATATAGAAGGAATGGCAACCGCACTTTCAAAAAAAGGTAACAGAAAACTATCATAAAAATCATCTAGAGTTGACGCAAACATCTTAGAATCAAAAATGATATTTTCATATTCCATGGATTCATTTTCATATTGATATATGCCGTGCACCCTACTAGGCAGGATAAAGGCAATATCCCCAGCCGACACCGTATTCTCATGTCCATCAATAACAATGATGCCACACCCCTTTTTGATATAAATGAATTCCGCATCCTCATGCCAATGCAATGGCACACTCTCAAAATCCAGTGGAATTGTGCAAGGGTAGGTATTGTATGGAATATTGTAGTCAAAGTGACTTTTGTTTTCGTGTATGGCTTGGTATTCGTTAATGTTTATCATAATAAATATCTCCTGATAGCAGAATAGTATCACTTTTTGACGGTATAAGGCAAGTAAAACGTGCACCATGAGCATTATAATGCAATTAAAGTTGATTGATACATACCCGCAAAAAGGCTTCGCCCCTTCGGGGAGAAGCTGTCAGCGCAGCTGACTGATGAGGGGCAAATTTAAGGAGGATAACATGACAGCAAACGAATACATCAAGGTGCGCTTCGGCCGCCACATGGACCAGTGCACAAACGAGGAAATCTACATTGGTCTTTTAGAGTACGTAAAGGATCAGGCAAAGAACAAGGAAATCGCAGGAGGAAAAAAGAAGCTCTATTACATCAGCGCAGAGTTCCTTATCGGAAAGCTTCTTTCAAATAATCTTATTAACTTGGGACTTTATGACGAGGTAAAGGCAGAGCTTGAGGCTTGCGGAAAGTCACTTGCAGAAATTGAGGAAATCGAGGTAGAGCCTTCACTTGGAAACGGTGGTTTAGGACGTCTTGCTGCATGCTTCCTTGATTCTATCGCAACACTTGGTCTTAACGGTGATGGCGTAGGACTTGCATATCACATGGGTCTTTTCAAGCAGGTGTTCAAGGATAATCTTCAGACAGAAGAGCCAAACCCTTGGATGAGCGACCATAGCTGGATGACAAAGACAGAGAGAACCTACCGTGTTGATTTCGGTGGCTTCAACGTAACCAGCCGCATGTATGATATTGATGTAACAGGCTACGATTCAGTTACTACAAAGCTTCATCTTTTCGATGTTGATACAGTAGATGAGAGCATCATCACAGATGGAATCAACTTTGACAAGAGTGAGTTTACAAAGAATCTTACACTTTTCCTTTATCCAGATGATTCTGATGATAACGGAAGACTTCTTAGAGTATATCAGCAGTACTTCATGGTAAGTAACGCTGCACAGCTTATTTTGGACGAGGCAGTAGAGAAGGGCTCTAACCTTCATGACCTTGCAGATTATGCTGTTATTCAGATTAACGATACACACCCATCTATGGTAATCCCTGAGCTTATCAGATTGCTTCAGATTAGAGGACTTACAATGGATGAGGCTATCGACGTAGTTTCAAAGTGCTGCGCATACACAAACCATACAATCCTTGCAGAGGCTCTTGAGAAGTGGCCAATTCACTTTATGATGAAGGCTGTTCCACAGCTTATGCCTATCATCCGTGAGCTTCACAACAGAATCCACATCAAGTACAACAACCCAGAAGTAGATATCATCAAGGATGGTCTTGTACACATGGCACACATGGATATCCACTACGGTATCTCTATCAATGGTGTTGCTGCCCTTCATACAGAGATTCTTAAGGATACAGAGCTTAACGCATTCTACAAGCTCTACCCAGAGAAGTTCAACAACAAGACAAACGGTATCACATTCCGTAGATGGTTGCTTTACAGTAACCCTGAGCTTTCAAAGCTTATCGAAGAGTTAATTGGACCAGGCTTCAAGAAGGATGCTACAGAGCTTAAGAAGTTAGAGCAGTACATGAACGATGATGCTGTTGTACAGAGATTCTTAGACGTTAAGAACACAAGAAAGACAGTTCTCAAGAACTACCTTGCAAAAACACAGGGAATCAACATCGACGACAACAGTGTTTACGATATTCAGATTAAGAGATTACACGAGTACAAGCGTCAGCAGATGAACGCCCTCTACGTAATCAATAAGTACTTCGAGATTAAGGAAGGCAAGAAGCCAGCACGTCCAATTACAGTTATCTTTGGTGCAAAGGCAGCTCCAGCTTACGTAATTGCTAAGGATATTATTCACCTTATCCTTTGCCTGTCAGAGATTATCGACAATGATCCAGAGGTAAGCCCTTATCTTAAGGTTGTTATGGTAGAAAACTACAACGTAACACTTGCTGAGAAGCTTATTCCAGCCTGTGATATTCACGAGCAGATTTCACTTGCATCTAAGGAGGCATCTGGTACTTCAAACATGAAGTTCATGCTTAACGGTGCTGTTGCCATCGGTACAATGGATGGTGCTAACGTTGAGATGCACGAATTCGTAGGTGATGACAACATCTTCATCTTCGGTGAGGATTCAGATACAGTTATTAAGCGTTATGCTGATGGTAGCTATTGCTCACGCGACTACTACGAGAAGGATGCAAACCTCAAGAAGTGCGTAGATTTCATCGTATCAGATAAGCTTATGGAAGTGGGCAAGAAGGAGAACCTTGAGAGACTTTACAACGAGCTTCTTAATAAGGATTGGTTCATGACCTTCCCAGATTTCAAGGATTACTGCGAGACTAAGGAAAAGGCTTACTCAGCATATGAAAACCGCACAGAGTGGGGACGTAAGATGATTAAAAACATCGCAAACGCAGGCTTCTTCTCAAGCGACAGAACCATCGCCCAGTACAACCAAGATATCTGGCACTTATAAAATAATACTATTCCCCCCCCTCGGCAGACCCTTTTGGGCCTGCCTTTTTTAGGCTTCCCCCCCCTCTCGGGGGAGACTGTCTGAAAACTAGTTTCTGACAGCCCAATGTAATTAATATTTTTGGTTAATACACTTTGGTGTTTAACATATATTTTGAACCTTGAAAACTGAATGCAAAATAACTGCTAAACCTCTAAAAATCAGGTTTTTTGAGCCCCACTATAGTATAATAAAAGGGTGAGAAATGATGGGATTTGGAGGATTTTATGGCTTATAAATCTGGTATAGATAGAGAACAAATGATGATGTGTTCTTGGGATTCATTACTTGGCGAGGATAATGATGTAAGAATCATTGATGCCTTTGTGAATTCGTTAGATATTGAGCAACTCGGCTTTGAAAAAGCCACTCCTGCCGCGGAAGGCAGGCCTGCATACGATCCAAGGGCATTATTGAAACTGTATATCTATGGAAATATCAACGATATTAGATCCTCAAGAAAACTTGCCAAAGCGTGCCGAACAAATATTGAGGTGATTTGGCTGACAGGTGGAATAAAACCAGATTTTAGAACAGTGTCAGACTTCAGAAAAGATAACATTGTCTGCATGAAAAAGGTATTCCATGAATTCAACCATAAGATATCTACAACAATCGAATGGGGCTTTCAGTCAATTGATGGAAGCAAGTTTCAAGCCAGCAATTCAAAGGATAGGAATTTTACTCTATCAAAGTTAGATGACAGAATAAAGCGTATGGATTTGCAGACAGAGGAATATTTGAGGCTTCTTGATGAAGTAGATTCAAATGAGGAAGAAACTACTGGTGCTTTCACAAAAGAGCAGATAGAAGAAAAACTCGAAAAAATCTCAGAACGAAAGGCTAGATATGAAGGCTATCTTAAAAAGATGGAAGAAGAAAATCTGGCGCAGATTTCACTTACAGATCCTGATTCAAAATTGATGAAGAATAAAAATGGATATGCTGTCTCATACAATATACAGACTGCAGTGGATTCAGAAACTCATCTCATAAGGAATTATGAAACTACCACAGAAGCAACAGACCATGGTCAGCTACTTCATTCAGTGGAAGGGATAAGAACGGACGGTGAGATTCTAGAGACGGTTGCAGATAAAGGTTATCATGAAAAAGATGACATGATGGATTGTCTCAAGAATGGAGTTATTCCAAATGTAATTCTTCCTGAAGGACAAGACACATACGAACTCGAGACTGATTATAAGCCATGCGACAATGTAGAGAATCTTACAGAACTTACCGATGCAGAAAGCTTAGCTAAATGTCTTGATGCGGGTGTTGTTCCTGCTGCTTATAAAGATATCATTGAAGATATAAAGATTGTGCAGAAAAAGAAACGGGTTTTGATACCTAGTTCTATGGAGCAAGCAGCAAGTGATGAAGAACAAATGATAGCTAAAGCAGCTGAGGGCTTCTTTGTCAGAGATATGGATAGAGACTTGGTCTACTGTCCAGCAGGCGAGATATTACGCAAGAAAAGCACTACTAAAAACGG
The DNA here is from genome assembly GCA_015057315.1 of Pseudobutyrivibrio ruminis. GTDB lineage: Bacteria > Bacillota > Clostridia > Lachnospirales > Lachnospiraceae > Pseudobutyrivibrio > Pseudobutyrivibrio ruminis_D. The sequence goes on along the minus strand of SVER01000050.1, from coordinate 1,001 downwards.
CAGCGTTAGGTATTGTAACAAGCTTGCCTGTAAGCATTGCAAGTATCAAGATAAGTGTATGAAAAACAGGAAATCAGATAACTATCCATTTAAGGTGGTTGAGTTTGGGGATAAGATTACTGAAAAACCATGTAGAACTTGGAATCAAGAAATGGCTAATCAGGAAAGAATGAAGCACAAGTATAGATATGAAATGCATACTGTAGTGCAAATGAAGTTCAGACCAGACAGACAAAAGATGGATCAAAGAAAAGGCTTATCAGAGCATCCATTTGGAACAATAAAAAGAACAATGAATGCTGGCTACTTTCTGCTAAGAAGCAAAAAGAAAGTGGATGGTGAGTTTGCGCTCTTTTCTTTAGGATACAACATAAAAAGGGCTATAAATCTTATAGGATTTGAGCAAATGATGGCAGTTATGGGGTGATTAATCACCTCATATTTTGTATTTAGAAAAAATAAAAGTTCAATATAACAAAATAGTTTTGAAGATAAAGAAAAAAGGACTAAAAAGTCCGAAAAAACCTCGGAATAACAAGGTTTTCGGACGGTCTGGGGGGGGGAAGCTGTCAGCGCAGCTGACTGATGAGGGGGAAAATGAGGGGGAAACTCCCGCCCTAGAAAATCTACCTAATTTCCCAAAAGTCAACGAATATTCTGTTACATCTCTGTGAAAATTCTGTGAATTTTGTCTATATTATGTATTCTTTGTGAAATTGTCTGATATCGGATTGAAAAAAAAAAAAAAACAGAATATAATGCGAATTACACGGGGGAAGAGACACAATTCCTGTGCCCCTTCCATACATTATACTTTAAGGAGGTATGATATATGCATATTAAGAGATTACTAAGTGGTTCTCTTGCAGCATTGATGGTTGCGTCGTCATTTAACGTGCCAGTAGTGCGTGCTGCCGAAGATGAACCAACAGAAGTAGTCGAAGAGGCGAAAGTTGATACATCGGGCGACGACGATGTTATAGTCGATGATGTACCAGAAG
>SVER01000049.1 GCA_015057315.1 Pseudobutyrivibrio ruminis | reverse complement strand
CTTCACCATCAACAGGATACGACGTGGTGTTTCGAGGGATTCAACAAACTCTTGTACTGTGTAGTAAGGAACCAGTTTCTTGCCTGGGTTTTCGGCAATCACTTCTTCGGTCTTTTCACGGGAGCGGTTGAAAACGGAGACGGTATAACCACGGCTTTCGATATTCAGCGCAAGGTTACGCCCCATCACAGCCATACCGACAACCCCGATCTGTTGCTTGGACATTACATACTCCTGTCTGGTGTGGTCACTGCGACACGTTCGCAGCTTAAATGTGATAATAATGTTAGCCCAAAGTATAAAGAGCTCATAGTGAAAATTTGTTAACTAGCACAAGATATAAATTTTGGACTATAAATGCACAAAGCTTGTCTTAAGCAGCATCTGATCAATAAGCAGATTTGTTAATAAATCCTTTAAAGACAGTAAGGAATATTATTTTTAGATCTAACCAAATGCTCCAACCTCTGATATATAACAAATCATATTCGATTCTTTTTTCCATTTTTTCCAAAGTATCCGTTTCACCACGCCATCCATTAATTTGTGCTAAGCCAGTGATACCTGGCTTAACCTTATGACGAAGCATATACCCCTGAATTAAGGACCGATATTGCTCGTTATGAGAAACTGCATGTGGTCGAGGTCCTACAACGGACATCTGACCAAAAAGTACATTAAAGAACTGCGGAAGTTCGTCTAAGGAAGTGCTGCGTAAAAACTTGCCGACTTTAGTCACGCGGATATCATTTTTTGTAGCCTGAATAACTTTATCGTCGTTTTCCATCACAGTCATCGAGCGAAATTTCCAGACTTTTATAGGTTTTCCGTCCATTCCATAACGCACCTGGCGGAAAATAACCGGCCCTTTCGACGTGGTTTTAACAGCAGTAGCTATAACCAGAAGAATTGGTGATATCAGAATAAGAATCAAAGATGATACAATTATATCTTCAAGACGCTTAAAGACCATATTAATGCCATTAAGCGGTGAATCGAATAATGGAACAACCGGTACACCATTAATTTCTTCTGTACGTGACTGGAGGATGTTAAAAGTGAAAATATCAGGAATTAGCAAAACAGAACAAGTTGTATCTGTTAATTTCCTAACGACATCCTTTATTTTGGACTCATCGCGCATGCTCATCGCAATATAAATACGGTCGATTTTACCCTCACGGGCCTCCTGAATAAGTTTATCTATATTTCCAGCATAAGGTACATTGTCATATTCGGCACTTTCCAATTTTATATTATCGTAAATACCTTTAACAACGAAGCCTAGCCAAGGCTGCTCAATAAAGCTTTTTAGCAAATTAATGCCTGCAGGTAATGAGCCGACAACAGCCACTCTTCTGGTATTATAGCCAAATTTTCTAAGTAAACCAGAGATCAATCTGATAACTGAGCGACATACAAAAAAACCAATATCAACGAGCAAGTACCACTGAATAAAAAATAAAAAACGAGTATCAATCGTTGAGTCTAAAGATAAAAGCCCTAAAGCAATTAATAAGCTAAGCGTCCAGTTTTTAAATATTAAAATATACTCTGTAGAAAACGCAACGCCACGCCAAGAACGATAGAAATCAGTTATACCACCTATCATCTGGAAAATGACCAACGATAGTAAAGACATGAGGGCATGTTGGTATTCGAATGGGACTGAATTAATAAGACATACCAAATATAATCCCAAAAAGATTATGACCACATCGGAAAAGCGTTGAGCCATTGAGATCAAAGAAGCATTCGCATTCGAGCGAGTCCGATGATACAAGGTTGCCATGAAGATTTCCTTAAAATATTTAACCTTATGAAATAATAATTTGCAATAGAGATCCTGAAGTTTACAAGATTAAAGGTTAATGCGTTAATTAATCTCGAACTCTTACACCATAATAAAGATTATATAATAGTCGTAATGAAGAAAATAGGACTGCAATATTAACTTTAAAAAGCACCACCAATTTCATAATATTACTTCGTTTAATGAAAGACTCATACGAAATAATAATTGATGATATAAAAATGAGGAATCCTTTCCACCAGAAGTAACTTAAATACTACACTCCTTGTTAATGTTAAATATTATATTTTTATATCCATTATGAATTTTGAAAGGACATTATTCATATCAAGTGATGCATTGGCATATTTTATCGCTACATCGTTGTGACGTGGCATTAGCAAACATTTTTCAATACCAGAAATGAGAGCATCAACAGATTCAGGCTCAACACATTGTGCAATACCAGGATTATTTTTGCATAATTGACCAAGCTCAGTGTTTTCTTCCGCAGTGATAACAGAATTACCACCAATAGCCAAGATATTCGTAAGCTTAGAGGGTAGAACAGCGTCAGCTGCACCTTTCTTTTGAACGACAAGATGACAATCGGCAAGATTTAATAATGCTGGTAATAACTCGTAAGGTTGTAAAGGCTTAAAAATCACATTTTCCAAATTGAGGGTAGAGCACATTTTCTCTAAATTTTCCTTACCACCACCCTGGCCAACAAATAAGAAAACAAAATTATTTGATGCCATTTTCTGCGCGGCACTGATAACAATTTCAAGCCCTTGCTTTTCACCTATATTCCCTGAGTAAAGAATAACTTTTTTGTCTTCAGCAATTCCAAACTCTTCTTTCAGCTGAACTGACTTTACACCGTCAACATTCTTAAATCTTTCAAGTTCAGACCAGTTAGGAAAAAAAATTAGATTACTCTGTGGCACACCTTTACCGGAGGCATTCGATAACATTGTTTTAGATATAGTGGATACTTTATCTGCAGACGTTAAGCACCATTTTTCAAACTTTTTGGCAAATGTAGCAAACACACCTTTCTTAGCCATACCCAAGCCGAGCATAGCATCAACCTCGAAATCTTGTATATGAATTATTACCTTGGCACGAGTTAGTTTTCTTAATAGCAGAGCCCCTGGTACACAAAATAAAGTAGGTACAATGCAGATAATATAATCAGGTTTCCAACGAGCCTGCATTAAAAGAGGAAAAAAAGAACTGAATGCAAAGCTGGACAAATGTAATAACCGCTTTATTGTAGAAGGTTTGTTAGGTACATAAAGAGGACATCTATATACTATTTCGGGATGTTTTTCTTTCGTGTATTTCCATCCAGAATAATTATTAGCAATCTTCCATGCAGGATAATATGGCGGAGCAGTAATGACTCTAACATCAAGATCATTATCAACAAACCATTTAACCATTTCACCACTATACTTGCCAATACCAGTTAATTCAGGACGATAATTGATGCCATATACAAGTAATTTCATACTTAAAAGTCCAAAGCAACATCCATAAAATAAGCTTTAGTATTAAAATGTACTAAATCATTATTAAGTATTTCATCCACACCCATCCAGTGGTATTCATTATGTTGTTCATGTGGAAATACAAGACCGCTGGAGATAATAGATGTTTTATATGCCAATACTATATAGTGCGTACTAAATTCATTATTAAAAAAATTGTCATCATAGAAATGTTGAAAGATACCAAGAAAAGTGCTTTCATTTCGTATCATTTTAATGCCAATTTCATTTTGGGTCAGTCTGGCGAAACCATTATCCAATGACTCATCTTTTAGTATGCGCCCTCCAGGAACAAACCAAAAGCCCCTTGCGGGGCGGTTGTTTCTTTTACCAACTAAATACTCATCTTTCTCATTTTGAATGATCAAATCAATTGAAATAAGTGGTGTATTCCTTATTATATTTTTAAATGCATTGTCATCTAAAAACATATTAACTCCGGAAACTTTTCTGATTTTTTAAAAACCATTCATAAGTCCGTGCCAAGCCTGCTTCAAGATTAATCTGATGCTTCCAGCCTAAACCTTCTAATCTCGAAACATCTAATAACTTTCTAGGAGTGCCGTCAGGTTTGGTAGAATCAAAAACGACCCCCCCTTGATAACCAACAACTTTTGAAATTGTTTCCGCTAACTCTTTAATAGAGCAATCAACGCCAGTGCCTACGTTAATATGTGAAAGCATTGGTTGTGTTTGCTCCTGCCAAAGTGCTTTATCAAGCTCCATGACATAAATAGATGCAGCAGCCATATCATCAACATGCAGAAACTCGCGCATCGGAGTTCCACTACCCCATACAACAACTTGTGGTAGACCTTCTAACTTTGCCTCATGAAAACGGCGTAGTAATGCAGGAATTACATGCGAATTAGAAGGGTGGAAATTATCGTTTTCTCCATACAAGTTAGTTGGCATAACTGAACGATAATCTCGATTATGTTGTCGATTATAGGACTCGCAGAGTTTAATACCAGCGATTTTTGCTATAGCATACGGTTCATTCGTTGATTCAAGTGTTCCTTGTAGTAATTCGGACTCACTAATCGGTTGCTTAGCAAATTTAGGATAAATACATGAGGAACCTAGAAACATAATCTTATTGACATCGTTAACATGTGCAGCATGTATAATATTAGCTTCAATAAGAATATTTTCATATATAAAATCAGCAGGAAAAGTATTATTCGCAACTATTCCGCCAACTTTTGCAGCAGCTAAATATACTTCATCAATACGCTCATTAGCGAAAAAATCATTCACGTCTTGAGCATTAAGCAGGTTGATCTCTTGACGTGAACGCAGTACGAGCTCAATGTCGTCTCTATTTTTCAATTGTCTTACGATTGCTGACCCAACCATACCATTATGCCCAGCAACAAAAACTCTCTTCTTAATTGTCATTTCTTTACTCCAGAGAAATCGAAACCTCGTAACCATGTGATTTGAGTAGAGAATGCTTTTTAGCAGCCTCAAGATCCTTTCTAACCATTTCGACAACCATCTCTTGTAAGGTTGTTTCAGGTTTCCAGCCCAATTTATAGTGAGCTTTCGAAGGGTCTCCAAGTAAGGTTTCCACTTCAGCAGGACGGAAATACCGCGGATCAACAGCTACAATTACGTCACCTACGTTAACTGCAGGTGCATCTTCACCAGAAACACTCTCTACAATTCCGACTTCATCAACGCCATGCCCCTCAAAGCGTAATTTAATACCCAACTCGGATGCGGCAAAGTCAACGAATTGACGTACCGAGTATTGGACGCCTGTTGCAATAACATAATCTTCCGGTTGCTCTTGTTGCAGCATTAACCATTGCATTTTGACATAGTCTTTCGCATGCCCCCAGTCTCGTAAGGAGTCCATATTACCAAGATAAAGACATTTTTCTAAACCTTGAGCAATATTGGAAAGCCCACGTGTAATTTTTCGTGTTACAAACGTTTCGCCACGGCGTGGTGATTCATGGTTAAACAGAATACCATTGCACGCGTACATTCCATATGACTCACGATAGTTAACCGTAATCCAATATGCATAAAGTTTCGCTACTGCATATGGTGAACGAGGATAGAATGGAGTTGTCTCTTTTTGCGGAATTTCCTGCACTAGACCATATAGTTCAGAAGTAGATGCCTGATAGAAACGGGTTTTTTTCTCAAGCCCCAGAAAACGAATAGCATCTAGAAGACGAAGAGTACCAATAGCATCAACATCAGCAGTATATTCTGGTGATTCGAAAGAAACAGCAACGTGACTCATAGCCCCCAAGTTGTAGACCTCATCAGGTTTTATTTCTGATAAAAGTCTCGTCAGGTTAGAAGTATCAGTTAAATCGCCATAATGAAGATGGAACTTCGGATTTGATGAGTGCGGATCTTGATAAATATGATCAACACGATCTGTGTTAAATGAAGAAGACCGCCGTTTAATACCATGAACTTCATATCCTTTCTCGAGTAAAAACTCTGCAAGATAAGAACCATCCTGACCAGTAACGCCCGTAATTAATGCAACCTTTTTCATATTTATTTCCTCAGAGACTTAAACCAGTTGATTTAGATAATACGTTTAATTTTTCACGATCACTGCTTATATCAGAAATGAGTGCATCCAACTCCTTATATCTAATATCAACGTAACTTCTATACCACAAACCTTGCATTAAATGAAAATCCCATCCTTTTGAGCCATCCAAAAAACCCAACCGGAATAAATATCTATATAAAAAATATAAGAGCGATCTTAATGATGGAGATAATTTGAAATATAAATCTTCTTTTACCTTTCTTTTAAGCCTAGCCTGGAAACCACCTTGCTTCCTTACATCCTCATCACGATTAAATAATTGATATTTAATGTTTAATAAATCAACAACTTCTCTGTCTGCATATTTTATATGTTTTTCTATCCACCACTTCATATCATTTAAATTATAATCCACAATATGACCTTTAAAAAATGAAGGCTGTGGGTTATTGACAACTATATGTTCATCCATCCATCTTTGTTCTATACGGCCTTGCCCGTTCCGCCAAATCCGTAAAAGATTTAGTGGATATACCGCTCCATGTTTTATCCACTTTCCCTTGTAAAAATACTTACGCCTGATGAAAATGCAATTTTTATTTTTATCAATCGAATTTAATTTGTTTTTAATCTCATCTTGAAGGTCAGATTCAATATATTCATCAGCATCAAGCCTCATTACCCAATCCGTTGTTATTCCCGAATTATCTAAGCCCCATTGAAATTGGTTAGCATAGTTGATGAATTTATTTTGATAGAGTTCAACTATACCCGGGTACTCTTTTATAATTTCCAATGTACTATCATCAGAAAAAGAGTCAACGATAACAATTCTTTCGCAAAAATTTATAACTGAATCTAAACAACGCCTTAGGTGTAGTTGCTCATTTTTTGTCAAAATAACAATAGTTAGATTAGGCTTATTCATTATTCACTCTTTCTTTAAGTTTATTACATGGGTTACCATCGTATACAGACCATGAAGATAAATTTCTCTTAGCGACAGCTCTAGCACCTAACACCGCCCCATCAAAAACTTGAACTCCAGGGCCAACAAATGACTCGGCACAAAGCCAAACTCTATTTCCAATTTCTACATTCTTTAATATAAGGGGATGATCACGTTTGTTGTAATCATGCGTGCTCGCACAAATAGTTACATCTTGGCTAATAATTGAATCATTACCGATATAAATAGAACCCTGATTGTAAATTAGTGCCCTTGGTCCAATGGAGGAATTATTTCCAATGGTTAAATTTCTTGGCATCCATATTTTAGCACTTGGATAGATTCTGACATTTTTACCAAGCCTTGCTCCAAACAATGAAAGAATAAAATTCCTATATCCGAACATGGGCACAGGAGAATATTTAAAAAATATTATATACACCCCCCCCCAAATTAAGCGATGTAATTTATTTTTAAAGCTAAAGTAGTTAATTTCATATTCACCAGACAAATTTTCCTCCTTTGCTATATAATCAATTTTTTGCATTTTAGGTATCACAATTGTACTCATCATGATTCATTATTTTATCGGATTTAATAGCGAGCAAAGAATAAAATAAAAACACTACTGATATTTCTGGTCGTACCATTATTGATTCGCTCAATCCGTAAACGAAGATTGAAAAAAAAATAGCATAAACATATTTATTTTTGTTATTAACTAAACATTTATATAATAAAGTAGCAATAATGAAGAATGAAAACACACCAAAACAAGATAATAGTAATAAGTATGAACTATCAACCGAAAATCCTTGGGTTCCCTCCCCACCTAATAAATAATCGACCCAACCAAAGTCTTTCAAATATAAAGAATATAAGTACGGCCTGCCGCTTAATAGTGCATTTACATCATGATTGTAATAAAATGCAATGTATAATGTTAACCCCATGAAAATAGCAGGTACTAGAGGGATAAAAATCCTTGTTAGTAATCTAAAAAATGAGAATCTAAGCAATACATAAAAAATAAATGAAACAATTAGTGTATATAACGGGGTTCGAGAATCGGTTAATAGCGGTATAACCAAACAAAACAATGCAATTATAACCACAAGAACTTTACTTTTTTTTCCGACTTTACTTTTCAACATTCCAATGCAAGAAAATAGTGCAACAATGCATGAAAAAGCAATCAATCCAGGATAGTTGGGTGATATAAACCCTAATGAATTTCGATATCTACCTGTATCGGGAGAGTAAAGAATAGTAGGATGTAATATACCATTCAGAGAGATTACAATAAATATTAGTGATAATGCAATTGTCGAATAATAGATACTTTTGATGATTGATTCCTCTCCATTATCTTTAATAGAATAAATCATCAAACTTACAAATATAAAATTAATTATCAACATCATATCATTGATAACAAATAATGTGAGCATTACTAATAATAGTGCATATAAAGAATAATGCATCTTACCATTGCGGATATAATGGTATAGTAAGTAGCCTCCCACACAGACTCGCACAGACAATGCAACGCTCTGAGGTAACCATCCCAGACCAACCGCGAGCATCGAGTTTAATTGCATAATAAATAATAGTATTGCTACCTTAACCATGGTTCAAACCCCAGGCTTAATTGTCTATTTTTATCTTAACAACTGTATTCTTAACTTATTAAATATAATTATGGATCACGATAAACTGATTGATAATTATAACTTTTTATAAGTTTTCAAAAACACTATAAAAATTAAGAATTGAACAACATACATTATTGATTCAGCAACAAAGACTGAATAAATTGATAAAAAATCAACGCCAAAATAAATAATTGACAAAGATAAAATATAAGTAATTAATTGCGTAATACAGATAAAGCCCAACTTCCCTTTGGCAAGGAAATACTGGGAAAATGAGCTTGACAAACACCATAGCAGATTAATTAATGCTATAATTTGTATATATAATAGAGTATTATTTCCAATTGGTAATGTGTAAAAACACTCTACAAGTTCAGCTCCAAAACAAAACATCGCAAATATACATGCAATGCCAAAGCTAATTAACTGACTGGATAATATTTTCCTAACACTTCCATCATGAATTGCGATCAGATTACTAAACTCAACTCTTCTGGAGAAAGCTATAAATTGATTTGCAATGTTTGCGAAACTTTTAGCATATATGTAATACCCAGCCAGAACAGGGCCTAAAAGTGTATTTAAGAAAATCGGGACGAATCTTCCATAACTTTGCGAAAACCCATAGTTCAAATTATATTTAATGATATCATAAAATGAATATTTTATCTGTTTTATGCAAAAACCATCCTTATATGTCAATTTAACCCCGCCATTCTTGCTTACTTGTTTCATTTTAATGCATTGAATTATTATAAATAATGCGTTCCCTAAAACAAAAAGCAGCCCAGCACTCATACCTATGATATATCTATCTCCTTCATAGAAATATGAATAATACAAAGGCAATGAGGCTAATGACCAAGACACTCCAGACAATGTTCCAGAAGCCTTCGTTTCATTATAAAAATCGAGATAACCAAGTACACTAAAGGATGATATCAGCAAAACAGGAATTATAAATGATACGAGTCCGTAGTATAGATGCCACGAATTTTTAGCAATAAGATAAACTAGAACACTTATAACAATAATTGTGACAAAAATAAATCTCGCATTAATAAAGCACGCTAATTTTTTTTGTTCATTTTCTTCTGAGCCTAACAAACGCGGTATTAAAAACACCCCTCCAGCATCAGCCAACCACTGAGCTAATGTCAATAGTCCTAGACCAATTGTAATTTGGCCAACAAGTGCAACTTCAGATTTAGAAATTAACAATGTTTGCGCTATAAACATTGCTCCTTGCCCAATAAGAAATCCGAAAACTAAGTTATAAAAACTTCGATATCTCAACGTCCCTCTCCTATAAGGGTTAATATCTTATCGTTCAGAGGATATTAAGTTGTTAAATGATGTCGCTACAAGTTTTATGTCAAAGTTTTCCTTAAAGCATCTCAAGGCATTCCCTCTTAATCTCTCACGATCGTTTTCGTATTTTTTAAGAAACTCATTTAGTATTTCAGTAAAAGAATCATCATTATCTATTGCAATCATGCCAGCATCAGCGCGTTCTATTTCTCGCCAGATATTGACTTTCGTAGTAGTAACAACAGGAATCTCACATGATAAGGCTTCTGCAACAACTATCCCAAAGTTTTCTTGGTGTGATGCTAAGCAAAAAACCTCACTTGAATAATAAGCGCCCCATTTTACATCACCACTAAGCATTCCCCCCCAAGTTACTTTGTCATTTAAATTTAAAGAGGACACAAGATCTTTCAACGTTTTTGCGTATGCAGACGTATCCGGCCCAGCAATAAACAAATGATAGTCATTATGCTCTTTACTGATTTTTGCATATGATTTTATTAATATATCACATCCCTTTTTTTCATGAATTCGCCCCATATAAAGAAGTATTTTTTTACCTTTTAGAAAAGGGAATTTTTTATAAAATTCACTCCTTGCAATCTCTTTATCGAAAATACTACCAGAAGTTCCGTATGCAGTTACAAATTCTTTTGGTTCATAGAATGGGAATGACTGACGTGCTAGTATTTTTTCCTCTTCACTTGTAAATATAACAGCCTCTGCATTGTTCACGACTTTTCGCTCAATTAATGTCCAATAAAGCATTTTTTTGATATGCTTTAATGGATAGTTTTTTTTAAACCAAGGGTCAAGCATTCCATGAGTATATAAAAAATACGGGATGCTGTTTTTAATACATAATTTGCTAGCAATATAGCTATGATATTGCCAGATACCATGAATTATTACAAAATCATATTTTCTTACATTTTCCTCTAGCCAATTTTTCAAGCTTTCTGAATATGAATATACACCTTTACCTTTACCCACCGCATAAATACTAGCATACTCAACATCTTTGGCTTCTTCTGATAAATTATCCATGCATACTATATCGCACTTTATATTTAATCGTTGCCTATGTATCTCTTGCTGAAGCTGTCTGATACCTTCAGATGGACCTCCCTTTTGCGGATCCATTGAAGGAATGACTCGAAGAATTTTAAACATTGCCCCCCCTTATGATAAACTTAATTTTTTTGATTCGAAATTAGAATAAGTATTATTTATCATCATTATATGTATATCCATAATGATTATACCCATAGCCATAATACGAGCTAGATTTTTTCATTACGCCATTGAGTATGCAACCTTTAACATTAATACCGCTTCGCTCAAAACGTTTTATACTGACTTCCATTTCTTTAACCGTGTTTGTTTCATATCGAGCAACCAACAAAGTTGTTCCAACATAGCGACCAATAATCTCAGCATCTGTCACTGCTAGGACTGGCGGTGTATCAACAATAACCAAGTCATAATTGCTTGCGGCCCATCGTAATAAATTATCAAATTTCATGCTTGTTAACATTTCAGCCGGATTATGTGGTACTTGACCTCTAGAAATGAAGTCTATTTTCATTTCTGCTATCTTATTAATTGCTTTTTCAAAATCATAATTACTTGAAAGCAATTCCGACAATCCAACATTATCATTGCCAATGTTTATGCCAAATAATTTATGAGAGTACCCCTTTCTCATATCGGCATCAATAAATAATACAGACTTACCGGTTTGAGCTTCAATTACTGCCAAATTACTGCTAACAAATGTTTTACCAGCATTAGGGCTAGCACCCGATATCATTAATATATTATTTTTGGCTTCAAGCATAGCAAAATGGAGGCTTGTTCTTAAGCCCCTAATCGCCTCTATGGCTAAGTCAGCTGGATTATCTATAGCAAGCAGATTTCTGCTATCACCATGCTTTGTTTTTTTATTACTTTCTAACCATTCTGATAAAGGAATGCTTGAATAAACGCTAATCCCTACTTCTTCTAGCTGTTCGGGCGATTCAATTCCTCTTCTAAATGATACTCTTAGTAAAACGACACCAACAGAGATTAAGCCACCGAGAAGAACTCCTAATATAATAACCATTGCTTTTTTGGGTTTTACTGGCTCTGGCTCAGTAACGGACTCATCAACAATACGAACATTACCAATTGCACTTGATTTAGAAATTTCCAGCTCTTGCTGTCTGTTTAATAGCATCATATAAACAGTACGTCCAGATTCGACATCACGACTCAGACGTAAGACTTCTTGCTGAGTTGCTGGCATCGCAGAAATTCTATTATTCAACAAACCACGCTCTTTACTTAATGTATTTTTCTTCTCGATAAGTGCTTTATAAGTCGGATGATCCTTAGTAAAAAGCTGCGATATTTCAGCCTCTCGAAAGGTCAGTTCATTAATTTGATTATCAACATTAACTAGTTGATCTAATGTGGCTTTAGCTTCTAATGACAAATCGACCGAATCTTTCTGTTTTCTATAACTATTGAGCTTATCTTCTGCTCTATCCAGATCATCTCTTACTTTTGGCAAGCGTTCATTTAGAAACTCGAGACTCCTTGCATCTTGTGCAGCTTGCCTAGAGACATTTTGCTCCAAATAATTTTCGCTTATTTTATTGAGTATCACTGAAATTAATGATGGGTCATCTCCAATCAAAGTTAAGGCTAACATGCCAGTATCTTTTCCTTGATCTTCAACATGAAAAGAATTCGCTAAATCATTTATTGCCTCTAATCTAGTCTTATATTTAATCTTGAAACTTTCACCAGGTTGAGCATCAATTTTATTTATTAACAATGATATATTTGGCTCTTTTATTTGAACACCAACCTTTCCATGATAAGTAGAATCGTCAATAGATACAGTATATTCGCTATCATTAATGACAGTTACTATTGCTTTGTTATTCTCATTAAGCTTTTTCTCAGGTATAACCATATTCTCAACATAAATATTACCGGGATTATCGCCAAATAATCTAGCCCAGCCTTTACCAACAATAGGAAAATAATTATTTGTTACTATAGTCTGTAATTTAAGATCGTCTACTGTTTTACCTAATACCATCCTTGACTGAAGCAATGATATTTCAGGTGCTGATTGAGGTTGTGCATCTGGAAGAACCTGACTCAAACTCTCAAGTATTGTATTACCTTGCTTTTGTTCAACTTGAATTAAAGCATCAGCTTGATAAATTGGAGTAGCAAACAGACAATATAAAATGCTTATAAATACAGAAATTGCAGTAATACTTAGAATCAATTTACGATGGTCAATTAATTCACCATACAGACGACCAATGTCAATTTCATCTGCGCTGAGTCGTTTATTAGATTTCGTAGAAGACATTAGTTATGTTCCCAAATTTCATCCATTTAATTTTTCAACCCATTTAAAGCATGCTTTTTCGATCAAATTAAAAACTGATTCGAAAGCTTCATCACTTTTTCGGTAAGGATCAGGAATATCTTTTTGATTTACCCAATGATTCAACAACATAGTTTTACCTCTAACTTCAGGTGCAATACTACTAATTTGTGTAATATGGGCTCTTTCCATCACCAAGATAAGATCATACTCCCTTCCTAACTTTGCGCTAAATTGTTTACCTTTATGTCCATCCAAAGAAACATCAAAAGATTTGGCAATTCTCATTGCTGTAGAATCAGCAGCGCTATCAACTAACGCTCCAGTTCCTGCCGAGTCGACCCTCATATTCGGCAGTTTGTTCCTTAATATTCTTTCTGCAAAAGGTGAACGGCAGATGTTTCCTGTGCATATAACTAAAATAGAATTAAACATTATTTTCACCAAGTTCGAATATATTTACCCGTCTCAGTCATATCATGTACACCAGCAATTGTAGGCACCAACTGTGATATAACCCGATTCCATCGAACCAATGGGGCAGTAGTTACATAAACGATATCATAAGGTTGTAACTGAAATTCAGTGCTCAGTACCATCGCTGAAGCATCTTGAGCATTTAGTTGGTAAACATTTGCTATCTTGCCTTGTTTATCCTCTTTCAGTTGCCGAACGACAAAGATACCCGTTGCATCACTAAATTCCTGAGAAATACCTTCCGCATTCCCAATGGCCTCAGCTAAAGTCATACCACTTCGATCCATCTTAAGAGTGCTTTGCTTACCAACTTCGCCCATGACAAACACTTTCAGGTCATCATTACGGGGAACAAAAAGAATATCACCAGGATAAAGGAGATGATTCTGTGACAAATCACCCTTTTGCATTAATGCATATAATGAGATTTTTGTATCCTTCCCATTATGGGTTAAAACAACGTTACGCCAGTCTGCATCAGGTGCAAGTCCACCTGCAGCGTTTATTGCATCCATAACCGTAAGCGGAATATTTGTAATTGGCTGCTGTCCTGATTTAATTACTTCACCTGTAACATAGGTCTTTTGTGATCTAAAAGCAGCTATGCTAACATCGACCTGCGGGCTCTCAATATAAGTTGTAAGACGATTTGCTATATCCTGGCGTACTTGACTAAGTGTTTTCCCGGCTACAAGTATCTTTCCGATGTAGGGATAAAATATTGTGCCATCTGAATTTACCCAATTCCCGGTATCACTTGCACTCCTATACTGGCCAGCAGGAGTAGTTAATTCCGGATGGTCCCATACAGTAACCATCAGTACATCACCTACACCAATACGATATTCGTAACTACGTAGTAAATTATCCAACTGCGGATTTGGGCGAGCAAGAACGGTTGCCGGACGAAGCTGGTCTATTAGGCCTGGCGTCATGGGATAAACATTTACCAACTTATCGAGATCGTAGTCGCTGTCGGGGAGTTCAACAACATTCTTACGTAGACTATTTAACCCTTGGCCTGGAACAATAGTACAACCTGTTAGAAACCCGATTGCCAATGCTAATGCCGAAAATCTAACAATTTTTTTCTTCATAATGTCACATCATCAGTAAATCAAAATTTGCCAATTCCTGAGCAGCTGTCATAACCGTTGCATCCTTGCCGGCTAATAGAGAGACAAAAGCTGACTGCGTCCTGCAGCGCTACCACTTTCTCTCCCCTATTTTCAGCATTCAGCCTTATAAACTAAACGGTATCTCTATCCCTGCGCTGGCTCCAACGTCATCACTATCGCTGTTGTTAGCGTTGGTATACCAAAGTGAAGTATTTATACGAACAGACCGGTAAACATCTCCACTCCACCCCAGTTGAATTCCTTTTAATGTATCAGCATGAGGGAATGCCTTGTTTATCGACTGACTCTCAGGATTTACTTTGGCGTAAACCAGACGTGAACTCCAGCGTTGATTATCCTCTGTTATAAGCTCGACCTTGCCAGCTAATAACTGCCCATCTCCTCCCATCGCATCACCAAGAGAGTAGCCTTGTTGATAATAGCCATCTGTATAAAGATGATGCCAATAGCTATATCCGGTTCTACTCATGTTTGTTCTCGTATCATGGGCTTCTAAATACCAATTTAGCGCATCTTTTCCCCATCCATGATGCCCTTCTATACCACCGAGGTACATATTAGCGGAGGGTAAAAATCCAGCCTCATCCTCACCAATCAATTGACCGTAAAAACTAATTGGCCAACCGAGAGTAGGTTCAAGCTTATACTTAAAGTCGAATCCAGCCAATTGGTTGCCAGGTTCATTTGGGTCGTTAGCAGAAGTGTTATCTTTTCCTGTCAAACCATTCCAAAAACTACTAAATGACTCTGGCCGACCTTCTCCGCCCCACTGCATAATGCGCGATGCGCCTAATTCTAAAGACTGAAAAGGCGAGAATGTAAATCGACCACCAATAATTTTAGTATGAGGGATTACTGCGTACTGATTCATCTGACTGGCAGAAATCTGATACTGCCATGGGCCCACCCAGCGCAGCCACCAAGTTTCCGGTGCCGCCTGCTCTGCCCGCTGCATCAGAAAGCCGGTCATCGGCCGCATCGCATCCCCGCGGATCAAGCTACCTTCATACCCAGGTCCCCACCACTGCGGTACCTGGCCAAAGGAGAGCCACTGATTCCAGAACTTCACCGCGCCATAGGCGCCGTTGGCGTTGAAGCGCGAGCCGTTGCTGATCCGCTCTCCCCCTTCGACGTTGCCCTGGAGGTGGACATCCCACCACTCGCCGCTGTTATTAAACGCCAGGCCTAAGGAGTTATCTGCCGGCTGCGTCTGACCGAACCCCTGCGGGGTGCCCGGCTGGTCGGTCGAGGTATAGCCGGTGACCCGGAAATCGGCTTTTAAAGCAGACAGTCGCTGGTTGATACGGGCCAGAACTACCTGCTCAGAAGAATAGGATGGTTTGGCCTTTTTTAGTGCTCGGGCGATCTCTTCCTGGCTCAGCGGCCAGGTCGACAGGCTCAGATGGATGACCCCGCGATCGGAAAGCCAGGCAAGGTCGTTTCGCAGATCGTTATCATTTACTACTAACCCGGCCGCGTAAGCCTGGGCTCCCAATGAGGAAAGCAAGCCCAATGTCACGGCAATTCGCGCAATTTTTATCATTGTACAAGATCCATTTTCAACCCCGCTGTCGTATCTCAATGAGAATGAGGGGAATACCAAGATAGAAAGCGCTCGCGGCACCAGCTGACTTCACTGTGCAACACCGGCGAGGCAAGTACAGTTACCCTAAGCTGCTTGTCACCATTATCACTTCCACCCAGCTCACAATGTAGGCGAATTTTACCGTACAGGCTATCAATGAGACAGGAAAGTTAGTGTACAGGGGATATCAGCAGCCGCGCCTGACCCCTTTATGAGGATATCTGATGAGCATGATAGATATCTCATAGCGTTAATCACCCAGAGCGTGTCGATTTTTATAGCCATTCAAAGAAGGTGTTTTGTGTTGCAGCAGGCGATTTCAGCGACGCTACCGCCCCTGGCTTAACAGCTACCAGCGCACTGACTACCTGAACGGCGTATTTAATCGGCCTGTAGGTGATAAATTGGTCAGGCCTTTATTTTTAGCGGCGTTAAGTCTACGGGATTTCGGTCACAATTGGGAGTCTTACTGCCGAATATCGGTAATGACTCTAACTTATTGATAGTGTTTTATGTTCAGATAATGCCCGATGACTTTGTCATGCAGCTCCACCGATTTTGAGAACGAC
>SVER01000048.1 GCA_015057315.1 Pseudobutyrivibrio ruminis | reverse complement strand
AGTGAACCGTGAACGGCACCTGCAGCACCTGCCTCAGACTCCATCTCTACAACCTTTACCTGATTTCCAAAAATATTCTCTAGACCTGCTGCTGACCACTGATCAACAAAATCGGCCATTGGGCTAGATGGTGTAATAGGATAAATTGCAGCAACATCTGTAAAAGCATAAGCTACGTGTGCTGCAGCCTGGTTACCATCCATAGACTGTTTTGCTCTTGGCATTTTTAAATCCTCCTTATTAACTATGACATCTATAGTTCCCAGAGTGGCTAATTAAAAACCGGATTGCCACCCCACAATGTCGTGATTTTATGATAGAACTAATGAAAAAATTTTTCAACAGACCAAATGGGCTTTTCTGTTCATTTTTGAGTACAAATTTGTTAAATAATTTTGTTTTCTTGTATATAATTGCTAAAAAATTAACAATCTTTCCGTTTTTGTGGACTTACAGCCCAAAAAAGCCGTGCACTGCGGACACTTGTCCTCTCTAGATACACATGTCAAAAAATCTGCATTTATAATAGAAAAAATTGTAAAAATTATCTTTCCTCTTATCATTGACACAAGCCATTTTGTTAAATATAATTTTAAAAAATTTACAGTCATTCAAAGAAAGAGAGGTTACCCTTTATGGCATCGATTATTGGTGATGGCATTACTTTCGACGACGTCTTACTGGTTCCACAGTATTCGGAAGTAACTCCAAATCTTATTGATCTTCACACAAATCTTACAAAAAAAATTAAGCTTAACATTCCTATGATGAGTGCCGCTATGGATACAGTTACTGAATCCCGGATGGCAATCGCAATGGCACGTCAGGGCGGTATCGGTATCATTCACAAGAATATGTCTATCGAAGCACAGGCTGAAGAAGTAGACAAGGTAAAGCGTTCTGAGAACGGTGTTATTACTGACCCATTCTTCTTAGGACCAGACAACACTCTTGCTGAGGCAAACGAGTTAATGGGTAAATTCAGAATTTCCGGTGTACCTATTACTAAGGAAGACGGCACACTCATTGGTATCATCACTAATCGTGACCTAAAATTCGAAACTGATTTTTCTAAAAAAATAAGTGAATCTATGACTTCAGAAGGCCTTGTTACAGCTAAAGAAGGTATTTCTCTTGAAGAAGCTAAGGAGATTCTTGGTAAGTCTCGTAAGGAAAAGCTTCCTATTGTAGATGATAACTTTAAGCTAAAGGGGCTTATTACTATCAAGGATATTGAAAAGCAGATTAAATACCCTAATGCTGCAAAGGATGACCAGGGCAGACTTCTCTGCGGTGCTGGTGTTGGTATCACTGGTAATATGATGGAAAGAGTTGCTGCACTTGTTGAGGCACAGGTAGATGTTATTGTTATGGACTCAGCTCACGGCCATTCAAAGAACATCATCGAGGCTGTTAAGAAAGTCAAGACTGCTTATCCTGATTTACAGGTTATCGCTGGTAACATCGCCACAGGCGCTGCTACAAAGGCTCTTATCGAGGCTGGCGCTGACGCTGTTAAGGTTGGTATTGGACCAGGTTCTATCTGTACTACACGTGTTGTTGCAGGTATCGGTGTTCCACAGATTTCTGCAATCATGGAATGCTACGAGACAGCTAAGGAATACGGTATTCCAATTATCGCTGATGGTGGTATCAAGTACTCAGGTGATATGACAAAGGCTCTTGCAGCTGGTGGTTCAGTATGTATGATGGGTTCAATGTTTGCAGGCTGCGACGAAGCTCCTGGTTCATTTGAGCTTTATCAGGGACGTAAGTACAAGGTTTACCGTGGCATGGGTTCTCTTGCAGCTATGGAAAACGGTTCTAAGGATCGTTACTTCCAGGAAGGTGCTAAGAAGCTTGTTCCAGAAGGTGTTGAAGGACGTGTTGCTTACAAGGGAAGCCTTGAGGATGTTATCTTCCAGCTTGTCGGTGGTATCCGTTCTGGTATGGGTTACTGTGGTTGCCCTACTATCCCAGAGCTTCAGGAGCGTGGAAAGTTTGTTAAGATTTCTGCTGCTTCACTTAAGGAATCTCATCCACATGACATTCACATCACAAAGGAAGCACCTAACTACTCTGTAGAAGGTTAAGAGACACTATAACAAGAGCCAGTAGGTTACGCTCTCAAGCCTAAGATATTGCTACGCTTCGCATAGAAAGCTACGCTTTAGCAACACTTAGAGCTTGATAGCTACCTACTGGCTCTTATTCTTTTTCAATTAAATCTACAGGTCGAATTCGTCGGTTACGGATTCATCCAGTTCTGGTATATCTACATCGGCAGATTCCAATCCTTCGCGAATCAACTTCCAGTTTCGTAAAAACCATACCGTCTGGGCGGGATGCTTATACAATGAAAGCATCTGAGCACCTTCATATTTATAAGGATATACAAGTGGTATATTGGTGGTTCTTGCTGTGGTAAAAAATATTAAATGCTTGTATAGATGCTTTGCAATAGCATCTGGATTAATACAATAATAAATGTTCTCTCCAAAATCCTCAGAATAATTGAATTTCATGGTAGTCTGTTCAACATCACAAGGCTCCATAGCATCCACTTCAAATTCATTTACTCTAAGGGACTTTATATCAAAATCTATATTATCCTCTTCCTTGGCTTTTCTTATTGCTTCCTTCCACTTTTTAGCTTCAAGGGGGCTCATAAGTCCTGCAAAAAACTTGTCTTCCTGTTCAGTCTTTTCAGACTCCTCCTCTGATTCATTAGGGTCCTTTCCTGTCTTTAGCCAATGGTTTATGATAGTTAGATTCTTGTTTAGCTGGCTGATATAAGGTGCATATTGTTTGTCTAAGCTCACCATTTTCTTAAGCTTTGCTTCGTATTCCTGCTTAGCAGCTTCAAGTGTGTTTTTCCTTTTAAAAAACAGTGGAAGCACTATCAAAAGTGCTATGCCACAGAAAATAACAAGTACATTTACAACAACCCAATCCATATATTGCTCCTTATTTAAGTTAAATAGAAAGAATTGAATATCCTATGAGTACAATCATTACTAACAACAATATCGTATTTACGATAGTAAGTAGTGTTAATCCCCTAATGCTTCTTTTGAAGCTTTTTACCTCTGTTTCATCATTGAGCTGGCTTATCTTTTCTTTGTATTCTGCAATGACCTCTGCAAACTGTGCCTTCAAGGGTGTTCTATAGTCAAGCTTCTGCTCTAGATTCTCAACCTTGGTGCCAAGTGCCTTCATAAGACGTTCGTTATTTTCCTGGCCATTAAGAACCTGATTTCTTATGTCTTTATTATCTTTTCCAAACAACTCCAAGGCTTCCTGCATAGAATATAATTCATCCTGGAGCCTATTAATTTCTTCACGTATGGCATCTTCATTCATGCTGACATATCTACGTCTAAATATAGGTTTTCCGCTATATTCTCCCTGCATAACATGCCCTCCCAAAGCCTTTATATTGTTGCACAATTTATACTACTATCTAAATTTTATCACTTTTCGCCACCTTTTGTATAGCATTATCACAGAATCTACTAAATCTTGTGCCAATAGTTCTTTTAAAAATGGCTCACCACGAACTGTGGCGAGCCATTTAAAATCATAAAAATTTATAATGAGAATCTTGCAACGAAATCCTGAAGTTCCTGAGCATTACCAGCCAATCTGTCAGATGCCTGTGCAACCTCGTATGAAGAAGCGGTCTGTTGCTCTGATGCTGCTGATACATTTGATGTCTCATCTGCCACTGCAATACTCATCTGCTCAATCTCATGGATGTTCTTAGCAATAGTATCTGTTCCACCTGAAAGCTGTTCAACAATAGCGCTCATTGTATTTGATTCCTCTGAAATAGAGTTAACCATATTTACAATGTTGTTAAATGTTCCACCTGCTTCATTAACAAGCTCAGAACCATTTACAACCTCTTCAGCTCCTTGACGCATAGCTGTAACTGCTTCCTGTGAGTTCTTCATGATACCTGCAATAAGCTCGTTAATCTTCTGTGCAGCCTGGTTAGATTCATCAGCAAGCTTAGAAATCTCGCTGGCAACAACTGCAAAGCCTTTACCCATCTCACCAGCTCTTGCAGCCTCAATAGAAGCATTAAGAGAAAGGAGGTTTGTCTGACTTGCAATCTCTGCAATAGTAACAACGAATTCATCAATGCTCTTTAGTCTCTCACCAAGATCTTCAACAACCTGAGCTGTGTTCTCAACAGAATCTCTGATTGTGTTCATCATATCTGTTGCATTAGTCATATCAGCAGCACCATTAATAGCTGCCTCGTTTGTAGCCTTAATCATCTCTGATGAACGACTAATAGCTTCCTTGAAATCTTCCATATTAGTAACGAAAGAATCTGTCTCATTGCTTGCACCTGTAACTGCATTAATCTGACCAGAGCAAGATGTAGCTACGTTTGTACAAGATGTAGCAACCATCTCACTAGCCTCAGCAGACTGAGATGCAGATGCTGAAAGCTCCTCAGAAGCAGATGCAACAGAAGAAGTTGTATCTGAAATCTGAAGCATTAAATTGCGGATATTAGAATGCATCATATCAAGAGCTTCTGAAATAGCACCAATCTCATTGTTATGATTTGTAAGCTTTCTTACCTCTTCCATGTCAGCATTTTCGGTAAAGTCACTATTTGACATTCTAATCATCTGGTTAGCAGAAAGAATGATTGGCTTTGTAATCTTGCTGCCAAAGAAGAATGCTACAAATGCACCTATAACAATTAGTACTAAAAGAATAATAATTGTCTGCACTACGCTTGTAATCAAAGCCTTATGCTGATGCCCTATAAAATCCTTTTCAAGAGCCTCTAAATCATCAATCCATACACCAGTACCCATTACCCAATCGAATGGCTCATAGTATGCTGTATAATTAATTTTTGGAAGTTCTTCAGTCTCGTTTGGCTTAGCAAACATAAGCTGTGTATAACCACCGCCTTCTTGCAAACCATTTTCAATCATCTGCTGAATAAATTTATTTCCACTGGAATCTGTCAAATCCCAACGCGACTGACCTTCTGTATCGCGTCCCAAAAGAACTACATTTATACCATCAGATGTATCAACCCAAAAATATCCATTACCTTCATTATATCTAAGCTCTCTGATTATATCGGCTGACTCCTTTTTAGCCTCATCCAGTGTCATTTCACCTGCCTGATACCTGCCATACATTACCTGACAGATACTCATGGCTTCTTCTGTTTCATATTTCAACTGAGCTTTAACATCATCCAGAAGTCGAGTGCTATAAGCCTCTGTAGATTCATTATTTGTCTTGATTGTGTTAATAATAGTAAAAATAGAAATAATGCCAGCTGTTACAATTACAGCAGTTAGAATAACTGCTACCAAAGTAGTTTTAAGACTTCCCCTCTTTTTAGTGCCTTCCATATTTCAGAACCTCCTCCAAATTAGTGTTGTAAGCCATAAAAAGCTACTTATAAATATAGCAGAAGTTGTCTGACAATTGCTGTTTTTCACAGATTATTCATTGTTAATTCACCATAGAAATATAATCTAACTTTTTTAGATGCTAAAAAACAACAAGGCTTCGCCCAAAAGGGCAAAGCCTTGTTGTATGTATATGTTATTTAACTTCTACAAGCTCGATTGTAAAATTAAGTTCCTTACCAGCCATCTCATGATTAGCATCAAGAGTGATTGTCTTATCATCCTTGGCAACAACCTTTACTGGGAATGGTCTTCCATAAGGGTCCTGCAAGTATACCTGCTGGTCAACTGCAAGCTCCTCTGAACCAGGAAGCTGAGCAATCTCCACTGTAAAAACAGCCTCTTCATCACGCTGTCCGTAGGCCTCCTCTGGCATAAGGTGTATATCAACCTTATCTCCAACTTCCATGTTTGCAACAGCCTTATCAAAGCCCTTAATCATCATGCCTGCGCCACAAACAAATTCAAGTGGTTCACCTCTATCATAAGATGAATCAAACTGTGTACCATCGTTAAATGTACCTCTGTAATGCGTTTTGCAAGTCTTGCCAACATTCTTACCCTCAAATTCAGGCTTAGAATGGCATCCACCACAACTAGAATGGTCACCACAGCTATGTCCATCCTCATGGTCGCCGCATGTATGACCTTCGCCATGATGATTGCAATTAACACCGGAATTTACAAGCTCGCCCTTAAGGTATGCCTCAACTGCAGCATCAACATCCCCTGATGCACCAGCGCAAAGCTCAATCCCCTGTTCGCTAAGGGCTGCCTGGGCACCACCGCCGATACCTCCGCAGATAAGCACATCAATCGACTTATTGCTAAGAAGGCCTGCCAAAGCGCCATGTCCCTGGCCATCTGAACCAATTATTTCAGATGATACCACCTTGCCATCCTCTACTTCATAAATCTTAAACTCTTGTGTATGTCCAAAGTGCTGGAACACCTGGCCGTTTTCATATGTAACCGCTATTCTCATTTTATACTCCTTCTAAAACAAAATCTTACCTATTATACATTCTATATAGGATTTAGGCAAATTTAGTCTCTATATCAACAAAAGGAGCAGCTATTTAACTTTAAATAACTGCTCCTAAATAATCAAATATTTTTATTTTATTGCCTTCTTAGCTGCTTTCTTTTCTGCCTTAGCCTGAAGCTTAGCAAGCTTCTTTGCAGTAGGTTTAAACAATCTAAATATCTTGTAAATTTCAAGAATGATTAGTAGCAAGAATACTACAGTAACCCCTCTCATAACAAGAGTTGTAAGTCTTGCACCATCTTTAATATGGCTTCCTGGCATAGCACCGTTCATCGACTTAGAATTTGCGATTGTATAAAGCAAATGATGCATAGCTTGTCTAGCATAGTAGTATGTTGCTGGATCATTCTTATCAAAATCATATCTGGCAGCTGCTGGAAGAGATGTAAGCTTTACATCAGCTCCTGCTTCTGTCATCTGATATCCATCCATGAAAACACCTGTGTTAGCATTATCTGTCATTACAAGTCCATTAAACGCCCACTCATTTCTGAGAATGCCTGTAATGAGACCATAATCTCCACCTGCCCAGGTAGCACCAACTCTGTTGAAGGATGTCATCACTGCCTGTGAAGCTCTGATTTCCTTAGAGGCATTTGCATAAGAGCCATCAGCCTGCTTTTCTACATAATTAAGTGTAACATCTCCTGCCTTCATGCACATTTCAAATGGAAGCAGATAGATTTCACGGGCGCTCTGCTCATTAAGCCATGTGGCAATACTGAACTGTCCATCTCTATCACCACGGTGGTTTTCCTGGTCATTAAATGCGAAATGCTTAATATAAGTGTACATACCCTTTGATGCAGCACCTGTTACAGCGTTTGAAGCAACAGTTCCTGAAAGGAATGCATCCTCTGAATAATACTCACCGTTTCTTCCTGAAAATGGAGTACGATGAATGTTCATTGATGGAGCATACCAACCGTCAGCGCCACCAATTAAACCTTCGTTTCCAATCATTGTTCCAAATTCTAATGCAAGTGAAGGATTCCAGCACTGTGCAAGTGTCATTGCACTTGGGAACATGGCACTGGTTCCACCATAGATGAGTCCTGCTGCTGTATCAGCATCAATATTAAATGGCTTTTCAATAGATTTGATATATTCAATTCCATATCCGCTAACGCCGATTGCATTATAGATTTCATCAGCTATAAGTTCATCTAACAAGTCTTCCCAAAGTGGGTCATTGTAATCAAGGCCACGCATATCAATTAACTTAAGGCCGTTATCTGCGCCATAAACAATCTTGGTATCAGAAAGTGAATCTTTATCTACAGGCGTACCTGTCTCAAAGCTATCAAGTGTAGCAATTAAATCATCACTTGCAGTCTTAGTATATGTGTAAGATGCACCGTCATCTCCATTGATTTCATTACCCCATGTACTTATCTGAGCACTTGGCTTACCATCATGAGTTGGGAATGTACCTACCCAATCATTTCTTGTAAGATAAGTAGCCTCACCTTTGGCATCATCAAGCTGATTTGTAATTTCTACTCCTGAATAACTGTCCTTTGAATATGTAACAGTGTCAACCTCTGTAATGTCTGGTGTGTAAACTGATACGAAATCAGTTGTACTGGCTGTCTCTGAAATTTCTGTAGCCTCTGGCTGCTCTGCATTTTCTTCCTTTGCTGACTCTGTAGCCTTTACATTCTGCTGCTTTGTAGCAATGATATTGTTTACAGCCTCATGAGCATTTTTTGCTGCAGTAATATAATAATCGCCAGCGTCGAAGATATATGTCTTGGCATTATTTGAGTCATAAGCCTTAAGCTGTGACTTATCAAAGCTAAGTGTAAGTGTCTGAGCCTCTCCTGCTGCAAGTTCTTTTGTCTTATCATAAGCTACAAGCTGAACTGAAGCCTTCTCTACAACATTTGCAATATCATAATCTGTATATGGGCTCTGAGCGTAGATTTCAACAACATCTTTACCTGCTACATCACCTGTGTTTGTAACTGTAACTTCCACATTACATGTATCACCATCCCAGGTTGTCTTCATATCAGACCAATCAAATGTGGTGTAAGATAATCCATATCCAAATGGATAAACCACCTCAGAATCATAATCAAAATCCCCCGCATTCTCACGGCCTAAAACTACATCTTCATATCTTGTTTCATAATATTTGTATCCAACATAGATACCCTCTTCATAAGTTACATAATTGTACTTGGTCAATTCTCCATTTGAATCAGAGTACTGATAATCACCAAAGTTCATTGCTGCAGGTGACTCAAGTGGATTGGCTGCAAAAGTATCTACAGTTCTACCAGATGGATTAACCTGCCCTGTTAAGATATATGGTAATGACTCAATTGCAGTTGCAGAAATTACTGCCTTGATGTTTGGATAATCCTTTACAAAATCAAGGTCAAGAGCTGCATTTGAATTGCTTACAAGAATTACTCCATCAAAGTTATCATTTAAATATGAGATAATTTCAAGCTCTGTTGAATCTGGCTCAAGATATGTTTTTGCCTTATCCTCTGCACTGTCAGCATGATTGTACATAGAACGAGGCATATCTCTTCCCTCACCTGCAACTCTTTTCAAGAAATATACAGGAACGGTACCTTTGATAGAATTCATTACCTCTTTATTTGACTTAAGCTCTGAAAGAGGCAATTCATTAATTGAAAAATCCTCCCCGTCACCAAATGAAATCGAGCCTGCTCCTAAGCCATAGCTTTCAGACTGCTCTTTGTAATAGTCAAAAAGTGTTTTGTTAATAGAAACATTTGCTGCATCAAAAATATCTGCCAGGCTTCTTCCACCCATCATACTGTCATTTGCAGCAACCGTTGCCGAATTCACACTAAAGAAACTAAATGTAGAATCAGCAGTCTTAGGTAAGAAGCCATCTTCATTCTCAAGCAGGATTGTTCCTTCATCTGCGATTTTCTGATGAAGCTTTGCTTCCACTGGCTTGATTGAATCAGCATCATAATCGGCCTTGTTGTACTGAAGATCTAATCCTGCAGTATCAACATCTGAATTATCAATTTTTGTATTAATTCCTCCCAGCATACTATCTACCATTCTGGCGTAGTTTGGTAGGATGTTGTTCACCGCCACTATAATTATCGCAAATACGATAATAAGAATAGAGCGGATACATGTTCCAACAATTTTTCTTCCTTTACTCATTCTCTTTCTCCTTTTCTTAGGCTTTTGCCTGATTGATAACCTAGGAAAAGAATAGCAAAGAGTATATTAAAAAAGCAGGCTTTGTCACAGCCTGCATGTTTTTTGTCATATTTGGCAAGTTAATTTAGGAGAATATTATTCTAAGTAAATACTTGTCATTTTCTGTTTTAATAATCATCTGTCCATTATATTTATCTACAATGGCTTGTATGCTTTGTGTGCCAAAGCCATGACTAAGCTTATCTTTTTTAGAGGTTACTGGTAAACCATTTTGCATTTTGATGGCTCCAACAAATGGATTTAAAATTTCTAACAGCACAATTCCCTTTTTATTTTGAATCTGAACAGATATCCACCTTTTAGATGTATCTGCAATCTTTTCATTGGCCTCAATGGCATTATCTAATGCATTGCCAAGCAGAGTATATAAATCAATCTCGTTCATAAACCTAAGCTGTTCACCATCTGCTATACAACTCATATTTATATCTTTGCTATGGCAAATCAGCTTCTTTTCTGTTAAGACTGTATCAAGCAGCTCGTTTCCAGTGCGCACAACAGCATCATATACAGCGATATCGTTTTCCATCTCAGCTAATATACCACGGCGCTTTTCATCGTTTTCCATATTTGCCAGAACATTTATCTGATGCTTCATATCATGATAATGCTGATTAACTACCGCCATTGCATCTTTAGAAAACTGATAACGGACCTGTGTGTCCTTCCACAGCTGTTCCTTTAATCTAAATTCCTGCTTCTCATTTTCATTGATGAGCTGTGCCCGTTGATTAACAAGAATAAATAGACATGCAAGTATTGCATAAATAGCATGTATATACCCTATATTGTTGAAACTTGCGATTATGCTCATCCACCAAACTACAACAAGAATAATAACCGTCGCAGTTGTAGCCGAAAGTGTCTCTATCAAATATTTTCCATTATTCACGGCTCGCTTTGCAAACCAAAAATATGCCATACAAAATGAACCTATCAGGCAAAAGATGTAAAAAACAGGCTGATTGTCAGCAATCATACCATTAGTACGATAATCCACAAGCTCCCTTATACAATAAAAGATATGCTCTATTCCATAACTGACTGCAAATAGATATATCGCCTCATGCAATGAAACATCACAGGCAAGGTAGATTCCAACTATGACAGCAATCCATATTGACATAAACCAGAACAATACAAAAATATAAGTTGATGGAGTGACATCTGCATAATCTGTTCCTGAAAACCCTTGCATTTTCAGCACGCTGGTCATTACCACATCAAACAATAGGCCTAAACCAACACAGGCTACACCTTTAATTAAAGGATGTTTTTTCTTATTGAGGACAATACAAATTCCCACAACAGGCAATAGCATTTCTAGAAGATATCCTATATTAAATGAAGTATCCATACTATATCTCCATTCCCACGTACTCGCCAAATGCGGCAATGAAATCCTTTTTTCGACTTCTGCTAAGGAATAAATCATCACCTGCCACTGTTACAACATCACCCTTGATTTTGTCCACAAACTTAAGATTGATTAAATGTGATTGTCCACTTTGAACAAAGCCAAATTCCTTAAGCTCCTCAGCAATTGCCTTGAGTGTCTTGCTCCTTGTTTCGTAAATACCCGCTTTGCTGTGAATAACAATAGTATGACCAACAACTTCTATATAATATATATCTTCAGTATCGATTTTGCGCTTAGCACCATCATCTGACACAATAACTTCTTTGCTCTTATGATATTTGTCTGCTATCTTTAAGACTTTATCCATGGTACCTTCTAATTGCTGATATACAACTGGCTTAAGTATAAAATCCATGGCATTTACCTTATACCCCTCGATTGCATACTGTGCAAGAGCAGTGATAAAAACAATGATTACACTATCATCCAGTTCTCTTATCTTTTTAGCCGTGGTCATGCCATCCTGAAATTTCATGTGAATATCCAGGAAGATCAAATCATATTCTGATGTATAGTCATCCAAAATATCTATGCCATCATAAAAGGTGCGTACAATAAAATTGTCCTCATGCTCCTTCTCATACCTGGAAAGATGCTCTACCAAGCTTGCCTGGCACTCTTTTTCATCTTCAACTATCGCTATTCTTAACATTAAAAGTTCTTCCCCTTTTTAATATTCTGAAGTAAGTATACCATTTATGCCTATAAATCGACAAAATATGTCAGAAAAGATTTTTTGCCCATCTTATCTGCTATTATAATAGCGATTGATAAAACATTCTAAAAGAGCCTGTTCCTAAATTACTAGGACAGGCTCTTTCTCTAGCTCAATATTGTGAAGCTTGCCATACTCACGTTACCATCACAGTGCAAGCAGTTTCAATGGTCTGGGATTGTAATATAGACAATGTTCTGATGTTCTTATTGCTATATTTGTTTTACTAAGCATTCTATTCTCTTATATCAAAAATCCTTATAGATTACTCTAGTTTCTTATAATTCTTTCAGCATTTCATAAACATCTGGAATATCATATACCAGTGTTTCATATACTATCTTTAAATCAACCTGCCCATAATCATGAACAATCTTATTTCTTAAACCAAAAATATCACCCCATGGTATATCAGATTTAGTAGTTCTAAAATCATCTGAAAGTTTTCTTGCATTTTCAGATATTTGAATAAGACGAAACATCATAGAATCCTGTAAGATTTCATTTTCCTCAAACTCAGCTTTAGTGACTCCCATCATATTTCTATCTATAAAAAGCAAGTCTGCTTTTATTTTATCAATGTAGTATGAATCAAATTTAACATTATCCATAAATCTTTATTCCATCTTTTAATACTTCATTTAATAATTCTGGATTAACCACTAGCTGATCCATATCCAATAGATCAATCTTTTTCTTTAGGGTTGTGTTCAATTTTTCTACCAAACCATAAAATTTCAATCCCTTTACAGTTGACGATATAAGCAAGTCAATGTCACTATCATCCTTCGCTTTTCCCTTAGCATATGAGCCAAAAAGATAGCAATACTCAATTTGATAATTACTAAAGACTTTTTCACACTTATCTTTAATAGAATCTATATCTAATATTCCATGCGTCTCATCAATAGTATTAAGCTTTCCTAACATATCTACAAGATACGAATACTTAACTGTGCCGACCTTATCAGGTTCATTTTCATAAGATTTATAAGAACGCAGTGATATTTTTAAATAATCAGCCGCCTGCTGCTGTGTGTAACCTATTGATTGCCTAATCTCTTTTAAAGAATCAACCATAATATATTCCTCCTAAAAGGATTATATTATTTTTTTGCACTTTTCGCTAGACATAAAGTGCAAAAATTGCACTTTATGCAATATTAAAGATGCATATTTTGCACTCTTATCATTTAAAAAGTGCAATTTGATTTTAAGCCAGTTCTATAATCTTCACATCCTCATGTGGATTAACTTTTGCTAGTCCAAGGCGTACAATACTGGCATCCAATCTCTTAAAATCTTCCATCATCTGAACTGATGTTATCATTTGCTCCTTAGTAAGGGTCTTCGCAAGTGTTATGTGCGGCAGCCACGAAAATGGGCGATAATAGTTGCTGATAGTTGTATCAGGGATGATTTTAAAGCAATCAAACACCTGCTGTTCAAGATTCTGCAAATATTCATTCAGATAAGGTGCAACATACAAAACCTTGGGCATAAGCTGCCCAACTGTTATTAAGGAAATATCTCCCTTGGATATTCTGCCATCCAGCATTTCAAATGCAGGCACCAACACATCAACACTTCTAGCTTCAATGGCTGACAATGTTAAATGTGGTGGAACATTATTTGCTACCATGAAATCATTGCCTGTTGACTGGGCCACTTTTTCAATGTAACCTTTTAAAACATTGTTTGTGTTTTCATCGAAATAAGCAGATATTAAATACATTGCATACCTCTCATAACTATAGACGATTTACTAATTCTACTTCTATAAAAAATCCCCACCAAAATGATATTTGGCAGGGATTAGCTTTATATCTGGTTCTTATAAATATTTTGCTTTTCCTTATTAATTCCGAGCAATTCACAGGCTTGTTCAAATGTTTTTTCAGCATTTTTCATAAGATTTTTGATTGCAGAAATATCGCCTTTAGCTTCACCTCGCACTTCTCCTCGTGCTTCTCCTCGTGCTTCTCCTTCGGCAACACCTTCATCATGAGCTTTTATGATGTCTATATCTAAAACTTTTCCTCCCATGTACTCACCTACTCTCTCGTTAACATTCTTGTATTTATTAGTAAGTTTTTCATTTACTTCTTTTATTAATTTTATGATAACACCCCTAGAAAATGCTGACAAGAAATTATTTTCTACTGCTTCGGTGAGTCGGCTTAGAATAACATCATACTCTTTCAACAACTCGTCTACTTTATCTGGATTACGCTCCATGAGAGGAAGCTCACTTTCTCTTGTAAACAGATAAAATGGAAGCAAAAAATATAAATGTTTGTCAAATAAAGCATCAATATTAATTTCATTTAACTTGACGACCTTTACAGGATATGAGCATCCACCACCTGGAGTTTCAATATCAACGTACATTTCCTCTGGAGTTGAACGCCTACTGCGCAAAAATAAAACTGCAGTATTTGGAAATCTAACCTTTAGTCGGTAATTATTATATGCTCTATCCTCTAAAGCTATTTGCGCATCATACTCGAATAAACGAATTAAAATTGTCCCATCATCTGATGAAGATTCACATTCGGTATGATATTTCTTTACAACTCCATCCATGCTAACCTGGACAAGACCATCTGTGATACGCCTTTCATTAACCTCTATGCCTCTATCGATGAGGTGTTCATTGGCTTCTTTGATAACCATAGCAGTCTTATCATAATGCTCTCCAAACGTGTAATTCAAAAATGGCAATAATAAATCATCGCATTTAACTGTCATTGTTCTGAATGCATCATCATAGGCAAATTCTGTGTATAGCTCTCCCATTTCATTTTGTACCTCTTTCTTTTTTCATAGGAGAATTATAGAACGTTCTTTCGAGAAATACTGCATTAATATATTCGAATTTCAGTTCGATTTTTGTTCATAAAGCTATTCATTATCATTCTTCTATGCTAAATCAACATTCAACCTCAGCAGCCTTAGCTGGTTCTCTCAGTCTAGCTTTTTCTATTCGCTAATACTGAACTATAAACCCTCTCTCATCCTCTTCTACAGGAATCTTTTCCTTCCTCAAATCATAAATATCAATATATCTATCATTTGCCAAAGATTTCAAAAACATATAGATTTCCTGCTCTGAGCCCTGGATTTCTACAGTTACAGAACCATCATATTCATTTTTCACGAACCCCGTCAGGCGATACTGATTGGCAATATAATTTGCCTTGTATCTAAATCCAACGCCCTGCACACGGCCTGTAAAGACCATGTGATATCTTACTAATTCTTTCATTTAAATAATCGTCCCAAATTAACTATATTGCCGCACCAATCTTATCAATCAATGTAATATCTGCTGGCAACCAATCTACATCACCCAACTGTTCCTTAGTGAGCCACTTAGCAGCCTCGTGCTCCTTAAGGACTAAATCTCCGCTTACGATTTCTGACCAGAAGCAGTCCATTGAAAGATGGAAAGTAGGATAATCATATTCGATTGTATCAATTAGCTCTCCAACACTGATTTCTGTATCAAGCTCCTCCATAATTTCGCGTTTAAGCGCTTCCTGTGGAGTCTCACCTTCTTCTATCTTTCCACCAGGAAATTCCCAGCCATCTTTGTAATCGCCATAGCCACGCTGGGTAGCAAAGATAATAGGTTTATTCTGTTCATTTTTGGCTTTAATTACTGCTGCAACTACACGTATTGTCTTCATCCCTACTCCTCATCAAACCCGAAGTATCGCATTTCATTATACTTGGCATTGGCTTCTTCACTGGCTTTCTTTTCTCGCCATCTATCTATATCGCTGCAAATAGCAAGTGCCTCGTCGACAATAAGCTCCGCAGTGTTTGGCTTTACGTTGTAAAGATATGCCATCATCCGTTGCATTGCCTTTGGGCTGCCTAACATCTTTGCAATCTGCTCTCCCAGCTCATCCGGAAATCCAAGGCTCCTTATTGCCTGCACCAGTTCATCCCTGCTTCTAGCCCATTCTCTTTTAAAATCCATTCTGCCTCCTAAATGCAATACATGCCATTCACATTAAAATTCCCCACCAAAAAATGCCTTGGTGGGGAGTGATTTTAAATCTATCGAGTGTCCGATATTCGCCAAATATTCTTTTCAAATCGTTCTTCCGATAAGAACTTTTTATAAAAAAGCGAATATAAATCCCATACCTCATCCTTATCGCGGCACCTTTTCTTGTCAGCTTCAAAGATGATGAATTTGACGCCAAAACATTCCACACGCAAACCGGTATCATAACAATTGTTGCGCAGATAAAATCCCAAGCGCCTGGTCTGAAGTGTTTTTTGCTCCTCGTCATCTGTGTAAGCTGGGTCTTCTACCTCTCCTATGATTCTATCTGCATCACCAAGATAATCATCTATCAAAGTGAGAAGATTGGCTCCTACACCCTTATTTCTGTGCTCTGGGAAAATTGCTATATAGTCTATAAGATAGCTGTTTTCCTGCTTTACCATAAATGTGTATCCCACTATCTTCTCATTTTCAAAAAGTCCAAAGCAATCATAAAAGCCCTCCTGCACCGACTTTAGAATCATGCTCAGCGGTTTAAGCTCATCCTTTGGAAAATCTACAACCATGTGCTCTTGATAAAGCTTTGTTATTTGGTTTTCATTTAATCGTTGTAATTTCATTCTCTTTTCTGGTTTAGCACCAGGTGCTTTCATTTCCTCTCGTAAATTTACATCAAGCTCTTTCCGCTGCCCCAGGCATCACCAACCTTCTCGCCAACTACATGGTAAGCATTGTTGAATGGATCAAATGTAATAGGCTTAACTTTGCTCACATCTACTTTACCATCTGTAAGAGCAGATTCATCAACGCTTACATTAACAATCTCGCCCTTTAGGATGCAGCTGTCGTGGTCGTAGCTCTTTACCTTACATTCTAGGCAAACAGCCAGTTCATTAATAATAGGTGCATTTACATGGTTACTCTTTGTAGCTGTAAATCCAGCCTTTGCAAACTTGTCCCCATCCTTATTTCCAGATGCAATGCCTACATAATCGCATGCTGCCACATGATCTGCATCTGCCATACTGATGGTAAAAGCCCCTGTCTTCTCAAAATTCTTGCAGGTCTTATGTCCTACCGACAGGCAAACTGAAACCTCATTTGATTCACTAATGCCACCCCAAGCAGCGTTCATAGCGTTAGGAACACCATTCTCGTCGTAAGTTGCAATAATCCACACTGGCTGTGGATAACTTAGTGGCTTTGCTCCAAAATCTTTTCTACTCATAGTTAATATC
Source organism: Pseudobutyrivibrio ruminis (assembly GCA_015057315.1). GTDB lineage: Bacteria > Bacillota > Clostridia > Lachnospirales > Lachnospiraceae > Pseudobutyrivibrio > Pseudobutyrivibrio ruminis_D. The sequence goes on along the minus strand of SVER01000048.1, from coordinate 79 downwards.
CTCCTACTATTATATAAAGTCATAGTCTTTCTTTACCTTTTCTACAGGTTCGACTATGCTATTTTAAGATGCTGTGGAT
>SVER01000047.1 GCA_015057315.1 Pseudobutyrivibrio ruminis | reverse complement strand
TATGTGTGTGTAGCTCAGCTGGATAGAGCACTTGGCTACGGACCAAGGTGTCGGGGGTTCGAATCCTCTCACGCACGCTTAATTAAAAGAAGAAAGAGATAGGTTTTCCTATCTCTTTTTTCTTTTAACTCACTGGCAGATCGAATTCGAACAGGTTCGAACTCTCGCCTGCCGGCTCGGTCGGCGCTAAACGACGTCCACTGGACGTCAGCGCCCTCTCACGCACGGTAAATAATTATTTAAGCTGTTCGATTATTGATAAAAGTTACAAAAGAGTTGAAATATGCTTATACGAGTGATAATATAACGTTTAGGAATTGTATTTCAAAAAATGTATTTTAAATAGACCACTATGGTCTGGAGGAAGTAACGAATGAAAAAGGTTAAACGTATTTTTACAGCAGTATTATCGCTTTGCTTGATTATGGGTCTTGTTGCTACAAGCACAATCACATCTGAGGCAAAAGGAAAGAAGTCAACAAAGAAAGCTAAGGCTGTTGCAACTTCTACAGTCAATGACCCAGCATTGTTTGCTTTGATGGTCAAGGGTGTCACATTCACTTACAATGGCAAAGATTATAGCGTATCTCAGATTGGTGGTATGAATCTTGAACAGGCAGCAAATTTGTTAGGTCTCACAGTCTCAAAGGGTGGCGATGGAAGTATCGAAGACCCTCACGGCGCTTGGACTGAAGAGAACAGAGCACAGGCGGATATAACATACGCAGATAGTGCAGATGGACGCATTCATATACAGCGATTTGTTGATTTAAGAGGCGACCAGCCAACTAGAACATTGTTTTCTTATGACGGCAACGCTTTTGAGATTAATATGCCTTATTATTGCTCAGGTTTCACTTATGACTCAGCATCAACAGAAAGTATGTATGCTCAGTATGGTGATTCTTGGAACGTCAAAGCATTAGAGTCATACTTACGCGCCGGTGGTTACGCTAATATGAATGATGTGCTTAGCAGAAACGGTCTTATTGTTCACACATACAATGACGAGGCATCTTGGAGTGCATACATCGCAGCTGATGGATGGGGTTTCAAGGATGCAATGACTATTAATGGTGTAAAATATCCTTACCACGCATCTGTACGACCACACGACTTTGCTAATCCAAATGGCGAAATGGAGACCACATTAATGATTTTGAAGCCAGACGGTTCAATCGTTGGTTATAGCACATTATCAGATTATCCAACTCAGATTATGTACGTTAATGTACTTTAATTGGCTTCTAAAGGCGGAACGAAATGTTCCTCCTCTTTGTCTACACTCTGAGAGATAGGACTTTGTTCTATCTCTTTTTTTAGCGTTGTATTTAGCCTCATGTATACAATTCTGAAGGTGTAGAAATAGCTTATCAAGATGACATAGAAGAGTCTCCTTTTAAAGAAAAGTGGGATAATGGAAATGTAGAATTTTATTATAATGATGAAAAATTCTATTCCTTAGATAAGGCAGAAGTAAAAAGCATTTATTTAGAATCAGCTACAGAAGAGGAGATAGATAAAAACCTATCTGGCACTCAAGAAATAGAGACAGATTTAGCTAGCGGATTTGTAGTTTCAGAAACTGATGGAAAGCCAGAATTAATTGTTAAATATTACACCGAGGGAGTAATGCCACATGTAGTATCACTAGGATATTGCCTATTACATTTAAAGCTCAATAATGACGAAAAATGGGAGATAACACCTGAATTTGTAAGGGATAGTAAATCCAATACAGATGCACAAGTTATAATTCCTGCATTGGATTATTATTGGGCTATATGTTGCCTGATGCAATAGTTTTAATGAAAGAAAACATAGAAATAAGTAGAAAAAAAGTCGCGGCATACTATTTGCCGCGACACTTTTTTTACTGAATACACTTAAGTGATGAAATGCTGTATCCATCAAAGCAGCTGGAAGAATTATTTACCAGCTTTACATCTGCATTGTAAGATGTATTGGAAACTACTGGTTCATCATTTTCAATTGTTGTTGAAATAGTGGTGATAACTGCATGAACAAGCACACCATCATCTAACATTTCTGAGGTGTAGCTTTCTAAATATGCATCGTTAAAAAATGAAGATGCATTATTGTAATCTAAAGGTTCAGCAAATGTAAAATCTGATTTGACACCAGTAAGAGAATAAGACATATACTCAGCCTGTTCTTCATCAATTATATTTGAGTTTTTTTCTGTTATGTCATTAAGATATTCGAAGCCATAATGTGAGTTCATTAAAAAATGGCTAGTAAAGAACTCTTGCCAAGCTTCACCTTCTACTGAAGTAGAATCAAATTCATTGTAGCTTTGAGCGATTAGAGCAATTGCTCCAGCTAAATCATCAGAAAGTTTAAAATCAGTATTTTGAGCTGTGTCATTTGTACTTGATACAGTTGCATCTGATGCATCTGATGCAGTATCCTTTGAATCGGGATTGTGTGTGTTGCCGGTAATAGAATTTGAAATACTAGATTCTGAAGACTGGTTGATTTTGTTGTAACCAATATATGCAGCACATCCGATAATGAGCATCAATGCGATTATAATTAGTACGTATGAGACTAATCTTTTTCCTTTTCTTTTCTTGTTCTTTTTCATTTAAAATCTCCTTTTTGTTTTATAGCAGATATCATTTTACTACATATATTACTAATTAGGATACAGTTTTTTCAACTTATAAATTTATGCGAAAGAGTAATTAAGTGGATTTTAGCAACTTGATAAAACACTTAAAAATTGGGGGAATAGTTAAGCTGAATATGGCTATATAAGAAAAACACTTACCGACATTTTTGAAAAGTTAAGTGCTTTTGGAGAAAAACTGAAATAAACGCATAACTGCCTAAATCCACTTAACTTTTTTCAAAGAGTAATAAGTGGATTTTATAAACTAACAAATAACACTTACATTTCACCCCAATTTTTCCAAATCGAAGAATAGAGCAGACGCGTAAAACGGGAGAGTGTAAAAAGAATCGAAACATTTTTGTAAATAATGCACATATATTCTAAATAGAGTAACAATGATTTTCTTACAACATATTACAAAAATGTGTCATTATATCCAAAAACTGCCGATATATATTAGTGAGAATTGCAATATAATAATAAAAAACGCCCGTAAAATCTCGTAAGAATGCACATGTGTAATAATACGCAAATGTTACAAAATATTGACAAAAACCTATAAGTACATGTATTATACCATTGTCGCGACATTACTTACTACAAAGAAGGGAGAAGTATGGTAATGCATACATTAAAAAAAGTAGTGGCATTTTGCCTTACACTAATAATTTTTATGGCAGCTGTTCCAGTTAATACTGTTCATGCTGCAAGTGGTACAAATAAAAGTGCTGCGGAAGTTGTCTCTGATATGAGAGTAGGATGGAACATAGGTAACAGCTTAGATTCCTATGGACAGAAGGCTAACTTCCCATATACAGTATCTAATGAAACATATTGGGGCAATCCAAAAACAACTAAGGCTTTAATCGATGCTGTAGCAGAAGCAGGATTTAATACAATCCGTATCCCTGTTTCCTGGGGACAATATACAACAGGTTCTAACTATCAGATTCCTGATTTCTTTATGAATAGAGTTAAGGAAGTAGTAGATTATTGTATTGCAAATAACATGTATGTAATCCTTAACACACATCATGATATCAACAGCGATTATTGTTTCTATGTTCCAAACAATGCTAACAAGAATCGTTCAGAGGCTTATTTTAAAAGCGTTTGGACTCAGATTGGTAAAGAGTTCAAGGATTACGATTATCACCTGGTATTTGAAACAATGAATGAGCCAAGACTTGTAGGTCATGGTGAGGAATGGTGGTTCCCAAGAAATAACCCAAGCTCTGACATAAGAGAAGCAGTGGCTTGTATCAATGACTACAATCAAGTAGCTCTTGATGCAATCCGTGCTACAGGTGGTAATAATGCTACACGCTGTGTCATGGTTCCAGGTTATGATGCATCAATCGAAGGCTGTATGACAGATGGCTTTAAAATGCCAAAGGATTCAGCAAATAACAGACTTATCCTTTCTGTACATGCATATATCCCTTACACATTTGCTCTTGCAAGTGATAGTTATACAACTAGATTTGATAACAAATACGACATTGATAACTTCTTTAATGATTTGAATTCAAAGTTCTTATCAAAGGGAACACCAGTTATCGTTGGTGAGACAAGTGCTACAAACAGAAATAACACAGCCGAGCGTGTAAAATGGGCTGATTATTACTGGGGCAAGGCTGCACAATACAAAAATGTAGCAATGGTATTATGGGATAACAATATATATGATAATCCATCAGGTTCAAATGGTGAGTGTCACAGATATATTGATAGAAATTCGCTTCAGTGTTGTGATCCAGAAATAATCCGTGCTATTATGAAGCATGTTGATGGAACTCCAGCAACAATTAATGGTAAGCAGGTTCCAACACCACAACCAGAACCACAGCCACAACCAGAACCACAGCCAACACCAGAACCACAGCCAACACCAGAACCAACACCACAGCCTCAGCCAACTCCATCCACTGAAAGTGGATTAAAGGTTGACTACACAATTAATAGCTGGGGCTCAGGTTACCAAGTCTTAATTAAAGTGAAGAACGATTCTAATACAAAGGTCAATGATTGGACAGTAAAGGTAAATAAAAAGGATGTTAAGATTGATTCCAGCTGGTGCGTAGATATTACTGAAGATGGTGATTATTACGTAATCAAGCCTATGTCATGGAATGCTTCTATTGAGGCAGGTGCTTCTGTAGATTTTGGTATTCAGGGCTCAGGCAAGATTGGTAAGACAATCGATGTAACAGTACAATAAAAATATTAAGAGATAGGCGCTGTCCTATCTCTTTTTTTTAACGTCATATTGTGAAAATTTATTGACACTTTAATTATTATGCCCACATATAGAAAAAATTGTTGTAGAATAATTATTGGTGAGTTATGAACATAATAAGGGGAGGTATATAGTGGGAACTTTAGAAGATTATATAAAGTGGAGAGGGGATTTAACCTTTTCACAGGATGGTTTCAACATGATAGATAACCTAGTGCTATCATGCATATCCTATGTGGAGATGGATGATGTTTTTAACACATCTTCGCAAAAAGAGATGACCCTTCAGGAAATTACGGACATCTATTTCAAGAAGGTATTTCCTAAAAAGAGCTTTAGAGATGGTTCTATTTTAAAGGATGCACCTATCACCCTAAAGGCCATTTCAAAAACTGGCAGATACAAAAGCATCAAGGTTCGTAATTACGTTAGTAAGAATGATGTTAAGAAAACTTTGCAGTTTGCAGCGATGGAATTTGTGCTTTCAGATAATACCAGCTACATAGCATATAGGGGCACCGATGATTCTATCGTTGGCTGGAAGGAAGATTTCAGGCTGGCTACATCTGAGGTAGAAGCTGAGAAGGAGGCTGTAAAATATCTAAATGAAGTAGCCAAGGATAGTAGTGGCAAGCTTAGAGTGGGTGGTCATTCTAAGGGAGGACATTTGGCATTATATGCAGTGGCTAAATGCAATCAGGCTGTAAGAGACAGAGTTAAGAATATCTACAGCAATGATGGTCCGGGATTTATGAAAAAGGTTGCCCAGTCTAAAGCTATTAAGGATGTGACTCCACGATTAGTTAGCATTGTGCCAGAGGATACAGTAGTAGGCCTTTTGATGGAGCCTGTAGGCAAGTTTATTGTGGTTAAAAGCAAGGCCACAGCACTTGCACAGCATAATCTGGCTACCTGGTGCATAGAAGGAAAGAAGCTTGTCACCACAAAGGAAGTTAGCAAGACAGCCAAGCTTATCGATACCACATTAAAGGAGAATATTTCTAAGATGTCGCCAACGGAGCTGGATGAGTTTGTTGATAATCTGTTTGCTATTTTTGAAGCTACAGGGGCGCTGACTTTGACTGAGCTAAAAAGCAGCGGATTAAAGGGATTACAGGCATTGTCCAAGAAGGCTTTAGAAACCATTAACAGTAAGAAATAATAGTAGGTGAGGTAATATGGTAATGCAGGAAAAATTAAAAAAGATAAAGGTTTTATTTGGTGATGTGGATAACACATTATTATGTCTTAAGATGTACAATGAAGCAGGCAAAAGAATAGTAGGATTTGAGGATGCTAATGACTGGCTTAAGTACAACATCAATAACAATGCATATATCAAATGCCAGGCTCCAAGAGGTGTAAAAAATCTTATTGATGATTTGCATTTTAATCATGGTGTTAAGATTTACGGTCTGACAGAGTGCAGCAATTCTTTTGAATATAATTCAAAATACAATCGATTAAGAGAGTGTTATCCAGGAGTTTTTGAGCATCATGGTGACCTTATCTCCACAGAAAGCCGTCATAAAAAGGTGCTTATTATGAAGATGATAGCAGAGCGCGACGGTTATAACATGGATGAGATAATGTTTATTGATGACAGCTACACAGAAATCATGGAAGCTTTTGGTGCAGGAATCTTATCAATGCACACTACGGAAGTAATGGAAAGATTTATGTAATGATATTCCAATATGGAATATATATAAGTGGAATAAGAATATATACGAGCCTTACAAAACATTGATTAAAGGCGAAAAAGTGATTAGAATAGAATAACGATGTGAGGAATATAGCTTTATGGAGAATAATTCTGTAAAGCTATTTTTATGTCTAGAGGATAATAAATGAAGTACGTTATTAATAGATTATTACAATTAATCCCAGTCCTACTTGGAATAACATTCCTTTCATTTGCAATGATGCGAATAGCAGGAAGTGATGCCATTACAGAAATGTATGCTGACAAGGGAGCAGTTTCTGCGGAAATCATTAATGCTAAAAGAGCTGAGCTTGGACTGGATAAGCCCTTCTTAGAGCAATATTTTATCTGGCTTGGTGGTCTGGTTAGAGGTGATATGGGAATCAGCTATGTTTCTGGCAAGGATGTATTTGATACATTTATTTCTAAGCTTCCAGCTACCATTCTTCTTACAGTTTTATCTGTATTACTTACCATAATTATTTCCATTCCATTAGGAATTTTTGCGGCAGTACGCCATGACAGATTTACTGATTATTTCCTTCGATTTTTTAGCTTTATTGGTAATTCTATGCCTAACTTTTTTATTGCCTTGCTGCTGATGCAGCTGCTTGCAATTAAGCTTGGGGTACTGCCAGTTATTTCGAGTGGCACCAGTATAGTTAGTGCTATCATGCCAACTCTTACACTTGCCATAGCCATGTCATCAAAATATATGAGACAGGTCCGTGCAACAGTTCTTGAGGAATTGAACAAGGATTATGTAGTAGGTGCAAAAGCCAGAGGTGTTAGAAACAGCATTATTCTTTGGAAGAGTGTAATAAAGGCATCCATGCTTACAATCATTACACTACTTGCTCTTTCAATAGGAAGCTTGCTTGGTGGTACAGCTATCATCGAAAGCATCTTCATGTGGGATGGAGTAGGAAAGCTTGCGGTAGATGCCATCACCATGCGTGACTACCCAATGATACAGGCTTATGTTGTGTGGATGGCCATTATCTATGTAATGGTAAATCTTGTGACAGATTTGCTATATCACTTGCTTGACCCTCGTATCAGATTGGGGGTGGCAGAATAATGAGCACACCAACAATCAGAAAACAAAAAATAAAAAGAACAACAGTTAAGACCAGATTAATCATATTTGGAACACTGGCAGTATTGCTTTTGATTGGTTCTATATTTTCCAGTCATCTTACACCATACGACCCATATCTTCAGGATTTATCAAATGCCAAGGCAGCACCATCCATGGAGCATTTGCTTGGCACAGATAGATACGGAAGAGATATGCTTTCCCGTGTAATCATCGGAAGTAGAACCAGTATTTATTCCACACTTCTTCTTGTGGCTATAATCACTGCATTTGGAACAGCCATCGGTGTCATCTGCGGATGGTTTGGTAAATGGATTGATGTAATTTTAATGCGTATTTCAGATATGTTTTTGGCATTTCCAGGACTTGTATTTGCCCTTGCAGTTGCAGGAGTATTAGGTGGCGGTTTGCAGAATGCAATCATCGCTTTGGCAGCTATTTCGTGGCCAAAGTATGCCCGTATAGCCCGCAGCCAGACCTTAGCGCAAAAGGAAACAGTTTATCTTAGAGCTGCAAAATTATCAGGAAGTTCAACAAATAAAATTATTTTTAAGCATATTCTTCCTAATATCATGGGACCAATTCTTGTTACATCGATGCTTGATATTGGAACCATGATGATGGAGCTCGCAGGACTTAGCTTCTTAGGCCTTGGCGCAAAGCCACCTACAGCGGAGTGGGGAAGCATGATGAGTGATACTAGAAGCCTGATTACAATTGTGCCATGGGTAACTCTTGCACCTGGTATTGCAATCTTCATTTCAGTTATGATTTTTAACCTTCTAGGTGATACCATTCGCGATTATGCGGATCCAAAGAATAGGGAGGTGAGAAGCTAATGAGTGTACTTTCCTATGAAAATGTGGATATTTCCTATAACGGAAATACGGTAGTAAAGGATATAAATTTTAAACTGGACAAAGGCGAAATCCTAGGAATTGTAGGAGAGTCTGGTTCAGGTAAAACAACTGTGATAAAGGCAGCCATGAATCTTCTTGGAAAAGGTGGACTTGTTACAAGAGGAGATATTTGGTTTAACGATATGGATATTCCGGATCTGTCTGATAAGCAAATGAGAAAAATCAATGGCCCTGAAATCGGCATGATTTTCCAGAATTCCGGTTCAGCCTTTTGCCCTATTAGAACTGTGGGCGACCAATTGTATGAGGCAATGCGTGCCCACGAAAAGATTTCAAAGGAAGATTTTAGGATAAAAGCTACAGAGCTTTTTGAAAAGATTGGATTTAATGATGTTCAAAGAATCCTTAAAAGCTATCCATTTGAATTGTCAGGCGGCATGCAGCAGCGTGTAGGAGTTGCCGCAGCAATGCTTTTGAATCCAAAGGTCATCCTTGCAGATGAGCCAACATCAGCCTTAGATGTTTCAATCCAAAGGCTTGTTATAGATGAGATGCTAAAGGTCAGAGAGATGTTTGGAACCTCCATGATTATCGTCAGCCACAACATCGGTGTAATAGGTGCTATGGCAGATAACGTGATAGTTATGAAGGACGGCCAGATAATAGAGTATGGCAAAAAGGATGAGGTGTTAAATTCTCCAAAGGAGGAATACACTAAAAAACTTATGTCCGCTGTGCCAAAGCTTAAGAGGTGAGAGAGTGAAAAAAGTATTAGAAGTAAATAATCTTACCAAAACCTTTAAAGGCAAAGACAAGCAGAAATTCACTGCGGTTTCTAATATAGATTTTTGTCTATATGAAGGAGAATGCCTTGGAATCATTGGTGAAAGCGGTAGTGGTAAAAGTACCACGGTTAATATGATTACCAGATTGATAGACCCAACAGATGGGACTATCACTATTGATGGAGAGGATATTACACATATCAAAGGAAAGGCGCTGCGAAGCCTTTATAAAAAGCTGCAGATGGTTTTCCAGTCTCCAATAGAATCCTTTGATCCTAGATGCACATTAGGAGATGGAATTGCAGAAAGTCTTAGGAATAATGGCCTCAGTAAAAAGGAAGCTAACCAGGTTGTAGTAAAAGTCCTTAAGCAATGTGGATTAGATGAAACCTTTATGGGACGCTACCCTCATGAGGTTAGCGGTGGACAGTGTCAAAGAGCTGCCATAGCAAGGGCTTTGGCTGTTGGACCATCTGTGCTGATATGTGATGAAGCCACATCGGCACTTGATGTAACTATTCAAAAAGAAATAATAGATTTGCTACAAAGCTTAAGAGCAAGCCAGGGCAAAAAGCTTTCCATCCTGTTCATTTGCCATGATGTAGCTTTAGTTCAAAATTTCTGTGACAGAGTGCTTGTAATGCACGATGGTGAGATTGTGGAGCAGGGCATCCCTGATGAAATAATTATGCATCCACAGAACGATTACACAAAAAGACTTATTGAATCAGTTTTGTAAACCACAAAGGTTTTCAAATATATTAGAAAGAGGAGTATTTAAATGAAGAAGAGATTATTATCCTTAGCACTTATTGGTGCTATGACAATGACAATGCTTACTGCCTGTGGCAAGAGCGAATCTACAGATTCTGCTTCAACAGAAACAGCAGCTACAGCTAATGTAGAAAAGAGCATGGTAATTGGAGACACAACCTTCAATGCTGAAAACTGGGAAGAGACAATCAATCCACATGTCACATACAATGGATGGCCATGCATCCGCTACGGTGTTGGTGAGACACTTGTTCACTACACAGATACAATGGAGCTTGAGCCATGGCTTGCTACTTCTTGGGAAAACGATGGTGACAAGGTTTGGACTATCACACTTCGTGATGGCGTTAAGTTCTCTTCAGGTAGAGACATGGATGCTGAGGCTGTAAAGCAGTGCTTCGAGCATCTTCTTGAGAACCACGATAGAGCACCACTTGATACAAAGATTGAAAGCATGGAAGCTGACGGTCTTACACTTAAGGTAACAACAACAGAAGCAAATCCTGCATTAATGAATTACCTTGGTGACCCATACGCTTGTATCATCGATGTTGATGCTTCAGATTTTGACAATGGTATCGTTGCTGGTACTGGCCCATACAAGGCTACAGAGCTTGTTACAGATGACCATTTATCACTTGTTCCAAACGATTATTATTGGAATGGAACACCAAAGCTTAACAGCTTAACAATCAGAACAATCTCTGATGGTGATACACTTTCAGCAGCACTTCTTTCAGGAGATATTGATGCTGCATACGGTATGGCTTACGAGGCATATCCAAACTTTGAGAACGACAACTTCCAGTTCTCTAGCATCCAGACATCAAGAGCATTTTTTGCTTCTATGAACATGACAAGTCCTGTAATCAAGGATGACGCTGTACGTAAGGCAATCGCTATGGGCATTGATAAGGAAGGCTTCGTTGCAACACTTCTCGATGGTCACGGTGTAGTAGGTAACGGCGCATTCCCAGACGGCTTTAGCAAGTTTGGTGGCGAGAACATTAAGACAGAAACTTATAATCCTGAGGAAGCTAAGAAAATCTTAGAGGACGCAGGTTGGGTTGATACAGATGGTGATGGAATACGTGAAAAGGATGGCAAGAAGCTTGTTATTCGTTGGCTTACATATCCTAGCCGTCAGGAGCTTCCACTTCTTGCAGAATCAGTTCAGTCTACACTAAAGGAAATCGGTATGGATGTAGATATCAACTGTACAGCAAACAGACGTGACTTCCTTGCAGACATGTCATCCTTCGATATTTACGCATCTGCACTTGTTACAGCACCTTCAGGTGACCCACAGTACTTCTTCACAACAAGCTGTGTTCCAGGAATGGATTACAACTTTGGTGCATACGAGAACACTGAGGTAACTGATTTAATCAACCAGCTTTCAACAGAGTTCGACACAGACAAGAGAGCAGAGCTTGCAATTGAGCTTCAGCAGAAAATCTTAGATGACAACGCATACATCTTCTGTTCATTCCTTCAGATGAACATGATTTCTAAGTCCAATGTATCAAATTGGACAGCTCATGCATGTGATTACTATGAGGTAACTGTTGATCTTGACATTAACTAATATTTAGACCTGGATAATAGGCTATGCTGCAGTATTGGGGCGCAGTATAGCCTTTTATTGTGGGCTATTTTATGGTAAAGTTATAAGGTTAAAAAAGCTTAGGAAAATAATGATGCAGATAAATAAAGACAACTTAGAATCAATAAATAAAGAATATTGGCTAAACAGAGCCCTAGGCTATTCTGATGTTAATAAAGAGGAGCTTGAGGGTATTCAGCACAGAACCTGGAAGGAATATCTTTGCGGCCAAATCAGCGCCAGCTTCCCAGATAGGGCACCTTCTGATATTAAGATATTGGACGTAGGAGCTGGGCCAGGCTTTATTTCTATCATTCTTGCAGAGGAAGGTTACAATGTGACAGCCTTCGATTTTGCCCAGTCCATGATTGAAGAGGCAAAGAAAAACGCAGGTGCACTTGCAGATAAAATCAACTTTATCCAAGGTGATGCTATGAATCTTCCATTTGAAGATGGAAGCTTTGATGTTGTCTTTTCAAGAAATCTTACTTGGAATTTGCCTCATCCAGATAAGGCTTACGAACATTGGCTCAGGGTTCTTAAAGCTAAGGGTTTGATGATGGTTTTTGATGCAAATTGGTACACTTATTTAATCGATGAAAATAAGCGCAGGGAGTACATGAAAGACCGCGAAAACGTTAAATTGTCCAGCCTTGAGGACTATAATATTGGGGCAAATTTTGATACAATGGAGCAGATTGCTTTCGATATGCCGCTGACACATAAGTTAAGACCTGCATGGGACGTGGAATATCTTAACAGCATACACGCAGGTTCGGTGAGCAGCGTGGAAGATATAGGCAGTATTTTATATTCCGAAAAGGAAAAGATTAATTACTGTTCAACACCAATGTTTTTGGTAAAAGTAGTGAAAGGGTAGTATAGATAATGGGCGAGTTACATCATATCGCATTTGAAGAAGAAGCAGGAGATATTAAAGATAAGGTTGAAAGCTATTGGACCAAGAGAGCAGATAGCTTTTTTGAGCTAAGACATGATGAAATAGAAAGTGAAAAGTCGGCTAAGTGGTTAGCAGAAATTAAAGAGCTTCTTCCAAAGAAAGAGAAGCTTAATATATTAGATTTAGGTTGTGGAACAGGATATTTTGAAGTACTCTTAGGTAGAGAAGGCCATACAGTTACAGGTATTGATCTTACAGAGGAAATGATTACAAAGGCAAACGAGATGATTCGTATATACGGATTAGATGAAGGCCTTGTAAAAGCAGTAGTTGGTGATGCAGAAAATACAGCACTTGCTGACGAAAGCTTTGATGTAGTTATCACTCGTAATCTTACATGGACTTTGCCACATCCAATCGATGCATATAAGGATTGGTTCCGTGTTCTTAAATGCGGCGGTGTTCTTATTAATTTTGATGCAGAATATGCAAAGGGAGCACACAATCTTACCAGTCCAGAGAACATCGCACACAAGAATGTGTCAAAGGAATTGGCTGATGAATGTCACGATATCTATCACATGCTTACTATCAGTACATTAGATAGACCTGAGTGGGACGTTCATGTATTAGAGGAAATAGGATATAAAGATATCCTTATAGATAAGACCTTTGGAGAACGCATTTTTGTGGAAAAAGACGAGTTTTACATTCCAGACAAGATGTTTAGCATAAGAGCTGTTAAATAACAGCAAGGGGTGATTATGGAGATAAAACAGCTAAAGTATTTTGTTGTTGCAGCAGATGTAGGTTCATTTAGTGAGGCAGCCAAGGTACTTTATACCACACAGTCCAGTGTCAGCAAGGTTATTGCTTCGCTTGAAATGGAACTAGGTTATCAGCTTTTTAAGAGAGAGGGAAAGGGGATTAACCTTACCTCTGAGGGAAAGAAATTTCATAACAGAGCCAGCAAGCTTGTGTTGGATTTTGCCTCCCTTGAAACTGATAGTATTAAACATCAGAAAAATATGGTTAAAATCAGTGCCAACCACAGTTCATGGTTGGCCAATTGTTTTTCCCAGTTTTACGAACTTCATAAGGATGAGGATGTGTGCTATTCATTTCATGCAGACACCACATCTAACATCGTAAATAGGATCCGTCTTATGGAAGATGAAGTTGGATTTGTCTATGTTTTCCCAGAAACAAGGCTTCAGTTTGAATACGAGCTTAAGAAATATCAGCTTACCTTTGAAAAGCTAAAATCAGTAGATGGAATGGTATACTTCCAACCAGATGATACTGTAGGGAAATTGGAAAAGTCTGTAGATAATATCCACAACATGAAGTTTATCCAGTCTGAGCAGGATGAATATTTTAGAAATGGATTGTGGCATACGGAAGATGGGGAAGATGTCACAATAAAGGATGATATTGCAGTTATCACCAACAGTGATTATGTAATGCATGCCTTTTTGGAGAAAAATTCATTAGCGAATCTAAGTGCAGACAGTTTTAACAGCTATGATACCAGCGTAAGACCAGGACTTAGATTGAAAAGTAATGAAGGGGAAATTCAGTTTGGAATCCTCAAAAATGACAGTGTAAAAATTAGTCCTATTGTGAATGAATTTATCGATTATATTTGTGACCAACTGAGGCGTAAATAGAAACGCTTCTTTAGTTCATCACGCTAAAGTCCTATAAATACTAGGCTAATACGAAACCGAACGAAAACAAGAAAAAACAATTTTTGTGAAAAAATTGTGAAAAAAGTATTGCGTTATTCAAATAATCATGTTATAGTTTATGACGTACTAGCGAAAAGCTAATACCAAATTTTTCATAACTCAGCGACCAAGGGTAACTTTGGTCGCACTCCCCGAATTTTCAGCCAGCGTGTTCGCTGGCTTTTTTATTATTATCAAATAAGTTTTACCAATCCCACCCTATTAGTTTAAAAGTTTTTTACAAAGTGCTTCTAGTATATAAGAAAAAGGATTTAGATGACATTTGTCGTCAAAAAATAACTTATTAATTATTTAGGGAGGGAAAAATGGCTTTAATTTATATTGTAGAAGATGATAATGATGTTGCAGAAATTGAGCAGATAGCGCTAAGAAATGCTGGATGTGAGGTGAAAATCTTTAATGATGCTAAAAGTTTTTTCAAACAGCTTTTGGAAAAACTGCCTGAGCTTGTTATAATTGATAGAAACCTGCCAGACATGAACGGATGTGAAATTGTAAAGAAGCTTCGTTCAACTCCAGATTACAAACGATTGCCGGTAATCTTTGTTACTGCCATGGACACAGATATGGATATGGCTAAGGGGTTTGATGATGGAGCAGATGATTACATTACAAAACCATTTTCTGTTATGGAATTAATATCCAGGGTGAAGGCACTTCTTAGAAGAACGAAGCCTGAAAAGGCTAAGAGAATCCAACTGGATGGTCTTTGTATGGATAATGATAAAAGGGAGGTAACCGCAAATGGCGTTACACTTCCTCTTACCTACAAGGAATATGAACTTCTTCAATATCTTCTATTGAATAAAGGGATTGTTCTAAGCCGCGATAGCATAATGGAAACTATATGGGGTATAGAGTACGAGGGTGAATCCAGAACACTGGATATGCATATTAAAACCCTTAGGCAAAAGCTTTTAGATTATGGTGAGCGAATCTGCACAGTAAGAAACGTGGGGTATGTGATTAAATGAGAAAACGAATCCAGCTTAGTATGTTAACCATAGCAATTATCACTATAATTGCCATGACCTTTGATGTGGAAACATTATATCTGCTAGTAAATAAAAGGCGAATGCAACAGGATTCATGGTTGGAGCTTGTGGTGTATGTAGTGGTTACCATAGGAATACTTGCACTTTGCATTATTGCATCCAAGACTCTGACAGACAAGATAATGGGGCCTGTGAATAAAATGGCAGAGCATGTGGATGACAACACTTACATGCCAGAATATCAGGAATTAGTTCCCATTATGGATAAAATCCGAAGTCAGCATATAGATGTGCTTGCAGCGGCAAAGGCAAGGCAGGATTTTTCTGCAAGTGTATCCCATGAGCTAAAAACTCCCCTAACGGCCATATCAGGGTATGCGGAGCTTTTGGAAACAGGTATGGTTGAGCCTGATAAACAGCAACATTTCATTGAAGAAATCAGGCACAACTCTGACAGGCTATTAGGTCTTATCAACGATATTATTAGCTTGTCTCAGCTTGATAGCAATCAAGCCCTTGATTTCGAAACAATTGATTTATATCAGCTTGTTCAGGAATCCCTTGACACTCTTGCTATGGTAGCAGGCAAATCTAAAATCCAGTTAATATTTGATGGAGAACGCTGTAATATTTATGCAAACAAGGAATGTATAAGGGAAGTGGTTTACAATCTGGTTCAGAATGCTATTAAATACAACAATGAAAATGGCCATGTTTGGATAAATGTATACACTGAAAAGACTCCGGTTTTAGTGGTTAAGGATGATGGAATAGGTATTCCTCTTCCTGAACAGGAGAGAGTTTTTGAAAGATTTTATCGCGTTGATAAAAGCAGATCAAAGGCAACAGGCGGAACAGGTCTTGGCCTTTCGATTGTAAAGCATATAGCAGATTTGCATAATGCTAAGATTATCCTGGACAGTGAGCCAGGTGTGGGTACTGAAATAAAGGTGGTTTTTTAGTACTGCTATGGGCTATAATAGTTGTAGGTTTCTGTTTTATCATAAAACAAGAAGTCACAATTATTTAGGAGTATTAAAATGGGTGAAGTTAAAGTAATTGAAATCGGCGAAAGCGTTTTTGCAGAAAATGATGCAGCAGCCGAAGCTATCAGGACTCAAATGAAGGAGCAGGGCACATTCTTTTTAAATGTAATGTCAGGCCCAGGCTCAGGAAAGACAACAACACTTTCCGCTATTATTAATAGAATGAAAGACAAATACAAGATTGGTGAGATGGATGTTGATATCGAAACCAGTATTGATGCTCAGCGTGTGGCAGATGCTACTGGAGTAGAGTCTATTCAGATTCACAATATGGGTCTTTGCCATATTGATGCAGACATGACAAGCCGCGCATTGGTAGAGTACGACACTACTGATTTGGATTTGCTTATTCTTGAAAATATTGGCAACCTGGTGTGCCCGGCAGAGTTTGATGTTGGCGCCAATAAGAACCTAATGCTTTTGTCAGTTCCTGAGGGTGACGATAAGCCACTTAAATACCCTCTTATGTTTGAAATCAGTGATGTGGTTCTTATTAACAAGATTGACACATTAGAGTATTTTGATTTTAGTAAGGAAAAGGTTACAGAAAGAATTCTTAAGCTTAATCCAAATGCAAAGATTTTCTTTGTAAGTGGTAAGACAGGCGAAGGCTTAGATGATGTTATCGCCTGGTTAGAAGATGAAATTGCAGCCGTAAAATAAAATAGGCTTCCCCCAGAGGGGGAAGCCTATTTTTTGTTTGCGCGCCATGGGCGCGCTCTAACGGGTGAAAGTCCCGAACACGCCCAGATAGTGGGAAGTGTATAGCTGAACAGCAAGGGTGTCCATCGTGAGATGGAATCTGAAGGAAGCTGTGAGCAAATCTCTGGTCCGACGGACAGAAATCACATATAAGGCTAGGCTACGAGAGAT
>SVER01000046.1 GCA_015057315.1 Pseudobutyrivibrio ruminis | reverse complement strand
ATGCTCTTTTTATTTTGAACTCCCGAAAATAAAGGATTTAGTAACAAAAAAGGGGGTGTCAGATTTGACACTACCATTTAATTAATGGAGAATCAAATATGAAAAAAATATCATTATTACTAGCCATTGTATTTTGCTTTTCACTGGTAGGATGTGGAAAAGATACAGCACCTGCTGCTTTAGAATCTACTAATTCAGTTGAAACTAATCAATCTACAGAAATCCCAGAAGATACTGCTTCTGAGGATTTTGCCGAGACACCTGATTCTGTTGATAACGAAGAGGCTGAGGAAGACGATGGCACTTACTGGTTAAGCGGTTATTTAAAGTCTTCTGAAAAGGATAAGTCTGGGGAGCCAGACGAATACGGTGTTATTCAGCCTATTATCTATGTGGCAAAAATCGATGGAGATAGCTTAATCATCGAAGGAACAACTAATTTTAGAAATGAAGAGAGTCAGGATCCTGTGGGAATGGGACCAGGAGATTATGCTGAGTTTATAATCACTGATGAAACTGTATTTCAGATGGTTGGCGGTGAATACGGCCCTGAGACAGTAACTAAGGAAGAATTTGCAGGCTATCTTGAATCATGTGCAGATTCAGGAATACTTTTAGATTTAAAGATTACAGGTGCGAAGGTTACTATAGCTAAAATTCGTTCCTAAGCATTATGATTGTAAAATTCTAAAAAAAATCACACATATAATCTCAGTTATTATAAAATATAGTAAATGGCAATGATTTGCCAAGTAATGCATTCTAAAATGCAATCATGAGAGGAATATAAATGACTGAGTTTGATAAATTCATCGCAGATGAAGTGGCAAAATATAAGGGTAATTCTTTTCCTTTAAAAGCAAGCCTTTTAGAGCGTGCTCTTGTGCGCAAGGTGAGCTACAAAAAGCTTCATCCAAATCCAGATGATGAATTCTGCATTCCAGCTGTAGGACCAAGCTATCGTATAATCAATGAATATGTGCAGAAGATGGTTGAGGACAAATATGATGGCTTGTTTTCCGGGGTGGAGGATAGAAACATCACTGTGGAAAAGATGTATCCTGATGGGTATATGATTCTTAACGGACATCACAGGTGGGCTGCTTACATGAGAATTGGTAAAAAGAAGGTTCCAATACATATTGTAAACCTTACCAATAGCCATGATATTTTCCAGATGTTAAATAATTCCAAGTACGATAAGCGTGTCACTATCAATTTGGATGAGGTAATGTTTAGACATGTTAAAGATGAGGATGTGGAAAAGGGACTAGGCTTCCCATTTAAGAAGGTGTACAAGGAGCATTTGCTTAAGGGGTTGCCAGCAGTATGCAATCATCTGGCTAATGACGGATATGATATCTGGGTTTATACCACAGGGCTATATTCAAGAGAATACATACATCGTCTCCTAAAGTTCTATCACATTGATACTAATTTTATTGTGACAGGTGCCACCAGATTCGACACCACAGATTCTAAGGAGAAAAAGCAGTTGGCAGAGCTGTTTGCTAAAAAGTACGATGTTACAATTCACATTTATGGTGAGGCACTTTTGTATGTAAAGCGCAGCGCCAAGAAATCACTTCACTATGAATTGCACAAGGATTCATGGTCAGGGGATGCGATAGAAATCTTAGATGAGATACACAAGAAAGAAATAGCTGCAATTTAGGTAAATAAAAATTTACATACAATTAACATACAATTAACATACACTTAACATTCAACGCATAGACTTTTATTAACTTTTGATATTAGAATAAAGCTGTCTTTTGAATTCAAGAGAGTTTTGTGAAAAATATCGATGAATGTTAGATTTGGGTATTTAGAGCCTTCGTCGATAAGACGAGGGCCTTTTTTAGTAGGAGGGAAAATGGGACTAAATAACATTATCGTAGTAATAGGAGGCTTAGCCTTTTTCCTTTTTGGAATGAGTGTGCTATCCGCTTCCCTAAAGAAAGTGGCTGGTAAACGTCTTGAAGTTATACTTGAAAAAATGACAGACCATCCATTAAAGGGATTGATGCTTGGTGCAGTGATAACCATAGCCATGCAATCATCATCAGCATTAACTGTCATGCTTGTAGGCCTTGTAAATTCGGGCATTATGAATATTGCCCAGACAGTTGGTGTAATAATGGGATCTAATATCGGAACCACTCTTACTGCTTGGATTCTTAGCTTAAGTGGATTAAAGACCGATAATATTTTGCTTTCAATGTTAAAGCCTGCCAACTTTTCACCTATAATGGCACTTATCGGTGTATGCCTTATAATGGCAGCCAAGGAGCAAAAGAAAAAGGACTTAGGCCAGGTGCTTGTAGGCTTTGCAATATTAATGCATGGAATGGAAATGATGTCAGATGCCCTAGCTCCACTTTCAGAGGTACCAGAGTTTGTTGATGCTTTGACAGCCTTTAGAAATCCATTCTTTGGAGTTTTAATTGGAACATTATTCACAGCAGTTATTCAATCATCTGCTGCTTCAGTAGGTGTGCTACAGGCACTAAGCTTAACAGGTCACATTACTTACGGCGTAGCGATTCCTATTATTATGGGACAAAATATCGGTACCTGCGTTACAGCACTACTATCAACAATTGGTGTAAGCAAAAACGCCAAGAGAGTATCTGTTATCCACATCAGCTTTAACCTGATTGGTACCACAGTAGGTCTTATTCTTTATCTTATTCTTGATTGGGGTATGGGACTTGCTATATTTGATGATGCAATTAAGCCTTTTGAAATAGCAGCATTTCATTCTATATTCAACGTGGTTACAACATGCCTGCTGCTGCCATTTTCTAAGCAGCTTGTTAATATTGCAGAAAGCGTTATCAAGGATGATGGAAATCAGGAAGTATTTTTGGACAAGAGACTTCTTCTTACACCTGCTATTGCAGTTAAGGAATGTAAGAAAAAATCAGCCCTTATCCTACAGGATGCAGCAAATGGTTACATGGAATCTATGTCATTAATCGGTGATTATGATAGTAAGAGCAAGGATAACATCAAGGAATTAGAGGAAAGAGTAGATGATATGGTGGAATCCTGCAACAATTTCCTTATCCAGCTATCCTCAAAGGATGTATCAGACAGTGATAGTGAGATAATAGCTACCACACTTCATACAATAGGCGATATGGAAAGAATCAGTGATTATTCCCTTAATCTTTCTACAGTCGCCAAGAAAATGGAACAGGCAGATTACGACAAAAAGGAACTGAAAAAGCGCCTTAAGGATACGAACAAAAAGCTTGAAAGCTTATTTGAAAACATCATGCTTGCTTACGAAAATGATGATGTATCAAAGGCAAATGAGGTGAGAGAGCAATCAGAAGAGTTGGTCGACCAGATTAAGAAGGCTAAAAAATCAGATCTAAAGAAGCTTAGAAAGGGCAAAATGGATGCTGAGATTAGCGTATATCTTTCCGATTATCTAAGCATTTCAAGACGTGTGGTTGAGCATATACAAAACATAGCGGAAGCTATTGCAATATAAAATAAAGAGCCTGGACGTTACAGTTCAGGCTCTTGGTTTGTATGGTTATTTAAGAGAAGTGGATTCTCTAAATATTATATCAGTTTCGATATAGGTCTTTTTATAAGGCATAGCAGGATTTGCAATACGGGCAAGCAGTAGCTCTGCAGCAGTGTAACCCATAGAGCTTGAGTGAATTTTGATGGTTGTTAAGCCAGGCTCTATCAGGCTTGCCTCTGGAGCATCATCGAATCCGCATATACGAATATCACCTGGTACTGATTTTCCAAGAAGGCGAAGAGCCTTGATTGTGGACATGGCTAAAAAGTCGTTGGCGCAGAAGAACAAATCTGGAAGCTCCTTAAGTGATGCAATCTGTTCACTTAGCCAGGTGGTATCTGAATATGGATTGCTATCATCTGCCAGGATGCAGCTGTCTAAATCAAGGCTTATTCCCTTATCTGCAAGGACAGATACATAGGCCTGCCATCTTTCGTAGAAGGATTGGCAGTGGTATCTATCACCTATAAATCCTATCTTTTTGCATCCATTATCTATCATTGTTTCAAGCATGTGATATACGCTTGAAAGATTTTCCATATATAAAACATCTGCATTAAGGCTGCAGCGCTGGCTTAATGGTGTATCCACAAACAATAAAGGGAGCCCCTGCTTGCACAAAAATTCACAGTATTTTTCTGAGAAAAGCTCCATGCAAATAATACCAGCTATGTTATCCACATTGATATTGGTTGGAAAGCAAAGATTATTAATCTCGTAATCACGGATGATATTGATAGAAAGCTTGTAGCCAATGGCATCAATCTTGTGCTGGAAGGCATCTAAAATCTTGTTGCCAGAGTGGGAGCTACCAGGAAAAGCCTGTGTAAATAGGGCTATTTCTGTTTTGCTGCCGGAAGCCTTAAATGAGGCATCAGCTGTAGTGGAAGGGGTAGTGTAGCCTGCCATATTAAACTGCTTGTACCCCATAGAAATAGCGGTCTGGCAAATCTTATTGTGGGTTTCAGGCGAAACATTTCCTGCATTGTTAAGAGCACGAGATACGGTGTTTCTAGATATTCCAAGTGTGTCTGCAATTTCTTGTAAAGTAACTCTATTTCCCATAGTATTCTCCTAAATTCAATCTAGTAACAATGATACTGAAAACATATGAATGTGTCAAATGTAACATTAAATAAAAATTCAAATGTGTAATTTTAACCAAAACAAATCCACTGTTTAAACGCATATTTCACAAAAATATAGTGCAAACGCATTAGAATATTGATTTAAATGTAACATGATATTACACTATATGTTACAGAGAATAGTGCAATTGCACCTACAGGAGGGAATATGAAAAAGGTAGTATTAATGCTTCTACTAGCGGCCATGTGCTTAAATGCGGTAGGCTGTGGCGCAGGTTCTAGTGTAGAAGACACAGATGAAGAAAAGTACATAGGAGAGGAGTGGAGCAATTACGTGTTTTATCCAGCATCGATAGAAGGGTTTATAGGTGATACGATGCCCTTTTATGACGATGGAAAATTCAATGTTTTTTATCTGGCAGACCAAAGAAACGGCAAGCAGGGATATCATCCCTGGGGCTTAATTAAGACAGAGAATTTTGCCAGCTTTGATGATAAGGGAGTTGTGATAAATTACGGTGATACTGTAGAAAGCCAGGATATTGCCCTTGGTACAGGAAGTGTAATCAAGGATAAGGATGGTATGTATCATGCTTTTTACACAGGACATAATGACACATATTCACCAAAGGAAGCGGTGATGCATGCCATTAGCTCTGACATGGAAAACTGGGAAAAGGTTCCTGAGGATACATTTACAAGTGCAGGAAATTATTCCCAGGATGATTTCCGTGATCCTTATGTAATGTATTCAGAAGAGGATAAATGCTACCTGATGTTTGTAACAACAAGAACAGACAAGGGTGGAGTGATTGTAAAATACTCATCTAATGATTTGAAAACCTGGAAGGATGAGGGCGTATTCTTTGAAAATGATATGGGAAACGATTCTAACATGGAGTGTCCAACAGTTCTTAAATACAAGGACAAGTGGTATCTTACATTTTCTGATCAGTGGCCTAACAGACAGGTTCATTATCGTATTTCCGATAGTTTAAATGGCACATTTGAAAAGCCAGCAAATGATGTGTTTGATTGCAACGGCTTTTATGCAGGCCGCCTGGAGACAGATGGAGAAAACCTGTATGTAGTAGGATGGTGCGGAACCAAGAAGAATCATCAGGATGGTGATGAATATGACTGGGGTGGAAACATGGTAACCCACCTACTTAAGCAAAATGCTGATGGAACACTTAATCCAGTGATTCCTACTGCTATTGAAAGCACAATGAAAAATGAGTGTACTCTTTCTCCAGTTAAGATGACAGATACTGTTAAGGAAAAGAAAGGAAGCTATACATTTAGCGGCAATGATTATGAGACAGTAGGCTTTAAGAACATTATGGGAAGCTACCTATTTGAGACTACAGTTTCAGATTATGATGAAAATGGTATGTTTGGCATTTGCTTTAATACAAATGATGAAAGCGTTGGAAACCTCAATATTATGTTTAATGCCGCTACAAATAGAATTGAATTCTATAACAACAGTGATATCATTCAGACCACAGCCCAGTCTAGCCTGGACTACGATTTATCAAAGGCAGATAAGCTTCATATCAAGGCTGTTATCTCTGATGGTGTGGTTGTAATGTATGTAAATGATCAGGTGGCATTTACAACTAGAATGTATCTATCCCAGGGAAGCCAGTGGGGATTGTTTAGTATCAAATCTCCTGTGACTTTCACAGATACAAAGCTATATAAATAGAAGAGGAGGGAGATTATGTTTAAGAAATTAATGGGGATGAGCCGAAAGGTAAAGCTACTTGCTGCCGGTGGTGGTGTAGTAGCTGTAGCGGCAGCATCCGTAGCTGGCGTAATGGCCTTTGCTGGTGGAAATACGCCTGTAACTATCAAGGATGAAATAGTTGCGCTTGCTGGAGGCTGGCCTCAGTCTTTTATGGCTGATGATTACGTGGAGCCTGAATTTGTAGATGATAAAAACCGTACCAACAATGCCTTCAATGTGGCTGACTTTGGAGAGCAGGGAAATAACGGTTGGTTCTACAGATACGGTAGTGCCACAAATCCAGCGGCCTCAAAGAGAATGGAGAGCTTTGACGGTGAAAAATATTTCCAGCTTGGTAAAACCGGTATGGAAATCAAATCAAACTTTATCCATACTGCAGAAGGCACCGCACCAATCCTAGAGTGGCGAGCTGCTAAGGCAGGGGATGTGAATGTAAGCCTTACCTATGTTAAGAATGTAAACATGGACAAGAATCCATCTTATCCAGATGGTGTCACACTGTATGTGTACAAGGGGGATGAGCCCATAGGCAGATATGAGGTGGATGTTGAAACTGATGGGGAGAATGTTATTGAAAAGGAGCTTTCTAATCTATCAGTGGAAGAGCTTGAAAGCCTATACTTCATAGTAGACCCTAATATGAACAATGCCTATGATGGAGGCTCTTTGTACGTGGCAATCAATGATGTAAATGCCAAGGAGCCTTCAGCTATAAATGACCTGGCAAGAACAAACAACAATGCTAATTTGCAGGATGATTTTGGTGCCCAGGGACAGAATGGTTGGACCTATAGATATGGAAAATCCGGCAAGGCATCTAAGCTGGTTTCTACTGAAAAGAATGAGGAGTACATGAATGTCACATCACCTAATCTTGTGATGAGCCATTATTTCATCCATCCAGCTATCAACGATAACGCAATCATTGGCTGGAAGCCGGCAGTGGATGGCACTATCGAAATCCGTGGAAAGTACAAAAAGTTTGAACAGAATGATGGAAATCCTGATTGGCCAGATGGTGTAATCGTATCTGTATATAAGGATGATGAGAAGCTATTTAGCAAGAAGGTGACTGCTCCTAAGAAGGGGGAAAATGAGATTGCATTTAGAGAGAAGAACCTAAATGTGACCACAGCTGATAATTTGTACTTTGTAGTAGATGCAGGTGGCAATTCTTCTTATGATGGTGGTTGCTTTGATATTAATATCATCGATAGAACAGGTGCTACCACAGAGGCTGATGTTGCAATAGATGAAACAGAAACAAGGCAGAACTTTGCTGATACCAAATATGATTTTGGCGAGCAGGGTAAGAATGGTTTCTTTTATCAGGACGGCTTCGCAAGCGAGCCTACCGATTCATACAACATGATGAATTTTGAAAAGGAAGAGGAAAGATATTTCGATTCCAGCTACCTGGAAATTAAGAGGGATTTTGTAAATCCTGGTAAGGGTAAATCAGCAGTGATTAAGTGGAAGGTGGCACAGACAGGTAAGGTTAAGATTGATGCGGCCTATACTAAGCTTAAGAATGAGGATAAGAATCCTGATTGGCCAGATGGAACAGTTGTAACGATATTCCACAATAACAAACCTCTTATTTCAGAGGATTTTGCGCCAGATAGATTAAAGGAAGTAACTAAGCGCTTAGATGTTGCAGAGGTGGAAGTTGCCAAGGATGACTACATAACAATGGTTGTTGACCCTAAAGCCAACAACGCTTATGACGCTGGTAAGTATGAATTCTCAATAAAGGGAATCAGCCCAATGGTAGGTAAGACAGAAAAGGATGTAACCTACACTGGTGGACAGCGTACAAACAATGCATCTGCCCAGGAAGATTTTGGTGCACAGGGAAATGGAGGCTACTGCTATCAATCAGGCTATTATCTTGATCCGAACTTTGCAGTAAATCTTGAAACCTATAAGAAAGATGATAAATATACAACAATCGATGGTGTGGAAATAAAGCGTGATTACATCATGCCAGGTAACAAGGGCCGAAGTGCAATTGTAAAATGGGTTGCAAATCAGGAAGGCTCTGTAGATGTGATGGCTGATTATACCAAGCATAAGAATGAGGATAAAAATCTTGATTGGCCAGACGGCGTAGATGTATATATCTTCAAGAACGATAAGGTGCTTAAGAAGGAAAGCTTTGCGCCAGTAGTAGGTCGAGAAGTAAACAAGGACTTATCTGTAAATGGTCTTATGGTTAAGCCAGGTGATTGCATCACCCTTATGGTAGATGGCAAGGAAAACACAGCTTACGATGGTGGTAATTTTAAATTCGTAGTTGAAGATGCAGAACTTAAGACAATTCCAATGGTAAATAAGAGCGGTAAGAATATCGCAAACCTTGCACTTGATTTTGGTGCACAGGGAAGCAATGGCTGGTACTACTGTGAAGGCCGTGGAGTTGACAAGTACGAGATTCTTCAGAAGAAAACAGAGGATGGTTCTGGCTACATTTCAAGAAAGCAGAAGAATCTTGAGATAAAGAAGGATTTTGTACAGCCAAGACTTAATGCCAATGCAATGTACAAATGGGTAGTTGCAGCAAATGGTCAGATTGATATTACAGGAGACTACACCAAATTTGGTAACGAAGACCCTAATATGAATTGGCCAGATGGAACAAGAATTGGAGTATACATTAACCGTCACAACATTATTGATGAAACAATAACATGCCCAAGAGGTGAGGACAGACATAATACAAAGGAAATCAATATTAAAAAGCTGAATGTACACGCTGGTGATGTTCTTACCTTCGAGGTTAATTGTAACAAGAATAATGCCTGGGATGGTGGTCGCTTTAATATCGATATTGCAGATTCAAATGAGATAAAGGTTGTTGTAGGTGATGAACAGCGTACAAACAATACCGTGCTTGGCGCCCTTACATCTATGGCACAGGGCACAGATGGCTGGTGGTTCTTAGATGGCAAGACACCTGCTGATGCTAAGGTACTTACTTATCTAAATGCTGATGGAACAGCCTACATGTCTACCAAAAACGAAGGCCTGGAGATGAAGAAGGATTACGTTCATCCAGGTAAGGATAAGGCTGCAATCTATCAGTGGGTAGCTTATGAGGATGGCAAGATTGATATTATTGCTGATTATGTTAAGTTTGGTCAGAACGATTCAAATCCAAATTATCCTGATGGCGTAAAGGTTAGCGTTTATAAGAATAATGACATTTTGTTAGAGCAGGATGTTGAGGCATTTAGAGGCGATGGCAATGACAACAAGCTTGAAATCATGCTTACAAAGCTTGACGTTGTAAGAGGAGACAAGATTTCATTTGTAATCGATGCTAAATCAAATAACGCCTGGGATGCAGGAAGACTTTCTGCAAGCATCTATGCTGTAAAGGACAAGTCTCCAGAGGATGAGGCAAGAACTAATAATACAAATCTATTTAATGCATTTGGTGAGCAGGGTTCTGATGGTTGGTACTATGGAATGTGCGATTGGAACGGAGCTAACTTTGAAAGACTTACTTATGATGCTGAAATGGGTAGATACTATAACAACGGCAAGCCAGAGCTTAAGGCTGATTTTGTAGAGCCAGGTAATGGACGCAATGCAGCATACCAGTGGGTTGTTGCAAAGACTGGCAGAATCAACATCAAGGGAAGCTACACAAAGTTTGCTAACAATGCTGACCCAGAAGCTAACGGTGTATGCATGCGAATCTTCGTAAATGGCGAAGAGAAGAAGTGGATTGGTGGAGATACCCAGGGTAACTTTGCATCAGATGTTGTTAAGGCATTTGACGAGACATATCTTGTTCATGAAGGTGATGTGGTAATGTTTGCAATCGATTCTGATGGCAACGACAGCTACGACGGTGGTAAGCTTGATGTAACAATCAAGGATGCTGATGAATTGGAACCAGAAGAGCCAGTAGTTGAAGAAGATAGAAACAATGAAACTACACTTAAGGATGCTTTTGGCAAACAGGGTGAAAACGGCTGGTTCTACGGAACATGCGACTGGGATGGCAAGAACTTTGAAAAGCTTCCATATGATGCAGAAAATAACAGATACTATAATGGTGGCAAGCCAGAGCTTAAGGCAGATTTTGTAGAGCCAGGTAACGGCAAGAATGCAGCATACAAGTGGGTAGTAGGAAAAGACGGCAATATTAGAGTTCAAGGAAGCTATACTAAGTTTGCCAACAGCGCAGACCCTAATGCAAATGGAACCTGCATGCGAATCTTCTTAAACGGAGTTGAAAAGAAATGGCTTGGAGGTGTTACTCAAGGCAATTTCTCTGATGAAAGAACTGTTACATTTGATGAGCACTATGAGGTTAAGAAGAACGACGAAATAACCTTCGCTATCGACCCAGATGGAAATGATGCATGGGATGGTGGTAGATTAGAGGTTAAGATTACTGATGAGGATTCTGAGGATGAGAAGGAATCCGAGGATGAAGCTGAAGGCGAGGATGAAAAGCCTGAGGAAGAATCTGAATCAGAGGAAGTAACAGATAATAAAGAAACTGAAAACTAAAAAAAGCCTTCCCCCTTTTAAGGGGGAAGGTGGCTGCGCAGCAGACGGATGAGGGTTTTATAAAGGCGACCATCATCAGTCACCTGCGGTGACAGCTTCTCCCTTAAAAGGGAGAAGCCTTTTTATTTATACTCTGGTGTAATAGTCTTAATAGTACCATCAGCATTATATTCAAGCTCACAGTACTTCACATTTCTTCGGTGGTTAATTCCACCTGAAATCTCGCAATCATGATAGAACAAATAAGTCTTGCCATGATACTCTACAATAGAGTGGTGTGTAGTCCAGCCAAGTACTGGCTCAAGGATGCGGCCTTGGTATGTAAATGGTCCGTATGGATTATCTGATATCGCATATACGATATAGTGTGTTGTACCAGTTGAGTAAGAGAAGTAGTACTTGCCGTTGTGCTTGTGCATCCATGGGTCCTCGAAGTATCTTCTGTCTTCATCGCCAGCGAGAAGCTCGTTGCCGTTTTCATCAAGGATTACTACATCTGAAGGAGCCATAGCAAATTCGCTCATGTCATCCTTCATAGGAGCAACCTTTGGCCATACAGCATGTTCATTCTTAGCTGGTTCTGTGCCGTTAGGATCAAATGTGCCAGTGCGGTATTTTTCCAGCTGACCGCCCCAAAGACCGCCAAAATAGATATAAACCTGTCCGTCATCATCAATGAAAGAGCAAGGGTCAATACTAAAGCTTCCCTTGATGTAGTCAGGTCTTGGAGTAAATGGTCCGTATGGCTTTTTGCCATCAGCGATACCTAGTCTGAAGATTCCATCTTTGTCTCTTGCTGGGAATACTAAGTGGTATGTGTCGTTTTTGAAGACACAGTCTGGTGCCCACATCTGTGTGCTAACCCATGGAACTTGCGTCTGATGTAATACCATGCCATGGTCTGTAACTTCATCGCTGTTTTCATCCATAGAGAAGATGTGATAATCCTCCATCTGGTATTCATCACCGTTGTCGTTGTCCTCTCCGTTGTGAGGAATGTCGTGTGAAGGATAGATGTAAATCTTGTCCTCGTAAACGTGAGCAGATGGGTCTGCTGTAAAAAGTTCAGTGATTAGGGGTTTGTTTTGTGCTTTCATGTTTGTAAAATCTCCTGTTTTAAAATAAATTTTAGCCCTTAACGGCTCCAGCTGTTAGGCCATCTACAATCTGATTAGAGAAAGCGCAATATACCACGATTGTTGGTATGATTGCGATTATGATGGCTGCAAACATCTGTGAGTAGTTTGTATTATAAGGTCCAACGAATTTTGAAAGAGAAACAGGAAGTGTTTTCTTCATATCGTCGGATATAAATACCATTGCAAGTAATAGCTCGTTCCAGTTACCTACGAAGGTCATAAGTCCTGTAACGAAAAGTCCAGTCTTTCCAAGTGGAAGACATACCTTAAAGAAAATCTGATAAATGCTGGCACCGTCGATGCAGGCACTTTCTATAAGTTCGTTTGGCATTCCCTCGAAGAATCCTACCATTATAAAAATGGTGATTGGAAGAGAGAATGTAAGGTAAGGAAGAATCAAACCTGTGAGGCTGTTTGAAAGTCCTATCTTTGCAAAGCGAGTGAAAAGTGGAATCAAAACGCAGTGCACAGGAATCATCATTCCAGTAAGGAAATAAACAAGTGCTGCATGTGAAAACTTCCAGCGTAATCTAGCAATGCCAAAGGCTGCCATGGAACCGATAATCATGCTAAAGAAAAGGGTAATAACGCATACTATAAATGAATTAAGTGTTGCGATGCCAAGCTTTCCTGCTGTCCATGCAAATGTGAAGTTTTCAAAGGTTGGATTCTGTGGCAAAGCAAATGGAGCTGTGAAAATCTCCTTG
This sequence comes from Pseudobutyrivibrio ruminis, assembly GCA_015057315.1. Classification (GTDB taxonomy): domain Bacteria; phylum Bacillota; class Clostridia; order Lachnospirales; family Lachnospiraceae; genus Pseudobutyrivibrio; species Pseudobutyrivibrio ruminis_D. Next base: position 4,751 of record SVER01000046.1, on the reverse strand, counting down.
TTTGTCTTGAAGGCCACATTAAATGTCCAAAGTAATGGTGCAAGATAAAGGATTGCCATCAGCACCAAAAAGATATAAATAATTATTTTCCAAATAGATATTTTTTTCATTGCATAATCTCCTAGTCCGGCCGTTACGCTCACAAGCATGATAAATCTACGCTCATCTGATGATTCGCTTAAGAATTATCATAGCTTGTTAGCTACTGCCTCATCTATGAATATTACATTTCGTACGCCTCGGTTTTAACCACCTTGTTAATAAAGATTGTTACGAGGAGACAAAGTACCAATAGAAGTACGCCGATGGCACTGGCATAGCCGTATTTGAAATACTTGAAGCCCTGCTGATAAAGGTGTGTTGCAAGAACCTCTGTCTTGTGGTTAGGACCACCTTCGGTCATGTTGAAAATCATATCGAAGAATTTAAGCGAACCGATGGCGTTAAGTGACATTGCTGTTGCAACCATAGGTCTAACCAGTGGAAGAGTAATGTATCTAAAGCTCATTGCCTTGCTACATCCATCTATGTAGCTGGCCTCGTAAAGAGATTTGCTGATACCTGAAATCTGAGCCATGTAAAGCATCATAGATTGACCTACATACTGCCATAATGAAACGAATGCGATAACCCACATTGGAAGGATGATAAATCCTTTGGTATCCATAAGCCAAAGTGGTCCTTCCATTCCAAACTTTTGTAAAAGCTGGTTAATACCAAGCTTAGGGCTGAATATGAACATCCATAACAAACCAAGTGCTGCAGATGAAAGTACACATGGCAGGTAGATAATATTTTTAAAAAGGTTTCTTCCTTTATCTATATTGGTAAGAAGTGCTGCAAGGAATAGACCCATAATAAGCTGAGTTACGCAGGAATAAATGAGAAAGAACACTGAGTTTTTAAGTGCAATCTTAAGAGTCTTATCTGCAAGTAATCCCTGATAGTTCTTTAATCCAACAAACTTTGCTGGTGTCAGCGCGTTGTAATCACAGAAAGAGTAATATACAGACTGACAAATTGGAATAAATAAAATAAAAGTAAATAGTATAAGTGCTGGTGCCATAAAAATGACAATAGCCTTTTTGTTTCTCAATAATTTGTCCATAAGCTTACTTCCTTAACGTGTGTTGATAAAAGAATAGGGGCGCATGGAATTTGCGCCCCATGAAAAATAAAGGTATGAAGAAAAAGAATGTTATCTGCAGTTTGCGTTGTAGAATTCTTCCATATCGGTAGCAGCCTCAGCTGGTGTCATATCACCAAGGAATACTGATACCATTGTGTCATCGAAGTGTGAGCCTGTCTCTGTTGTAGGCATTGACTCGTTGTAGAAGCCGAATGTACCCTTTGCGTTCTCAAAGATGTCCATAACGTAAGCAAGCTGTGCAGGAGCCTTTGAAGCATCGTACTCAACCTTTGTTACAGGAATCTTTCCACCAACCTCAGCTGTGTACTTCTGAGCTGTGTCGTCTGTGAAATACTTCATGAATGCTGCGCAAGCCTCAGGAGACTTTGTTGAAGAGCTCATGCAAAGTGAATCTGACTTAGCGATAAGTCTTTCACAACCTGGGAACTGGAATACACCACATTTAGATTCGAAATCTGGGTTTTCACCGTTAATCTGGCCGATTGCCCATGAACCCTGGATAAGGATAGCAGCTTCTTCGTTGTAGAAGTTTGCTGTAGCTACATCGTTTGTGTCACCAGCTGCTGTTGGCTGGAAGTATTTTGAAAGCTCAAGGAGCTTGTTAGCTGCTGATTCAAGCTTTCCATCTTCCCAAGAAGCAGAACCATCTGCAAGCTTAGCAAGGTCAACGCCTTCTTCCTCGCAAAGGTAACCAGCTACCATTGATAAGCACCAAGCTGTACCAGCTGAAATTGTGATTGGTGTGTAACCAGCCTTCTGAAGCTTGTCGCAAGCTGTAAGCATTTCATCCCAGTTTGTAGGAACTTCAACGCCTGCATCTTCAAACATCTCTGTGTTGTAGAAGCAGCAAGCAGCAGCTGTGTTAAGAGGTACTGCGTAAATCTTTCCATCGTATGTCTGCTGTGTGAATACAGCGTCACTTGTGAATGTATCCTTCCATCCATCCTGTGCAAGATAATCATCAAGAGGAGCTGCGATACCAGGTGATACATAATCTGTAAGCTGTGGACCTGGGCTGACGATAAACACATCAGGTGTCTCGCCTGCAGCAACAAGTGCATTTAACTTATCATAGTATTCTTCAAGATTTGTTGTAATTGGTGTTACGTGATATTTGCCCTCGTAATCCTTGTTAAATCTCTCGATTGTGTCCTTGTAACCAAGAGAGATAAGATCTTGTGTTGCATCCAAATCATCCCAGAACATCCAGGTGATTTCCTGTACACCGTCGCCCCCAGAAGATGCTGAATCAGAAGAGCCACTAGAGCCACTAGCGCCGCCACATCCTGTTAAAAGTGATGCAGCCATGATTGTTGATAATAGTGTTGCTAAAAACTTTTTTTTCATTCCCGTTCTCCTTTTTTTACTAGATTTGATGAACCCCAATCCATCATTTTTCTTGTTGGATTAAATGTAGCATAGGAATAGGGGGCATTCATTTGAATTATTGTTAATTGATTATTAATTCTTGCTACTATTTGGACTTGAAAAATCAGCACGTTGTATACCATATCCTAAAATAAACTTACGAAATAGGTGATAATTCACAAAATTTATGCAACGAATAGTTAAAAGTATGAATTTAGTCTTGCAATTTTTAGCAATTAGAGCAACAATTGAAAGCAAGATTTAAGAACATAAAATTTACGTACACATATAGGGAAATGTTATGATTGAAACACTTGATGGTATTTTTGAAACCGTAAATTACAAGAAAAGTACAAGCCTTAAGCTATACGATAATATCCAATACGAGGATTATCCTATGCACTGGCATCCGGCATTAGAAATAGTCATGCCTGTTAAAAATGGCTACATTTTGAACTTTTCCAACACAACAGTGGAGCTTAGGGAACAGGATATCTGTATTATCTGTCCAGGCTGTATCCATGGAATCACTGCTCCTAAGACAGGGCGAAGGATTATATTTCAACCTAACACTACGTATTTACGATATATGAAGGAAGTGGAAATGCTGATTTCACATCTGTCTCCTTATGCAATTTTTACTCCTGAGGAGTATCCTGCAATCCACGGGAAGCTAGTGGAATATTTAGAGGAAATCAGAGAAGAGTATTTGCATGGAACTTCTTATTCTGAGGTGGATATATATAGTAAGTTTTTAAAAATGCTTGTGTTAATAGGACAAAATTTTACCCCACCTAATATCAAAGAGATTGATTATGGTACCATTTCAAGAGAGGACTATGCAAGCAAATTCCTGGAGATTTGTGACTATATCAATGCACACTGTACCGAGGATTTAAAGCTGGATGAGGTGGCAGATAAAAGCGGCTTCAGCAAATTTTACTTTGAGCGTTTGTTCAAGCAGTTTACAGGTGTAAGCTTCTATAAATATGTCAATCAAAAGAGAATCGCCAGGGCTCAGGAACTTTTGGTTGAGCCTGGCAACTCTGTTACTGATGTGGCTCTTAGCTGTGGATTTATGTCCATATCTTCGTTTATAAGGATGTTTAAGCTGCAAAAAGGTTGTACACCTACAGAGTTTAAAAACATGTATTGGAGCACAGAACAGAAGACTATGATTAGGTAAAGATATAGAACTTGTACATGGCAAAATCCACTTGTACACATACTTAAAACCACGGAAAATTAAAGAAATATTTTTGAAAAATACAACTTGTTTGATTTTGCAGACAAGTTGTATTCTTTTTTTACGTACTAAAACACAAACGGAGGGTAATAACATTATGAAAACACAGCTTAATTACAAGTTTTGGTTCTGTACAGGTTCGCAGGATTTGTACGGAGACGAGTGCTTAGAGCACGTTGCAGCACACTCAAAGGAAATCGTTGAATGCTTAAACAAGTCAGGACGTCTTCCGTTCGAAGTTGTATGGAAGCCAACAATGATTACAAACGAAGTAATCAGACGTACATTTAACGAGGCAAACAATGATCCAACATGCGCAGGTGTAATCACATGGATGCACACATTCTCACCAGCAAAGTCTTGGATTTTAGGACATCAGGAATATAGAAAGCCACTTTGCCATCTTCATACTCAGTACAATCGTGAAATCCCATACGAGACAATGGACATGGATTTCATGAATGAGAACCAGGCAGCACACGGCGACAGAGAATACGCTCACATCCTTTCAAGAATGGGTATCGAGAGAAAGACAATCGTAGGCTACTGGCAGGATGCTGAGGTTCAGGAGAAGCTTGGTTCATGGATGCGTACAGCAGTAGGTGTTGTAGAATCTAGCCACATTCGTGTAATGCGTGTAGCTGACAACATGAGAAACGTTGCAGTTACAGAAGGTGATAAGGTAGAGGCTCAGCTTAAGTTCGGTTGGGAAGTAGATGCTTATCCTGTAAATGAAATTGCAGCAGCTGTTGATGCAGTATCTCAGTCAGATGTAAATGTACTTGTTGATGAGTACTATGATAAATATGATATCTGCCTTGAGGGTAGAGACCCTGAAGAGTTCAAGAAGCATGTTGCAGTTCAGGCACAGATTGAACTTGGCTTCGAAAGATTCTTAGAGGAGAAGAATTATCAGGCAATCGTTACACACTTTGGTGACCTTGGTTCACTTAAGCAGCTTCCAGGTCTTGCAATCCAGAGATTAAT
>SVER01000045.1 GCA_015057315.1 Pseudobutyrivibrio ruminis | reverse complement strand
ATGGTTTCTAAGATTTCTGATGATCAGTACGAAGTACAGGTTGTTTCTTGGTATGATAACGAGAACAGCTACACATCACAGATGGTACGTACTATTAAGTACTTCTCAGAGTTAGCTTAAAAAATTGTCTATTTGTCCATCTGCTTCGTTATGTTGCGCTTGCAGTACTTAGTACAGCTTCGCTTACATGCCTTGCATATGGCCAAATATCCGAATTTTTGGATTTGTTAGGGGTCCGGTCCTTATGGACCGAACCCCTTTTTATTTTAGATATTTAAGTGAGCTAGTAGGTAACAAGCTATCAGATTTTTGAATGAGGCATTCTAGCCGAATGAAAAATTCTGATGCTTGTGACCGTAACTGGCGGACTTGGATTTATTAAGGAGGAATAGAATAATGGCATTAAATAAGAAGACAGTTGATGACATCAACGTAAAGGGCCGTCGTGTTCTTGTTCGTTGCGATTTCAACGTACCACTTAAGGCAGGAGAGATTACAGATGATACACGTATCAAGGCTGCTCTTCCTACAATCAAAAAGCTTATCGCTGATGGTGGAAAGGTTATCCTTTGCTCACACCTTGGTAAGGTAAAGAATGGTCCTAACGAGGGCGAGTCACTTGCTCCAGTTGCTAAGCGTCTTTCAGAGAAGCTTGGTAAGGAAGTTACATTTGTATCTGATTACAACGTAACAGGCGAAGCTGCTACAAAGGCAGTTGAGGCTATGAAGGAAGGAGATGTTGTTCTTCTTCAGAATACTCGTTTCCGTGGCGAGGAAGAGACAAAGAACGGTGAAGCATTCTCTAAGGAGCTTGCTGATCTTGCAGATGATTATGTATGCGACGCTTTCGGTTCATCACACAGAGCACACGCTTCTGTAGCTGGTGTTACAAAGTTCATCACAGCTAAGGGTGGTTCTAACGTAGTTGGATACCTTATGCAGAAGGAAATCGACTTCCTTGGAAACGCTGTTGAAAATCCAGTACGTCCATTCGTAGCAATTCTTGGTGGTGCTAAGGTAGCTGATAAGCTTAACGTTATTAACAACCTTCTTGAGAAGTGCGACACACTTATCATCGGTGGTGGTATGTCTTACACATTCCAGAAGGCACTTGGATATGAAATCGGTAATTCACTTTGCGACGATACAAAGCTTGATTACTGTAAGGAAATGCTTGAGAAGGCAAAGAGCATGGGTAAGGAAATTCTCCTTCCACTTGATGCTGTTACAATCAAGGGGTTCCCAGATCCAATCGACGCTCCAGTAGAGTGCGAGACATATGATACAGAGAATATGCCAGCTGATAGAGAGGGTTGCGATATCGGACCTAAGACAATCGAGCTCTTCTCTGAGAAGGTTAAGACAGCTAAGACTGTTCTTTGGAACGGACCAATGGGTCTTTTCGAGAACCCAGCACTTGCTGTAGGTACAAAGGCAGTTGCTCAGGCACTTGCTGAGACAGATGCTACAACAATCATCGGTGGTGGTGATTCAGCAGCAGCTGTTAACCAGATGGGATTCGCTGACAAGATGAGCCACATCTCTACAGGTGGTGGTGCATCCCTTGAGTTCCTTGAGGGTAAGGAGCTTCCAGGCGTTTACGCAGCAGATGACAAATAAGAAAAGAGGAATTTAAAATGGCAAGAAGAAGAATTATTGCCGGCAACTGGAAGATGAATATGACACCTTCTGAGGCTGTAAAGCTTGTTGCTGAGCTTAAGGATTTAGTTAAGAATGATGATGTAGACGTAGTTTACTGCGTTCCTGCAATCGATATTGTTCCTGTAGTAGAGGCTGTTAAGGGCACAAACGTAAATGTTGGTGCTGAGAACTTCTACATCGAGGACAAGGGTGCTTTCACAGGAGAAATCTCAGCTCCTATGCTTGTAGATGCTGGTGTTAAGTACGTTATCATGGGTCACTCAGAGAGACGTGATATCTTTGGTGAGAATGATATTCTTATTAATGCTAAGGTTAAGAAGGCATTTGCTGCTGGCCTTACACCAATCCTTTGCTGTGGCGAGTCACTTGCACTTCGCAAGGCTGGCACATACAAGGAGTGGATTGAGCGTCAGATTACTTGGGACCTTTCAGGCGTAACAGCTGACCAGGTTAAGAACCTTGTTATCGCTTATGAGCCAATCTGGGCTATCGGTACAGGTGAGACAGCTACAGCTGACCAGGCTGAAGAGGTTTGTGGATTCATCCGTGAGCTTATTGCTAAGCTTTATGATGGTGCTACAGCAGAGGCTGTTCGTATTCAGTACGGCGGTTCAATGAACGCTTCAAATGCAGCTGAGCTTCTTAGCAAGCCAAACATTGATGGTGGTCTTATTGGTGGCGCTTCACTTAAGCCAGATTTCGGTAAGATTGTAAATGCCTAATAGGCTTATAAAAAACTCCTAAAGTTTTTATAAATGCATCAGGTTTCTGATGCATTTTTTTTATTTCAATAGAGCAGGTTTTATGATATAATTTGCGCTGATGGACGTTTACATGTCTTGGAGGAATTTATGAAACGTAACATTCGTTTGTTTTTTATTTTAGGTATGTGTTCTCTTACACTTACTTCTTGTGCTAAGAAGGAGGTAAAAGAGGAAGAAGATACAGTGGATACTACAGAACAGGTAGCCCTTGATGATGTTGAGGTAGAGGACTATACAGTTCTTAACTATAACGAGCTGGAAGTATTAGCCTACGAAGGCGACACCGATGCTATGGTTATGCTAGGTCGTATGCTTGAATATGGTACTGATGATGTTAAACAAAGCTTTACTGAGGCAATATCATGGTACCAGATGGCTTCCGATTCAGGTAATATAGATGGAACCTGTGCTCTTGGATATTTTTATCTTACAGGTACAGGGGCTGATAAGAATTTAGAAAAGGCTACAGAGCTTTTTGACGCAGCCATTGAAGGTGGCGCTGTTAACGGCTATGTTGGTAAGGCCAGAGTGCTTTTGGCACAGAGGGACGCTGCAGAAGAAGAGAATGAAGCTGAGGATTTAGCATCAGATAAAAAGGATACTGATTCTTCAGAAGATAAGAATGATAAAGAAGATAATGAAGACACTAAAGACACTATTTCCGATGAGGATAAGGCCATTTATGATTTATTCTATAAGGCGCAGATAGCTGGTGATGTAGATGGTGCTTATTATCTAGGATATGCTTATGAGAATGGAATTGGTACAGCTGTTGATTATAAAAAGGCTTTTGATTATTATTCAAGGGCTGCTAAGAGCACTAGTACTGATTTAGCTGACCAATATGCTAAGAATAAGGCTAATGTTGCAATAGGCCTTCTATATATTAAGGGCAATGGCGTTGAGGAAGATAGTGAACAGGCTATTTCATTTTTTGAAGCGGCCTCAGCAGCTGGCTATGCAAAGGGAAGCTATTACTTAGGTCAGATATATGAAAATGGTGTAGGTGTAGATAAAGATTATGAAAAGGCCATGGAGTATTATCTTTTGGCTGCTGATTTGGATTATGCACCTGCTTTAAACCAGATTGGTTACATGTATTACAATGGATATGGCGTAGATGTTGATTTTGCATCTGCTGTTTATTATCAAAAGCTTGCAGCATTGCAGGGATATGCAATAGCACAAGTTAATCTTGGTTTTCTATATGAAAACGGATACGGGGTAGAGAGGAATTTGGAAACAGCTTTATCGTATTATGAAATGGCTGCCAATTCAGGTTATGAAGGAGCTATGGAGGCTGTTGTCCGAGTAAAGGCACAGATTAATGAAGAAATGTAACTACTTAGTTCTAGTTATAATTTATGTTATTACTTTGCTTACCGGATGCGGTAAAATTACTACTGAAGTCAATACAGTAAATTTTGAAAAGAGTGAACCACAAAAGATAGAAATAGTAGATTTATCAGATGCATGGGACACTATATTGAATAATAGTACAAACGAATTTATTGGTGGACACCCAGTAGATGAATCATTCCTTGGAATGGTTACGGCAGATTATGGCAATGATATAATAGAAGAAATTGCCAGTTATGCTAATTTTGATACACCAGAGATATGGTATCAGCTTACAGGTAAAAGCATACATGTTCTTTGGTATGAATATTGCAATATGACAGGTATTCAGCAATATTCCCACGACAAGACTTATGTTTTGAATAAACAGACTGATGGTGATATAGTAATCGATTTTACCGGCGATGTTTCCTTCGCAGAAGGAATTGCCACCACCGATTATATGGACCATCAGATGAATGGCGTGTATGATTGCTTTTCAAAGGAGTTGCTTGATGAAATGCAATCTGCAGATATTCTAATGATTAACAATGAGTTCGCGTACACTGATAGAGGAACTGCTTTGGCTGGTAAAGCCTATACATTTAGGAGCAATCCTAGCAGGGTCTCACTTATGTCAGATATCGGCGCAGATATTGTTAGTGTAGCCAATAATCACGTATATGATTACGATGAAATAGGGCTTTTAGATACACTTAATACTCTATCTGGGGCAGAGATGCCTTTCGTAGGAGCGGGAGTTAATTTGGCAGAGGCAAGAAAGCCAGCCTACTTTATTGTAGGCGGTCGAAAGATTGCCATTGTTGCTGCTACACAGATAGAAAGAACCCTTAATTACACTAAAGAAGCTACTGGTGTTACACCAGGTGTTATGAAATGCTTACATCCAGAGGCTTTTTGTGAAACAATCAAAGAAGCCAAAGCCAATGCTGATTATGTGTTAGTTTTCCCACACTGGGGAACAGAGGGGAATGCAAATTACGGTGCTGACCAGGTAGCCTTAGCCAGAGCCTTTGTGGAGGCAGGGGCTGATGCAATAATCGGAGGTCACACGCACTGTTTGCAGACAGTTGAATACATGGATGATGTTCCAATTTTTTATAGCTTGGGTAATTATTGGTTTGCAACAACAGGCAATATGCCAGCAGATTATGATACAGGCTTAGCGCAGATTCGCATTACACCAGAGGGTAAGATTGAGCCTTATTTCATTCCATGTCAGTTTAGTGCTGGTGTTACCAAACAGCTTAATTCAGAAGATATAGCATATAGCAATATCATAGATAATCTTAATGGTTTATCTTCAACAGCCAATATTGATAAGGCTGGACATATTACTAAAAAATAAATAGTTTTCTAGCATTGCTAGATAATAAGGAGGAATTTCTATGAGTAAGAAACCTGTAGTACTTATGGTTCTTGATGGATATGGTCTTAATGACAATCCAAAGGGAAACGCCATTGCAATGGCAAACACACCTGTTATGGATAAGTTAATGGCTGAGTGCCCTTACGTGGCAGGACAGGCATCAGGCATGTTTGTTGGTCTCCCTGATGGACAGATGGGTAACTCAGAGGTAGGTCACATGAACATCGGTGCAGGCCGCATTATCTACCAGGATTTAACACGTATAACAAAGGCTATTAACGATGGTGAGTTTTTCCAGAACAAGGTTTTACTTGAAGCTATCGAAAATGCTAAAAAGACTGGCGGAGATATTCATCTTTGGGGTCTTCTTTCAGATGGTGGTGTTCATAGCCACATCGAGCATCTTTACGGAATGCTTGAGATGTGCAAGAAGAACGGCCTTACAAATGTTTATGTACATGCATTCCTTGATGGTCGTGATACTCCACCAGCATCTGGTAAGGATTTCTTAGCACAGCTTCAGTCCAAGATGGACGAAATCGGCGTTGGTGCTATTGCATCTCTTTCTGGTCGTTATTACGCAATGGATCGTGATAACAACTGGGATCGTGTTGAGAAGGCTTACAATTCACTTGTTAAGGGCGAAGGTGTTCTTGCAACTTCAGTTCAGGATGCTATGCAGGCTTCTTATGATGATGGTGTTACTGATGAGTTCGTTCTTCCAACAGTTATCACTGATGCAGATGGCAAGCCACTTTCACTTGTTAAGAATGGCGATTCAGTTGTATTCTTCAACTTCCGTCCAGATCGTGCTCGTGAAATTACTAGAGCATTCTGTGATGACAAGTTTACAGGATTCGATAGAGAATTCCTTAATCTATATTATGCTTGCTTTAAGGATTACGATGAGACAATCCCTAACAAGCACATCGCTTTCGAAAAGGAGAGCATTACAAATACATTCGGTGAGTTCTTAGCTAACAATGGCAAGAAGCAGTTAAGACTTGCAGAAACTGAAAAATACGCACACGTTACATTCTTCTTCAACGGTGGTGTTGAAGAGCCTAATAAGGATGAGGAAAGAATCCTTGTTAATTCACCAAAGGATGTAGCTACGTATGACCTTAAGCCGGAAATGTCGGCGCCAGAGGTTGGGGCAAAGCTTGTAGAAGCTATTAAGTCTGATAAGTATGATGTTATCGTTATCAACTTTGCTAACCCAGACATGGTTGGTCATACCGGCGTTATAGAGGCAGCTGTTAAGGCTGTAGAGCGTGTTGACTCACTTGTAGGAGATGCCGTAGAAGCAATCAAAGAAAAGGATGGAGCATTATTCATCTGTGCTGACCACGGTAATGCTGAGAAGATGATTGATTATGAGACAGGAGAGCCACACACAGCTCACACAACAAATCCTGTTCCATTTATCTTAGTTAACTACGATAGTGACTACACACTCCGTGAGGGCGGCGCACTTTGTGATATCGCTCCTACACTTATCGAGATCATGGGTCTTGAGCAGCCAAAGGAGATGACAGGTAAGTCATTATTAATTAAGAAATAAATAGCATTGCTATTTAAATAAACTAAATAAAAAGAGAGAGGATTTGATTATGAAACCAATTAAAGAAGGAAAAGTAAGAGAAGTATACGATAATGGAGATAGCATTATCATGGTGGCAACAGATCGTATATCTGCATTCGATGTTATTCTTAAGAACAAGATTGTAAACAAGGGTGCAGTGCTTACCCAGATGTCTAAGTTCTGGTTTGACCTGACAAAAGACATCGTTCCAAATCACATGCTTTCAACTGATGTAAATGATATGCCTGAGTTTTTCAGAAATGATGAATACAAGGGTAAGTCAATGATGTGCAAGAAGCTTACAATGCTTCCAATTGAGTGCATCGTCAGAGGTTACATCACAGGTTCTGGCTGGGCTAGCTACAAAGAGAATGGTACTGTTTGTGGTATTAAGCTCCCAGCAGGTTTGTTAGAATCTGATAAATTACCTGAGCCTATTTACACTCCTTCTACTAAAGCAGAAATTGGTGATCATGATGAAAACATCTCTTATGAACGTTCCATAGAAGTTCTTGAAAAGGAATTTCCAGGTCACGGCGAAGAGTACGCTAAGGCTCTTCGCGATAACACAATCGCTCTTTACAAAAAGTGCGCTGACTATGCTCTTTCAAAGGGTATCATTATAGCTGATACAAAGTTTGAATTTGGTCTTGATGAGAATGGCAATATCGTTCTTGCAGACGAGATGCTTACACCTGACAGCTCACGCTTCTGGCCACTTGAGGGTTATGAGGCAGGTCATGGTCAGCCTTCTTTTGACAAGCAGTTTGTACGTGATTGGCTTAAGGCTAATCCTGAGTCTGATTACCTTCTTCCACAGGATGTTATCGATAAGACTATCGATAAATATTTGGAAGCCTACAAGCTACTTACTGGTAAAGAGCTTGAGGTATAAAGGTAGTTTAGTGACTGCAAAACTTTAGAACATGTGATTTGCAAAAGAATCACATGTTCTTAGACTAGTGTATTAGGAGATTTTATGACAGATTTAAGACACAAGGACATGCCATGGGACGATTTGCATGAGGAGTGCGGCGTCTTTGCCATGTATGATTTTGACGGTGGAGATGTTGCCTCCTCTATTTATTATGGCCTTTTTGCTCTCCAGCATAGAGGTCAGGAAAGCTGCGGTATAGCAGTATCTGATACAAATGGTCCAAAAAGAAACTATGCCTTAAATAAGGGAATGGGACTTGTAAACGAAGTATTCGATGAAGAAATTCTTGAGGGAATGCATGGAGACATTGGTGTAGGACACACCAGATATTCTACAGCAGGCTCATCCTGCAGGGAGAATGCACAGCCTCTTGTTATTTCCTATCTTAAGGGAATCCTTGGAATGGCACACAATGGTAATCTTATCAATGCAGAAGAGCTTCGTGATGAGCTATCACGTACAGGTGCTATCTTCCAGACTACAATTGATTCAGAAACTATTGCATATCTTATTGCAAGAGAACGCTTAAACAGTGCTACTGTTGAGGAAGCTGTTGTTAGAGCCTGCGATAAGATAAAGGGCGCTTATTCCCTTGTTGTAATGAGCCCACGTAAGCTTATTGCAGTTCGAGACCCTCAGGGCTTCAGACCACTTTGCATTGGCAAACGTGACAATGCTTATGTGGTTGCATCTGAAACCTGTGCTCTTGATACTGTTGGTGCAACATACATCAGAGATGTTGAGCCGGGAGAGATGATTACAATATCTCCTGATTTTGGAATCAAATCCGACAAGAGCAGATGTATAGATAAGAGCCAGCATGGTCGCTGTATCTTTGAGTACATATATTTTGCCAGACCAGACAGTATCATAGATGGTCAATCAGTATATGAATCCCGCATTAGAGCAGGTCGCTTCTTAGCTCAGGATTCCCCTGTAGATGCTGATTTAGTAGTTGGTGTGCCAGAATCAGGAAACGCTGCTGCCCAGGGATATTCCTTAGAATCAGGCATTCCTTATGGAACAGCATTCGTTAAAAACAGCTATGTAGGTCGAACATTCATTAAGCCTAAGCAGGCCAGCCGCCAATCTTCGGTGCAGGTAAAGCTTAACGCACTACGTGAGGTCGTTAAGGGCAAGCGAATTATTATGATTGATGATTCCATCGTTCGAGGCACCACATCTGATCGTATCGTAAAGATGCTACGTGACGCAGGTGCAACAGAGGTACACGTTCGTATTTCGTCACCACCATTCTTATGGCCATGCTATTTCGGTACAGATGTACCATGTCGTGAACAGCTTATTGCCTACAATCATTCCGTAGATGAAATTCGTGACATCATCGGAGCCGATTCGCTGGCTTATCTAGATTTAAATCGTCTCCCACAAATGGTTGACGACCTTGAAATCTGCCACGGTTGCTTTGATGGTGCTTACCCATTAGACCCACCCGAAGGTGACATCCGAGGCGAATACGAGAAATAATTTCGCTAATTTGTTATACTAGCCCTTTTTGCTAAGTAGCGGCCACACTGTGTTGGCAAGCGCGAGCAGGAAGGCTCCATACCGAGTGAGGAGCTACTGCACCGGAGCGAAAGTATGGAAGGTGGCCTGCGGGAGCAAGAAAGCCTTGGAGGCCGCGGCCTATTTAAAATGTTTATAAGGAGAGAATATGAGTACAGATAGATACACAAGCCCACTTTCAGAGAGATATGCAAGCAAGGAGATGCAGTACATCTTCTCACAGGATAAGAAGTTTTCTACATGGCGTAGACTTTGGATTGCCCTTGCAGAAACAGAGATGGAGTTAGGTCTTTCACAGGATGGAAAGCCTGTCATCACTCAGGATATGATTGATGAGATGAAGGAGCATATTGAGGACATTAATTATGATGTTGCTGTAGCTCGCGAGAAGGAAGTAAGACATGATGTAATGAGCCATGTGTATGCTTATGGCAAGCAGTGTCCAAAGGCTGCTGGTATTATTCACCTTGGTGCCACTAGCTGCTATGTTGGCGATAATACAGATATTATTATCATGCGTGATGCACTTCTTCTTATCAGAAAGAAGCTTGTTAACGTTATTGCAGAGCTTGCAGGCTTTGCAGATAAGTATAAGAATCAGCCAACACTTGCATTTACACATTTCCAGCCAGCACAGCCTACTACAGTTGGTAAGCGTGCTACACTTTGGCTTAACGAGTTTGTAATGGACCTTGAGGACCTTGACTATGTTCTTTCAACTCTTAAGCTTCTTGGTTCTAAGGGTACAACAGGTACACAGGCTAGCTTTCTAGAGCTTTTCAACGGTGACAATGATACAATCGACAAGATTGACCCAATGATTGCAGAAAAGATGGGATTTAAGGCTTGCTACCCAGTTTCTGGTCAGACATATTCTAGAAAGGTTGATACTAGAGTTTGCAACATCTTAGCAGGTATTGCAGCATCTGCTCACAAGATGTCAAATGACATTAGATTACTTCAGCACCTTAAGGAAGTAGAGGAGCCATTTGAGAAGAGCCAGATTGGTTCATCAGCTATGGCTTATAAGCGCAATCCTATGAGATCAGAGCGAATTGCATCTTTATCAAGATACGTAATGATTGATGCTCTCAATCCAGCTATTACATCAGCTACACAGTGGTTCGAGCGTACACTTGATGATTCTGCTAACAAGCGTCTTTCTATTGCAGAGGGATTCCTTGCAACAGATGGTGTCCTTGACCTTTGCTTAAATGTTGTAGATGGTCTTGTTGTTTATGATAAGGTTATTACAAAGCGTCTTATGTCTGAGCTTCCATTCATGGCTACAGAAAACATCATGATGGATGCTGTAAAGCTTGGTGGAAACAGACAGGAGCTACACGAGAAGATTCGTACACTTTCTATGGAGGCAGGCAAGAACGTTAAGGTAGAAGGTAAGGAGAATAACCTTCTTGAGCTTATAGCTGCGGATGATGAGTTCCCAATGGGACTTGAAGAGCTTGAAGCTACAATGGAGCCAGCTAGATATGTAGGACGTAGCCCTCGTCAGGTAGAGGTTTATCTTCGTGATGTAATTAACCCTATTCTTGAGGCTAATAAAGATATAATTGGAGTTAAGGCAGAAATTAATGTGTAAAAATACATAGGTTTTTGTTTTTCATCAGAAAAACAAGAAGTCATAATTTTAACACAGAATATTCAAAATTACTACACGCCACAGCATTGCTGTGGCGTTTTTTTGATGCTAAAATTTAATTAGTTGTAATATTTGGACTTTTTGCAGATAGTACAGGGAATTGTCAGTAAGAAGTCTGTTTTGTAGGAGTTTTTATTGTTTTCCTGAAAAAAATTATAATCAATTGTTACTGTGAATGGGTTTTAAGGAGTAATTATTATGATGAAGAGTTTAAAAACAAAAATTTTGACATGTATTGTGATTTTAGATTTGGTAATGATAATAGGTGTATCTATTATTGGAATCAATTTTAGAACTGCGGTAGATGCGGCGAATACCATGTCTGATACTTATCTACAAATCGAAAGAGATTTTGGAAATGCAAATACTAATCTTCAGAACCTTGTCAAAAGATTTTTCCTGGTTTGTACCATGGATAACATGGGCGCTATGGCAGACCCTGACACAGCAAAAACCATGATTGACCCAGGTAAAGCTGAGTATGAAGCTATGGTCGAAGCAATTAATGACTTAGGCGAACAGGTAAAAAAGGTGGATGATAAAGAGTTTTCTGAGGAATATGCTATATTAAGCTCTTCAGGATTAGGATTTGCTGATTTATATAAGCAGATGGAAGAATTGTTTTATGCAGGTAAAATTGCAGACGCCTCTGGATTATATTTCGCATCAGCCCATGAGCTTATATTAGGCTATGAAGATAATGTTAAGCTAATGTCAGAAAAGCTTGAAAAGCTAGTTGAAGCAAATGATGTAAGGCTATATAAAGCTGAAAAAGAAGTACAAAAGGCTATATTTATAGGTCTTACATTGCTGATTATTTCTTCAGTTGGAGCAATTATTATGGTTATCAAATCTGTATCTCCACTTATGAGTGCAGCAAAAGAATTAGACGATATACTTGAAGATATGAATGCAGGAAATGCCGATTTATCTAAAAGAATTCACAATAAATCAAATGATGAGGTTGGAGTATTAGTAAAAGGAATTAATAATTTCCTGGAAACCCTTGAAAATATAATTATTACTATCAAAGATGAGTCTGGAAATATTTACACATCAGTAGAAAATACAGTTGGAATAGTAAATGCATCAAAGGATGATGTAAGTAATGTATCAGCTGTTATGCAAGAGCTTACAGCTAGTATGGAAACAGCAAACAATACATTGATTTCATTAAATGATGAAGCAACAAATGTAAACAATGCTGTTGGCCAGGTTTCAACTGAGGTTAGTGAGGGTACAAAGCATGTTGGAACAATAAAAGATCATGCAACTGTTATTCGTGAAAAGACTGAAAAGAAAAAGGAATCTACAAATGAAATGGTTTCTTCAATTAGAGATACATTAGAGAACTCTATTGAAGAAAGCAAGAATGTTGAACAGATTCAAACACTTACAGAGGATATCCTTTCTATTGCAGCACAAACTAATCTGCTTGCGTTAAATGCATCTATTGAAGCTGCAAGAGCCGGGGAGGCAGGTAAGGGATTTGCTGTAGTAGCTGATGAAATAAGACAGCTTGCAGAACATAGTAAGGACACTGCCAATTCTATTCAGGAAATCAGTAATCAGGTTATATCAGCTGTTGAGGCATTGGCAGATAATTCAAATGAAATGTTATCTTACGTTAGCGAGACGGTGCTTCAGGATTATGATGATTTCGAAAATGTTGCAAAGCAGTACTATCAAGATGCGGAGGATATTAATAAAGTTCTTGATAATGTAAATGATAATACTATCCTTCTCAATACTACTATTAATGAAATGACTTCTGAAATCAACCATATTTCCAGTGTTATTAATGATTGTACACAAGGTGTTTCAGATGCAACTGAATCTACCACAGGAATTCTTGAATCTATTACAGTTATTCATGATGATTCAGAAAGTAATAGGGAAATTTCGGAAAGACTTCAGGAAGAAGTTAGTAGATTTGAGGTTGGAAATAATACAGAAGATTGACGTAACTATAATAAATAATAGTTTAAGAGGTGGGCTATGAAAAACAATTTCTATTTATTATTAAGTGGCTTTTTAACATTAAGTTTGTTACTAAGTGGATGTGGTAAAGCTGATTCAGGTAAAGACGAAGCTAAAGACCACACTCAAAAATCTATTACAATGCTTAATATTAAAGGTGAAATACAATCACAGGTAGAGGCTCTAGGTGCAGCCTATGAAGCAGAGACAGGAGTGCATGTTAACGTACTGGGGGTCGATGCAGGTGTGGATGCGCAAGCTACACTAAAAGGCTATTATTTATCAGACCAAATGCCAGATATTATAGCCTGTGAGGCTGCAAGCTTTGGTAACTGGGAAGGATTACTGGTAGATTTGAGCGACCAGGAATGGGTCGGCAAAACAGATGCTGCATATGTGGATGAAAAATATGGAACAATAGGTTTTCCATATACTACAGAGGCTATTGGACTTGCATATAACGCAGATATATTAAGTAAAGCAGGAATAGATCCAGCTTCTATTACAAATCTTGAAACTATGCAAAGCGCTTTTGAAAGCCTAAATGCCAACAAGGACGCATTAGGACTTACAGCGGTTGTAGGATATTGCGCAGAACCTGTAAATGTAGGATGGTCTAGTGGAAATCATATTTTTGGTACATATTTAGATTCTGGTTTAGCCAGAGATGATACTACCTACATAGATTTGTTCACAAATGAAAAAAGAGTAGATGATGCAAGGTTTGATAATTTTGCAAGAATGGTTGGTTTATTTAACCAGTATTCGGATCCAGCCTTAATCACAACAGGTACTTATGCAGACCAGCTTTCAGGCTTTGCCTCAGGTAGATATGCATTTATAACCCAAGGCTCTTGGATAGGTGCTGCACTTAATGGTGATAATTCAGCAGAATATCAGGCAGCAGGCAGTTTTCCAGTAGGAATGATTCCTTATGCCTTTGAAGATGGCATTGATACAATACTTACATCGGCACCTTCATGGTGGGCTGTGTCCAAGGAAGGAAATGTAGAAGAGGCCAAAGCATTTCTTCAGTGGTGCTCAGAGGATGCAGGACAAAAGATTCTAGTAGAAGAGGCAGGCTGTATCAGTCCATTTACAGATTGTAGCTATGTGGCATCTGATCCTTTTGCTAAGACTGTATCTGATTACATAGCAGCAGGCAAAACATCTAATTGGCATTGGATGGAGATGCCTGAAGGAATTGGAAATAGTGAAGGTGGTCTTTGCTATTGCTTCTATAGATACGCAAATGGGGAGCTGGATGCAGCCAGCTTTAAGAACGATATAAACAGAACCATTGAAGAATGGTATGCAAAGCTGTAGAAAGGAGGGTATGATAATGAACAACAACACAGAAAAGAAAGTATCACCATTAAATTCAATTGTAGTAAGAATATCAGCCCTCAACGTAGCTATGCTTGTGGCATTCTTAGTGGTTATGATGTTTATTATGAGGGCAATGGTTACCTCTACAAACAGCAGTATAGATATGTTTGGTTCTATGATGGCTCTTACCTCACATGAAGCTGCTCTTAAAACAGATGTAATGTCTCTTTATGATCAGGTAACAGGCTACATAGCATCTGACGCAGTAGAAACAAAAGAAGCACTTTTACCACAGATAGATATAGCAAAAGAGACTATTGCTAATGATATTAATCAGCTAAACGAAGATTTTGCTCAGTATAATAATGAAAAAGCTACTAATCAGCTTCAAGAAATCTCAGGTCAGTATGAGCGTATGGTAGCCCTTATTGATAATGCTATTGCTAAATGTGATGCAGGGGACCAGGCTAACGCCTATGCTATACTTTTTGACAAGGCAGAGATTCAAAAAGTTGCTATTATTCATTCTACAGAGGTTTTAGATGAGGCTATATCTGATTCAGCAGATAGCACAAGCGGTTCAATGAAGAAATTGATGAATCAGGGTCAGATAATTGCCTTTATTGGAACTGTTGTTATTATAGTTTTGATTATTCTAAACTTCCTTGTAAGCTACTTTAGTATTGTTGTAAAGATTAAAGGCATTAGCGGCGAAGTTAACCATATTATTGATAATATTGAAAGGGGCCAGGGTGACCTTACAGCAAGAATCAACACAAAGACAAAATCAGAGCTTAGTTATATTACAAATGGTATAAATCATTTTATAGAGACACTGCAAGGTATAATGAAGGATGTAAAGGATGGAACAGTTGTCCTTACAGCCAGCTCTGAGGAGGTAAGCTCACAGCTTAAGATAGCAGATGACAATGTAACAAATTCATCTGCAGCACTGGAAGAGTTATCAGCTAATATGGAATCAGTTGTAGGAATTCTTGATTCTATTAACGAAAGAGTTGAGGATGTTAAGGTGGCAGCTCAGCGCATCACTGACCAGGCAGAGGAGGGCTCTGGAACCGCCAACGAGATTAAGCATGAGGCTGATGAACTTCAGGTAAAGGTTAATACCAAGAAATCTGATGTTGGTGAAAAGATGGCAGCTTTATCTGATACCCTTGAGAAGTCTGTTAAGGATTCAGAAAAGGTTAGTCAGATTAGCGATTTGACAAATGATATTTTGGATATTGCAAGCCAGACAAATCTTCTTGCTCTCAATGCATCTATTGAGGCAGCCAGAGCAGGAGAGGCAGGTAAGGGCTTTGCTGTTGTTGCTGATGAAATCAGTTCACTTGCAGCTAATTCCCGTCAGACAGCAGCTACTATCCAGGATATTGCCAGCGAGGTAACATCAGCTGTTAATACCCTAGCATCAAACGCAAAAGAAGTACTTGATTTTATCAATGGTACTGTTATAGGTGATTATGATGAATTTGTAGATACAGGCGAGAAATACGGACATACAGCAGATGTAATGAATGAAATGCTAACAGAGTTTACTGAGAAGGCAGATAGTCTTAATGAGATTATGAAGGCCATGGTAGAGTCTGTTGAAACCATTACAAATTCTGTTCAGGAAAGCTCACTTGCTATTAATATGAGCGCAGAGAACTCATCAGAGATTGTAACAGGCATTAAGAAGATTTTTGAGGCTATGGATAAGAATACTGAGGTAACAGAACAGCTTAATGATACTACACAAAAATTTACTTCTTTATAAAAACTGTTGCCTGTTAGACGAAACTAATTTAAAATGGATAAGGCAGTGGGGAGTGTACATTGTACACTCCCTAATATTTTGAGCAGGTAGAATAATGAAACATTTTAAATTAATCTCAGTAATTATTATTTTAGCATTAATAGCTATTATCATTGGAGTACAGTGTGGTGGTAGAAGCAAGGCTGGCATAAAGGATGATAGAGATGCAGTCCTTAACAAATACACAGTCAACTTCTTGGATGTATTTGATACCAGCACTGATATTACAGGCTTTACTACATCACAAGAGGAATTTGATAAGGAAGCATCAGTGATTAAAGAGCAGCTTACCTATTACAATAATCTTTATGATATATATAATGATTATGATGGAATCAATAATATCAAAACCATTAATGACAATGCAGGCAATGAGCCTGTTAAGGTTAATTCTGATATTATAGATATGCTACAGTTTGGTAAGGAAATGTATACGCTTACTGATGGCAAGGTTAATATTGCAATGGGCTCTGTTCTAAAGATATGGCACGAATATAGGGAGGAAGGCCTTAATAATCCAGAAGCTGCCAGTGTGCCACCACTTTCAGATTTGCAGGAAGCAGCTAAGCATTGCGACATAAATAAGCTTATAATCGATAAAGAAAATGGCACAGTTTATTTAGAAGATGCAGATATGTCTCTTGATGTAGGCAGCATTGCCAAGGGCTATGCAGTGCAAAAAGTATTAGAGTACTGCAAGGCAAATGGAATGGATAATATTCTATTTAGTGTTGGTGGTAATATAGCATGTATTGGAAATAGAGCTGACGGTGATAATTTTAAAATAGCAATTCAAAATCCTGACCTTGAAAGCGCTAATCCATACATAGAAAAGGTTGAAATCTCAGATGGCCAGTGTGTGGTTTCATCTGGTGATTATCAGCGTTTTTATGAGGTTGATGGCAAAAAATATTGTCATATTATTAATCCTGACACTCTGTTTCCTGCAGAAAGCTTTGCAGGAGTTTCTGTCATTACCGATGATTCTGCAAAGGCGGATGCCTTATCCACAGCACTTTTTAACATGACAATAGAAGAGGGACAGGCATTTGTTGAAAAGCTTGATAATGTTGAGGCTATGTGGGTATACCATGATGGAACAAAGGAATATTCCAAGAATTTTAAGGATAGCATTATAGAATAAATATTATGAAGAAAAATGATTATTATTTGATTATAGGGATTTTATTAGTAACAGGAATTGTAGTGCTTACCTCAAATTTAATCAGCCGTAATAATTCAGGTAGTGCAGCAGCTGCTGTGGTAACAATAGATGGCGAGGAATACGGAAGATTCCCATTAGATAAAGATGTAACTGAACGAATTGAATTATCAGATGGTGCCTATAATGTAATATCAATCCATGATGGCATTTGCGAGATTAAAGAGGCTAGCTGTAGGGATCAAATCTGTGTGCATCATATGAAAGTTCAGTATGATGGTCAGACTATTGTATGCCTTCCTAACAAGCTGGTAGTTACAATAGAAAACAGTGATGAAGATGATATAGATGGGGCAACTCATTAGCATATTGGAGAATATATGAAAACAAAAAGAATTGCGTGCTTAGGCTTGCTTATAGCCTTGGCATTTGTATTATCCTATGTGGAATATTTACTTCCACTTAATATTGGAATCCCTGGTGCAAAAGTAGGTCTTGCTAATTTAGTTGTAATGGTAGCCCTTTATACCTTAGGAAAAAAGGATGCAGCTTTGCTTTCTGTTGTAAGGGTTGTGCTGGTTGGATTTACCTTTGGTAATCTTGCTATGATGCTATACTCTATGGCAGGTGCTTTGCTATCATTTGTTGTTATGCTAATCGCCAAAAGAGCAAAGCTCTTTTCAATTACAGGAGTCAGTGTGCTAGGCGGCGTTTTTCATAATGTGGGTCAGATAATAGTGGCCATGTTTGTTCTTGAAACAGCAAGTCTTTTATATTATCTGCCATTTCTTATTGTAATTGGAACAATTTCAGGTATAGTAATTGGTGTTATATCAAGTATGATAACAGTAAGGGTTGACAGACTTTTTGATATAAAATAATGTGATAATATTTTTAGAAAAACTTTATTGCATTAAAGTGGTGAATGATGTAAAATTTGTTCTAGATTTTATCTGAACTACACAATCTGAAAGGAGATATATTGTAATGAATTTTAAGAGTAGTTATTTACAGCGCGTTTATGACGGACTTGAGTCAAGAAACGCAGAACAGAAGGAGTTCCTTCAGGCAGTTAGCGAGGTTTTAGAGTCATTAGAGCCAGTTGTTGCTGCTAATCCAAAGCTTGAGGAGCTTGGCGTTATCGAGCGTATCGTTGAGCCAGAGCGTATTATCCAGTTCAGAGTATCATGGGTAGATGACCAGGGCAAGGTTCAGGTTAACCGTGGTTACAGAGTTCAGTTTAATTCAGCCATCGGACCATACAAGGGAGGTCTTAGACTTCACCCTTCAGTAAATTTATCAGTTATTAAGTTCTTAGGCTTCGAGCAGATTTTCAAGAACTCACTTACAACACTTCCTATCGGTGGTGGTAAGGGTGGTTCTGATTTCGATCCTAAGGG